>NZ_CP015423.1:1211666-1817500 GCF_001719045.1 Paenibacillus polymyxa
GAGAATTTAACAGAATTCAAAACATACGAGGAGGAAGAGTTTGAGAAGTTGAGTAAAGATAAATTCATGTATTTGTATAGCTTATATCAAAATATTGATGGATCAGTCGACGCCTTACTACAAAGTATTTATGAGCTTGGTATCAGTCATGCGCACACTGTGATTGAAGGATACGGCGAAAGCAGTTTGAAATCTTTGGAGAGAATTATAAAGTTCATGATAGATTACAATTTTCCATTGCCAAATATCGAACCATTTTTAAAATTTTCTATAGAAGAAAATAAAGGATGGGGTGACAAGTTTGATGGTACAAAATTATCTAAAATTCTTTAGCAGGGAAATTGATTAATTTAAGTGTACCAAACATTAAAATTTCAGAAGCTTATTCCCACTTGAATCTATGAGTAGGGATAAGCTTTTTTCTAATCTAGCTGATTTATATACACACAGTTAGCTCTATAATAGATTTTACAAAATATTGTCGTGATCACGATCACGGTTTAGACTGTAAATTTAAGTTAAAATACAAACAATTTTAAATTTATTTCAGCTGAAACCAAAGATACTGTGATCGATCACAAAGAAAAAACAAGGAAGTGTACAAAGATGAAAAGAACTGATTTACCTCTTGTCTATTCTTGTTCTGGATGTTCCTCCGCAGCACAAACCGCTAACATGATCGCTATACAAATGGATCGAGAAAAAGTCGCTGAAATGTCCTGCATTGCTGGTGTTGGTGGTGATGTCAAACCACTTGTCAGAACAGCAAAATCGGGACGTGACATCATTGCAATTGACGGCTGTCCCTTGTCCTGTTGCAAGAGTTGCTTAGCAAGGCATGAAGTTCAACCCAAACACCATTTCCTGCTGTCTGACTTTGACGTACCCAAGATCATAGGAGAAGATCCTAACCCCGATCATTATAGGAATGCTTACACACAAATCTTAGAACAAATTGGACAATAATTCTTAGTCAAAATTAAGGTGTGTATCGAAAGATGGCTCTTATTATGTAACAATATCATAAATTAGTTTTTACTGGTGGCTCCTAACACATCTTTAAGGGCCACCAGTATTTTTTTACTTCCAGTTTAATCATTAGATATAAAAATCCTTAAGAATTTGGAGCACTAATTGGAAAAAGAGTTTCAATACATATCTATTTTGATATTATTCATATTCATCAGAGGACAAAATCTATTCGAAGGGGGAATGTTATATCTCCAGATTCATTTTTCAAATTCTTAAGCAGCTCATTTGCAACATATGGCAAAGCGTTTTCGAACACTTTTCTTACAAGTACTAACTAAGGTTCCCCCTCCTATATTCAAGCTCCCCGCCTCCTTAGCTGCCTTGTAAAATTACTCGTCATTACCATCCAGGCAACACAGCAACTATGTAACTGCTTACCAGCCTTGAGTTGGAGTACTATACATTCTCAACATCACGTTTCCAACATTTGCACTGAACGACGATTTATAGCCCTCTTTGTCCTTAAAAATTACTTTACGTAATAGCGAAGTGTCTAAAAATAAACGTAATGATGAAATTGGTAAATATCACAAAATGACAACAGATGTTATATTATACTTTGGTTGAAGTTAAACAAAGGAGATGGAGTTGCTTATGATGAATCAAGAACCAAATCAGCAATTAGGTGAGATTATTGAGCAGTTCGTACATTCATTTATAGCAGAAAACAATAATATTCGATCTCAAAAAGTAATCAACATTGCAGATGAGGATACAATAGCTCATTTAAGGGAAATTGGCTTTCCCAAAAAAGGAAGACCCGTAAAAGAGGTTGTCGATGAAATGAGGAAAAACGTCTATCCTCATCAAGCCTTCATGCAACACCCTCGTTTTTTCGCAATGATTCCTAGCCCCGTGTCTGTTTACTCTTGGTTAGGAGATATCATGACCTGTGCTTATAATACCCACGCCGGAAGCTGGATGCAGAGTTCGAGCGCAAGCCTTTTAGAGGGGGAAGTGATCCGGTGGATGTGTGACCAAGCAGGATATCCTGATACTGCCGGGGGCTTATTTCTATCGGGCGGATCGCTGTCGAATTTGACCGCTTTAGCGGCTGCACGTAATGCAAGGTTATCCGAGCAGGAATATGCCATTGGAACTGCTTATGTTTCAGATCAAACTCATTCATCGGTCGCCAAAGGGCTACGCATCCTCGGATTCCGTAGTGATCAAATCAGAAAGGTTCCAAGTGATAAAAATTTTCGTATAGATGTTTCAGCCTTAGAGAAAAAAATAATGGATGATCAGGCGGCTGGCATGAAGCCTTTTGCGATCATTGCCACGGCGGGCACAACCAATACAGGAAGCATTGACCCGTTAAACGAAATTGCTGACCTATGTGAAAAACATAATATTTGGTTACACGTGGATGGAGCTTACGGTGCGTCGATTTTGGCTTCTTCGAAATATAAGTCTCTTTTGTGCGGGATATCGCGTTCAGATAGTATCACCTGGGATGCACACAAATGGCTAATGCAGACCTATTCCTGTAGCGTGGTTTTAGCCAAAGATAAGCAGCAACTCAAAAACTGCTTCAGCACACGCCCAGAATATTTGAAGGATGCCGAGACTGATGAAGAACATATTAATTATTGGGATTTGGGTCCAGAGTTAACCCGGCCTGCTCGAAGTCTGAAACTATGGGTGACACTGCAAGCTTTAGGCACGAATGCTGTCGGTGAAGTTATAGAGCATGGAGTTCAACTCGCAGAATGGGCTGAAGATGAAATCAAAAAACATAATCACTGGGAAATTGTATGCCCCGCGCAATTAGCGATTGTCAATTTTCGATATGCACCACCTGGGCTATCCGACCAGGAAATAGATTCACTCAATAAAAGGATCTCCCAAGAAATGGTAACGAATGGGTACGCCACAGTGCTTACGACACAACTCAATGGAAAGACTGTTCTCAGAATCTGCGCAATTCACCCGGACACTACGGAAGATGAGATAAGGAATACAGTTCAGCTTTTATCGAATATAGCAAGATCATTGAATGAGAAAAAAGTTTTTTTATGATGTTCAATTGTGAAAATGAAGTGCTACACTTTCTGTAAATAAATAAAAATGCTCAGCATTACGAAAATAAGAGGGGCACGCCGCCCCTCTTTACTGTTTCCCAAACATCTTCCAAGTTATTTGCCATTGTGCAATGCAGTAACAATGAACAGCACTCAATCCTAAAATGTTATTTGGATACAAAGTTGCTCTTAAATCCTCATTCATCAATGCTTCTCATCTCGATATATCACTACCACGCACTCCACGTGTGTCGAGACGATGGTAAGGATATACCTCTCGCTTAAGTTGAAAATACTTGCTTTGAAGAACAATACACCATACTGAAAATCTGGTAAACAAATTCTCAAACCGACTTTCTAGGTAGGTATACATTTTTAACGAAAAATAAGTGTTTGATTAAATAGCAAATCATTTCTCTTTAAGTAATTACCATTAAAAGTAATAGGAACCGAGGTTCCATTGAAGTAATCTCTCTTATTGTCATGTTTTATAGCATGAACATGAAGATGCGGCTCACTACTGTAACCTGA
This sequence comes from Paenibacillus polymyxa, assembly GCF_001719045.1. NCBI lineage: Bacteria > Bacillati > Bacillota > Bacilli > Caryophanales > Paenibacillaceae > Paenibacillus > Paenibacillus polymyxa. The sequence continues at coordinate 1,215,254 of NZ_CP015423.1, forward strand.
GTTCCCTACTTTCGCAATTTCTTGTCCAACCTTGACAAAATCATTTTTCTTGACTAATAGACTATTTTTCTTCAAGTGTAACAACAGAATATTATATCCTTTGTGTTTGATGATAATCATATTTGTAGTACTACGACCCAGGGAGTTTGGGACATTATCTTCTACTCCATCCACAACTTCGATAATTCTACCCTCAACCGGACTATATACTGAATCATTATAAATGGGATAGGATTTTAAAGATTCAGGATTATCAAATATTCCTTTTCTTGAACCTAACGGGGTGAGCTTAGTTATATCCACCGCATATTTCAGAGTACGATGCGAAAAGTGATAGTTCATAGATGAACTCATTCCACCATTCACTACCTCGTAAGTCCCTCCTTTCAAGGGGAACGCTAAATCGACTGCATCTTCGTGTTTAGGAGTGGATGTAATGTATGAAATACTAAATAAAATACATATAAAAACTTGATATATTGCTAATAAACCATAAAGATAAAGGAATATTCGTGTTTTTCTATTTAAGCCATTAAATTTAAAAGAGCGTAAAGTAACCATTTGACGGAATAAGGAACATCCAAACAATACAATGCAAACCGGACGTAAATAATAGCTAATTTCTGTCCAATCATTTATAAATAAAATCATGAACGTATATGCACTTGTAAACAAAGCGTGTATATACCACGAAATACGATTTTTAAATGGAAAGTAAGCCATGATCCAGTAAAGTATAAGCGGAATCAGCAGCATTTTTACAAAATAAAAAAACATTCAATTTCTTCCCTTATCATATGATAATTTGCTTCTTACCTCTTCTTGAAATGCAGTATCCGTTAATAATTTGTAAAAAAACAAATCCATCTTCTGCTTGAGCCAAATATGATCCATCCCAGAATCATCTTGAATAAACATGGCTAGTTGAATGTCATTTCCTTCTCGATCCGTACAATATAAAGCCTCTGTTAGAACAGAAATGGTAGATCCACCTTTGTTTCCGAACTCTATTAACTTGGAGTTATCCACTTGTCGCTGAATTAGCATTTTTAGATATGGATTTATAGTAGAAGGAACCAACTCCTCCTTGTGTATGAGCTTCATGAGATAAGCATATTCTTTAGTCGTTGAACGAGGAAGCTTGCGCGATTCCAGCACTTGAAGCTTTCGTACATAATTCTGCCTGGTGTTCCATTTCTGAATACATTCTATCCCCTGATCACGATTTAAAATCTGATGAATTTCAATAGATTTTTTCATATATTCCTCGTAGCTCATCTCACTTATCTTTTGTATCGACTCTTTAAAGCCTATGTTTTCGGTCTCTTGGATATAAGGAGACATGAATCCCGCAGATGAAAAAGGAAAGATTTTATCATGAGAAGAAAGTGAGAGCTTCATAATATTCTCATTTATCTTATCCAAACCCATTTTCGCCATTAGAAATTCTGTATTGGCATTGGAACTATATGCTAACATACCATGAGTAATATCCAATAACGTAATTTTACCTTGAACCTCTTTATGGTTTGCGCGAATGGATTTGATCCAGTTATGATGAGCGTTACCATCGGAACCAGGAATATAAAACTTATTTAATTCCTCTAAAGGAACAAGTTCCTGCTCGTCTAATATTTTCGCCACAACTTGGCGAGCAAATTCGATAGCAATGATCACTTTGGCCGTGCTGGCAAGCGGCATTTTAACTTCTGAGTTATAGCTGATTTTCTCCATACCATTTTTGATCATAAACAAAGATGCTTTACTCGGATTTTCCTTTAAAAAGCTCAGAACATCCATTTCTGTTTTCTTATTATTTTGGCGCTTCGCAATGAACAAAAACAGGATACATATGAGAACAAATATTAAAATTATAGCTACTATCCATAAAATTATTTTCATGCTTTGCTCCTTAATGGACACGCTTAGGGTAAAGTTCACATAAATCATCACAGTTCCCCACAGGGATCACTTTTCTTTTAGAAGCTATATAATCATACAAATAACCGCCTATACCCATTTTTTTGAAAATAATTATAAAGGGAACCGCCCACCAAAGATACGGTATTCTTGTACAAATTTGTGCAATAGAGTCAATTCCGCGTTGTATTTTATTGGGATCATTCAGTGAGAAACTATGCATTCGCCTTTCTAATTCATTAACATCTAATTTGTATGCTTGAACCAATGAAGAATTCCGAAAACTAACAAGCCGTAGCATTCTAAAATAATCTAGCTTATACAAATTGTCTTTTATATTTGTACAGACAGGGCACCAACCATCATAGAAAACCAGAATTTGTTTGTCTTGAAAACTTACATATCCTAATCTTCTTGTTTTTCTTCGAATTGTAATTGATATTTTCCGGAAACTGATCTTTGAAAAATGGTATAACTTTTTATATTCTCGATCCGTAAACAACAATAATTCCATAACAATCATAATTAGTGAAAATGTCAGTAAGCCCATACCTATACCGATTCCTACATGAAACAATATCATAGCAATAACTACAAACGGTTTAAGGCCTTTATTAATTACAGCAAAAGGAAAAGCTATTTTAACAATTATAGATAAATAAGTGAATAAAATGGTGAGCCCAACATAATGGTTAACCATATAATCCAAAATAGGTCTGCTAAACTCTCTCACCTGAGAGATATAATAGAGTGCCGTTCCGTTTTGCCACATTTCCCCCATAAGCTGGTACATTCCTGAGAAGAAATAAACAATACACAGTTGTATAATACAAAAAAGTACTGCAAAATTGTGAATTATTATGGATAACTTATAGAGTAAAGAGTCTTTCGAGTCTTTTCCACGTGAGTTGTTCGTTTTGGAATCCAAAGAGAAATAGGCAGTGTTATTGGTGAACAACAGAAAAAACATATTCACTATAAGTAAGTTGTCTCCTCCGTCACTTATATGAAAAGAACGAACATACAGTGAATAAAAAAATAGATAGGTCAGAATTGAAAAAAGGCGGCCTTTGTAACCAATTAAATAAAAAATAGTAACCACAATTCCTAAATGATAGATAAAGTCAAAAAATAAAGCTGATGAATTCAAATTATATAAAGACCATGTTAATGACTTGTACCCGGCAGAATATATATTAATTCCAGATTCGTGCCAAAAAAAATATCTTTGTTTATAATGGATAAAATAATTGAAAAGTAATATCAACCCGATACATATCCGAAGGATACTTGTGCCAATAAGAAAGCGTTCATTCATAAAAAAATTACGGTAATTCAACAACATCCTTTACAACTCCTTTCCAACCATATACGACATTATCTTCTTTCACTTTAAAATGAAGATCATCTCGCTTTGAATATGGAATTGCATCCGATATTGAAGTCATAAACTGGACATCGGTTATTTCATGTTTCAAAAACTCTCTTTTCGCAAACGCAGAAGCATAGCGGTATATGATTTGTTCAACTTGATCCGAATCCTTTTCTAAAGAAGCATTTATTTCTTTGGCGACATTATCTTTTTTAGATATTTTCTCCATTAATTTATATGTTAGATCATCTTTTCCTCCTATATATAATTGATGTATGTATCCACTTCCAATTCTGAGCATCCTATTATAAGGTGAAAATACTGTCGTCTCATTCGTCCTGATCATAGGTTCAGTAACATCATACCAATTGCTTATAACAGTTGTGTTACTGCCCTCCCCCTTATACTTCACACGTACATATAATTTTAGATTTTGAGTCATAGGCTGGGGAGCAAATAGATGCCAGTTTTGTTGAAAAAACCGTCCAACATAGTTATCAGTTACTGATTTCAATGAAACAGAGACCGGGTTAAGCGGTCCAGCGTGAAGAAAAATAAAGAAGAAATGAACCATCAAGAACAACGATAAAGAGAATAACGTAGCATTTAAAATACACGTTTCGCTTCTTTTTTTCATTTAAGCAATCACCTCTTTTTAATAACATCAGGGAGAGAGAAATATAAAAATCTGATCCTCTCCCTGATATTTAAGCTATTTATCAAAAATTACATCTGCATTCTCTACATCACTACTAGAAACACCTGTACCTAATAGACTTCCTAAGCGGGTCGCTTCTCTCAAAGCATCCTTGTTAGCATCCCAAGCTGATTTACCAACTTGCCATGCTTTACGAGCAAGGGATGTTATTGCTTGAGGCTCAACAGCAGCACCATTTGCATGCGCGCTAATTAAAGGAGAAGAATTTCCAGAGGAAACGTCATAATCAGAAGCGTAAGAAGCGCTTAAACTTACAGTAGAGAAGGCTGTGATGGCTAGAGCCAGACTAAGTATTGTTAATTTTTTCTTCATAGATAATTCCTCCTAAGATGGTTAGTAACAAAATAATTTTTAATCTCTTAGTTTTATAACTTTTTTATATGACTATTATTGAATATAATTACTTAATATATCACTCCCTTCCATATTTTATATCTTATTTTCCCTTGCCAAAAATCATAAACATAAATTTTTAGTAATTAAAATTAAAAATTATTTCGGATTATATCTTATTCCAGCAGGTGCCGCGCTTCATTTTATAAACCATCGAAAGAAGAAAACAATAACTTGCCATTCCTCCCTCTATCAGAGTTACCATGCATGCACACACTCATACCACAGGAGGAGTAATGTATCCTGTCAAATTGGCTAGATTGTTTCAAGAAGAATTACGCCAGCGATTTTGTAAACAACATGATTAAAACGTAGCAGAATGTCTACAAGCTCCATCAAACTCTATGCCTTAAATATTTCATGTCTACATTTTTCAAATGATTAAAAATAAAAACCCGCTCAATGAGCGGGTTCCAGTATAGAGGCGAGGGGATATATTCAAGCTTTCCTTAACATCTCTCAGCAAACCGTCACTCTTAATATTTTTAAAAAGTGATTGCCTTTATTCTCCACTAAAGCTGTTGGCCCATTCAGCAACCCTACGACTACTTTCTTCTTCTGACAAATCCTCAATCCTGGTCATAATAGACCATCTTACTCCACAAGGATCCAATATACTTCCGAATCGATCACCTGAAACAAAGTTTGTAACTGGTTCCCTTACTTTTGCTCCTCTTGCTACCGCATTTTCAAATACCTGATCAACATTCAACACGTAAATTCCGAAAGAATAACACGCATTGTCTTCATCTGGCGGCAAGACCAATTTATATGCCGGATTCGCTGCTCCCAGCTGCAAAAAACCATTTCCAAAATCTAATTCCGCATGAACAATTATTTTATTGCCATTCTCATCAGGATATTCAGTAATATCCTTAACCCTTGCATTGAAAACCGTTTTATAGAACTCTATTGCTTCCGAAGGATTCTTCACTGTAATAAAAGGGGTAATAGATGTAAAGCCGTTGGGCATTCCATTCTTTGTATATTTACCTGACACTCCCACATATTCTCTGCTTTCAGTCATTTATACTCCTCCTTTAAATGATCGTAACAGTTCAATTTTATGCTTATACCTTCATTGGATTGAATCCATCAACTCATAGTAATATTTGGATGCACGAGTCTTATTTAGACTATACCAGGCTTCTAATGTTTTAGAAGAAAATACACCCAGAGCTTTCAAGACGTGTACGGAAAATTCCAACGGAGCTGTTCCAGATGCAGTGATCAGTTTTCCATCCGTTACAGCAGACTCCACTTTGTAATACTTTTCGCCCGTGTAGGTGGGACAGATCATTTTAAGGTATTCCAGATCATTGCTTGTATGCCAACGTGAATTCAGCAATCCTGCCTGGGCAAGTCCCATGGTAGCACCACAAATCGCTGCAACCCATATCCCCTCCTCTAAACACCTCTCAGCGATTTTTAAGATGGGTTGGTGAATTGTTTCTGTCCATGTATCTCCACCGGGTAAAATCAATATATCCGTACTCTCAATGCTGCACTCATCCAGTTTAATATCAGGCAGGATTTTCAATCCGCCCATTGTAGTTACAGGAGTCTTTTCCATTCCCACGGTAACTATTTTGGATGGGACCAGCCCCTTTTTATAATATCTTCCCGAGTTCAGTTCGGCAGTTAAGTAACCGATCTCCCAGTCTGCCATTGTGTCAAACACATAAAGATATACTGTATTATTCATTTGCAAGTTCTCCTTATTTTATAATTTATCAAGTGATACCAATCATCCTTCGGTAATCAATGATTATCATCATTATAAAAAAGCTTCACTGACATCTGCTGTCAGTGAAGCTATTAAAGTTGATAGTATTCCATTAACTCCGACGCAACAGCAACAAGCTTTTTCTTCAAACTCTGTGGTTCGATGACTTGAATGGACTTCCCGTAGGGTAGGAGTAAATAAGGGACATATGTATGAAGTGATTTTTCCTCAAGCAAAAAGATGGCTTGATTGGATGTCCGCTCTTTCAGATGATGCCCCAAAAACCAATGCAGACATAAGTCATCCAATGCCTCTGGCCTGCCTTCGATCATTAAAGAAATTAAACCGTCCTTGCCTACTAAATCAGGTAACAGATTGTGCATAAAAAATTCACGGGCCGAAAAAGCTTCGGAACGCTTAAATAGGGTTGGAGTACGCTTGATTTGTAGAATCCGATCTGCCCGAAAGCTACGGATCTCATTTCTTAGGTGACAAAATGCAACAGTGTACCATTTGTTGTTCCAGTAAACCATTCCATAGGGGTCTATCACCCTATTCTTGGGTTGTTCTTCATGGCTTGTGCGATAATCCATTTCTACAGAGAATTCGTTGGCTACAGCTTGCTCCAATTCCGCCAATATCGGCTGAAGAGAAGGGTCTCCCATGCGGTTAATCACTTCAAATCCGGCTAAATGACGGCTAAGTATACTTTCCTGCTCTTGATTCGAATACATTTTCAATTTTGATGTCGCATTGCCTAATGCCTCACTCAAAGGGTATCCAGCCTCTTTTGCAAAAATAGCAGCATGAAGGAGTGCCTTTTTTTCCTCCATATCAAATAGTAGAGGCGCTCTGATAAAATTATTCAGCAAGCTATACCCGCCATTATGACCTGGGTCGGATATTATAGGCACTCCACTGGCACATAGTGCATCAATATAACGATAAACTGTCCTTATATTTATTTCTAACTTTTCGGATATTTGTTTTGCAGTCATTTTTACGCCCGAATTCAGCATCCATAGAATGGCCAGCATATTATCGTTTTTTGGCATAATATGAACCCTCATCTCTCATTAAAGTTCAATCTTTTATAAATATCTTTTTATACTCTCTCTTACTACCTATTATATGCTTTTTTCTACTCAAAACTCCCCTCCGGTATCTCCTGCTTCCAGAAATACACATTGTAAATACCGCTTCTAATGGTTCATTCTGTAAACTAAATCTCTCTTTTAACCGATAAATACATATGCTGGGTTGTTTATTAAATATCACCTCTCGTTTCTTAATACCAAACAACCCCCGTAATACATTACATATCTATCTTGACTCACAGTTTGTACTCATCTGCTGCTTCTGTAATCAGAAACGAATGCAAGATGACGTGCTTTACTTGGAAATACCCATAGAGGGGAAATAAAAAAATGAATCTTAAAGAAATTGAGAAATTACCAGATGTATTACCAACAGAAACATTAGCATTGATGTTTCAAAACGTATTGAATGAATTTAATACTGGTAAAATTGAGAAAAAGGATTTTTTATTAATTCTTAGCCAATTAACAGATAGACAAGTTATGACCTACGAGTTATTGGAAAGTGAAGTAAGAAATAGTATAGATAAGATTCTTCACAGGTTATGGAATACTGATTCTTATGATGATGTAGATATCATTCTTTCAATTGTTGTAAACCTCGGACTAAAGAATTGCTTTCAAAAAATTAAAGATTCAATATAAATAAATTAATATTGGAAGAAATAATAGAAGCAATTGAGGAAGTTGGTGAAAATATTTCGAATCCATATCATGGTTTAGAAAGATTCAAATAAGCCATGTCAATAGCTTGTTAATAACTTCGGACAAATTTAATTTATAATATTAACAGATATGCAAACCAACAACTTAACACAAATATGATAGCCTTTTAAAGGCACAGTCCCACTTGAGATACGAGTAGGAATGTGCCTTTTTCATGCCAAAAATAAGCAGTCAATTAGCAGAATGAATCCCAATTCCTATATGTATAACACAACTTGCCATTCCTCCCTATCAGGGTTACCAACCACATCATAACCTCTGATCCATTCACACAATTGGTCGGTAAATAAATATCAACACGTTCGTTTGCTTTCCATTTAATTTCTGAAAGGACTTAAAATTATGGAGCTACTTCATTAAGTATTCCCTTCAATTCAAAACCAGACTTACACAAAAAAGCACCTCCTAGCATTCATCGGACAAACCAAAAGGTTTGTTCCAATGTCTACACTAGGGGGTACTCTTCTAATCAGGGGAATCTGTTTTACCCCTTAACCGATCCTGCCGCGATTCCTTCCACAATCCGGTCACTCATGATGAGGAACACTAGCAAAATGGGCAAAATGCTGATCATCAACGTAGCTCCGATAGCTCCCCAGTCGGTCGTATATTGTCCAATAAAGTTCTGAACACCAACGGTCAGTGTTTTGTTTTCGTCCGAGCTGATGAACGTATTGACGAAAATAAACTCATTCCAGTTATAGATCATGTTAATAATAGATGTCGTTGCCATGACCGGGGTTGTCATGGGCAGCACGATCCGGAAGAACATCCGATTGACGGAGCAGCCGTCCATAACGGCCGCTTCTTCCACTTCACGGGGCAAGGCGTAATAGAAGCCCAGCAAGATCATCATCGTTGTCGGTAGATTAAAAGCAACATACGACAGGATGATGGAGAGTGAAGTGTCTGTTAAATGCAGTTTGAGAAACATACTGAACAACGGAATCAAGGTGGAATGGACTGGAATCATTAGTCCGACCATAAATAGCCCGAGAACCAGCTGACTTCCTTTCCACCGCATACGCGTAATGGCAAACGTTACAAAGCTGGCTAGCAGCACTGTCAACGCCACGGATATGACCGTAATCCACACACTATTGAAAAAATACCGCCCGATATTGCCGCTGGTCCACACATTCATATAGTTCTCCCAATGCGGCTGGGACGGGAGTGCAAACGGCGGAAGGTTAAACACTTCCTGATTATTTTTAAGCGAGAACAGCATCAGCCACACCAGCGGTAAAAGCTGCGTCACCGCCAAGATGATTAAAATGATATACAAAGCGGCATAACCGACCCGAGTTAACATTTTGCCGCGGGTAGCGACTCCTAGCGGATAGTTGGCGGCTGCCTGGGTTTTCATATCCGTTCCTCCCTCTTCCTGTCCTTTGTTACCCTCATCTATTAGCAAGACTGCATTATGAATACTGGATGGTGTCACTCGTAGCCGTAACTTTGCGGATCAGCCACGTAGCGATTAGACAGATGAGCAGCAGGGCAAAGGCTGTAGCACTGCCGTATCCAAAATCAAAGCTGCGGAATGCCTGGTGGTACATGTAAGAGGCCATCACTTCACTGGCTCCATTCGGTCCACCATCCGTCATGACGTAGATGAGGTCAAAATATTTGAGCGAGCCGACAATGGACAATATGATCGTAACGTTAATCACCTCTCGCAGCAGGGGCAATTTGATACGAGTCGCAATCTGCCAGGCACTGGCCCCGTCGATCCGGGCAGCCTCCATCAGCGTTTCGGGAATGTTTTTCAGCCCGGCATAATAGATCAGGATATAAAAGCCCGCATATTGCCAAATAATCGGAATGAACAAGGCAAACAGCACCAAGGACGGATTAGCTAACCATTCAGGCGGATTGTGGACTCCGACCGACGCCAGTATGGAATTGAACACTCCGTTCGTTGGATGATACATTTTGAGCCACAGCTGTGCGATCGCTACAGATGACAACAGCATGGGAATCAGATAAATTTTCCGCAGCAGATTCGCTCCCTTGATTTTTCCTGACAAAATCATCGCAATGACCAGATAACCGATCAGACTGATGCCTGAAAACAAGGCCAACAGCAGCGAATGCCAGGCACTTTGCCAGAATGCACTGTCAGTGAGCAAATGTTGATAATTGTCCAGCCCCACAAAAGTCATAGAGCCGATTCCATTCCACTGATTCAGGCCGTAATAGCCGGTCAGTACGATGGGTACATATATTACGGCGAATAACAGCAGCAGAGAAGGCAATACATATAGAGCAATGACAAGCTTATTGGACATGACCTTTTCCACGGTCGGACCTCCTTAGGTGGTCAATTCAATTTTCTTTCTCGATGGCAGCCTTATGCCGCTCGGCAAATTGTTGCGGTGTCATCGCTTTACCAAACAACGCCTGAATCATATTCAAATGTACCTGTGCTGCATTCGGCTTCATCTGTACATCGGCGAACAAGGTAATGCTGCTGGCTTGATTCAGTCCGTTCAGCAAATCGACATACAGCTTGGGCAATTTTTCTTTGGAGGTGTCCACTTTCGTCGCCGGAATTACGCCCGCCTGTGTGACCGATTGCTCTCCCCACTTGACTACGAAGTATTCAACGAACGCTTTGGCCTCTTCTTTTACCTTGGAATTTTCCGAAACGAACAAGCCTACTCCCGGACCTCCTACCCAACTGTTCTCGTTGCCCTTGCCACCTTCAACCATCGGGAATTTAAAGAAGCCAATTTGATCTTTAAATGCTTGCGGGATTGCAGGATTGGTCGTAAAATTCGGTAATTCCCAAGTAGCCATTAAATACATAGCCGCTTTGTCGTTCATAAACTCGGATTTTCCCTCATCATTGGACAAGCCGTTAAATCCTTTGTTAAAGGCATTCATATCCACAAGCGTCTGGACTTCGGAGGCCGCCTGAATTAAACCAGGGTCATCGAACGATCCTGAGCCGTCAATCGCTTTTTTCAGCGTTTCGTTACCTGCTATACGGTCTGCCAGATACATATACCAGAGCGAGCCGGTCCAACGGTCTTTATTGCCCAATGCAATCGGTGCAACTCCATGATCCGTAAGTGTTTTCACAACTTGCTTAAATTCGTCAAATGTCACAGGTACCTTCAAGTTGTATTTTTGGAATATGGCTTTGTTATAATAAATAGGTGTAATGTTCAATTCAATCGGAAGCGCATACGTTTTGCCATTCAGCGCATAAGCTTCGGTCGTTCCCGGTACGAATTTGTCCTTCAGCTTGGAACCATTCAACAGGTCATCCATCGGCGTAAATAATCCACCTTTAACGTAAGGCTCCATAAAACCCGCTGCCCAGGTGATGCCGATATCCGGCAATTCATTGGAAGCTGACAGCACTTTGAGTTTGTTTTTGTATTGTTCATTTTCCAGCACTTCCTGCTGAATGACGACATTCGGATGATCCTTTTGGTATTGATCTATAATCTGAGTCACAAGCTTGCTCTGCTGTGCCGAGCTTCCCTCTGGCCACAGGTGCATCATTTTAAGTGTAACCTTTCCCCCTTCTCCACTGGAACCGCCTTGACCATCCTTACCAGCACCGCAACCGGATAGCACCAGCATGAATGACAGCAGCAGGGTCAACCCAGCAAACCATTTTTGATGTGAGCGTTTACGCAAACCATACTCGTTGGACATCGTTAGACCTCCGTTTGTTGTATTTATATTTTTGTAACCGTTATCATTTGTAAGTTTAGCACTCCATTCCTGCTTCCAACAGGGTACACTCATTGGGTATAATTCCACTTTTATTGGGTTTGATCTGCCTACTGTCAGTCGATATTCTCCGGCCCTGTACGCATCTGCTGCCTGTAGCGGCTAGGACTTATCCCCTCGGTCGCTTTGAATACTTTAATAAAATATTTATCTGTCCGGTAGCCTGATCGCTCGCCGATTTGGGCAATCGTCAACTGGGTATGCAGCAGCAGCTCCTTGGCTCGTTGAATCCGCAGTCGATGCAGATATTCGCTGAAGGACAAACCACTTTGCTCCTTGAATAAAACACTAAAATAGCTCGCATTCAGGTGTGAATGCGCGGCAGTCTGCGCCATCGTAATGGATTCGTGAAGATGCTCCGCCATATAGGTGAAGGCACGTCGTACCGGATCACTAAGAGTAGCCGCCTGGAGATCAAGCTCTAGCAGAACAGGGTCAGCCAGCTTGTCCAGCTTCTCGTACCGCTGCCGCTCCTCTTCCAGCCGAAGCGCTTCATTGACCGCATTCAGCAGCTCCTGCTTATCAATCGGTTTGAGCAAATAATTGACGGCTCCCAGACGAAGCGCCTGCTGGACATAATCAAATTCCGCATATCCCGAGATGACAATGATCGCTGGTCGTCGTGAATCCCGTTCCAGAGAGCGGATTAAATCCAGCCCACTGAATTCCGGCAACCGGACATCCGTAATCAACAGGTGAACTGTCTCCGCTCGCAGTATAGTTAATGCTTCCAAACCATTACCAGATGTCACAATCCGGTATTTCCCGGCGGCCCATTGCTCCAGTGTCTGGTGTATCCCCTGACGTGTTCGCTGTTCATCGTCTACAATGACAATGGTTTTGGATGAAACACTCATTCCTACCGCCCTCCATATTCATCAGGAATTTCAAAAGCGACCACAGTTCCTTCCTGCTCAGCACTATGTATCAGCATACCGTCCGTTGGATAAGATGCGCTGTCATAATAGAGAGCGAGCCTGCGCTGCACATTCACTAGTCCCATACCGGTTCCCTTGCTCTCGCAGGCTGCTCCCCCCATCAACGCTGTACGCACAGCCGCAAGTTCTTCCATTGTCATTCCAGGTCCGTTATCTATGACCGCGATCTTGGTCCAACCCGATCTGGTCGAAGGAGTGACACTGATTTCAACGCGACCGTTGCCGATGCGATTTTCGACACCATGCAAAATGGCATTCTCTAGAATAGGCTGGATCAACAGTTTAGGAAGCGGAATTCTGGCTGCCTCTGAAGGCATATGAATTTGCCAGCTCAGACGTTCACCCAGACGCATCTCCATCAGTTCCAGATAACGACGGATTTGCGCCATTTCTTCCCCGAGGGTCACCCAAGAGTCATGGTGAGCCGGTTCGATAACATAACGAAACAGCCGCGACATGGACACCATCAGCCCCGCAAGCTCCTCCTCTCCCTTCTCCTGTAACGACCAGTTGAAAGCATCCAGCGTATTAAAAAGAAAATGCGGATTGATCTGCGCCTGCAGAGCTTTAAGCTCGGTCTGGCTTTGTAAAACCTCCTTCTCACAAATAACACGGATCAATTCATTAATATCGACAATCATCGTATTGTACTCTGCGTTCAATTCTCGCAGCTCGACTGCTGCTGCCGGTTCTGGATTCAGGGCCAATGCCCCTTCCCGTGAACGACGCATCGCCTGAATCAAGTGACCTATCGGTCTTGTAATCAACGTAGACAACATAAAGGACATGAACAGAAATAGCACGGCACCAAGAGACGCGGAAATGATAAGTGTAGTCCGTAAAACCGTAATTCCGTCTGTGACGACGCTAACCGGAATCAGGATCAGCAGCGACCAGCCCGTCCGCTCCGACTGCTGAACCGCCTTCACATATTCCCGCTCCCCAATATGAACCGTCTGTGTCTTGCTGTGCAGTACACCTGACAAATCCGTCTGGTTCATTGGTTCACCCGACAGCAGCTGGCCTTGACGATCTACAAGCAGCATGGTTTCATCCGCTTCTTCATTGACTGTTGACGCACCATTCAGTCCAAAATAACTTCGCTCCATACGGGTAATCAAGTACCCTCCTCGTGAGAACCAGCGATCCACCAGACTTACCTGCCGAATTGCCAGCAGTGACCGAGGGTCTTCGGGATCAATACCGATCCAGACCAGTCTTCCTTTCATCTGATTCGCTTCCCGGATGTCTGCCTGTCCAATACGTTCCTCCAGACTGCCCTCTCTAATCGGAAACAACATCTTCCCTTCGGCGGTATACAGCTCCAGTGAGCCGACACTCGGCATATATGCCTGATAGCTATGCATCACTTGCAGTAGGGATTGGCGCTGTCCGAAATTTACCTTGCCCCCGTTACGCTCCTCCAGCAAAATATGCTGAACAGACGGGTGATTCGCGACCTGCTCCGTCAAGCTGTCCATCTGGCCAATTAATGCATCCAGCCTACCGCTTGCTTGTACGGCGGTCTGACCAATATGTCGCTCAGCACTGTCTTTTAACAGGTGAGATACATTGAGATAAATGAACGCACCCGCCACACTCATCATAATGAGCATCACCAGTATAAACCCGATAAAAATCTGATTACGTAATGTGTTTAATGGTTGAAACCTTGACCTTGAACGCATATGCCTTCTCCCCCTGAACCATCGCAGAAAAAATGGGTGATGATAACGCTTTCCTTTTCCTATTCTATCGCATCATTCGTCTTTGTTGTCGTATTTCAGCAGAGATTAATCAAACTGGGCAGGAATGCTATGAAATTAAAAGGTCGTAGGGTAAACGAAAAAAATGACTCCCGACAAATGCAGGAGCCATCTACTGACCAGTTTACACCGAAGCTTCTTTCAAATCACCCAAACTAAGGTACCGTCCAGGCTCCGAAGCTTGTATATGAAATGGGTATCCTATTGGAGCGCAGCCAAAATGCGGTCGCACAGTTCCATCGTTTTCACGTTGTCCCGTCCACTTGAATCAGGCGTCCGTCCTTCTTGGCAGCAGTTCATGAAATGTGCGATTTCACCAACAAAACCGCGCAAGTACAAATCACGGTATCCGCCCGACATCGCGGAGGCTGACGGTGTCAGAACCGTATCATTTTCCGCAAGGGATTTCCAAGGAAGCTCTGTATGACTCTCCGACTTGTGAATGATCAGTGTGTTCACTTCATCCGCGTTCGCAAAACCGTGATCAAAGGTTACCGTGATCCCTTCACTCTCGCGTGTCCATGCTGTCATACCTGCGAAGTATACGCTGCCCACTACACCATTTTCAAATTTCAGGGCAATCGTATGGGAAATACACTCACCGTTATCGTTCGCAAATCCGGTAACCTGCACCACTTCCCCGAACAAATAACGTACCAGATCGACCATGTGGACCGCCGCCAGCTTCATGAAATCTTCGCCGGTTTTACAAAACAGGGTACTGTCCACGAGAAATTTTGCCTGAAATGAGCGTGCGGCTCCAAGCGAGCCACCCTCAATCCATTCTTTTAATTTTATGTATACAGGTGCGTAGCGCTTCATGAAGCCGACCATCAGAACAACGCCTGCTGCTTCTGCCGCATCTGCAATTTGGGCCGCTTCCTCCGCATTCCAACCCAGTGGCTTGTCTACAAAGACATGTTTTCCAGCCTTAATGCAGTCTAGTACGAGCGAGGGATGATCTGCCGCTTGTGCAATCACGACAACTCCATCACAGTCTTCCTGCTCCAGCATAGCCTTGTAATTGTCATAAGGTGTGCCGCTGCTTCCAAACCGCTGAAGTGCTGTCTTCGATCTGCTTATATCTCTGGTCGCAATCGCCTGAATTTCAGCCCCTGCCCCAATGACAGCAGGATATATATTTGTTGAAGCGTGAAAGCCCGCCCCGATAAAACACAGCTTCGCCTTGCTCATGTTAGTCCCTCCCATGTACACACTAAAATAATCCGATCCCATCGTACCATATTGCTGAAGTATATATACAGTGGCATAAAGATATAGGGCGTGATTCTTAAGGAGAACAAGCTAAAAAAACCTTAACAAAGATAATCCCTTATCCTTGTTAAGGCTCTGTCTGCATCACCAGTATTGATCCTTAAATCACATTCAATTACAGGGTTCAGACATTATCTTGTAGATAACGAAGCCCATTTTTGCTCCAGCCACTGATCAAATTCAGCACCCTTGTCGCCTTCGTAGATGTCATAAATATCGACTCTCATCTTGTGCAGCTTCTCGCGAAAATCGTTATAGGTATGGTCGGCTGGCAGGCTTTTTTTAATCCGCACCAGAATCTTCGTCAGACCCTTAACAAGTTCACCCTCTTTGCGCACAGGCGGCTGTACATTCTCGCCCCATTCCTGAAGTCTGCGGTAAGCGGCTTCCTGAACGGCATATACCGTATCATTATTCAACCGGTGTGTCAGCAAGTCAATCGTCTGCTGGTTCTTCCATGCACCCAGATCGTTTACCGCGGCTAGGCGTGTTTTCCAATCGGAGGTTCGGTTTGCAGCTACTTTAAGCTGCTCATATACTTCTGCAAATTCTTGCTGAGTTTCGTTGTTTTCCAAAATCATCTCATCCTTTTCTAAAAATCACTATATTACTGTTCATCACGATTGCCGTTTGTTAAATATAACATACTTGCAGGTCTTCTTCTAAAAAAGATAAAAATGAAATGTATTGGACATGCCAGAAGGCATCATCCGCCTCAGTTGGTTGCCGCGGAAAGGCTTCGTAAATCCCTCCAGATCTCGGGGTAGATAAACCGTATTTTGTAAGGGGATTTACAGAAAATCTGCACGTGCTGGTGTAAATGCATCTAGCAGAATACCGCCATCCTCCAGTGGGATACAGCCATGAAGAGTATCGGATGGAAAATGGATGCTGTCTCCTTCTTTGACGGTCTGCACTTCCTTGGTTTCGCCATTATCAATCATGAACTCAAAACTTCCCTTTATTACATAAGTGACTTGTTCATGGACATGCTTATGCAACAGGATCTCCCCTGTTTGCGCTTTAGCAAACATCACTTTGACATACATAAGCTGGTCGCTGTGGGCCAGCACTTTCCGGGTGGTATTACTGTCAACGATGTCAATTTGAATATCTTGTTCGTTAAAAAACATGGATAATTCCTCCTCTTTTTAAGCACAAATGATTTAGATGAGTTATTTTGAAAAAACTCATAAATCGATTTAGTTTAAAACCAGCGAAAAATAAGCCAAAGTACTCCGGAAAGGGTAGTAAAGTCGGGATCGGCGAACGTTACCCCTTCGGCACCCAAAAAAGAAAAGAGCGGCAAGGTGAGAGCCGGCAGCAGACAGAGCAAGAATCCATTAAGACAACTGGAAATAACAGCTCCTCTGAAACCACCGCTGGAATTGCCGAATATCGCGGCTGCACCACCAGCAAGGAAGCAGGCCATGATCCCCGGCACAATGACAGGCAATCCGATAAACGGGAAAAGAAAGACGCAGGCAACGCCTGTGAAGAAGCTGACCAAGAAGCCTACCAACGCGGAATTGGGTGATTTATCGAACAGTACCAGAACATCCACACCAGGGATTGCTCCAGGTGCGAACACTTGGGAGAAGCCTTTGAAAGCGGGTACAATTTCAGTTGTGAACAGCTTAACACCTGCTTTTGCGATATACAAGCCGGCAGCAAAAATAGCTGACTGTTCGAGGATAAAGACGATATATTCTTTCCCATCCGATAATTTGCTGACATAATCAGAACCAGCAACCAGTCCAGATACCAGTAAAAGCACAAGCATCGTCAAGGTCGTTGCAACATTGGGGTCGCGCAAAAAACTGATGCGGTCATTAATTTTCACATTTTCGGTGTCATTTTCACAGTTGCCAAAAACTTTCCCTAAATAGGTACCTAGAATGTAAGAGGTCATGGAAGCATGAGCAATCGTATATTCATCCGATTTAATAATGTTTTTGCTGGCATTCCGGAGGAGGTAAGGAAACACCGCCATATAGCTCCCAATTACCAAAGAACCGACGATGATCGTAGTCAGCGAACTGAGACCCAGACCTTTCATAACGGCTGTAGCGGCAAAGCTCATAAACAAAATCAAGTGAAGAGACAAATAAATGTACTTGAACTTGGTCAGGCGTGCAAGCACGATGTTAAGGATCATGGAAAAGAGCAGAATGAGCGCAGCATCCGCCCCGATCTGATCAATGGTCAGTGCCATAATGGCTTCATTGCTGGGTACGACACCTTTAAGGTTGAACGCATAAGAAAAAATTTGGCTGAAGTTAGTGAGAACGCCACCTAAAATGCCGCCGCCGACCTTGATCATGGTGAAGCCCATAAAAGAAAGGGTAGTTCCCGTAATAATTTCTGATACTTTCTTTCTCTGGAATATAAGGCCGAGTAATGTCACAATCGCGATAATGATGGATGGCTCCCTGATAATGCTCATAAACATTTCCATAGTGATCTCCGACTTTCTTTTATTTATTTTCCATTCTTACTAAATCGATTTAGTAATACACGAAAAAAATTTCCCTTCCGGGAATGTAAAAAGAAGCAGAATCATTTTTGTGAATTAAATCACAACTTACTCCATACATTATTCGTTTAAGCTCCATTCCTCCCCTCTCTACAATCGCAACATCACTAAAATCAGGACATACATAAATGAAAGGGTATTCATGACTCGAATCATAAGATCATTATAGCTCTTTATTTTCTTTTTACAATAGAATTCATAAAAACGTTTTCAAAAAGATAAAAAGGACTTATTCAATCATTCAGTTCAGTTTTTGGACAGATTCTCTGTGGTTAATGACCGGATTCATTCGGATGATTTCTGACAGTTCCTCATGATCCTGTTCTTTTTGATCAATTTTCTCCAGCAGTAGCCGGGCACTTCTTTTCCCCATTTCAAAACTCGGCTGGGAAACGGTGGTGATCGGCGGGTTATAAAAAGACGCAAAGGATACATCATCTATGCCAATCAAGGAAAAATCATTAGGTATGGTCAGATGATTATTTTTTGCATAAATCAGCACCTGCTCCAAAATCATGTCATTCGTAGCAATGATTGCAGTGGGCGGATTCTCCATGTGGAATAGTTGTCCAATCAGATTGGGCATTTCATCCGATCTGCCGCTTTTGATATAGTTTTCATTCACTGGTATGTCATGTTTGCCCAACGTATTTCGATAACCTGACAGTCGCTCACTTCGTGTAGTGATCGCTTTTTTGCCTAAGGGGAACGTGATAATCCCAATGTTGTTATGACCATGCTCAATGAGTGCTTCAACCGCAAGCTCGCTGGCCTTTTCATTATTCAATAGCACCGTATCTACGCTGATTTCATCGATTTTCCGGTCCACAAACACGAAAGGATAGCCATTCTTGACAAGGGAAACATATAATTTCTTGTTCTCTTCCGTCGGGAAAATGATAAGTCCATCCACTTGCCGAGCAATCATCGACTGGACATACTTTTTCTCTTTGAGCGAATCATCATCGGTATTGCAGACAATGACCTGGACATTTTCCAGTTGGCATTCATCTTCAATGGCACGCACGACTTCTGTAGTAAATCTCGATAAAATGGTTGAAGAAATAACTCCCACAATGAAGGTCTTCTTCTGCTTGAGACTACGTGCCACCTCATTGGGTATATAACTGAGATCCTCAATCGCTTGCTCGATCTTCTTCTTGGTGTTTTCACTCATATAGTTGTATCTCTTTTGTAGAAACTGCGAAACTGTACTCTTCGACACCCCGGCACGTTCTGCCACTTCCTTCATCGTTGTTACCATAATTACCCTCCTTTCTTTTTCTGCATGTCAGGCGTGTTATTTTATCAAATATATATTCTGCAACCTGTATGTAAAGTGAATTTCACTTTATTATATACCTTCTTTTACAGCAGGAAAATATAATAAATAAAGAGTTAGAGCGAGCCATCCAGCCCATAAACAACCGCTCCCACAAAAGCTGGACACTTAGCTTAACCATCCGTTGTTACGAATCTATTGAATTCGAACGAAATCTTAGAAAGATACGAATTTTATGAACTTGTTTGATGGAAGATTTGAACATAAAATAAAAATGTAATCGGTTACAATTTCTTTTAAATAAAGGAGGAAGCAGAATTATGAAGAAAAAAGGAATGAAAAAAACATTTTTCGTCATTGCCTCCCTCGTAATGGGCTTCACACTGTATAGCTATACTCCCGCTTCAGCAGATGCAGCCAGTGTGAAAGGATATTATCACACCCAAGGAAACAAGATTGTAGACGAATCCGGGAAAGAGGCGGCATTTAACGGTCTGAACTGGTTCGGTTTGGAAACCCCTAATTACACCTTGCATGGACTGTGGAGCCGCTCAATGGACGACATGCTAGATCAAATGAAGAAAGAAGGCTACAATCTGATTCGTCTGCCTTACAGCAATCAGTTGTTCGATTCCAGTTCTCGTCCAGACAGTATTGATTATCACAAAAACCCTGATCTGGTCGGATTAACTCCGATTCAAATTATGGACAAGCTGATCGAAAAAGCTGGACAACGCGGTATTCAGATTATCCTTGACCGTCACCGTCCAAGCTCAGGTGGGCAATCCGAGCTGTGGTACACATCCCAGTACCCTGAGTCTCGCTGGATTAGCGACTGGAAAATGTTGGCTAATCGTTATAAAAACAACCCTACCGTCATTGGTGCGGATTTACACAATGAGCCACACGGTCAAGCAAGCTGGGGCACAGGCAATGCCTCCACAGACTGGCGTCTGGCGGCACAACGTGCAGGGAATGCGATTCTGTCCGTGAATCCGAATTGGCTGATTCTCGTAGAAGGTGTAGACCACAATGTACAAGGCAACAACAGCCAATACTGGTGGGGTGGCAACCTGACAGGTGTAGCCAACTATCCTGTCGTTCTGGACGTACCGAACCGTGTCGTATATTCTCCACATGATTACGGCCCTGGTGTGTCTTCGCAGCCATGGTTCAACGATCCGGCCTTCCCGTCCAACTTGCCAGCGATCTGGGATCAAACCTGGGGCTACATCAGCAAGCAAAACATAGCTCCGGTACTGGTCGGTGAATTCGGCGGTCGTAATGTTGATTTGTCTTCTTCTGAGGGGAAATGGCAAAATGCACTCGTAGACTATATTGGTGCCAACAACCTGTACTTTACGTACTGGTCCCTGAATCCGAATAGTGGCGACACAGGCGGTCTGCTGCTGGATGACTGGACTACCTGGAATCGTCCGAAGCAAGATATGCTGAGTCGAATTATGAAGCCTGTTGTTTTCGTAGCGGAACAAGCGAAAGCAACCGCAGAATAGGCCTGTCGCCTGCTCCACGGGTATATGACAACGGCTTATCCTTTGGGCATTTGACACAGGACAGGCTGCCCATGTTTTTTGCTAATTATCGTGAATGAGTAACTACGTAGTATACTCTCATTGTAAAAGCCGCTTTCCCTCCTTCAGGATCAGGTCATGCCAGACCTATGGAGGGGTGAAAAGCGGTTTTTTTAGGTAAACTTACATAAACGTATAACAGATATTGAAGATTGACAATGAGCTATTTACTAAATTATCATTACCTTTTAATGTATTTCATAATGAAGAGGTGGTGCTCAAAAATGTTTGGAATTGTAAATTATGAAGTATTTTTGCTTACTGGAATCCTCCTAAATCTAATTCCTGGTGCAGACACAATGTATATAATTGGAAAAAGTGTTGCGCAGGGGAGAAAAGCCGGTGTGTATTCTGTTTTCGGTATCATTAGTGGTTCTTTGATCCATACGCTGTTAGTTGCTTTTGGTTTGTCAATTATACTTACAAAGTCAATTATCTTGTTCAACATGATTAAAATAATTGGAGTTATTTATTTAGTTTATTTAGGAGTAAGAATGTTATTGGATAAAACAAATGCAAGTTTTAGTGCCTCTGAATCCAATAAACAACACAGTAACAGAAAAACATATTTACAAGGGATGATGACAAGTCTTACGAATCCCAAGGTTTCTTTGTTTTTCATTGCCTTTCTTCCACAATTTATTGATACAAAGGCTTCTGGTCCCATTCCATTTATCATTTTAGGACTTACATTTTCGTTCACCGGATTATTATGGTGCTTGTTTATTGCCTATTTTTCCTCTTACATTACCCAAAAAATAAAAGTCAACCAAAGGCTTGGCAGCTATTTAAACAAAATAACCGGGATAATCTTCATCGGATTAGGATTAAATCTTCTTCGAGCAAAGGCTCCTCAATAAACTTGATTAATTGTTCACAGTGTTCCACTAACAGGAACATTTTTGAATTCATCATATGACCACCTACATAGCTAAATGGTGGTCATATTTTTTTCAAAAATCGACACAATAAAAAAATAGCAAACTAAGCTTTTTCTCCCCTTTTTGACACATCCCTTCCAGTTTTACACATTGTAAATCCCACAATGAATGGGTCATTTTGTAAACTAAATCTCTCTTTTAACCGATAAATACATATGTTGGATTTAAATTTAGGAAGGAAGATTTCATGTGATTATTTGGAAGGGTTTTGGTATTTTAAACATCGTTATTCCAGGGATCTTATTTGTTATTGTCGGGAGTTTAGTATCCGCTCTAGGGCTTGACTCCATAGATTCCCGGCTACCGATGGCTTTTGTGTTCATTGTGTCGGGGGTTATTATCTGGTACTTGGGAAAGGCGCTTAACGCCGACTCGGACAAAGTGCTAGTTGATATGGAAACGGGGCAACGTTATCGAATGGGAACCCAGCACAGTCTGTTTTTTATCCCTATGCATTATTGGGGCCCTGCCGGTCTAGCGATCGGATTTATTTTAATCGTTGCATCGATATTTATTTAACGTTGATTGCAAACATGAGCTATTCCGAACACCACAATGCGAGCCAGTTGCTCCCATTGTGGTCTTTTTCCTTTTCGCAGGTCAATTATGATCAGATACCACCATGGTTTACCTGTAGCCAATGGATTTGGGGCAGGCAGGCGAAAACCTAGCTCATGCTTCGTCCCAACTGCTCCACCTTGCTCAGCCAATCGTTGCGCTGCTGATCCGATAATTTATTCATGAGATCAATCGCAGTAGAATGCACTGGTTTGACACCACATAGATGCAGCGTGGAATCCTTCATCATTCGATGCCCAGGCTGTCCCTGGAAAAATCGGTAGTACCAGTGTGGACCGTCCATCGTTGTAATGAGGCGGGCCGTTCTTCCTTTTAGAAGCTTGTCAGGCATGGGCTTTCCTTTTTGATACTTAAACGCAAATCCCGGCATAAAGGTACGGTCAATGAATCCTTTCATTAATGCAGGCAAGCTGCCCCACCAGATCGGAAAGACAAAAACGAGATGTTCTGCCCATTTAATCGACTCCTGTGCTTGAATCAAATCAGGCTCCAGCGGCAATTTATTACGATATCCACCTAATAGATTTGGATTAAAATCAAGCTCGGATAGCTGCAACAAACGAACCTCTGCCCCTGCAGCCTTCGCCCCTTTTACATAGGATTGAGCCAACGCTTCTCCATAACTGCCAGCGACAGGATTCCCTTGAATTACCAATATTTTTTTAGACATATAAACCATTCCTACCTTCATATTATGTTTTTAGTTAGAAAACACTAACTTTATATTTAAAAAGAAAAGGTCACTACTGACCTTTACTTAATAAAGCAGTTAAACGTTGTTTGACCTCTGTTGCAAATGGGACCAACTGCTGTGGAAGTTCACCTTCCAGGCTGGACACGGACAAGCGTGTAATAGCTCCAATGATGAGCACACCGGATAGCTGAGCATCCTGCTTCGGCAGTTCACCTTGTTGAATCCCCTGTTCGATGAATTCAGTCAACGCCTCCAGCGGCTGACGCACATTCTGGCTCTGGCTTGCTTCAACATACAGCTCATGATGCTGTGATAGTAGAAGCAAGCCATACTGGTCCTCATCATGCATATTCAGCACTTCATCCACCAGTTGATGGAAACGACTGACGAAGCTCCCACTCTGCTTGCGATAGAAGTCAATTAATGTGGTGTAGCTATTGCAATATTGCCCGAATACTTCCAAAGCCATCGCATCTTTACTCTTAAAATGCTTATAAATCGCGGCATCCGTCACACCGGCAGCCTCTCCAATTTCTTTGACCGAAATCCCGTCAATTCCTTTGGTTGCAAATAAGCACATCGCTGCCTGCAGAATATCTTTCTTTTTGCTGTCTATATGTGTTTTCTTATTCATAAGCTTATAGTAAGCGATAACTAACTAAAATGCAAATTATATTTATGCAGGCTCCTTCCCTCTTCATACCTTTATTTAAAATATATTGACTTTAACCTAATACACCATGTTTTTATATGTGATTAATTATAAACACCTTAAATTATACGTGTATCACCCCATTTTATTCATATAAAATAGATATGTAACCGAATAAAACGGGCGCTAGGACAGTTGGGACTAATTATGCTTGAGATGCACGCAGCCACCCAGCAGGGAAAAGACTCAGGCAATCTTGGCCTATGGAGCGACGAGCACATTTCACCGCTGCAAAAAAGTCGTGCAAGCCATCCATGACCAAGGCTCCAAAGTCGGTCTTCAGCTTTGGCATGTCGGATGCAAAGGCTCGTTGCCCCAAGAAACAGCTGTATCTGCCTCTGGGTTGCCTCACCGCAAACCGTATCATCCACTGGATCGCACACTAAATTGGACAATTTCCACAATAATAGGTGTGCCGGAGAGAATTGCCTCTCCTTCGTTAAGGCGAATCGTCAGCGATTCAGGTGTCAGGCTATACAATGTGCTTTCTTGTATCATGCCGTTAATGTATAGATTGGCGTAACTGTTGCTTCCGACATTAAAACGCTGAAAGACCTCCTGTACACCATCTACAGAAAATTGATCTGCCATAATCGTGATTGAAGATTCAATTGTAGCAGGCGCAAAATAAAAATACCGCTCAGCTATGGGTATAATTTCAATATTTGAAATGTCAGCTGCCGGACCGGTTGGGCCTGTTATTCCTTGGGCGCCGGTAGGGCCCGCTATGCCCTGTGCTCCAGTAGGGCCAGATGCACCTGTTGCACCTGAACTACCTTGGACTCCAGCCGGACCTGGCACTCCTGGCGCTCCCCGTGTTCCTGCTGGACCCTGTATTCCTGGTATTCCTTGGACTCCCGGTGCTCCCGCAGTTCCCGGTATGCCTTGCGCTCCTGCTAAACCTGGAATGCCTTGTACTCCGGTCAAACCAGTTTCACCCTGTAACCCTGTCAAACCGGGAATGCCTTGTGCTCCTGTCGAACCCGGAACACCTCGCTTTCCCGTCTGGCCCATTCTTTTCCTCCGCTTGACAGGAATATTTCTACACCGCCGGTGCATGATTAGCTTTGGATGCTTTTTGGCATTGAACCTTGTTTTTGTTCTACCTTGGAATGAATAACTTGTTTTACACTTTTTACGTTTGTTGGTCTTGCAATGTACGGTTCTCTTTCCTTGCCTTCTTAGTGATGAATCGCGTCTCCTCATACCAGCCGTATGCACCTCCTTCTCTCATGCTATGTATTGTATGCACATCCCCCTTTAGGGTTTTAGGCATCTGTAGCATGCCGATTCCAAGTATTCGCTTCCATCTATATTTGTAGCAAAATAGGGCCTTCTCCATTTACCCTATTATTAATAGAAAGGTTAATATGCCGTTTCCAAATAGGTTGAAAAATCATTTATTGATTAAGAGCCAGCGAATGGCTCATTACCAGTAAAGAAAGGAGATGAGAACTATGCCAATCATAAAACCTGTGTTCACAGCAGTAGCTACAGCTCCAGTGTCAACAGGTGGTGCCGTAACCACGACTATAGCCCCAGCCACGACTCGCTTTTTTGCAACCATTACAGCTGGAATGATCGGAGCAACAGTAACAACCGTTCCTGCTGCAAGTTTTGTAGATGACGCTGATGCTCCAGTTGTTGCTTTGCCAACATTAGCAGCTACGGATTCTTCTAATTATTATATTAACGGAGTTATTCAGCAGAGCTCCTTATTCACCCTAACCACAGCAAGTTTGGTCATTGCCTCCGTAGATATTACACCAGGTGTCCCAGTTGTTATAGAAATAACAGATTTTAGCAGTACAACCTCCACCATATCAACTCAGCCCACCATCTCTGCCCCTACCGTAACGATTATCACTTAAGACGTTTCATTATTTTGATTCAAGATGGACTGAACGGTCATTCACGCTGTACATTACCCCATATAAGCTAGAAAAGACCGATTCAGATGTCGATATCTGAATCGGTCTTTTAGTTCAAGATGATAATATTATCGTTTTATCAATGACTGAGTACTGTATGGTTAAGGCAAAATAGCAAAGGAGCGCACCGGAAATCCGGGGGAATCCTGAATGCTCGGAACGATATTATATATAACCGCGCCCGTCGGGGGCAGCTTGTCCAAATTCGTCAGCACCTCAACTTGATAACGATCTTGCTCCAATATGTAATATTCCCCTGCCAGCTTGCCAGCATTGCGATAAGCTACAGAGGAATCAGTATCTAGTGTTTCATGTCCAATGGCAGCTACATTCCGTTCTTCTACCAAAAAGCGTAGCGCTTCCAGCGACCAGCCCGGACAGTGTGCATCTCCAGCGTCGTCCTTGTTTGAGAAGGCATCTGAATCAGGCCAACGTTTGCTCCAATCACTGCGAAAAGCGACAAAGGACTGATCAGCAATGCGTCCATGCTCTTTCTCAAAGTCCAAAATATCCGCAACCGTAAGTTCATAGTCAGAATTGGCTGCAACGGCTGCTGAACGGTCAATGACAACTAGCGGCAAAACCAGTTCCTTCAACGAAAGCTCATGCAAGTAACGTTTGCCCTTCACAAAATGAACGGGTGCGTCAATATGAGTCCCATACTGACCGGGAAAGCAGTATTGTTTTACAAAAAAGCCATCGTCGTGGGTAAACAGGGTATCCACCTGAACATTATCGAATACTGGAAAATGAGGGATTTCAGGATAAAAAGCGTGGGACAAATCTATCCACTCTTTTTGCTTCAACAACTTCAAGATATCTGCTAAATGCTCTGCCATGATGCCCATTCCTCCTCAGCTTTATTACAAGCCATTTTACCTGAGGATTCTTCAAAAATCTATAAATCGAAATGAAATCGTTAACATTCTGAGAAAAACACATAAACAATTCCATATATTCATATATACATTTCCTATTCCGTGTGATTGTTAACGTTTTCATTATTACATATACGTCTTGATTGGAAAAAGAAGGGGTCTATTGAATTATATAAAAAATTCGACAAAAATTTTAGTATGTAACTTTTATTATATTAACAAATACTGGAACACGAAGTATGATAGAAAATGTAGAAACCACAGGAGCACCCGGGACTCCGTTCGTTCATCTACTCCATTAATCCAATATACGGAGGTATTTTATGAAAAAGAGATTTTCACTCGGAATCGCAGCGGCTCTACTGTTCACTACTCTGGCTCCTATAGGTGCACCTGCTCATGCAGCCAGCGATATTGGCAAGGAGACGCTCGGCAGCAAAAACGGATGGGCAGCCTTTTCTACAGGCACAACAGGTGGAGCTGCGGCGACTACCTCCAATATTTTCACCGTAACGAATCGCAAACAACTTGTCGATGCCTTAGGCAAAAGCAGCAACACAGCGCCTAAAATTATTTATGTCAAAGGCACGATCAATGCCAACGTCGATGACAATAATAAACCGTTAGGATTGGACGATTACAAAGACCCTAAATATAATTTTGACGCCTACCTCAAAGCGTATGACCCGTCCACCTGGGGGAAAAAGGCTCCGTCCGGCACATTGGAAAAGGCACGCGAGACTTCACAAAAAAACCAAGCCAGTCGCGTCATTATTGATATTCCGTCCAATACAACCATTGTCGGGCTGGGTAGCGACGCCGTCATTAACGGCGCAAACCTCCAGCTGAAAAAAGGGACAGACAACGTTATTATCCGTAATATTGAATTCCAGGATGCCTACGATTATTTCCCTCAGTGGGACCCAACAGACGGTAGCACAGGCAATTGGAATTCGGAATATGACAGTATTACAGTTAACGGCGCCACACATGTGTGGGTAGATCACAATACCTTCAATGATGGGTCTCACCCCGATAGCCAAAACGGTACCTTTTACGGTCAAGAATACCAGCATCATGATGGACTTCTCGATGTGATCAACCAAGGCGATCTGGTTACGGTTTCTTACAATCATTTTTACGATCATGATAAATCGTCGATTATTGGCAACAGTGACAGCAAAACAGCAGATGAAGGAGCTTTACGTGTAACCTTGCATCACAACTATTATGAAAACACGGTACAACGCACACCACGTGTACGGTATGGACAAGTCCATCTGTACAACAATTACTATACAGGTGATGTAAAACGCTCCGAATATCCTTTACTGTATATATGGGGTGCAGGTAAATCCTCCAAAATCTTCGCCGAAAACAATGTCATTGACGTTGCCGGTTTATCTGCAGCTAAAATCGTGACTGTCTTTGGAGGAACTGCCCTGTCAGATACGGGCACAATCCTGAATGGACAAGCTGTTAACGCAGGCTCCAGCGCGGGTCTTAGCTCCTCTGTAGGCTGGAAACCATCGCTGAACGATAAAATTTCCCCATCCGCCAGTGTGAAGGCAGAAGTCACTTCCCAAGCCGGTTCCGGTAAGCTGTAAGCACTGCCCGCTAACACCAATAACCACAGGCTCATACAACCTATGATTTTACACCAAAAAGGCTGTTTCCTCCGTAGAATGATTCCACACGGAGAGAACAGCCCTTTTTATTTCTCATTGGTTTAGTTATAAATTACGTTGCGTATTAATATTGTTCTACCAAAACCGGCTTTTCAAATGCGTTATCCAGCTTACGAAGTTTAGCCTTTACCGCTTCTGGTGGCTCAACCGCAGGCGCATCTGGATGCAGCAACCATGATTTTACAAAGTGCGTATCGGATAATTGAAAGAGTGGAGGCTCTTTCTCAAAGTCAATTTTCATAGCATAAGAACTGCGGGCTGCAAAAGCATCCCCTACAGGTGGGTGAAGCAGATCCGGAGGTGTTCCCGGAATAGCTGCCAGCTTCTGACCATGGCTGTCCAAACTTGGCATAGAAGCGAGAAGGCCCCATGTATATGGATGTTTCGGGTTATAGAAAATTTCATTAACCGTACCTGTTTCCACGATTTGTCCTGCGTACATAACGGCAACACGGTCCGCCATCTTCGCCACAACACCGAGGTCATGCGTAATAAAGATGATGGAAGTATCGATCTTTTTCTGAAGATCCTTCATCAGCTCCAAAATTTGAGCTTGAATCGTTACGTCCAACGCAGTCGTCGGCTCATCGGCAATCAGAAGTTTCGGATTAGCAGCCAATGCCATCGCAATGACGACACGTTGACGCATACCGCCACTAAATTCATGCGGATATTGGTTAAAACGCTGTTCAGGATGTGGAATACCTACCAGATTCAGCAACTCAATACCCCGCTTGCGAGCAGCATCCTTGGATATTTTTTCATGCTTGAAAAGCACTTCCGTGATCTGCTTGCCGACTTTCATCGTAGGGTTAAGCGAAGTCATTGGGTCCTGAGAAATCAGGCCAATTTCCTTACCACGAATTTTTTGCATCTGCTTTTCCGTTTTATTAATCAGCTCTTGTCCGTCAAACATAATTTGACCCTTTTGATAGATGCCCGGAGGGGTCGGAATCAACTTCATAACAGCTTGTGAGGTTACGCTTTTGCCTGAGCCGGATTCGCCCACAATCGCCAGCGTCTCTCCTTTATTGACATGAAAGTTTACGCCACGAATGGCCTGCACTAGTCCCTGACGGGTCTTGAAAGATATCGTTAAGTCCTTCACTTCCAAAAGGCGGTTCATCTCATCACTCTTTCATTTATTATTCATCACTATTATTGACCACTATCTAAAAAAACGACGTCCAGGAGTCAAGGTATATACGATTAATTTTACTCAGTTTAGTACCTACCAGTCAAGCTATATCTAAAATATCACCAAAAACCTCTCATACTATGTTAGATAAATGGGATATTAGGCCGGAAAAACGATCATTTTTACCCATTTCTGTACTCATTTATAACATGTGCTGGATATAGCTGAAGCGTGCTCCACCCAATGGCGAACGGGTGCAGAGTAGTTCTCCGTTCAATCGGGTAGCAATTTGACGACAAATAGCCAATCCAAGACCTGTGACACCATTCGAGCCCGCATAGAATCTTCCGAACACCTCGGCTGCCTCTTGTTCGGTCAGCCCTCCTCCATCATCATCCACATGCATAACCCATACAACCTCCGGTGTTGTCCCTGTCTCCAAATGAATGACAACCTCCGTAGAGGTGTGCCGAACTGCATTTTGCAACAAATTCAACATTATACGGAACAATTGCTCGGCCGGAACGGCCACATGCAGGCCCTCTCCCTCCACTCTAAGCGAGATAGAACGTTCAGCAGCCACCGGCATCAATAGATGAACAGCATCCTCCGCCATGCTTCTAAGATCAACGAGAGAGACAGGCCATTCCTCATTCAGCGCTTCCAGCCTTGATAGCTGCAGCAGCTTTTCCACCATATCAATTAACCGCTGGGACTGCACTTTGATGATACTCAGCCCCTCGTCCTGGGATACCACTTGATCCTGAATGGCATATACATAGCCTTGAATGGACATTAACGGTGTCCTTAGCTCGTGAGATACATTTTGTAGAAATTCAATTTGACCCTGATGGTGCTGCTGAATACGGGCGGACATGGAATGAAAGGTACCGATCAGCTCGCCAATCTCACTTTTATCCGCCTGCGGAAAATCACTATCCTGCGGCTGATTAGGCTCATAGTTGCCTACCGCCTTCTTCAATCGTTTAAGCGGACGCACTAGACGCGAGACAACCATCAGACCAATGACGAGAATCACCAAAAAACCCGCGATGATAGACAGTAATGTGGTTCTCATTAACGGTACATACAGTGCTCTCAAGGAAGATAAGGGTGAGTATACAAAAATACGAAAAGGTTGTCCGGGCAATTCTTCATTCGTAAACAGTACCTTTTTACCTTGAAGCACAGCTACCCCTTCATGTGTAGCTGTCAGATCCTGGAGAGACGGATGAACCGATGCAAAAAATCCCTGGCGGATCAAAAGCAAACGCTCGATCTTTTTGCCTTCCATTCCAGAGACGCTTGAGTCGATGATACGGTTATCCGTACTTAAAATAAAGTAGTCGGCAGATAAAAGTACTCCCTTGATAACATAGTTGAATTCAGCATTATCCAGTCGATCAAAGCCTCCGTCGCTCATAATATGGACGGCTTTGCGCGCCTGCTCATGGAGCTTGGATTTAGCCTGATTCACCAGAATGTCGTCGATAAGCCTGATGAATAAAACGACCGTAATACAGACGGTAATAAGCATGGCGATGGACAGGGAAAGCAGTATTTTAGCTCTCATCGTACGCATGGTTACAACTCCTGAACCGTTGCTTTATATCCGAAACCCCATACGGTGTTAATGACGAGCGTAGAGTGATATTCAGCTAACTTTTTACGAATCCGTTTGACCAGATCATCCACAACTCTCACATCACCTATAAAATCATAGCTCCACACCTGCTGAATCAGATGTTCCCTGCCAAAAGGTCTTTCCAGATGATTCGCAAGAAACAGCAGCAGGTCGAATTCACGTGAGGTCAAATTCAGCTCTTGTCCGTCCACTGTGACTTTACGAAAGTCAGCAAAAATACACAGATTGCCCGCATGGCAAAGATCTGCGCTTCCTGCCGCTTGCCTATCGTCCGATGCAGACATTCCGGCCTTGCTCAGCCTCAGCATCGCTTTAACCCTTCCTACCAACTCTCTTGGATTAAAGGGCTTGGTCAAAAAATCGCTGCATCCCAGCTCCAGTCCGTGAATACGGTCGTTTTCTTCTCCACGGGCAGAGATCATAATGATCGGCATTTCTGTAAAATCACGAAGCTGAGTCAGTAGAGAAAGCCCATCAATGCCAGGCATCATAATATCAAGAACGAGACAATCCGGACGGTTCGTACGGATATGCTCTACCAGTGTTTTACCACTGGAAAAGGAAGTGACCTCGTAGGATTCTTTTTTCAAATATTCAGATATTAATTGCAAAATGAACACATCGTCATCCACTACTACTATTTTTGTCATAGCCTTAACCCCTTGCCGTTGTTCTGGATGCTTCCATCCTCTCTTTAAGCTTAACAGAAGCCCAGCAGAATAGACAAAAGACGGGTATACCGTTCCCGGTCCCGTCTTTCTTATCATGAATCGCTGCTGTATATGCCAGGCGAGCTGAAAGCTAATTACACATCAATCTTATTTCTTGGTTGTTACTACTTTAGCAGCTGTTTTTGGCGCTGTTTTCACTGTTTTTGCTGGGACTGCTTTTTTAACTGGAGCTTTGTGAGTCAATTTTTTAGCTACGACATGATGTGCACGAGTTTTATGAGCTGTTGCTTTGTGTTTAACAACATTATGTTTTTTTGCATGATGTTTAACTGTACGGTGCTGCACTTTCACTGCTTTTGTTTTGTGGCTAGCCACTTTTTTCGCAACGGATTTTTTAGCAGGGGCTTTCTTCGCTTTGGTTGTTGTTTTATGAGCTGTTACAGCTTTTTTAACAGGTGCTTTCACCACAGGTGTTTTCGTCACAGGTGCTTTTGCCGGTGTTTTGGTAGCCGGAGTCGTAACCGCAGGAGCTTTGATCGCTGGTGCAGTGCTCGCTGGAGTCGTTGTTGCTGTAGCAGCGAATGCACTGCTTGCTCCTCCCAGTACACTTACTACGGTCAATACAGCTGCTGCATTTTTAGTCCATTTTTTCATGATTGAATCACCTCTCCTTTAAAGTATCTTTAGCTTATCAGGAGAATTCGGGATAATTGTGGAGCAAATGTGTGAAAAGTATATGAAAAAGCGTGCAGCCCTGTATTTAGAAAATACATGAGTCTGCACGCTATGAGTTTTACAATAACCATTTTCACTAACCAATGGCGATCCAGGAAATAATACCGTAGTTATGCGCGGTTTCGTTCCACTTGGTTACGACGATCACTGCTCCATTCGGCGTCTGAGATTTCAGCGTCGCATGAAAGAGAGGGTGGTTCGTCATCGCTACCAACGTGTAGTCTGGGTTTACAAAAGGCTCCCCGAATACAATGGTCACTTCCGTCTCCCCTTCACTACCTTTCAAAAGAAACGGCGCTCTGCCAAACTGCTGCAATGCGGGCTGATTCGCACAAGTACGGACCGGAGTGATGCTCAAATGCTCCGGCTTCACTGCGTTCAGCTCCAGCTCACGTGAGCCTACAGAGCCTTCCACCAGATGATGACCCTCAATGCTCTGCTCTGCCACATGATGACTTTGTACCGCAGCAGCCTGCAGATGCTCTGGTCCCACAGCTTCCGGGCTCAGTACCTCGCTGTCGACGGCCTGAGCTTGCAGATGGCTGCGAGATATACTGTTTGCCTGAAGTCTGTCGCCACTGACACCTTCCTCTGGCAAAAGTCCGGAGAGATGAATATCTGTGGACAGCTGAGCCAGTGTCACCGATCCCGGCTTTAGGTGATGCGAATCAATAACTTCCTCTCCAATGTGGTGGCTTTCAATAGCTTCCTCAGCCACATGGCGGGACTGTATCGTTCCATCTGCAAGCTTGCTGGACGTCACCGCACCTTCCTGTATAGCATCCTCAGCCACCGCCTGCCAGCCTACATGCTGTGGCTGAATTGCCCCTGCTTGCAGATGTTCCGACTGGATTGAATCCAGCGCGATATGCCTGGACTGCACCACGCCCTCTGCCAGTGCGGACCCTTGGATCGCCCCATCGGCCAAATGTTGAGCGTGTACGGCATGCTCCGTCAAATGCACGGAGTTTACGCTGGCTTCTGCCAGATTCGAAGCACGCACCGCCCGAAGCGCAAGCTTCTCAGCGTTCACGCTGCCTGCCTGAAGCGCGTGAACCGATACACTCCCGGGTGCAATATGCCGGGTCATCACTGCCGAAGCCTCCAAATGGGCAGAGGTGACAGATTCAGGAGCCAGATGGCTCGACTGGACGGCCTCTTCTGCCAAATGATTGGCTTGCACCGCTTCGTCCGTAATATGCCACGGCTGGACCGAATGAGGAGATATTTTGGCAGCAGTCACGCCATCATCCGCCAGTTTGTCGGACGTAACCGACTCATCCTGCAAAGCATCGGTTGATATTGCTTGGGATGCGATATGCACACCCTGAATGGTTCCAAGATGCAGATGGTGCGGCTGAATGGACTCCGGTGCGATATGCACGGACTTCACCGCCCCCTCTGCCAGCGCTCTGTCCTGTACTGCGCCCGTTGCCAAGTGCCGGGGGTGTACGGCATGCTCAGACAACTGTGAAGGGCCGACGCTGCCTTCCGCGAGATTCGTCGCTTGCACCGAGCGTGCCGCCAGCTTTTCCGAGGTGACGCTTTCTGCTTGAAGCGCACGACCTGACACACTGTCCACAGCCAGATGTCTCGCAAACACCGAGGAAGCCTGTAAATGATCAGAGGTGACGGATTCCGGGGCCAAATGGTTGGACTGGATGGACTCTTCTGCCAAATGATTGGCTTGCACCGCCTCGTCTGTAATGTGCCACGGCTGGACCGAGTGGGCTGACAGCTTGGCGGCAGTCACGCCCTCATCCGCCAATTTGTCGGACGTAACGGATTCATCCTGTAAAGCATCGTTCGATATGGCCTGTGAGGCGATATGCACACCCTGAATGGTTCCCGTTTGCAGATGGTGCGGCTGAATGGACTCCGGTGCGATATGCACGGACTTTACTCCCCCCTCTGCCAGCGCTCTGTCGTGTACTGCGCCGGGTGCCAAATGCCGGGGATGTATCGCCTGCGCAGACAGATGTGAAGGACCGACGCTGCCTTCCGCGAGATTTAACGCTCGCACCGAGTGTGCCGCCAGCTTTTCCGAGGTGACGCTTTCTGCTTGAAGCGCACTACTGGATACGCTATCCGAGGCCAGATGGCTCGCAAGCACCGTTGAAGCTTGCAAATGGGCAGATCTGACGGATTCCCGGGCCAAATGGTTGGACTGGACAGCCTCTTCTGCCAAATGATTAGCTTGCACCGCTTCGTCTGTAATGTGCCACGGCTGGACCGAGTGGGCAGACAGCTTGGCGGCAGTCACGCCCTCATCCACCAGTTTGTCGGACGTAACGGACTCATCCTGCAAAGCATCGGTCGATATCGCGTGTGAGGCGATATGCACACCCTGAATGGTTCCCGTTTGCAGATGATGCGACTGGATGGACTCCGGTGCGATGTGTACGGATTTCACTGCCCCTTCTGCTAGCGCTCTGTCCTGTACTGCACCCGTTGCCAAGTGCCGGGTGTGTATCGCTTGCGTGGACAGATGTGGAGGGCCGACGCTGCCTTCCGCGAGATTCGTCGCTTGCACCGAGTGTGCCGCCAGCTTTTCCGAGGTGATGCTTTCTGCTTGAAGCGCACTACTAGATACGCTATCTGGAGCCAGATGGCTCGCAAGCACCGCTGAAGCCTGCAAATGGGCAGAGGTGACAGATTCCCGGGCCAGATGATTGGACTGGACGGCTTCTTCTGCCAGATGTTTGGCTTGCACCGCTTCGTCTGTAATGTGCCACGGCTGGACCGAGTGTGCTGACAGCTTGGCGGCAGTCACACCCTCATCCGCCAGTTTATCGGACGTAACAGACTCATCCTGCAAAGCATCGGTCGATATGGACTGTGACGCGATGTGCTCTCCCTGAATGGTTCCAATTTGCAGATGATGTGGCTGAATGGATTCCGGTGCGATGTGCACGGACTTCACTGCCCCCTCTGCCAGTGCTCTATCCTGTACTGCTCCAGCTGCCAGATGCCGAGTGTGCACCGACTGCGCAGAAAGATGTGAAGGGCCGATGCTGCCTTCCGCGAGGTTCATTCCTTGTACCGAGCGAGCTGCCAGCTTTTCCGAGGTGACGCTTTCCGCTTGAAGCGCACGACCGGACACACTATCCGGGGCCAAATGTCTCGTGAGCACCGAGGAAGCCTGTAGATGCACCGAGGTGACCGCTCCTGCAGCCAGATGTGCCGAATCCACAGCCGCCACAGCCAAATGGTTGCTTTGTACAGCTTCGTCCATAATATGTCCGGACTGCACGGCATGGGCAGACAGTTTGGTGGGAGTTACGCTTCCCTCCGACAGTTTGGCAGAGGTGACCGATTCATCCTGTAAGGCCGGAGTCGCTATAGCCTGCAATGCGATATGCTCTCCCTGAATGACCCCGCTTTGCAAGTGCTCCGATTGGATGGATTCGGGCGCAAGATGTACAGACTTTACAGCGTTCTGGGCTAATTCCGTCTCCTGTACTGCTCCTGCAGCCAAATGCTGAGTGTGTACGGCTTGCGCAGCCAAATGTCCGGGACCCACGCTGTTTTCTGCCAGATTGGAAGCCTGCACAGCACGGGCCGCTAGCTTCTCAGAGGTGACACTTTCTGACTGAAGTGCATGACCGGATACACTGTCGGGGGCGAGGTGTTTAGTTTGGACCGATGCAGATTGCAAATGATTAGAGGTGACGGATTCCGGAGCGAGATGATTCGCCTCCACCGCTTCAACAGCCAGATGGTTACTCTGCACCGCTTTATCCGTAAGATGCCACGGCTGCACGGAACGAGCAGACAGCTTAGAGGAAGTGACACTACCCTCAGCTAACTTAGGAGCCGTAATCGCCAAATCATTGATTTTATCCGTGGCCACACTTTCCGGCGATAGTTTCAGTGAAGTAACGGCATGATCCTGCAAATGATGGGAGTACACCGCTCCGCTGGCCAAATGCGCGGTTTGAACAGCGCCTTCCCCTAGTATGTCTGCGGTAACGGACTGTTCTTGCAAAGCCGAGGTTCCAACACTGTCTTCCCCAAGATGTTTGCTCAGCACAGAACTCTGGGCCAGATGGGTCGAATCGACGGATTGAGCCTGCAATGCCTTTCCACCCACACTGTTGTCGGCAAGGTGGTTTTCACGAATTCCCCCCGTTGCAATGTGTGCGTGTGTAATGGCTTGAGGGGCAATCTTATTTCCAGTTACCGCTCCTGTGGCAATTTTAGGTTCTGTCACTGCTTCGTCAGCAATTTTGTCAGACTTAATCGCGCTCGAGGCAATGTGATTTTCCTTGACAGCCTGATTCGCCACATGGTGTTCCAGCACTGCCCCCTTCCCTAATTTCTCGCTCGTCACAGCCCCGGAATGCAAATGTTGCTCCGTAACCGCCTCCGATGCAATATGATCTTTTCGAATGATTTCCGACTGGAGGTGTACGGAAGAGACTGCCTCCGGAGAAAT
Organism: Paenibacillus polymyxa; assembly: GCF_001719045.1. Lineage (NCBI taxonomy): Bacteria > Bacillati > Bacillota > Bacilli > Caryophanales > Paenibacillaceae > Paenibacillus > Paenibacillus polymyxa. The sequence goes on from NZ_CP015423.1 coordinate 1,252,395, forward strand.
TTGGGGACCTTGTATGGCTGCTGTAGCAATATGTCTGGTAAGTACCGCCTCGTCGGCAATTTTGTGTGGTAAAATGCTCTGATCCGATATTTTGGATGAAGTGACGGATTGATCGACAATTTGCAATGAGCCTACAGATTGATCTGCCAGTTTATTGGACTGAATGCTCCGATCCGCCAGGTGGCGGGCTGTCACTTGGCCCGTTCCAATCTGCTCTTCCCCGATGGAGCCAGGACTCAGATGCTTTCTTTCAATCGCTCCAGCCTGAATGTGCGCACTGGTCACTGCCTCAGACTCCAGATGACGCCCGCTGACAACGCCTTCCTCCAATTGTTCCTTGCCCACAATTCCATTGGATAGCTGCTTGCGATTAATCGAACCGGGGGCCAGATGCCTTGCGTGAACGGCATGCTCGGTCAGGTGTGCACTCTCAATGCTGCCAGCTTGGATTTTAGCTCCATCCACAGCACCATCCCGCAGTTTGGAAGTGGTCACAGATTGATCGCCCAGTTTGGAGCTGTCGACAGCTTCATTAGCCAAATTGTTGGATTGAATCGTACCACTGCGAATTTTATCAGAGGTGACCGACTGATCTTGAAGCATATCTGAAGACACGATCCATTGCTTGAAGTGACGGCTCTCAATGGAGCCATTCGCAATATGATCACCGCTGATAATCTTATCAGCCAGCTTCTCAGGAGTGATGCTACCATCTCGAAGCTTTTCACCGCCGATGGAGCGATCCTGCAATTTATTGCCTGATACCGATGCGTCCGACAGATGTTCCACCGTAATGGAGTCTGCGGCAATCTTCGAAGAAGTCACAGCACCGTCAGCTATCTTAATCGTTTGAACGGCATAATCCGCCAGAGATTCCGTGTGGATGCTCTCTTGTTTCAGTTTGCTGGAATCTATGGAAGCGGGAGCGATCTTCTCACCCGTCACAGCGAAATCGCTCAAATCGTCTGTATAGATGAAAGCATTGTTTACATGTGGGGCCTTCTTATTGCTCAAAATTTCCTCAACATCAATTGGATCAGGTTCTGGCTCTGGCTCCAACTCTGGTTCTGGTTCTAGCTCTTGGGGGTCCTCTATCGACACTTGAGTCTCCTCTGCATCCGCACCTTCAAACTCTGTCTCATGCGAAACCTCGACTTCAGGTTCGACAACAGTCTTTAGCTCCGGCTCCTCTTTGGTTGGGGGAGGCGGAGAAGCAACTTGATGAAGTCTTGCTTCTGTCTCCCTCTCCGCAGGCTGTGGCTTCACGCGCTGTATCATACTTAATTCATTCATATCCGGGTCAATTACACTATAGAGCGGCTTTTTGTTTCTTATGGTTTTGCGGCTCTTATTCTTCAAGCAGCTCTCTCCCTTCTCGTATTTATCGTTACAGCATCATATGCAGGCCCTTAGGCACTTGCCACCCCGTGCAAGGATACACTTTTGGGTAAAAAGGATACTTACTGAAATCCACGTTTGAAAAAAAATAGTTAAAAGTTAAAATAGTAAGGGTGAAGATCGCTACAAGAAGAGAGGAATTACAATAACATGATTATCAAACCAAGAACACGTGGCTTTATCTGCACCACTGCTCATCCGGTGGGCTGTGCCCAACATGTTCAGGAGCAAATTGACTATGTACAGGCCCGTCCTGCTATCCAGGGACCCCGTAATGTACTTGTGATCGGGGCATCTGCCGGATATGGGTTGGCTTCTCGCATTACTGCTGCCTTCGGTGCGCGTGCCAATACAATTGGTGTATATCGCCCTAGTAATGCTACTGCCACACGTACAGCATCGGCAGGCTGGTACAATTCTGCTGCATTTGAAAAAGCTGCTCAGGAAGCTGGGCTTAAATCCTTAAGCGTGACAGGCGATGCCTTCTCGGATGAGGTCAAAGCCAAAACGGTGGAAGCCATTCGCGAAGAACTGGGACAAGTCGATCTGGTGATTTACAGTGTCGCTTCAGGTCGTCGTACAAATCCCCGCACAGGCGAAACGTTTAATTCCGTGCTCAAACCTATTGGTCAGCCTTACACAAACAAGACCGTTAACTTCCACACCGGGGAAGTCAGCAACGTGACGCTTGAACCAGCAACAGAAGAAGAAGTACAAGCAACTGTAGAGGTTATGGGTGGTGAGGACTGGAAATTGTGGATTGACGCCTTGCGTGAAGGCGGTGTATTGGCTGATACTGCAACAACCTTCTCCTTTTCGTATATTGGTTCAGATATTACGCAAGCCATCTACAGAGAAGGCAGTATCGGAAGTGCAAAGGATCATTTGGAGGAGACAGCACATCAGCTGAACGATCAGTTGAAAGTTACAGGCGGACGCGCCTTCGTCGCAGTCACCAAAGGACTCGTTACCCAATCTAGCTCCGCTATCCCTGTCGTTCCTCTGTATATTTCTGCTTTATATAAGGTAATGAAGGAAAAAGGGCTGCATGAAGGGTGCGTAGAACAGAGCTACCGCCTGTTTGCTGAGCGTCTGTACGCACCAGAAACTCCTGTAGATGAAGAAGGACGTATTCGTATTGATGATTGGGAACTGCGCGAAGACGTACAGGCAGAGGTTGAGAAGATATGGGAGGCGCTGACGACCAACAATATCTACGAATTGTCAGATCTTGAAGGATATCGTCACGAATTTTTCCAACTGTTCGGCTTTGAGTTTGAGGGCGTAGACTATGATGCTGACATCGATCCCATCGTAAATATTCCTAACGTGCGCTAAATCTTTTCATATCGTCATTATGTCAGAAAAACAAAAAAAGCTGTTCTCCAGCAGAGAAACATTTCGTTCTGCATGGAGGACAGCTTTTGTTTTTTAATTAAAAGGGACACTTATGTCCGCTTCGAACTGCAAAATGAAGCAAACATTGCAATTTTAGATTTCATTTGATATTGTACAAGCAGGCATAGCAAAATCCCTCTTCCTAACAAGAGGGTAAACACAGTTGGACAAGTCCTACCTTGACTGACCGTGATACTATTTGCTCAGCCCATCACAACCATATAAGGAGGTGTACAACATGGCAAAAGACGTTCTGTGTGAAGTCAATTCATGTACGTACTGGGCCCAAGAAAATAAATGTAGCGCTAGCTCCATTTATATCGTAAGCAACAGACCTGAAGACACTCACAAATCCGAAGAAACAGACTGCAAAACCTTCGAAGCCAAGTAAATCTTTGATTTCAAGCCTAAGCTTTATAATGAAGGAGCCCATGCCCGGGTTCCTTCTTTCTTATGATATTCTAACAAGAATGATAATTATTATCAAGTCCTTTTTCGGTACAGAAAAGCGCTATTCAATCCACACAATCATTTCTCTGCTCAACGTTTGGTTGCTAAGCTCTATTCATGGTACGGGTATCTGATTGCTCGAGTTCAGTTTGATCTGACCATGCGCTCATTTGTTAAGCCCTCCTTTTTTCATTTTTTTGTTGAATCAGTTTTTTACGTAAGGTTGCAGGCTTACTTTATAAAGCCACGTCGAAAAGGACCCTGCTGTTCTCTCTAAAAACAAAAAAAGAAGCGTCGCTCTGAACGATTCGCTTCTTGTGCTTGACCTTTTGTAATTGTTCTTGCTTGGTCGGCTTCATTCGTATGTGCTGTGAAATCTCGCCATAATGGTCATTCGTTTTGCGGCTCTGTGCCGCACAATAGATTCCAGCGCGTTTTGCCTTGCTCAGCGCTTTTTGTGTTTGAGTACGTGCCATACGGCTTCACTCTCCTTCATTGGACTCCTTTTATCATAACATCCAATAGTCAAATCGTGAATGGTTTGTCTGACTCAAGCATACTTCAATTCATTAAATGTCTGAAAAAATATCCGGATCGCCACTGGAGGCAGCTACTATAAAAACAATAACTATAAAAATGATGATCAGTGTATAAATCAGTGTACCGATAATACTACATACCAATCCAGCAATGGCCATACCTCTGCCTTGCTCGCCATGACGGTTAATTTCCTTCAGGGAAAGACTGGACAAAATAATACCCACAATTCCGATAATCAATCCGATATAGGGAATGACCACAGATAAAATCCCGAGCACCATCGAGGCAACAGCTTTACTATTCGTAGGTGGAACTACTGGGGGCGGGTTAAATGGGGCGTTATAATCGTTCGTCTCCTGAAAAGGATCGGAAGATCGAGGCTCCTTGTACAAATCACTCATCTGTTAAATTCAACTCCAATAAGTAAAATAGCAATTATATAAGTTCTAGGGTACCACAATCTTACAAATCAGGACAGTACTTATTTCAATTTTTTAAATTAGAACGTTAAAAAGAAGAAACATAGCGATATTAGCACTTTTTGAGGTAACCGGGCATACAGTATTTTACCTGTTACAGATCAATTGCGCTCCATGAGAGCATCCTGCCAAGGAGGTCGGAGCTATGCTATATCGTGCAACATCCCGCAGAAAGGGCTCGCCTCACAAACGTTTAAATGCAGAAACACTTAGGAAAATATCCGCTGCCATGCTGCCCTTTTACAAAGCTATTGCAACCCGACGTGCTTTTGCTGTCCAATGGTCACGAGCTGTCGTTCAGGGCAATTTGGATCGGATGAAATCCCTTCTCTGCTCAATAGCGCCATTTGCCGCTAAACAAGGCTTAGGCACGAATGGCATCGGCTACTTTATTTCTTTTTTAGCTCAGCCACCGATGCTCTATTATACGAATGGAACGACGATTCCACCAGGGACTGTGCAGTTTACGTTTGAGCCGAGAGTTCATCGCGCCATCGCAAAAGCCGTTTTTCCGCTGTATCGCGAATTGGCACGCAATCCATGTTTTGCTTCTGCCTTAGCTAAAGCGATCAACAGACAAGACCAGCGTGCAGTTCATGTCATGATCCGTAGTTTAATTCCATCCTCTGCGCTGAAATCCGTACAAATTGAGGATGATGGCTTTGCCTTACTTTTTAAGTATCCCTTTAGCAAGTATCCCTATCGCAATCTGCTCTTTCAGGAGTTCACTTAAAAAGGTTGCTACTAGCGTGCTTCCTTGAGTTCTCCAATGAGCTCTTTTCCCAGTTGTATAGCCATATCTGTCAGCACTCGGATTTCATCCTTGGTTGCATGATCCAAATGTGCCCCGCAGCAAATGGCAAAATTGCCCGCAAACTCTTTTCGCAAGCGAACTGCAATTTCTTCGGTAATATAAAATTCCTTATGGTTTTGTAATTGCACAGTTTGAATCGGCTCGAGCCTGGCCCCTGCTGTAATCGTTCCCAAATGGGGCTGATCACCGCCAGAAATGAGTACAATGATATCTTCTCCCATAAAATAGGCATCCAGCACAAGACGGATACGTCCGCTTTCTTTTTGCAAATGAATCATATAATCCTCTCCTGCTAAAAATATTATTGTGAAACGATTCACTTTATGAGCATTATTCATTGTATCGCTTCCTGAACGGCTCGACAATTAAAAATGGCCCACAGCAGCCTCTATAAACCGTGGCTTGCTGTGGGCCTTCATTGCTATTCTAAAAGAAGCCTTCCCTTTCCTACTGGCTGTTAACGGATTGTGATCGTATGCACAGTCTTACCGCTTGCGCCGTCATTATCCGTCACCGTTAGCTCTACGGTATACGTTCCAGCTGTGGTGAATTTATGCTTCACCTTGGAACCGACTGCCGTATCGCCATCGCCAAAATTCCAGCTGTAGCTGACGATTTCACCATCTACATCACGGGAAGCTTTGGCGTTAAATTGTACATTTTTGTTCTTCTTAGCTGATTCATTAGCCTGAATAATGGCTACTGGCTTTTCATTGGATGTAGGTGGATTCGGATCAGGGTTCTGTCCTCCACCATTGGTTACATACAATTTTCCTGGCGCCTCCGTCTCCACTTCATTTCCCGCTGCATCCCTTACCCGGATCACGATGACTCCGCCTTCTAGGTTCAGAGAAGATGAAGTGAAATAAGTACCTTCATAGTGGCCTGACGAAGTTTCATTTAATGGAATATCGTTGCGGCCCAAAGTGGACAGGTTGAAAGGCAGCTCCACATGGAAGGACGCCTCCAAACCGGATGCACTGTCAAAAGATACTCGTACCGGCTGCCCTGGAGTAATACGCACATCCTCCGCAGGGCTAATGTTTTCAAGCTTCGGCAGAGCTGTATCGACATACACCGAGCGCGTAACGGTTGTTTCGTTTTCGGCAAGATCCTTGGCCATCACCGTAATTTGATTTTCGCCTTCGTTGATAAGCAATCGCTTGTTAAAGCTGCCATCACTTCCAAATTCAGCGGGCTCACCGTTAATCGACAATTCGGTGAGGAACTCGTCGTACACGGTACCGATAACACTAACTACACCCGCGTTCGTACGGGCTCCTTCATCAGGAGAAGTCAGGATCAGACCCGGTTTAGTCTGATCGAGCGTCACAACTACCGTTTCGGAACGATCCGTTAATTTGCCGTATACCGCTGCTTGAACACTTAGCGGATTAGCACCTGGCTGAAGATCAACCGAAAAACTGAACTGACGATCCTTCACTTTCGTTGTGCCAGCCAGTTCCTTACCGTTAAAGAGCTGAATATCGGCTCCTTCTGCCGGGGAAGTTCCTGTTACGGTAATCGACTCTTCCTGCGTATACGTAGCCTTCGTAGGAGTCGTAATCGTTGGAGCATTCACCGGATATCTGACGATAGCCCGGATCATGTAGTTCCCTTCCTCCTCAGGTGATTGGCTCCATGCTCCGCTTACACCTTGCCAGCTGCGAAGTGCATTCGGGCCACTCTCATCTGTAGCAAGACCTGGCGACTGTGTGCCTACAGCAGACTGTGTATATACGATGTAGAAGTCACCTTGAACCGTCACCGGCTCTGGAAGCTGCACCGTCGTCCATTGTGTCTCATCCCTTACGGCAGTCCCGTCGAATGGACCAGCCAATAATCGTCCAGGTGCTCCTGCCGCACCGGAGGCGTCATAGATAGAATATTGGAATGCCGTTCCTCCCGGATTCGGGAAGGCAGAGTTCCAGAACAAAAGCGATGCTCCTGTCACTTGAGCCACTTCCGACTCAGGCGTCATTCTGACTGCCCATGAATTGCCTGCCGCGTTAAAGGCTCTAGCATTTTCTCCTGTCCCATCATCGTAGGCAATGCCTCCCTGGAACCCGATGAAAGGTTTCAACGTGACATTCGCTACCACACTACCGTTCGGAGGAGCAGTAACGGATACACTGTCGCTATAATAATTCTCAGCTGAAATGGACAATGTGTATGTTCCTTCCAGCACGTCCAGCGTAAATTCTCCAGCCTCATTCGTCTCTACCGGAGCAATACGCGCATCCTCCAGCACCAACACTTTCGCTTTTTGGATCGGTTCACCGGATTGCTTGTCGGTAATGACCCCATGAATCGTACCGTGAGGTACGGCCTGAAGACTAAAGTTTGCTCTTATGACTTTGTTATTCTCAATCGTGACTGCTTTCGTTTGAGGCACATAACCATAGGCTTCAGCCTTCAGCGTATAGTCGCCTGCCACATGGGTGAAGCTGTATTTGCCCGTGGTCGGATCCGTTTTCACCGAACGTCCGGTTTCCAATACCGTAACCGTAGCGCTGGCTGGAAGACTGTCGAGACCGACACGTCCACTATCCACCGTTGTTTCTGCCGGCTTCACTTTCTCCTGGAATTCACTCTTTTCAGTGCTTGTAATTTTGTACAGCGGGAATTGTTCTTCCGCTTTTTCCAGCTTGATATTCGACTCAGGTACGATGTCCTTGGTCACTGTCGCAGCTGGAATGCCCAGCACACGGAAATCGTCAATGTACCAGCCGTTCTTGTTCACACTGTTATCCGATTTCAAACGGAAGCGAATTTGAATCTCATTGCCGGTGTAGCTATCCAGATTGTAATAAACTGGAGTCCACTTTTTCCCGTTCGTGTTGTGAGAGAACTTGCCCAGCTCGCTCCACGTGTCGCCATTGTTTTTGGACACTTCCACATAACCGTAATCATAGCCGGCCTCAATTTCAAACCAGTGATTGAAGGTCAGTGTTGCGTTGCGTACAGCCTGCAAATTAATTTTGGGAGAAACCAGCGAAAATTCAGCTCCGTTCTCATAATTGCTATCAAGATCGGTTGCCCACACATTGGGTCTGGACGCTGCGCTCTCTGGTCCTACTTCCTTGGGAATGCCGCGTTCCCACTCATCCTTGGTACCGGAATGAGTCCAGCCATTATCCGAGCTGCCGTCAAAATGATCGCTATACAGCGTATCTGGCACGTCTACTCTCAGAGAAGCCTCATTCGACTTGATTCCTTCATTGCCACTATAATCCTCAGCCGCCACTGCATAATGATAGGTCGCTCCACCGACCGTGATGGTATCTGTGAGTGTCAGTGCTGAGGTTGTACCGATGGAAGTATAATTTTTGCCTGATTGGGTAGAACGATACACCTTGTACTGCTTTACATCATCATCGGAGGAAGCATTCCAGGCCAGTGTGACGTTACCCACAGTATCTGCTTCAGCAGTCAAATTGCTCGGCGCAGCAGGTGCAACGGTGTCTGGCTCCTGAATCGACAGATCGTCAATATACCAGCCATCTTTCACAACCGTATTGTCACTCGTAAAGTTGAACAGGAGGTATACCTTTTGACCCGCGAATGCCCGCAAATCAAGATATTGTGTTTTCCAGCCGTTGCTGGTGCCGGTAAACGATAATACCTGCTCAAACGCATTCTGATTGTTTGTGGTTGCTACGTACACTTTGCCGAAATCAGAATTGTTTTCAAGATCGTACCAATGCTTGAAGCTGACCAGTGCCCCTTTTGAGCTCTCGGTCAGATCAATCGGAGGGGCCATAAAATAACTGTTGGAGTTGGCCTGATATTGGCCTTCGAGATTAGTCGCGATGACCTTTGTACCCGAATGTGCGCTTTTAGGGCCGCTTGTCGGAGTTCCCCATTTCCAAACACTGCCCTGTCCACCGATATTAATACCGGCAATGTCTTTTTCGAAGTCTTGTGTGTAGCCTGGTTTTACGCCTTTGGAGATTTTAACCTTGTATACTTCAGTTTCAAATCCATTATTACCATAATCATTTACACGAATATAGTATTCCAGACCAGCGCTGTCCACCAAAAAAGTCGGGATAGATGCTTGATATGTACCATCTTTGCTGTCGCCGGAGGTCCGTTCCAACGGAATATATACATAGTTTGACGTACCTGCTGTTTTGGCAAAGGCCTCAACGGCTGTCACGCCGACATCATCCGTTACATGAGCAGTCAGAGGTATATCAATACCCTCGAATGCCGCTGCGGGCGGTGTATGCTCGAGAACAGGTGCTTCCAGATCGTCGCCACCCGTTACAACTTTACCAGACACGGAGCCCAGACCTTGCATGACCGAACCGACTGCATCCAGCGCATTAATGACACCATGTCCGTAGCCATTGTTTGGCGAAGTAGGATATGTGCTGTCCGTGCGGGGTGTAGCTGTGTTCATCAAAATTTCCTCAAGCTGATCTACGGTAAGCGAATGATTCGCTTGTAGCAACAGAGCTGCAAGGCCCGCAACATGAGGTCCCGCCATGGAAGTACCGTTATACCCACCTTTATAGGCGCCACCAGCGACAGATGACCGGATATTCACACCCGGTGCGGAAACTTCTGGCTTCACCTCACCATAGGGTGAGGGTCCTAACAATGAGAAGCTGGCCAGATTATCATTGCTATCCGTGGCTCCAGTAGCAAAGGATTCCGGATAGTTCGCCGGATTGGCTACCGAGGCAGGTCCGCCCGGATTGGAAAGAGAGGTATTACCTGCGGAGAATTCGGGGAAGATTTGAGCATCCCGCCATGCCTGAACCACAGGGCGGAACCATTCATCAAGACCCGGTCCACCTCCCCACGAGTTGTTCACTACGTCTGGAGCAAGCTCGGGATGAAGATTCCCTTGGGCATCTTTTGGCGCAAGCAGCCATTGACCACCATCCAGTATAATCGCATCCGTCGTTTCCGGATTAAAAATCCGAACCGCAATCCACTTCGCACCAGGTGCAACGCCAACTCGATTCGTTCCGTTTTCCTCAGAGCCGACCATCGTGCCCATCGTATGTGTACCATGGGAATCGTCTTCCTGATCGACCGGAAGCGTCGCATGACTATGCGGATCGTACCAGCTCAGTTCGGGATTCACGACATTGCCTGCCGCGTCCAGCCCCCGCCATTTGCGATGAAGGGCCGGATGTGTATAATCTACACCTGTATCCAGATTGGCAACCACGATTCCGGTTCCGTCAATTCCCTTTTCCCACACTTGTGGTGCGTTAATATGGGATATGTTCCATTCCACCGTAGATGGGTCTACAGCGTTCTTACCTGCATTGCCAGGCTTAGCCGATGTTTTGCCATCGTCCTTCTCCAGCTCTACAGCCTTCTCTACCGTTGCAGACTTCGCCGTTGCTGCTGTCGCTGTTTCAGCCGTTTTGGCATTTGCTCCCTCTGCTTGCTTGTCAACTGTCACCTTTTGCAGATAACGCGTTTCATTCGGCAAGACTTTATCGACCTCAGGCAGCTGCGAAATATGATCCAGCACCTCCTTGGTGCTTGTTACAGCCAATGCATTGACAATAAAAAAGCTTTTATATTCCTTCACTCCGCCGCTCTCTGATTGCTTATCCAAATAATTTTCAAGCCCATATTGGGTTCTTGAAGCCGTTTCACGCAGAGAACTGATCACATGGCTGCGCGCAGCCATTTTGGCAGCGGAAGGTGTTATTTTCTCAAGTGAGGCCTTTTGGAGAGCATTTTTGGAAACCTTGTTGGTGTCTACCTGTTCTTTTAATTTGACCAGATAGGTAACATAGTTATTCTCCTCAAACTGTTTGGTCAGTTTCGGGGACACCTTCGCGGTCGTGACCTTGTGCGAGGCTGATTTCAGCTCCAGCTTGGAGCCATCCGGTGTGTTATTCGCCAAAGCAGGTTGAACAAAGGAAAAGGCCATTAGCAAAGATAGTCCGATAGATAGTGGTTTCTTGAATCGTTTAGGTTTAATCAATTACTTCTCCACTCCTTTTACTAGGTTTAATGTTTCTGGAATAACCTGTACAGAGTAAGACCTCATACCTTACACATCAAACACACGTTTTGCGCAACACGATGTGGTTGGCGACCACCTCCTTCATAGAATATAGAGGCACAAAAATATTTGGCTGTTCATAGGTGGTGGTACTTCATAGGTGAGTTTACAATTCCAATAGGAAGCGATGAAATTTAGTAGAAACCAAGGAGAACAAGCAGGAGAACTTCGAAGAAAAGACATGTTATATCATTACAGTTTATATTAAAAATTGATATATAATCATATATTATGGAATAGTATAAAGTTATCAAAACAGATATACAAGTCATTTTTTTGCATTTTTCTTGAAATTCTATGACTTTTATATTCTTTTATGTACGAAACCCCTTTTTTGCGGCTACGTAATAGTGCATTACACGGTTAACAGGTGTATGCAATCTCTGTACGAGCCGCTCAAAGGGATTTCGGGGGTCTTTCTTAATCCTATCTTTCGCTCTATATCTTGTTCATTGGAAGTCGCTTATGGGATTTTTGCAAAATCCTCACTTAAGTACGGAGTTCACCGCAGCAAGCGCGTCGATCAGACCATATCCGTAACCATTGTTCGGTGAAGTCCGATACTGGCTATCTGTCAGCGGCGTCGCTGTTTTTGAAATAACATCCTCCAGTTGATCCACAGTCAAAGATGGCTTGGCCTGAAGCAGTAATGCCGCTAATCCAGCAGTATGCGGACCTGCCATGGAGGTACCATTCCATCCCCCCTCATACACTCCACCCGGTACAGAAGAACGGATGTTGACACCAGGAGCCGAAATTTCAGGCTTCACTTCGCCATAAGGAGAAGGACCGCGCAGTGAGAAGCTGGCCAGCTTGTTGTTAATGTCCGTGGCTCCTGTTGCATAAGCTTCCGGCAGATTTGCCGGATTGGCTACAGACCCAGGTCCGCCCGGATTGGACAATGTTGTGTTGCCTGCGGAGAACTCAGGGAAAATCTGAGCCGCTCTCCACGCCTTGGTGACTGGACGATACCATTCATCCAGACCAGGTCCGCCGCCCCAAGAGTTATTCACCACATCCGGTGCAAGCTCAGGGTGCTTTTTACCGTTTTTATCTACAGGAGCAAGAATCCATTGTCCACCGTCCAGTAAGATGGAGTCGGTCGTATCTGGATTGAATACTCGAACCGCAATCCATTTGGCGCCAGGGGCAACACCGATTTCATTCGTACCGTTGCTGTCCGATCCAACGCTCGTACCCATCGTATGTGTACCATGTCCATTTGAATCAGTTGGCAGTGATGCTCCATCAACCGCATCATACCAGCTCAGTTCTGGATTAACGACCTGACCGGAAGCGTTCAGACCACGCCATTTTCTTTTCAACGCCGGGTGAGTATATTCAACGCCTGTATCCAGATTGGCGACTACAATGCCTTTGCCGTCGATGCCTTTGGCCCAAACCTGTGGTGCTTTGATTTTAGAGATATTCCACTCGACACGGCTCGGCGTTACAGCATCCTTATACACGGATTCTTCCACTGATTTTTGCGCATTCTCTTCCGTCACAGCCGTATCTACAGCGGCTTGATCTGCAACCGCTTGGTCAGCTGTAGATTCCTCAACTACGGGCTGGGCATCCTTATCTATTTCTACCTTTTGCAGTTCCCGCTTTTCGTCCGGTAAAATTTTGTCGATCTCAGGAAGTGTGGCGAGATTATCCATGACCTCTTTCGTGCTGGTTACCGCAAATGCATTCACGATAAAGTAACTCTTGTACTTTTTGACGTTTCCGTTATTGACTTCCTTCTTTAAGTATTCCTCCACGGATTGTTGCGTTTTTTCTGCTGTATCCATGAGAGAGTTCACAACCGTTGTACGTACAGAAAGCTTAGCAGCAGCGGGTGAAATTTGCTCAGCAGAGGCCTTTTGAAAAGCATGCTTGGCAACTGACTCCGTATCCACCTGATCTTTTAATTTAACCAGATAGGTGACATACTCACTGGCACTGAATTGTTGGTTCAGCTTGGCAGAAACCTTGGCGGAAATCGTCGATGCTCCTGCTGAGGTGGTTGTGCTGGAATCACCATATACCGGAGAAATCAGAGAAAAAGCAAGAAGAGCGGTAAAACTGACCGACAGCGTCTTTTTGATATTTTTCGACTTAATCAATACTTTCCATCTCCCTTTACTTGGTTTTTTAATTCTCAAGGACAGCCTTCCGGGCAGCTACGTCAAAAGCTCACAAAATAGCCTCTGGTACTCACCTCCTTTAAAAAATATAGATTCCGCCGGGGTGATATCCATAGGTCATCATTCTGAGGTGAACAACCCTTGGTGCAGACCGTAAAGAACGAGCATCGGGTAGAAACAGGTGGACAAGTTTGAAAATGATAAGTGAAAAAAATGAAGAGAAAGGTAGGATAAGAAATTTAGAAGTAATCGAGGAGGTTAATGTGCAAGTATTAAAATACAATTTAAAACAAAAGAATGAAACATATGGTATCTTTTGAATCTAGTATAGTGTCATAAAATCAGATATTCAAGCATTTTTTTTGAATTTTATTCCTTTTTTTCTTGAAGAAGAGAAAAATCTCTTCCATTTTCGAAGCAAATGCAAGTCTTTGTTATGCACTTGGTTTCGGGGATTAGAAGAGATTTTTCGGCATTCAGCAACAAATTTAAAAGAGTGTTATCTGCCGCTATTTACAGGTATGGGAACCGAAACGGCTCCATCTGGAAAGGAAGATTTGGTTTGCAGCGATCTGCGGCACAGACTCGTACATTCTCGGAAAGCCATTTGCCTGCATCCACAGCAATGATCTTGATTCACCAGTGCAAGGGCAGCCGTCAGGGCCTCTCCTGTATGTTCGAAAAAATGCTTTTGTCCAATCATGTCGTAGCATCCGGTTTTCTGTAGTAATGCCCGCGGTTGAGGCTGGAGCCCGGAAACAAGCACCGTTCCGCCAGACTGCCGGTATTTCTGAATTAATGCGGTAAAGTTACCTTCTCCCGTCATATCCATAAAAGGAACCTTCCCCATACGCAACAACAAAATCCCTTGTAGGTGGTCATTCCGACCTCCCACACCTGAGTTTTCCAATACCGAGGCTGCACCGAAAAATAAAGGGCCTTCCACATTGTAAATAGCCACCTGTGGACAATCATGCTGATCTGTGACCATATGGGCGCCTACTTTTTCATGTTTTACAGAAGGATCAGGAAGTACCTTATCTACTGAAAGTGTACTGCTCATACGTTTAACAAACAATACAACTGCCAGAATTAAACCTACCTCCACAGCCGTTGTCAGCGTCGTAAAAACTGTCAGCAAAAAGGTGACAACCAGCACAATAGAATCCGCTGTCCGCGTTTTGAGAATGTGTGCAAAATGCTTGCGCTCACTCATATTCCAAGCTACTACCATCAGCACCGGAGCCATACTGGCCAACGGAATATTAGATGCATAAGGTGCAAAAAGCACCAGAATGAGGAGCACCACGAACCCATGTACGATGCCTGACATAGGAGAAACAGCACCGCTACGGATATTTGTGGCTGTGCGGGCAATTGCACCTGTCGCAGGAATACCGCCGAACAGCGGTGTCAGCAAATTAGCTATCCCTTGTCCAACCAGTTCACGATTGCTGTTATGCCGGGCTCCCGTCATACCGTCAGCTACCACCGCTGAAAGCAAAGATTCAATAGCTCCCAGCATTGCAATAACAAGTGCTGGCGGCAAGAGTTTCACGATCAAATCCCACGTCATCGCAGGAATATGTAGCTCAGGCAAAGATGCTGGAATTGCGCCATATGCAGAGCCAATCGTAGCCACCTGCCCTGGAAAAAGTAAAGCTGCCACCAGTGTTGACAAGAGTAGACCAACCAGTGAACCGGGTATCTTGGGCCATTTTTTAGGCACCAAAATAAGCGCGGCAAGACAGATACAAGCCGTCAGGATACTATATACATTCAGTGAAGGAAGTCGATGGACGAGCTCTGCCATGGAAGGCAGAAAAGTTTCATGCCGCTCTACCCCGCGCAAGCCGAGAAAGTTAGCAATCTGACCGCTGAATATCGTCACGGCAATTCCGGCCGTAAAGCCAATTGTTACTGGCTTGGGAATAAACTTAATCAGTGCCCCCAGCCTTAGCACTCCCATTAAAATGAGCATAATGCCCGCCATAAAACCGGCTATGAGTAGGTTCTCATAACCGTATTGCATGACAATAGCCAGCAAAATCGGAATAAATGCACCCGTAGGTCCTCCGATCTGGAATTTTGACCCTCCCAGCAGCGAAACCAAAATTCCCGCAACAATGGTCGTATACAGCCCATATTCCGGCTTTACTCCTGATGCAATGGCAAACGCCATACCAAGCGGAATCGCCACAATCGCTACAATACTTCCGGAAATAAGATCCTTACGCAAAGCCCCTGCGTTATAGCCTTCGAACCTTCCTATCCACTTCATTCCTGTAACCCTTCTTTTCTGTAATAGCATTACTTCTCGTTACGTATACCTTCCAGCAACGAGATCGCTTCGACCAAATGATTGTCAAAAATCCGCCGCGCCACCGCAAGCAGCTCCTTCAAAAGCGGATCACGTAGTGAATACACGACCGATGTACCTTCCTTGAAACTGTTCACCAAATTTTTGGCTCGTAAAACGGCCAATTGCTGCGATACGGCAGAACCTTCGGAACCGAGCGCAGTCTGTAGCTCGTTCACATTCCGTTCCCCTTCACTCAGCACCTCCAAAATGCGGATGCGCAGAGGGTGAGCCAATGCTTTGAAAATGTCGGCCTTAAATTTCTGGAGATCTCCTTCCATGCCTGCTCCGTCCCCCTCACAGAATTGTCCTATAAACGTTCAACAATATCTGAATATTTGAATATTTAGTACAATATCAGCTTTGGGCCAATTGAACTATGATGTTACTCACACTTCACCGTGAGTAAAGTCACATTTCCCTATACTTCTACCTTTCAGGGTTGACAGCTTCCACAGGTTTCCATTAACATAGCAATTAACTTTAAGAAAAGGGGGCCGACAGACATGACTGAGCTTTACATGATAACGACAGACAGACAGCATGATACAACCACATATTTGAGTTTTCGTCTCATCGGCCCCGTTCGGGCGACATGATGGGTGATATCACGCTGTCTGACGGCGTGATTAGCCAGGCTTTTTTATTTTTTTATGCTATTGGAAGAACAGGTTATTTTACGTATTTATGATGTGTTGATCATAAAATGTAATGACACTTTCGGTGCAGGAAGCCGTAGACGACAAGTCTGCGGCTTTTTTGTTTTTTTTATATCTTTTTATGCAAGTATTTATGAATTTACTTGAAGAAGGGAACTACCCATTTATATGAATATACAACATACAACCGACTCGTCCTTGCATAAAGGACCATACAGCCATCTGATGAAGCTTCCGGCAGGTGATCTGACCGTATATGCTTCTCAGCAACTTTTCTCCTCACTAGATTACAAGGTGTTCGAGATGGCTAATAACAATTTACAAATTCCGGGTATCCGCTATATGGGATACACACCAGATGTACATGTAGGCGTCGGAACCTGCATCGGTACGACTGCTGTATGGGGAATAGAGGACGGCTATGTATCTCCCTCCATCGTTGGCAGTGATATTGGCTGCGGCATGCGCCTACACCTGACCAATCTGCACAAGGATGCTTTGAAGGAAACCAAGCTGCGCCGTAAGCTGGTCAAAACCATCGACAAATATTTGCCTATGGAAGCCCACCAGCGCGGGCATTATTCGGATATCCGACTGGAGCATATTGTACGCAAGGGTCTGCACGGCTTACCCAACAAATATATTCCGGACAGCTACACTCCTAAGAAATCCACCTCACTCACCCATGTAGAGCACAGTAAGTTCTCCTTTGACGAGGAGGTGCTGAATCTTGTCGAAGATCGTACGTGGCATCGGGCTCACCGACAGCTCGGCACGCTGGGTGGAGGCAATCACTTCGTCGAAATTCAGGCGATTGAAATCGCGGAGGAAAACCGCGAAACAGCTGAAGCTTGGGGGATGTTCGACGGTCAGGTGGCTGTGATGATTCATTCGGGATCACGGGCTTGGGGTGGAGCAGTCAGCCAGGCCAGCTCATCTGCCATTGCCAAGGCAATGAGCCGTCTCGGGCTCGGTACCTCCGACCCGAGACTAGTATTCGCACCGCTGGATCACCCCGAGGCTGCACATTATGTCGATATGATGTATTCGGCGCTGAATTATGCTGTGGTGAACCGACATCTCATCGCATACTCCGTGCGTGAAGCCTTCCGCGATGTCTTTGGTACAAAGTGCGAGTTGCGTACTTTGTACGATCTAATGCACAATTATGCTTGGGAGGAATCCCATCCGGATCACGGCAGCGTGTTTGTGCATCGTAAAGGTGCTACGCGTGCTCTTCCAGCAGGACACCCCGACAATCCGCGGCCTTATCAGGCGACCGGGCATCCAGCCCTGATCCCCGGCTCTATGGGGACAGCCTCTTATATTATGGTAGGTTTACCGGGCGGTCAGCATAACTTCCACTCCATTTGCCATGGAGCAGGCCGGATTCGCTCGCGTTCTGCGACCAAACGACTCGTCAGTGTGGACGATTTTGCAGGGGCCCTGGGTGTAGGAACAGACGACGAAATTGTGGTCAATCAGGCATCGCTGGAAAGCATTATCGACGAGTCTCCACAGGCCTACAAAAATGTAGATGATATTATCGAAAGTGTCACCGGGGCAGGACTCGCAGCAGTTGTAGCCAAATGCAAGCCGCTGGCCGCCCTGAAAGGAGCCAAATAATTTGAGTATAGACATCCCAGCTATTTACGAATTTGATGAACGTACAGATGGACGCATTACCGGTTATGCCGCTTATGCCCGTCTAATCGATGGTATCAGTGAAGCACTCTATAACCGCTACGGCGTAAAATACGTGCTGTATGCCAGCGATGATCCCAATATTGAGTATTGGGATCTGCTGGAGGAGGACATTCGTTCAGGTAGCCCCAATCTGGAGCATGTGGCACGGGTCTTCGATCGTTTGGAGGAACGCACCATCCAGTATGACGATGACGGACCGACTCCTGAATACGGCGTGCATCTGTCGATGCGTAATAATGTATTCGCCTACCCCAAGTGGGGCATCGCGCTGGCGCGAGTTCCCTTTTTCCGTGAGAATGGCGTGTACAATGAAGATTACGTATTTGCGATAGGCGACCAGGAGCTGCAAGGCTTCCTCGCGGGAGTACGCGGTCGTGAACGTAAGCAGAATATGAAGCGTGTCACCGTTTTTACCGACACAAGCCGTGGACTTTCTCGGCAGGCAGAGCCGATAACCCGCGCAATTACGCGGGATGACGTGATTTTGAAAGCGGAAATCAAACGGGATATTTTCCGATCACTCGATCAGTTTTTTGAAGCGGATCGTACCTTCTATCAGACTTATAACATTCCTTATAAGCGTGGTATTTTGCTATATGGCCATCCGGGCAACGGCAAAACAACACTTGTAAAATCTATTGCCAGCAGTGTACCGGGTCCGGCAGCCTACTGGCAAATTACGGAGTATACAACCAGTGAATCGGTCAAAGAGGTGTTCGAGGCGGCTACTCGCCTGGCTCCGATGGTGCTAGTCATTGAGGACATTGATTCCATGCCTCAGGAAGTGCGTTCCTTTTTCCTGAATACCCTCGACGGTGCTACATCCAAGGAGGGCATCTTCCTGATCGGAACGACCAATTATCCCGAAAAAATCGACCCGGGTCTGATGAACCGGGCAGGGCGTTTCGATCGGGCCTATGAAATCAGTTTGCCTGACGAAGCGCTGCGACTGGCATATCTCAAGCTGCGTAACTTCCTTGTTTTTGCAGGGGAAACAGGTACACAGAAGGCGGCAGCCATGACTGACGGTTTTTCCTTGGCTCAGCTCGGAGAACTGTATGTCAGCACTGCTCTGGAGTGGCATGAGCAGGGAAAAGCCGATATTGAGCTGATTATTAAAGGTATGCGAGGCGAGCTCGATAAGAGCCGTAAGCAGGACTGGCTAAAAAATGTGGCCGAAGGACGAGTCGGGTTCTTCTGATTTATCCTTTCATTGCCTTATCAAGAAATTTATGTTACGTTGATAAACAATAAAGTATCGAAAGGGTGACCTTAAGCCAATGATCTACTAATCCTATTCCACCAAAGAAAAAAATCGTAATCTTACGAATTTTCTGGATAGGATTAGTGTAGGCTTTTGGGTATTAACGATAAGAGCATTGCTTCTTTGACGGGAGCAGTGTATCTTCTTGTTCGTACGTCTACCTCCTATCCAGAAACCAATGGATCAGGAGGTTTTTTGCATGAAAAGAATACTTGGAATCCTAATGATTAATATCTTCATCGTTATGGTGGGCGTTGGTTTAATTACCCCCATCCTGCCAGAACTGATCATTGAATTTGGTGCCAGTGGGCGGGCGATCGGTTTATTGGTAGCAGCCTATGGAGTGACACAATTCCTGCTCTCTCCAATGACTGGGCAACTGTCTGATCGATATGGGAGAAAAGTATTCATCGTCGTAGGTGGCATTGTTTTTGCTGTAGCTAAATTTATCTTTGCTATCGGAGATGAGTTATGGATGCTGTATACCTCAAGACTTCTGGAAGGAATGGCAGCAGCCCTGATTATTCCGCCCATGATGGCATATGTGGCGGATATTACAACAACCGAAGAACGTGCCAAAGGAAATAGCCTGCTAGCCGCAGCCATGTCATTCGGATTTGTCATCGGTCCTGGACTTGGTGGTCTTCTTGCAGGATATGGAACGAGAGTGCCGCTGTATATAGCAACGGGTGCGGCTATTATTGCAGTTATTTTTTCAATGATTTGTTTACCTGAAAGTTTGACGAAAGAACAAATGAAGGCAGCTCGGGCAAGAATTTCTCGGAAGGAATCTATGTACAAACAATATGTGAGATCGTTAAGGTCAAAGTATGCGATGCTCTTTGTACTTGTTCTGGTGATGACCTTTGGACTCGCTAATTTTGAATCTGTTCTTGGTTTATATGTAACGAACCGCTTCCAATTCTCGCCGCAAGATATTTCAATTATTCTAACAGCAGGTGCTGTGATCGGAGTCGGTATGCAGGCACTAGTTGTTGCTAAAATAATTAATAAGTTTGGTGAACAAAGGGTGATCAAAGGTTCGCTTCTTTTCACCTCAGCTGCTTATATTTTGTTTCTTTTCGCCATAGATTTTTGGAGTATCTTTCTTCTCACTTCCCTTATTTTCTTTGCTACCGCTATGCTTCGTCCAGCTCTTAATACACAATTATCGAAGATGGCAGGGAATGAGCAAGGATATGTAGCTGGTATGAATAATGCCTATATGAGTGTCGGGAATATTGTAGGCCCTACTCTAGCGGGATTTTTATTTGATACAAATATGTTCGCACCATTCATAGCAGGCTGTTGTATTCTATTGGGTACTTTTTTGCTTACATTAAAAATGAAATAAAAGAGGACAAATGATGAGTAAAAGGCAGCTACGGGTGCGGGGCTTATTTTTCAACGCCCGCCTGTAGCTGCCTTTTTATTCAGTCTAATCGCTTATATTTAACAAACACTCAAATTCCCTTTATTCTGCTTCCCCGCTTAGACGATTCAAAAATTGAATAGCCCGCGAACTGGTCGGCTGCTCCAAAACCTCATGCGGCGTACCCTGCTCAACGATTACACCCTGATCCATCAAAATCACATGGTCCGCCACCTCAGCTGCAAACTTCATTTCATGGGTGACAATAACCATGGTCATCCCTTCAGCAGCCAGTTGCTTTATGACCTTAAGCACCTCACCTACTAACTCAGGATCAAGCGCAGAGGTCGGTTCGTCGAACAATAGTACCTCAGGTTCGACCGCCATTGCCCGGGCAATACCGACTCGTTGCTGCTGTCCTCCCGATAACTGATGCGGATAGGATTCCGCTTTATCAGCCAACCCCACTTTTTTTAGCAATTCCAATGCACGTTTGCGCGCCTCGTCCTTGCTCTTTTTCTGAACCGTGACTTGTCCCTCCATCACATTTTGTACGGCTGTCATATGCGGGAAGAGGTTGTAGGATTGAAATACCATCCCTGTCCGCTTTCGCAGCGCCAAAATGTTTTCTTGCCAGAGCTTCGTTCCTTTCGCAAAATTCAGTGCAATATCCCCTACTTGGATCTCTCCTTGGTCAGGAACCTCCAGCAAATTCAAGCAGCGTAAAAGCGTTGTTTTACCAGAGCCGGAAGGACCAATGATAACAAGCACTTTCCCCTTATCCAACGTCACGTCAACACCCTTAAGCACTTCCAGCGAGCCGAACGATTTGTGTATATTCCGAATTTGGATCACCGGTACAATCTCCTTTATCTGACGGAAAAACGGCCTAGTCGCTTCTCCAGGTAATTTTGCAGCACAGTCAAAATGGTGCTAAACAGCAGGTAAATAACTCCCGCCTCGGTATACACCAATAGCGGTTCGTATGTGGTAGCTACAATCTGGTTAGCCGTTCTGAACATTTCCACATAGGTGATGGTCGCAGCCAGTGAGGTATCCTTCACCAAGCTGATGAATGAATTAGCCAACGGAGGTACGGACACACGGGATGCTTGCGGAAGCACGATACGACGCAATACTTGCCATCGCGTCATCCCCAAGGAGTACCCCGCCTCCCATTGGCCTTCCTGAATGGATATGATAGCCGCACGTATAATTTCAGAGCTATAAGCCCCTACGCTGAGAGTAAAGCCGATCACTGAAGCAATAAACGGGTCCAGTGTAATACCTACGGAAGGTAAACCATAGAAAATGATATACAATTGCACCAGCAAAGGAGTTCCTCGAATCACCCATACATAGAAGCCGAAAATCAGCTTGAGTATTCTCCATTTGGACAGCCGGGCCAACGCTGTAATCAGCGCCAGCACGAGTCCAAGAGCAAAGGAGATAAGCGTGAGCGGAATCGTAAAAGAAACCCCTGCTTTAAGCAGAGGCAATAATGAATCGATAATGATTTGTATTTGGCGATCATCCATTGTACAGACATCCTTTGAAAAGATAGGTTTGGGAAGATTCGGTTCGACTTGGCGAACGTTGGGTCTTCATTTATTATTTGGATACGTCAGCTCCAAAATATTTCTCGGAAATTTTCAGGTACGTACCATCAGCCTTCATGTCAGCCAGCGCTTTGTTTACTTCCTTGATTAAATCTTCGCTGCCCTTATTGAATACAGCTGCGCTGTGTGAAGCATCTGAAGATTCGTCCACCTTTTTAATTGGTGCGTCAGGCTTTTGCTTCTTCAGATCAAGATAGGATAATCCATCATTGACGGTCGCATCCACCCGCTTGGAAGTCAGGAGGTCAATGGCTTGGTTGAATCCCTCTGTTGCCACAATTTCTGCGCCGTTGCTTTTCGCGATTTGAGTCAGGTTACTGGTCAGGGACTGCCCAGCCTTTTTCCCTTTTAGATCAGCAAATTTCTGGATGTCTGTATTGTCTTCGCTTACGATCAGAACTGCCTTGGAGACAATATACGGATCAGAAAAATCATATTTTTGCTTGCGCTCATCTGTAATGGATACTTCATTGAACACCGTGTCAAACCGCTTGGAGTTCAACCCTGCGAATATGCCGTCCCATTGCGTCTCGATAAACTCCGGTTGTACACCCAGGCGTTTGCTCACTTCAGTCGCAATATCGACATCGAAGCCTGTCAGTTTACCTGCAGCATCGTGGTAGGTAAACGGAGCATAGGTGCCTTCCGTGCCAATTCTTAGCTTGCCGCTTGCTTTTACAGATTCAAGAGTAGCTGTAGCAGTAGTATCTGCTTTTCCATTATTAGATCCGTTATCTCCGGTAGATGCATTATTGTTACTGGCGCCTTTATCGTTGTTACCGCAGGCCGAAACCAGCAATGCCATCACGATGAGTACAATCGGCAAAAAACTAAATTTTTTCATGGTATCCACACTCTTTCCCTTTTTCTTGATAACCTAGCACGCGGCTGGTCATTGAATAGTACATCATTCATTTTCACGCGTCAATGCTTTTATCCAATAATCCCTATGCAAAAGGTAAGCTATATATCTTTGCAGCCTAAAGTTATTCTAGGTTGACTCTTTCATTGGCAGGCTATTCATTATAACTCCCCTCACTGCAACTTTTTCTGTACCCTTACGTTAGAGATTTCGTATAATAGGTTTTAATATGCAGTTTAGAAATATACCGGAGTGTGATCATGGATACCCAAAATTCAACCTTATCCTCTACATCACCTGAAGGAAGTCACTCGGCCTGGGCTACCTTCACTTCACCTTTAAAACAATCCAAAGCGTTCACTTTGTTGTGGCTTGGACATTGGATCGCAATGTTGGGGAGCTCAGTCACCACAGTCATTTTGCCACTGGTTATCTATTCCCTAACAGGCTCGACTACTATTATGGGACTGGCGATGACTGTTTATATGTTGCCTAACGTACTTATTCTGCCTTTCGCAGGCATGATCGTGGATAGAATTGACCGAATTCGTCTCCTTCTGTTTACGAATATCGCCCGGTTTGGACTGATGTTCATTGCGGCGGTGCTGATGTTTACAGGCGGAATGAAATTGCCGGTTCTATTCGTTGGCCTAGCGTTGTACGGATTGATGGACGGTATCTTTAATCCTGCTTATTCTGCCTTACGTGCACAGGTATTCACACCGGACATACGCAATGCAGCCAACGCACTTAGCCAGATCAGTATACAAGCCGTCCGTCTACTTGGCCCTCCGTTAGGAGGCTTCATTGTATCTTTTTCCTCACCTGGTGTTGGCTTTGGACTGGATTCTATCGCTTATCTGATATCTTTTGCCTGCTTTTGGATGTTAAGCGCTCATTTGGCCTCCATCATCGGCAAAGGTCAGGTAGATCCAGAACAGCAAGATCAGGGTAAGCAGCATTTTCTCAAGGATTTTATCGCAGGCTTTACCATTCTCAAAAGCCACCCCTGGCTATGGATTACGATTCTTGCCTTTTCCTTCATTAATATTTGTTATTCAGGCATTATCGCTGTACTCATTCCGTGGCTGTTCAAGGTTCATCATGGCTACAGTCCAGTCGTATACGGCATTGCGATGGCAAGTAGCGGCATTGGCGCTATGCTGGGGGCCTTTGTGTATGGATCACGCAAGCATTGGAAGCATCGCGGTCTACTCGCTTACTTAGGAGCTTTTGTCAGCGGTCTTGCTTTACTACTGTTGTCTGTAGTCACTTGGATGCCAGGACTGATTATGAGCATGATGCTCGAAGGATTTGGCATTATGATATTTGCGATTATCTGGGAGACAAGCCTCCAGGAATTAGTCCCAGCCGAGTCTTTTGGACGTGTAGCTAGTCTGGATCTAATGTTTTCCTTTGCCCTGCTCCCTGTCGGCTATCTGGCAGTAGGTGCTGTGGCAGATAAGCTTGGTGGTATGTTCACAATTGGCATGTTTGCAACCATCGGCATGTGTATCGTGCTGGGCGTTCTAAGTGTTCCTCATATCAGGCGGTTTCAATAGGAAAAATTCGTCATTTTCCTCAAAAAAAGCTGCTCCCACAGGTTCATTTTCGAACCTTGCGGAAGCAGCTTTTTTCATTTTAGTCCTAATCCCCATAGGGGCTAGTCTATTCAATGATTCGTAAAGTTAACCCCTGCTCCGTCCAACGGAACGGAAGATCAAGCTTACAATCACGACCAGCACAATCGCACCAATTAATGCAGGAACGATGTAGAACGATCCGATTTCAGGACCCCAGTCTCCCAGAATCAAGCTACCCAACCATGCACCGATAAAGCCAGCGATGATGTTACCTATCACGCCACCCGGAACATCACGACCTGCGATAATTCCTGCCAACCAACCAATAATACCACCAACAATCAATGCCCATAACCAACTCATTTTGCGTCACCTCGTTTAAGTTTTTATCGTTGTGTTCTATTATTAACCACTCGAACTCCTTTTGAACACACAGAAGACAATTGGTTAATATTACCATCGAACGAAACACTGATTTAGGGGCTTGATACCATCCTACGTGCCTCTACGACTATTTATACACCCCTAGTGTAAAAAGTGTGTCTAATGTGCGCTTATCCTTGTATTCCTGCTTTTTTTGTGCCATCCTCACATTATGGCTTCATTAATGTCACTTCATGCATAAGTTACAAAAATAACAGATTAATTAAGGAGTGACCCCAACTGGAGTGTCGAGTAGGATGTGCCGCCTGCTGTATTGCCATTACGATTTCTTCCCCTATTCCTGGCATGCCAGATGGAAAACCAGCTGGTGTTCCTTGCCCTCAGTTAACTTCCGATTACCGTTGCCGATTGTTTGGCAAACCTGAGCGCCCAGTTGTATGCAGTGGATTCCATGCTGATGAGGATACGTGTGGAAGCACTAATGAAAGAGCATTTGAGCTGCTAAGAGAGCTGGAGGAGTCAACTTTACCGGGTAAAGCTTAAGGAAAAGTTCATTCTATATGAAGGAGAATTTTGATTATGAATGTTATTGAAAAAAGAATTGCCGAATTGAAGCAATATCGGCCTGATCTTACCGCCCCGAAGGATATAGATTTATTCTGGGCCAATACACTGGAAGAAGTTCACGCCAAACCTGTACATGCGTTCAAAACTCTCGTAGAAACGCCATATCCTCATATTCTTGCTTACCGGGTTACTTTTGAGGGTGTCGATGATACGCCTCTGCATGCCTGGTATGTACGCCCCCGATTTGCCGGAGATCAAAAACTGCCGTGTATCGTTCTGTTTCATGGCTATACAGGCGGAAAAGGCTATCCTGAAGATTATTCCTCCTGGCTCATGCTTGGCTTTGCAGTATTGGCGGTAGATGTGCGTGGTCAGGGAGGAGAAACGGGAGACCGTCTGGGTGATCCTCATGGTACGATTAAAGGCTGGGTAACGAAAGGAATATTGGACAAGGATACCTGCTACTACAAAACAATTACAACCGATGCCCTTAGAGCCGTAGATTGGGTAGCGGTGCAGTCGGATGTCGATTCGGCTAAAATCGCAATCAGTGGCGCCAGTCAAGGCGGCGGACTTTCATTAATGGTGGCTGCGCTTAGCGATAAAGCTGCCATTACGGTAGCGGATATCCCCAATATGTGTCATATGGATTTTGGTATGATGAATTCTACCAGTTCACTGACGGAAGCAGCTGAATTCGCCAACCGATTTCCAGAGCATTTGGAGCAGGTACTACATACATTAAGTTATTTTGACGTGATGAATCTTGCTCATCGTATTCGTATCCCGATCATGGTATCGGTAGGGTTCAAGGATACGGTGTGTATGCCTGAGACGATTTTCGCCGCTTATAACCGTATTGAATCACCGAAAACGATTGAAATTTACCCGTTTACCGGACATTGGGTTGAAGGCTTTCAAAGACGCAAAACGGCAGAATTTTTAGTTCAGCATTTTTCATAATTGGATTTCCAACGCTCGAAATTACAATATATAGAATGATTCCTCCGGTGCACAAAAAAAGAACACCACGCATCAAACTGCGTAATGTTCTTTTCTACTGCATCGGGGCCAGTCCCGCTTACGCCAGACAAACTCCTCGACACTTCACACGAAACAAATCTTCTAAGATTACGATGCAGCTCGCTGTTCTGCTGCCGAATCCCCTGCCCATTTTCGCACCCAAACAAAATCCATAATCATCAGACCAAATGGGATGAAGGAGGCAAACATAATAAAAAGAGGCCGCCGTATAGACCAATGCAGTGCTGTTTTCCCATAGATCAAAGCAACGAGGAGCAACAAAAAGCTCACCCGGTATATGTTACCAATTACCATAACCGCCTGGGTCATGCCCGCAGCTTGCAGGGGCTGGTGGGTGAATAGTATCGCCAAATAAGCTATAGCTTGAATCCAGAGCATGAGTCGGACACGCCCCAAAGGTGTTCTTAACACAAATTTAATCCCCTCTCCATAAGCAAGGATGTTCTCTCATCCTTTACACATCCTTTATTATAACGAAAAGGTTCCCAAACTCCAACCTATCCATTTTTGAGTTTTGACCTAATGAGTTGTGTCTGATAGAGTTGTGTAAGAGGTGATTATAAATGCTTAAACTGGGTATACTGGACCAGTCTCATATTCCTGAAGGCGGTACTGCTCAGGATGCATTATCCAATACAACAGATTTAGCGCGTGAAGCTGATCAACTGGGATATAGCCGTTATTGGGTATCCGAACATCATGCGTCCAAAACACTAGCGCACTCCAGCCCTGAGGTGCTGATTGCGCATTTGGCTGCTCACACATCACGCATTCGTGTGGGTTCAGGCGGTATTATGCTGCCACACTATAGCGCGTATAAAGTCGCCGAAAACTTCCGCTTGCTGGAGGCGCTCCATCCAGGACGCATCGACCTGGGAATAGGACGTGCTCCCGGTGGTTTACCCCTGGCTACTCGTGCCCTGCAGGAAGGCAAGTATCAATCTGTCGAACAATATCCACAGCAGATTCTCGATTTAATCGATTACTTCCATGATTCGCCTGACAATCATCGATTTGCCGGTCTTCATGCCTCCCCGATGATATCGACCGTTCCTGAATTATGGTTGCTCGGCTCCAGCGGAGAGAGCGCCAGATTGGCCGCGATGATGGGTGCCTCCTATGCCTTTGCCCAATTTTTCGGGACTCCAGGTGGTGTAGAAGCTACCGCACGTTACCACGAGCAATTCCAGCCTTCGATCCTGGGTGATAAGCCCCATTCCATGGCGGCAGTTACGGTGGCCTGCGCGGAAACCGAAGAGGAAGCTGAGCAGCTGGCGTCCAGTGCTAGTTTGTATTTCCTTTTGCTCATGCAAGGTAAAGAAATGAGTTCTCTTCCGTCGGTGAAAACAGCAATGTCCTATCCGTACACGGAGTTTGATCGTGAGCGGCTGCGTCAGTCTGCAGCCTGGCGTGTTGTTGGTACCCCTGAACAGTGTAAAGAACAGCTGCTAAGACTGGCTGAGCAGTATCGTACCGATGAGTTACTGGTCGTTTCATCCATTCATGACTTTGATAAACGTATTCAGTCCTACCGTCTGCTGGCCAAAGCTTTTGCTTTGGTATAGACGCAATTGAACGGAGGCTGAGCTTCTGAAACATTAAAACCCCCGCCTGCCTATGATGGCAACAGCGGGGGTTTGTCGTAGAGAAGGGTTCATTGGAACCAACCCCTCTGCACTATGGAAGTAATTCAAGCACCACAAAAGTCGAATATCATATGGTACTTTGGTAGTATATAAACCGACACTAAAGGGCGGGTCGTCCACTCCTAAAGTTCCAGTATCCATATACCAAAGACGTATGCTTTATACTCCAAAGCTTAGAAAGATTGCACCCTAAAGTCCCATATCTTTACTCGTTTCGATAAAGTTAGTAACGGTTAAATTCTAAGGTTCTATACCCCAAACCAGCTTACCCTGCTGATATACGGTGCCATGGTCCCAGTCTGCGAATGCTGTTTGGGTAGCACCATAGGAGTAATCGTTGGTCTCATCAAAATTGCTCCAATTTGCAGCATGAATCCGGGGTTGAATTTCTCCACTTTCCCCGCCAGGCTGAATCGTTCCCGCTCCATCTGTGAAAGAAATCTCCACATATTTATCAGCCTTGGACTTTGGATTCGGCAATGTTACAAAAGTTGCTTTTACCTTTTCAGTGCCAATCCTAGCCCAGTCCACAAAAAACTGTTGAGCTTGTTTGCTTTCATCTGTGTAATAGTAGCGAATTTTTAGATCACTCAGCTTCACAGCTGTTTTTCCTGTGTTTTTGATATTAAATTCAGGACGGATTGCGTTATCCTTGGCGTTCGTGTCACCAGTGCGATACTGAAGCACAATCCCTTGATCGTTACTGCCTGGTGTACTTCCTCCGTTGCCGTTATTGCCGCCGTTGTTGCCACCACCGTTATCACCGCCAGTATTGCCAGTATTGCCATCTCCGCCGTTATCCCCACCGTTGTTTCCGCCTCCACCATTGTTGCTGGAGCCTTCCAGTATCGCCTGTTTTACGAATTTACCGGAAGCCGACAATTGCGAATCAGGCCATCCGCCCTTACGGTCAGCACCAGGCAACAGCGCAGCAGAGGTCTCATTTTTATCTGCCAGCGACCAGTTAGTCCAGCTGATTCCACGGCTTGCAAGAAAATCAGTCCATACTTTGGATTCATTCAGGAACGGACCACCGTTACCCGAAGCATCGCTTGTACCCCACTCGGTAGCAAATATGCCCACGCCTTTGTTCAGCGCATAATCGACCCGATCGCGCAAGTACTGTCCATGCGTACCCGCATAGAAATGTACGGTATACATTGTATTCTTGTCTGGAAGTGGATGGTCTGCTGCATCATGTACATCCTGACTCCATGTGCCTGTTCCTACAATAATAATATTGTCCGGGTCCTTAGCTCGAATAACCTGAGATACCTCAGACGCATAAGGTCGGATTTGATTGTTCCAGTTCACATTCCCATTCGGCTCATTGGCAAGTTCATAGATTACGTTAGGCAAATGGCCGTACTGAGTCGAAAATTCATTAAAGAAAGCTTTGGCTTCATTTTTATGAATGTTCGGATCGCCATCTGAAAGAATGTGCCAGTCAATAATGACGTACAAGCCCAGTTTCTGTGCTGCCTCAATCGCTTCCTTCACTTTATTTTTCAAAGAAGGGTTGGCAATATAACCATTTTCTTCAGTGTACAGTGCAACCCGGAATACGGAAATGCCCCAATCGTCCCGTAGCCATTTCATAGAGTCCTGATTTACCAGATCCCCAAACCATTGGACGCCGTGAGAGCTAATCCCTTTGAGTTGTACAGGTTTACCGTTTTTATCCACCAGTTTACCATTTTTTACCGAAAGTTGTCCGTAACGTTCCACAGGGGTCGTCCCGGCAGCCTCCGCTGTTTGCGTATTCCAGTTGAATCCGTTCGTTAACGTTAATAGCAATACTGCTGTTAGCATCACCGCTACTCTTTTTGCGATCCTTGGCAGGACCCATTGCCCATTCATCATTTACACATTCCTTCCTTTTTATAAAGTAGATGAGACTTATCAGTACGTTGTTCTCCGCTCTTTCGCCCCCTCCTTCATACAACAAGAGGATCAGGTCCAAACATCGATGTCACTTACCTGTATATGGATGATACTACTATTATAGTTAGTTTCATGTTACATTTCGACTCTATGATTGAAAATGAACAGGAAGTCACGGTTTTGGGATGTGTTCTGCTTGGTTGGCTACTATAGAATACTAAAGGGACAAAAGACTCATTTACCGATAGCAAAATTCGGAGAATTTTTAGTTGTTTGATAAAAAAAGACTGCTTCCCGTGCCTTGGCTCGGTAGCAGTCTTATAGATGATCTTATATGTGATCGAATAATGTTACAAATTTCGTCTTAACGTAGGATCTCCCTATTACCCCTGAGCAGTTGCTTGAGGTTCTTTGGTCGTCTGATCTTCCTTCATATCGCCGCCATCCGTCGCTTGATCTGTCAGTACAGTCTCAGATGAGTTACCTATTACCTTGTCAATAAGTTGCAGCCAAGGTTCTTCACTACCTCCACAGCTCTCAATATCACCGAGCAGGGACTCTAGCGTGGTTCCTTCTTCTGGCAAATCAATAACTAAACTGTCTTCGTCAACTTGGATGGTGCAGCAGGTTTTCATTGTAAATCCCTCGCTTAATTCATATTTGAGCATGCAGTAAGCTAGCTCAGATGGGATGAACTCCCATGGATTCCGGGATAAGCCCTTTGAATCCGTCTGAAATTATAAACCTAATGCACATCAATTGCAATGAACAAACCTTGAACTTTTAAGAATTAGCGAGTGTTACAGGCAGGAATGGATATCTAAACGAAGTATTCGCGCCAGTAATTTTGGATTTATAGAATTAGTTCAAACATTCAGCAAGCTCCGTAAAAATCACTCCAAGCGCATAAGCCCCCGCGTCTGGATAACCAAGGCTTCTCTCTCCTACCGTTCCGGCACGGCCCATGCGCGCCACGATGTCTTCCGTCTTTTTGGCCCCTGATACAGCGGCTTGAGCACCTCTTACAAAGGCTGTCTTCACGTCAAAATCTAATTTCGCGCTCTCCGCCCAGCTATCCGCACATGGCACTAATGCATCTATAAGCGTTTTATCGCCAACGGCGGCTCCTCTGCCAAAAGAACGTTCGCCTGTCGATTGTATGCCTTGCACCGCAGCCTGCATCATATTTGCGAATTCAGAAACGGTGAGTTCGGTGAGTTCGCCCGCAGATCGTGCCGCTGCGCGAAATGCTGAGCCCCAGATCGGACCCGAAGCCCCACCGCAGTACTCCATGATGACGAGCGAGCATGAATGAAGAAAGGCTCCCATCGTCAAAGAATCTTGATTCAGGATGTCTCTCCATTCCCGTTTCAGCTGACGAAATCCCTTAGCAACGCTCATTCCAAAGTCGCCGTCACCTGCATGAGAGTCAAGATCGCAGAAAGATACCTCATTCTTGATGATAACCTCACTCATCTTATCGACTAGGTAGATAAGATTGTTCAACGTAACTTTGTTGTTCTCAATAACCGCGAAGGCAGGGTCCGTTTCTACCCTAAAGGATACTTGCCGATTTTCGTCTACTACAGTTGAAATATCCGTGAATACGACATGATCAACAGGTCCAGCCACCTTGAACGCAGGTGCGTTGCTTTCATAGGAGAGGAGCGTTTTCAGTTCGTTGTCCAGCTTCATGATGGAAACCGAGATACCTGCCATATCGATACTCGTCATATAATTGTTGACAAAAGTGCGATCGATCGTGATCCCCTTCGCTGCTAGTTCGCGAGTGACCGAATGGTTGAAAAGGTACAGTTCTTGCAGAGGCGTACCGCCGAAACCATTGATCAACAGGGCGATTTCTCCGCTGAAGCCAGTTTCGATCTGCATGTCTCGAAGGAGATCGGTTACCATTCTGCCTGCCAGCGTATCCGCATCCGTCAGCTTCTCGCGGCTGGTCCCAGGCTCGCCGTGAATGCCGACGCCGTACTCGATTTCATCATGCCCGAGCTCTAATGTTGGCGTGCCCTTCGCCGGCACGGTACACGAAGTCAATGCGAATCCGATACTGCGTACATTCGCAGCGGCTTTCTCGGCCACTGCTTTAACTTCCGCCAGACTCCGGCCCTCTTCCGCCGCTGCACCCGCGATCTTATGGACAAGTACCGTTCCTGCCACCCCGCGCCGTCCGACTGTATATAGGCTGTCTTCTACAGCGATGTCGTCTTCAACCTTTACATAGTCCACTTCCAGACCGTCTTCAGTGGCCAAATGGGCGGCGTTTCTAAAGTTCATAATATCGCCGCTGTAATTTTTAATAATCAGCAGCGCACCTTTTTTCCCAGTTGTCGCTCGGATGGCCTGATATACTTGAATCTGTGAGGGAGAGGCGAAGACATCACCGCAGACCGCGGCATCGAGCATCCCTTTGCCAACGAAGCCGGCATGGGCGGGCTCATGCCCGCTGCCACCGCCGCTGATGAGCGTTACTTTCTCCGCGTTCAATTCCTTTTTCTTGAGCACTTTGTATTTTGGCAGAAATTCCAATTCGGGATGCGCAAGCGCAATACCACTGCACATCTCAAGGACCAAATTTTCCGCACGGTTGATGATCTTTTTCATGCTACTTTACCTCCGCTTTGTACTGGCTCCCGATACGGTCGGCCGCAGCGATTGCCGCTGCAACCTGCTCCACTGTGACCGGAAACGGCATGGAATGAATCGATTCCTCCAGAATGCAAGCCTTTGCAGCTACTTCCATGAGTTCTTCCTGGCTGATATGGTCGACGCCAATATCAGCCAAGCAGACTGGTAAACCGACGGCTAAACAGAAATCAAGTACCTGATGCAATTCTTCCGTCGGTGCATTTTCGAGCACCAGCTGTGCGATCGTGCCGAATGCAACTTTCTCTCCATGATAATAATGATGTGTGCCTTCCAAAATCGTGAGTCCATCATGAATCGCATGGGCCGCCGCAAGTCCGCCGCTTTCGAAGCCGAGGCCTGAGAGTAAAATATTAGTTTCAATGATATTTTCGAGTGCTTGCGTAACTTGGTTTTCATCACATGCCGCTTTTGCTTTGGCACCGTCTTTCAACAGCATTTCATAGCATAGCGTTGCAAGTGCAATCGCCGCATTCGTACCTACTGCTGGCGCACACTGTCCTTCGCGTACTCCGTTAGGCAGTCCGGCATTGACCCTGGAGTAAGAACGGGAAGTCGCACGGGCTTCAAAGTAAGTTGACAGTGCATCACCCATGCCAGATACAAGGAATCGGGTTGGTGCATTAGCGATAACGGTGGTGTCGACTAATACGACACTCGGACTTTGCTTAAAATAAGCGTAATCGTCAAAAGCGCCTTCTGGGGTGTAAAGAACGGCCGAGTGACTTGTCGGTGCATCCGTCGCAGCAATCGTCGGACAGATGATTAGCGCTTCCCCTTGAGCCACGCATTTCGCCGCGTCGATCGCTTTCCCACCGCCGAGACCTACGATACAATCACATCCATTCGCAGTAGCAATTTCCTGAAGTCTAGACACTTCCTGTCTAGAACACTCACCCATAAAACCGCTTTCAATAAAGGTTACGTTATATTTACCCAAAGTGGAATCAAGCTTATCTTTTACCCGCGCCACATCATCAGGATGCGCAATCAATAAAGCGGATTTGCCGAAAGTGCTCACATAGTAACCCAAATTCAACAATTCGTTTTCACCTTGTACATATTTGCTTGGGCTGATAAAAGCTTTTCTCATCTATAATTCCTCCTTATGATTGTGTTGGCTTCGTTCTGATTAAAACTATAACCGAACCATGTAAACTTTACATTGGAGGAATCAAGGAATATATTATAATTTACAATCGTATTTTTTTGCACTGAAGATCACGAATTGTACTTTTTTGTTATTGATTACAAGATAATTTACCATTAAGGGATGAGAATCTTGATACGTGAACATTTGAGCATCCAGAAAATCTTTGATTTGAAAAAGTGGGAGCAGTTGCAGGATTCATTAGCATCCGTTACCAAATTAGCCATTCTCACCGTCGATTATAAAGGGAATCCCGTAACTAGCCACAGCCAATGCCAATCGTTCTGCAAAAAGGTTCGCCATGATGAGAATCTCCTTCCTTACTGCCAAAAATGTGACTCTCGTGGTGGACTTGAAGCGGTGCGTTCCAACAAACCTTATATTTATCTCTGTCATTATGACATCGTCGACATCGCGGTACCGATCATTATCGACGATAAGTACATCGGCGCCGTCATGGCAGGTCAGGTACGTTTAGCCGATCCTTCGAGCGCCTTACAGCTCGAGCAAATCCTCACCTCAAAAAATGAAAAACTGTACAGTTCCAAATGGGAAGAACTTAAGAACGACTACGCCGATCTGCCGTCCATGACCTATCAGGAAATTCAGACGATCTCCAGCATGTTATCCTTATTGTGTAATTATATTGTTGAAGAAGCGATGAACAAAAATCTTCTCGCAGAAATGTTCGAGAAAGCGTCGGCCACACAGTCCACTCCGCAGTTGTCCGAGATCCTTCCTGGCTACTCGTTGGAGCATATCGAAAACCTTAAGAAAGAAATGAATAATTTCTTAGCAGATGCCTATCTGAATTCCTCAGGAGATGTGGATATTTCGTGCGGAAATCCCGTACTAAGACCCGCCTTCGAATATATTTTTGAGCACAAGGGTGAAACTTTTTCTCTGAAAGCCATGGCTGACTTGTGCCACATTAGTCCAAGCTATTTTAGTCGGCTGTTTGCGAAAGAAACGGGGGAGAACTTTTCCAGCTATCTTTCCCGCCTGAAGATTAAATGGGCGAAGCAGTTGCTCGAAGCTACAGATATTCCGGTATCCCAGATCAGTAGCGAGCTCGGCTTCAATGAGCCGGGGTATTTCATCAAAATATTCAAAAAGTATGAAGGCACAACGCCCGCGGTGTACCGAAAGTATTACAAGGGATAAAAAACGAAAAACAGATGATTCACGGATCTATCGTCACCATGCTCATCTGTTCATATTGTTCTGCTCAAGTTACGTATCCATGTCGTGCTTCTCAGGCTGCCTGAGATTGTGATTTGCGTTATATTTACTGAATCTGCACTGCTTAATCCCTTCATCCCCGCTCATTTTGAGGTGCATTGTGCACATGGTTGGCGTCGGTAAACGTAGAAAAACAGATCAATCATGGTGGTATCTGGATATTAATTAACATACCTTATGTAAGGCTATTGCGTTTAATAGAACTTTTTCCAGACATTCTGTACCTGCATCTTATTTCATGAAAACTTCCTATAGGTAAAACAATTAATGTTGGTGAATCTAGGGTAAATCTATTTATTCGGCACTGAGTGGAGTCTATGTAATCAGCCACCGGGACTGAGAAACGAGCCAAAAAAGACCACATTTTAATCGGTTAGCTCATATAGTACAATTTGCATTTCAGCATTAGCCCCAGTGGAAATGTATAACCACCGCAATATTATTGCAATGAGGTCATCTGGCTGTTCCTCCTCTTTCAATTAATAGAACCAACGTTCATACAGGTTATGGAATTTTATTGCATACTAATTCCCGTTATACACTAAATACAATCTGCAATCGGCCTAACTACCAGCCTTCGTTCAGCACTTTGCTTAATTCCTCTATAGGCTTTGCAATAGCTTCTGGAAGCATAACCACCTTTCCTAAAAGAATCCTCGCCTCATCTTGAGCTTTCCGTCCTTGAGAGGCGCACTTTCCAGCTTGTCCCTGCCCGCAGAACCATGTAACGGACCGTCTTTCCCATCCCCACATTCTTAGTTAGAATCGTCGTGATGCCTTTTTTGCTATCTGGGGCATTCATATCCATTCTCATAGTCTATTTAACATGTCTGTTTCAGTGTTGTTCTTCACACCGTCGTAGCAACCGCCTAATCTGCCTTTAATCGCTTCATACTCTGTTTGGGCTTGAGCGATTAACCCCAATGTTTCCTTTACTCCCAGTACCTAATTTGTCATTTTCCTTTTGTGATTTAACATGCAAAAAAGACTCATTCCTCTCCTTTGTTCAAGTTGGAATAAGCCTTTAAAAGTTATCAAGCCTATTTGTCAGGTTTTTAAGTGATTGTTTTATTGTATATATTGGATAAACTTATCCCGTCAGTTTTTTAGGATATTAAAATATTTAGCAGAATCAAGTAAAGAAGCTGACACCCGTTAAGTAACCACGGCTAGCTTATTGCCTAAGGGCTATTTCTTAATGTCAGCAAAGTGAGGTCTTGACCATTTTCCACGAGGATTTTTATTATATTACATATTATCATTTAATTCACACTAAAAAGTTAATACGTATTATAATTTTCTTTTAAATACATTATTCATTTTATTTGCTAACTCAATAATCATCTCTCGTTTTGCTATCTTGTTAATCCATTGAATGGGAATTTGCTGAATTCCATAATATATACCAGCCAAACCACCAGTTACCGCAGCAGTAGTATCAGTGTCATTACCTAAATTCACAGCCTTTAATACAGCGCTTTTATAATCATTTGTTGTTAACAAACACCAAAAACTTGCTTCTAATGTGTCAATAACATACCCTGAGGAATTTATTTCTTCTTCATTAAGTTCCATTAAGTTTTCTATAAGTATCCTTTTAAAAAATTCAAGTTCAAGGGAAAAGGATTCTTTCCTGCAAAAGAAATTCAAAATGTTGTTCCTCATAATATTAAAAGCTTCTTGAAGGGAGAGCCCTTTTAAAAATAATAAAGCATATTCAACATATATTGAGCATGCTAAAATTGATCTAGGATGAGCATGTGTAATCTTCGATACATCATGAATAACTTGATACTTATATTCTTCATCCTCAACATGTTGTAAATAAAAAGATAGCGGGAGAATTCTCATTAATGATCCATTACCGTTATCATTAATTTGTTTACCACCAGTGTCTGAAGGATGTCTACCTTCAATTAAATTTTTTATAGATTCTGATGTAGTTCTTCCAATATCAAACACTTCACCATGCGGAGTCCAATATGATTGTTCATACCATTTTTTCATTTTATCAGCAATATCAGTAATATAATAACCATTACATAGACTATCTCCTAGGCAGAAAGTCAAAGAGCTATCATCAGACCAAGTTCCTGCTGGTTGTTCATGAGTACCGTAACTAATCATATCCAAAATAGGATGTTTTTTCAAACTTGCTCTTGAACTAAACTCAACCGGTAGTCCTTCTGCCTTACGGGTGGAACAGGTGTTATGACTCGCTTTACGTAAATACTCCGCCAGTTCATCCACCCCCACCATCAATGCCTGATGTGGTGCAGGATACTTCTCCCAGAAGGCGAGTGCGGCTTTCCCGTCAATATCACAGAAGAACTTCTTGTAGGACGGATAGTGATAGCTTAATTGTTGGTGCATTTGATTCTTCAAGCCACTGGCATGTTTGACGATGGAATTACGTCTTGCTACCAGTTGACCTAATGTCCAGTACAAGTCTTGCGGATTCGCATCCGGCAATTCATCAAGCCTTGCAAGCAATACCTTGGCGATGCAGAACGCATCCCAACTGTCGCTTTTTTGCGTAGTCGCATGGCTCATTCATTCGCTGTAAGACAAGGCGGAATTGACCTCCTTGACGATTTGCTTCTTCTCGACAAGGTGAACAGCTAATGCTCTGCCGTTACCGCCTGTATCTTCCAACCCATAAACAGGGTTCAAGCCTTTTGCCGTATGCTTCTTGACGAACTTCATCAGGTCATCAAAGGCAGACGGTTTGTTTTCAATCTGGATTTCACCAAGTCGTTCGTTCCAACAGTTAATGATAACGGCGGTATGGTGGGCTTTATGTAAATCCAGACCGACATAGATGTGATACTGCTTGTAATGGCTCAAAAGACTTCACCTCTAGATTACGGATTCTGTGACGTAGGTAAAGAATAGGGGCAACCTCAGTTCAAGCGTTAACCGTAACGGTTCGCAATGGGACGCAAGCCTCTCTACTCCTTGCCTTGGAAGTCACAAGTTATTTCAGTTCAAAAGCCAGAAATGCTTTTGCCAATTTCAAATGTAAAAGTTCCAGACGCAACGTTTCTTCCAATTGATGAACAGCTAGCAATACTTCTTCTGCTGTCAGCTTGTCAAAAATTTCGCGATATCGGTAGATATGGTCAACTATCGCATGTTGGCATTGTTCCAACGTTTCGAGCTTCTTGTAATAGCTGTCTTCCTGTTCGACGTAGCCATTGTAGGTTTCCA
This sequence comes from Paenibacillus polymyxa, assembly GCF_001719045.1. Classification (NCBI taxonomy): domain Bacteria; kingdom Bacillati; phylum Bacillota; class Bacilli; order Caryophanales; family Paenibacillaceae; genus Paenibacillus; species Paenibacillus polymyxa. The sequence goes on from NZ_CP015423.1 coordinate 1,290,865, forward strand.
TCTTCTCCATGCCGCCACCGCCTATATAATGGCTTGATGAAGCCCATTGGCTTCAATGCCACCATAGAGATAAGTACCTTCGTACAACGGGCGGCGATCAAGGATACGTTTAATCTGTACCTTTGTAAACTTCTTGCCCTGTTGAGTTGTAAAGCCATCATCGTTCATCTGATACGCTAATTCCGACAATGACCAGTCGGGGAATAATTCCTTGAGTTCAAATACTCGCTGTACAGCGGCGACTTCATCCAAATTAATTTCGATTGCCTTCTGACCTTTCTTCGCCTTGTATCCAAATGCCGCCCGACCACCCGCATAACCACCTTGCTGTGCTTTCTTGTTACGCCCTCGACTTAACTTCATCGAGATTTCAAGCCGTTGGTATGCGTCAAGCAGTTCCATAAGCCCATTAATCAGGAAGTCTGACGGGTCTTTCTTGTAAATGCTGTAGGTCGGCTGTTCGATGCTTCTTACGTCTACGCCGTATTTCTTGAACTCCCGATGAACAAGCACCTTCACAATGTCAGACCGCCAGAGACGGCTTGTATTCAGTACGACAACTGCATCCACATCTTGGACGGCAATTGCGGTTAACAGGCTCTGAAAGCCCATTCTGTCCACCTCAAGGGCTTCTTCGTCTATCTTCGCACCACTGATTCCTTCGTCCGTGAAGATGTGAAGCAAGTTCCATCCTCGTTCTTGGCAGTACGAACAGATTTCGTCTTGTTGGTACGATAAACTGTATCCGTCTTTGGCTTGTCCTTGTGTCGATACTAGGACATATCCGATGACATTCATCATGTTTCCTCCCCCACCGTTACGATAATCAGAATTAACGTTACGCTTTAAGGTTTAAACCCTTAAGAGTATTATATCTGCCTCCAATATACCACTCTTAAGCGTATAGTACAATGTGTTTCTGACCATACTGTGCTATACTTAGTGTATTTACGCTTAAAGGTAATGGAGGAACTATGAAAATTCGTATCCGGTTACGAGAGATACTAGCGGAACGCGGTATTTCACAACGACAATTTGCCCTTTCGATGGACATGAGGATTGCGACAATTAATCATCTCTGTTCCGATTCTGTAGACAGAGTTTATATCCGCACGTTGGAACAGATTTGTGAAGCATTGGATATTACCGTTGACCAACTTATTGTCTCAGCAGAAGACGAGTAGGGTTGCATCAACCTCATATGCCTTCTATAAGGCTCGTAGAGCCATGCTACTATTTTCGCCACCCACTTATTGTCAATGCATCAAAACGCCTGTAAAAGCTTCCTTTGCATTTTCAGAGCCATTGAGCGAGCCGTCCGACTGGGCGGAGCGGCGGCGGAACTCCATCTTTGACTCTTGAGTAAAGTATCTATAAAGAGTTATCCGCCGTCTTTACCCTCCGTCCAAAAATCAAGAAGCTCCCCCCGAAATCGCAGGCCGCCAACGGCGTGTCTGCTGTTTCTTTTTCAAGTGATTCTTAGCTTGATTCTTCTTGAATTGAATCTTATTTATGATTCTTATTAGTGAGACTATCGGACGGTTCACAACAGACTCTAAGTCTACGATTCAGACTCTCTGTCTAGCATTGCCGACTCTCTGTCGAAATCATAGACACAGAGTCTATAGCCTTGATTTCTTGCCTTGAACCGACCGTGTGACGGCTATCTGGACAAAGAGTCCGCTGAAATAAGAGACTCTCCATTATGCTCCGTTGACATCTGGCGGAAATCGCTTGGCAAATGCGGTCATCAGGAACTGCTTGTAACTAGCCAATGTTTCCGTTTCAGCGAATTTGTCCATCGGCAAGCGTCTTTCATGAAGTCTTTGGAGTCGGGCGGTATATGCCATGTAATCGTCACTCTTTACGACTTCCTGAATCCACAGCGTCAGTTCTCTCTCGTTTACCTGCTTCCTCACACTTCCAATGAACTCATGAGTCTTCTCTGACACGAGCAAATAAGGATGTACGTGAAGATAGTTCGGCAGGTAGTACGTATTATTCTTGCTCTGACTCACCAGAATCAGCTTTTTCTCTGCCAGTTTTGCAATATGACGCTCTACGGACTTGGAACTGCATCCTAGATTTCGGGCAATCATCTCAATAGTGGGGTAGCACTGGCTCTGGTCGCTCATATACGCGACAATATCGACGAAAATCAGCTTCTCATACGGACTTAAACCGTAACACCGATGGATTTTATGCGGCAGGATGGTATACCCCTTGTGATGCCCTGTAAAGTTACTCTCCTTGGCAACATCATCCATGTACGCATTAGCGGCTTTATTATTCTTAACGAACCAGAAGTCGTTGTACTTCGTTTTCATCTGCAATTCCTTCTTGTGCTGTTATACCGCTATCGGGCGGCTATGGAGTAGGGAAGGCGGCTAGCCCGAAACGTCTCCTTACCTGTCTATGTCAACTGGTCGTCACCAGATTTGTTTATTCACGATAACCATCGCGGCAAGTAGTCCATTCGTTGTGGACAATATGCAGATATGTCCTGACAATATTAATGGTCGGGCTATCCATCCTAGAAGGTGCGATGGTTTAGACAGCTTATCTATCGGGACGGCGTATTCTACAGTTGCAAGTAAATTTGAAAAAAACGCAAGAAAACGAAGATAACAAAAAACAGGTCAATTATGATGGTATCTAACCATAATCAACCTGTTCAACGTAACGGAATAGCGTTATTTAGGTTATAAAATTAAAGCATTTGATGTGCGTACAACCGAAATGAAGAAATCTTTATACGGGTATTACATGGGTTATATGTGTTATTGGTTGAATGTTGGGTTCATTCGGCACTGGGTAGCCCCTCATTAAATATAAATTTGAGTCAGTATTGAACAAATTTATCTCAGTTGAGAGGTTACACAGTTTATTTTACAGACCCCCTTTCAACTATTGTTTGATTTATCCAATACTTTATTAATAAGATTTATTAACTGATCTTTTTCTACTTGAAGAAGTTGATCCTTTGTATCGTTAACATCGAAACTTTTTATTTCTGAAACGATTTCATCTGGGATTAGGTAATTTTGCGTTATGAGTATCTCCCCTAAAGTGGTATACACAATCATTTTCTCACTGAGAGTATTCTCGCAATCTCGTCCAAACCGACTTAACACACTATTTGTAATTTTTTCCACATTCATATCAGCACTTTTAATACTGAGAAAATATTCATTCACCTCATCTATCAATTCTTCATAGTACCATCTTGCCATACGACAAATATCTATCGGCATTCTTTTAATATTTTCTAAAACACCGTTGTATTTGGACTGTAAATCGTCGTATTGCTCCGTGGTGAGTTTCTGCTCTTGCTTAATTAACAAAAAATCTATTTGATTTAATTTCTTTAATAGATTGTCCCTTGTATTAACCAATACCCTTAATTGTTCGGAAACTATCAGTTGCCCATAAGTAGTGAGTATAATCGCTTTCTCTGTTTCACTACGAGACATTAAGCCATCAAAATCGTACAAAGTTCTTGCAATTGCTTCTACCGTGCTGAGCTTATCTTCATTTTTGTAATCTTCATAACATTCATAGAACTCGGCAATATAATCTTCGTATGATTTCTTCATCATTTATCCTCCACGTATTAAATCATGGCTCAATTAGTTTTCCGTTATTATGAATTAATTCAATTGTAATACCAGAATACTTTTCTTTAAATTTGCTGATAACCAAATTACAACTTCCACATGTATCTTTTTCCGTAAACATAGTAATTGTACCCTTCGCTTCTCTATTATCCCCAAGTTTCTTATCAATATCATTCAAGATCTTATATTCAGTATCCATATCTCTGAGAATAATATCACCTTTACCCTCATCCAAAGCGGCCTTAGTAGCAGGAAATGAAGGGTTTTCTGGGTCTAAAGAAAATTTTTCAGTTCCGGGAATTTTTTTGTTCGGATCACTAATTTTACTATGTGCAAAGAATTCTGACTGATCAAGCCCCTCAATTTCCGCTTTAACATATGCAAAATTCCCTTTATCTTTATATTTATTAGATAACCCTGATCTAGCTTCTACAACTTTGTCAATGAGATACTGTTCAGTTTCAAGATCAATAGGTCTGGCAGGAATCCAGTCATGATAAATTATTTCTCCAGTTTTAGGATCAATTGGTCTTACCTCATCAGCTACATTACTCGTCCCCTTAGTTTCAAGCGGCATCTCCTGTTGTTTGCTCACTTTGGGAGCTGTAAGTTTAATACTTGAACTGGATGGCTTGGCAGCTATATTAATCTTCCCTTTGGAGATAGATCCCGTCTGATTAATCTCGGGAGAAGTAACCTTATACTTGCCTGCTCCACTTGTGTTCAGACGAGGTTTAACTTTCACTGGTTTGGTAGTAACATTCATCTTCTCTTTGGAGATGACTTTCGCCGGATTGACCTTGGGAGAAGTAACCTTATACTTACCTGTTCCGCCTGTGCTAAGACGAGGCCTAACTCTGGCTGGTTTGGTAGTAACTTTCACCTCTTTAGAGATAGCTTTAGCTAGATTGATCTTGGGAGAAGCTTGAACTTTCATTCTTTGTTTGAGCAACGATAGCATTTGAGAAGTCTTGCCGTTACTTGTGAGTTGTCTTGCCGATGTGTACACTTTTCCCATGTTCGATTTCACTAAAGGGCCTAATCCAGCAAAAGCTCCACCAAACGCCCCTCCAAGTGTCGTCCCTGTCACTAAGGCTTCTGCTAATTCGTCACTCTTTGAGCGATCATGGGTCAGAGAAAGGCCAACAGATTGTAATCCACCAGATATGCTCCCTGTAAGAACCCCGTTAGAAATTTTTTGGGATACCTCTTTATTCATTACTTTCCCTATACCGTTTGCTAATTTGTTTTCAACGGCTTGTCCTGCTTTGGTGGCCAAAGTGCTTTCTGCAATTTTGACTGTACCTGAATAAAATCCTTGCCCTTTGATACCAGATCCAGGAGGAGTTAAAAGGTTCCCTGCGACGTTCCCTGCAAAATCACCTAATTTATCTACCGTTTCATTTCCCGTTGATGCTACCTCATACTCTACGGGGCTGCCATTAGCAGCAGCAGATGAAGTACTGAAACGCTCAATTGCTTTACCCGCAGTAGTTTCTAGTAGAAAATAATTAATCCCATCAACCCCAGGAACTAGAATATTCTTCTTCATCCATTTCAATGTAGGATTTGAAGGGTAAGTGGCTGTTAGCTCCCTTTGTCTTTTCTCATACTCTGAGATTTTCTCTTGTGGTTTAGGTAGTGCATTCACTCTCTTTACCCATTCATCTAATGCTTTCTTATCCCCCGCAGCCCCACGAGCTAGTAAAGAATTAGTCAATAGATAATGGGCATTCAATGGATTAGGAGGAGCAACATTTTTAGGTACGCTTGCCAGTAGCGATAAACCTGCTTTCGTATAATTCTTTTTATATACGTTTACGCCCGTATTTAAAGCCGTTGCCACAGATCCAACTATGGGAATCATACCTGCTACACTTAGACACGTTTGTACCTTGTTAAGTATTCCGTCCAAAATCCCCGACTTCGGGTTCATCTTGGCTACGGTTTTCCCAGGAGCAGGCTTGCTCTGAGATGCCTTCATTTCATTATAGGCTTGTACCGTCATGAGTGGAGGTTCTGGTACAGGAGCTAGATCGGCAACATATACAGGACGCTTTATAATTCCATCCAGATTGACTTGAGATGAGCGAAAATCAGTCTCTCCATCAAGTATCAAACTGCTTCTCGCTGCCTGCATATATATAGACTCCCCAGCCTGCATACTCAGTTTAGTACCTGCATCCAACGTCAACGTCCTTCCAGCGTAGATGGACAGTTCACCTTCACTTTGAACTTGCACTCCATTTTGATCTAGTTGGATATACACCTTACTCATCTTCGCCGTCACCAACACTTCAGATGGACTTAGCTTCAGTTCCTTACCTCGGTTTGTCCCCCAATACTTGACGTCAGGATCAGTCAATTTGGGAGTGGATGACTTACTACGCCGTACAGAACTCTTCACAAATCCTTCCGACTCTCGTTCATTTGGAAATTGCAATTGTACTGTATCACCTAGCTCAGGCATAACGTACCATCCGGTATGCCCCTCTGCTGAGAATCCTGTGTCGTAAGGAAACCACGTTGCCTTGCTCTTATCTTGTCGTTCATCAATGCTCAGATGTACACGCACTTGGTCTCCCATAACCTCGACAACTTTACCTTCCAAGGACGCCCCACAAATTTGGGCATTACAATAGAGGTTTTGATGTATTCCCTCGCTCTGGACCAATGTGTATTCATGCAATAGTAATCCACTTCGTATTTTGGATACAATCCGGGTTACAACAAGCTCTTTGCCTCGAAACCGCAGGTGATCTCCCGGTCGGAAATACTGTCCACTTTCTACAGTATAACAGGTCATATGTAATGAAGCTGATGTCTCAATCGTGTCCTCTGTTTCTCCTATTGCTGCAAAACTTCGTTTTGTGCTGTATACCACCTCATTTAATTCACCTACATTCCCTTCAGGTATACCGAACCAAAACTTAGGTGTTTCAGCAGCAACTTCTGGTACCAAAACACCTCCGAACCGGGAAGCCATACGTTTTAAAAAAGCCCAATCCGTTTCTCTATATTGTAGAGTAAATTCTCCTAATTTGGTATTTTGAGATACAGTATCAATAATATCCGATCCTTCATACTTGGAAAGAATCTGTCTTTGTAACTTATCATAGGTTAGATTCTGATCTTGAAAGGATCGGGTAATAGGCTTTATATCTAGTTGAATCGTATGTGATACCGCTTCTATCTCAATATAATAAATATCACGAACTATTTTCAAATCCACATGCGTAATTTCTCCATGAAATAATATCCTTACACGCTTACCAAGTTCATCTTTTTGAATCACTTCTACAGACTCGGAGGCACCCTCCATTTGAATCAAACGAGCCTGCTCTCCTTCTGGAAAAATCCCCCGAATTCGTAGGAAGGCGTGATCATTTAAATTTCGTTCAATATGCAGTTGTTCTATATGTTGTATAGGATAAATACCGACAAATTCTAAACTCTGATAACTCGATATTTTCTCAACTTGGCTCACTGAGTATATTCCCCCTCTCTTACAACATCACCTAAAAAAATTGCAAAATATCTATTGGGATTAAACATTCAATCCAAATTCTGGCCATCGTTCTCAATACTTATGAACCCACAGTATAAACATGAGTTTGAACACTGGTCTGTTAGCGAAGCCTGTCCTTCTACCAAGACATCTTTTTTTCCACCTATCCATGGCTTTGTAATCATTGGAATACAGGGGGCTTTTTTCACACCGTAAATATCAACCATATTGCTATTTAAAACTGCGGGATTAGTAAGGCTGAAACAACGTCCGAAACCTGAAATATTATCACCCGGCAAATAGTCACTCACATTCATCTGCGCTTTATCCTTGATATACACTCCATGACTGAATGGACGCTTGAGTCGCGTCGGTTGCGTACCAAAGCTACATTTTAATATTGCTCCTGCAACAACGTAACCTCTCTTGTCAGCTGAATTGGCCTGTAAAATCATTTGTTCTTCTGCCATCCTACTACCTCCTATACTTTAAGCAATCAGTTTGTTTTCACTTCACTACCGATTACACTAGTATCACCACCGAGCACGATGTTGCTGCTCTGGCTAGATAGGGCAACTTCCTCTCCGGCAGAAATTTTTATTTTTTTACCCGCACTCATATGAATATTTCCTCCAGCAGAAAAACTGATAGCCTTGTCACTTACAATCTGAATTCCACTTCCTTGATTCAACTGGATAAAAATGAAATCGTCTTTACCTGTAATTACGATTTCATCAGGTGTCATTCGAATTTCCTTGCCATGCGGTGTACGAAAAATCTTGGTATCAGGACTGTCAATCTTGTTGTATCCATCTTTAGTGCGATCTTGACGGGCCGAACTACTAGCAAAACCCTCTTGCTCCTGATGTGCTGGAAAATACACTCTTACAGTATCACCTATTTCAGGCATAACGTACCATCCACTATGTCCTTCAGCTGTATAACCTGTTGCATAAGGGAACCAATGCGCTTTATCTTTAGCTTGAACTACATCTATTTCAAGATGCACCTTAACTCTGTCTCTCTGAATCGCTATAACCTTACCCTGCAACGATAAACCGATCATTTGTTCATTAAAAATTTCCCTTTGGCGAAGACCTTCATGTGAGGTCAATGTATAAATACACTTCAATATTCCTTTACTCATTTCGGTTAGTGCTTTATATATAAACAAGGTTTTCCCATGAAAAGTAACCTGATTCCCTAGTTCAAGGACATGATTAGTCTCTACAATATAGTCTATAAAATGGTTTTCTTGGATATTAGCTGTACCATTTTCAGAAAAATAGCGGAAGGAAGACATACGTTTACTAATGGTATAATGATAATTTTCCAAGTTCACTGGGGCATTAACTTCTTCCACACCAAAATAGAATTTGGGGGTGCTAAACGTAGAAGCTGGCATAAGAGATGTATGATAACGTGAAGCGATCCGTTTAAGAAATTCCCAATCTGTTTCGCGGTACTGTATTGTTAGTTGATTTAATGATGCTCCTGCGGTTGCTGAGTCAATAATATCAATTCCAGGATAATCGTTAGCAATAACCTTCAATAATCCAGCCATTTTCATATGTTTATCTTGAAATGAACGACTCTTCTTACATATGTCAAGCTTGTAAGTATGAGATATAGCCTCAACTTCAAGATAGTATACCCCTCGTACGAATTTCACTTCAATCTCCAACACTGTACCACTAAATATCAATAAATACTCGCCTTCCTCTGTAATCTGGGATACCTCGATTAAAGAATCTGCCTCTGTCATTTCTACGTAGGTATCCTTCAGTTCTTCGGGTACAATAGCAGTAAATTTTAAACGTGTGTGATGGTTCAATTGCTTCTCAATTGTCAACTCCTGTAGATTAACTAATTGATAGGGTGTAATTTGCACATTGCTGTATGTTGTACTTAAAACCTTCATATTAGTTCACCTTCCCTGTTGGCCTGAATTTCTAAAGACCCCATCATACCTTTTGCTATCGGCCGCCACAGTTTAACCTCTTCTTTCATACAGCTAAAAGTAATGATAAGAGCACGCTCCTCTAATGTGACAAAACAAGCCAGATTGTAGAGCGGAGTACTCAAAGTGGGCGTTATAAATTCACAATATCCAGCTAACTGATTTTTAATATTGATAATGCCGTCTCCGTACCATTCCATAAGCTTTTCTGTATTTTTAAGAATATTGACCATTTCATTTTTAAATGGCTCCATCTCGGACTCCGAAAGCTCACTTAATGTATGGTTAAATGTAAGATTTGTTGTACCCGTATTATTCGTAAAAATAAGTCCCGGTCGATGGCAAGATGGATACTTTAACAAAGCATCTTCTTCCTCCATTTTCTTAAACGTTTTCGGCATGGTCATGGATATACGCTCATTCAGCAAAATGCGTTCAGTTAAAGAAACAGTCTCACCGTTTAAATGTATTAACGTCTGCAGGGAAATCGTTGACCAGTCTTTAACAGATACAGATAACTTCTCTTGCTTTAATGAGTTCATTAATGCTAAGATTTGCTCGTCCATATACTCCATATCATCAGCTCCTTGGCCTCATTATCAACCCATCGATAATATGACCGTTTTCCAAATTGATTCTCTTACTCAATAGCTACTATGACTCTAAACTGCTAATCTACCAGCATCCGTTGACCACCTGAGCGAGCGACACCCATGTTCATACGGCGTCCCCCTTTTTCCTCCAATACACGAGACATGACCTGATGTAACTTACTGGAATCGTAGTCTCGGTAAGCTGTCCCTGATCGGGATGACAAATAATGAAGAACGGCTTCACGTTCAATAAAGCCTTGATTTAGACACAGCATCGCAAAGGACAGATCAAGTGGATCTGACGTTCCACGACTGATAAGCTCACGTGCGAACATTTTGAAAATACAGGAAGGTAGCGTCGGCAAAGTTGTACCTGCCTGTTGTACTTGAATAAGGTTAAATGTGTTGAACTCTGTTGCCAAATCGGCAAAATCCACATAATCAGATCGTAATAGAGCGCCTGTTTTGAGCTTAAATCTGCCTAATTCCAGCTCACGCTGATTAACTTCTTCCTCTTCGAGAGCAATTTCACCCAAATAACGCTGAAAATCGGCAGTGGATTGCTCTTCTTGAAATTTGATTTTCAACACCGATAGCCGGCCTGTAGCCGCATACGGCACTTCCTGCTCCTGCTCCAGCAGGTATAGTCTATCCTTGTGCTTCACGATGCCTCTACCAATGGTCAGCGTGTTCTCCCCGACAGTTACGTTCATTCCGGTGATAATGCCATCCGAAAAATCCTGATACCGGATATCCAGAAAACTGCGCGGGTAGTCTCGCAGATTCTCCAGCATCTCGGTTTTTAGAATACGGCCCTTCTCAAACTTCGGGACGATATGCGTTAACATGGTGCTCCCCTCCTTTCTCTATTCTTCTTTATTTAGGGGAACAGATAGCCGATTCACACCGGGTGCAGGAGGTGGAACAGGAACTGCATCATCGATGGGTTGAGCTTTTCTTACTCCAAGTAATCCAGTAAATAGGCGAATATTCTTTTCTAAAAATCTGCGTATATCCATCTTGCTCCCCCTGTTTGAAGACTACGGTTCATTATGATCTTAGAATCTATTTATCTACCTTTACATCCCGGTTCCGCGATCAGCCTGCTCACGAAGGATATAGTCCAGCTCGCGTTTGTCCACAACATAGGTACGGGCGATCAGATCGTGAAGAGCCTGTTTCCTAGCCGTAAAGCCTGCCATGATAAAACCGACGAACAAAATGATGACTGATAGAAGCTTACTCCAGTAGCGTGCACTTGCACGTCCAAAGCTGAGCTTATGGTTAAACTCATCTACCACAACGATGCCGAGAGCCAGCTTGCCCACCGTTGCTTTGCATTTGGACGATTCCATAAGCGCATAATATAGCCATATAGCTCCCCAATTCAGCAAGGTCTGCCCTATTGTTTTCATTGTAAAAGTATAAGTCGATCCATCTGAGATCAAAGAGCTTTCTGCCGGAGACGGTACCCAATCCCCTAAGGTCCGAATCACAAGCCAGATCAATCCAATTATTAAAAATACAAACCATACAATAAGGCTATCGATGATATAAGCCAAAGTTCGTTTCCAAAAACCTGCATACAGCACGTTATCCCCTCCAAATGTTGTGTACTTTTCTGATTTCAGCATTTTGCGAAATCCTTAATTTACTATTTCGTGCCGTCAAAGAAATCCAGCTCGGAGAGATCATTTTCGAAAGCAAAAAAGCGTTTGGGTCCCAGATGCAGCAATTCATCTCGGCGGGTAATCGGGACTACATAAAAGCCCCAGCGGCTATCTCCGACAAAAACAAAATATTTCGTTTCCCCATTACGGATGGAGTCCGTATCATCCTGCGGGATATCCCGCCCGTACAGCACGGCAATTTCCTCATACGGCATGGGTTCAAAAGCTTCTGGCCGACTACGGTACACATGACGCTGACGCAGCTTGCCGCCGTCGGCCGTCAGGAAGAACTCTACCTCAGCCGCATGAGACGGCCGGGAAATAGAACCGCGTACCCGGTTGCTTTCCAAATTCGCAATCAGCTCTTTCTCGCGTCCCGTATGTGTCCATGCGCTGACCGTGTACGGAATAGCCGGAATATGATTGGTAATGACAGGCTCAATCGTGCCCATTTTTTTAGCGTTCAGGTAACGGATAGCCCCGCGCAGACAGGCCATTTTCAACTCAGGTACCCGGCTGAGGTCCTCTGCCTTTTGACGGAACTCAATACTGCGCCCTGGTACAAATTCCTTGAGTGCTTCGCGAAATACGTCAATCCGGCAGGACTGCCCAGTTAGCTTGATAATCGAATAATCCTGCAAGCGCCCCTCCAGATAAAACTCATCCAGAAACTTGCGCACAATATTGTAGATGTCTGCCTTAAGAAGCTGCTGTATCTCCCGAATGTTAAACACCACATCAGGCAACCCATATTCATCACGAAACCGTCCGTTCTCGATGACTGATACTAGCCAACGATCCATCACTGCAATGTTCAGGTCGCTTTCAGCAGATAATACCTGCTCGGATTCGAAGCGGCTGCGCAAGATCCCCGTACGTAGAAAAAATTCCTTTTTCATATTTTCTGCCGCGCTCCACAATAGATGAAAATTACTCAGTACCCGCTGATATTCATCCCGTGTAGCATGCTCATACTGTTTGAACGCGGTAGGCAAGATGGCCTCTGCCTCTCGGTAGCGCTCCTCCAGTCCCGCATATACAGCATCTACACCAAACTCATCCACATGACGGTACAAATCTCCTGAAGGAATACCGATCAGGGCATCAATATCGGTGTCAGGCAAACGAGTCTCGGCAGCATAATAACCTGCAAATACAATTTTCATAAACTGCATAATCCGATACGTCAGATTGTTTCCACCAAAATTGGTATCCCCATTTTCATACGTTGTGTGAATATCCAGCTTGTAAGCAATACGTCCGTCCTCAATTCGGAATCGGCAGGAAGACAAATCTGTGGTGCCTCCACCACAATCAATGACAAGTGCCTGATACTCCTCACCGTCCGCAAAAGTCCCTCGTTCCATCTGGTCTGCCAGCGTGTTGTACAGCACAGCCAGCCCTTCGTCCAGCGCATCCTCCGCTTCGATCTGGTAATCAGGCAAAATATCACTAAACATCTCTATAAACTGGGGCTGCAGCTTGACCGGAGCAGAAAAGTGCAGGTTGCGGAACCGACACTTAAATTGCTGCTCGGCTGTAGCAATCACATAACGGATAAAAGCAGCTAAAATATCACTGCGGGAAGCGGTTGCTGTATTCCCCTCGGAATCCATTAATTCCTCGATTCGCTTATAATCGTTGACCCACCGCTTGATCCCTCGCAATACTGTCGCACGGCTGCCTGCCACGTCAGATCCACGTAGTGCATCCTCCCCAAATACATAAAGGATATGTTCCGGATTGGAGCAGTCTGCGACGCGAATAGCAGTCGGCAATACTTCGATCCAGTCGCCCTCTGCCCCTTCTGGGCCGGGGAATGACACATAATTGATGGCGTTCAGCCTTACCGTGCTGCTCATACCTGTATCAGGGGCCGTAACGTAGGAACTATCCAAATAAGCACCTGCTGTGGTGTTCGAGGTGCCAAAATCAATCGCAAGTACCGCATCTGTAGTTTCAGTGCCCCGAATGATCAGCTCTGCCACCGGAACCCGGTGACCTTGAAGCTTCAGCGGCAGCATTGGCTTATCTCCATAGTAGAGGTTATAGAAATATTCTGATTCCTGTCTTCGCAGAAATAATAGGCTATAACTATGATTAGACGTCTCTCGCAGTTCAGCATCACGATGACGAGAAAGATAATATACGCCTGTTCGCCCCTCATCCTTCACCAAATTCAAAACACCGCCCAACTCTCCCATCGCATTCACCAGCAGCACATTAGATGAGCTCAGCCAAGGCAAATCGGATTCGATCCGGTAGTTGTCCATGCGACCTGTGCGTACACCCTGATACAGTGTGATTTTGGCGGGAACCCGGATACCGCTACTCTCCTGCCGACGGTCATTCCAATTTCGCTGTAGTGCCGATTCCATGCGTTCAAAACCACCAGGATTCGGCCTTGTGATGAGTAAATGCTCTTCCGCACTCCGAAATCGCAAAATCACGCGAATCAATTCTTCACGTGCCAGGCGATTGGCAAATCCCTCGACCAGTCGTTCCTTATCGCATATCCCGCGTAACTGAAAGGTCGTCATTTGCTCCAATTCCGCCCGCGTGTATTTCGCCGTGAAGCGTATGCTTTTTCGATCGGTGAGCGGGTCTAGCAACCTGTATGTATAGGGTCCGTTCATCGTTCACATGTCCTTTCTTAGCCATTTAGCCTTAATAGAGGGCGATAGCGTCTATTTTCATCGTAGGATCTTCCTCTAAAATGCCGAAATGACTTGTCCAATACAATTCCGTCGTAAAACGTGCCGGAAGAAACAAATCCAGAATCAAATCCACTTTAATCCGTGACAATGGCGTCTCCTCTTGGCCGATATAGATGAGTAATTCGTCTTTTTCCTCACAATTGGTGTAAATGATTGAGCGATGAAAGACGCGCCGCATCGTTTCTTTTAGCAGATGTACGGCTTCTCCCGTCTCATACAGGCGCAGTAATCCTTCAGCAATCGCGTCCTGATCCTCACGGTTTAATTGTCCAAAGCCTTCCTTTACCTTCGGGCCAAAAATGCCCTCTGCAATATCACGCCGAACAAACCGGATATGGTACTCCCGCCGATTCATCCCTTGATACAAGTCCATTTCCGCCAGAAAATGCATCATAATATCAAATAGCGATTCTCTCAGCTCCAGATACTCTTCAGCATCCGGTGGAAACAGATCCCGAAAAATAGAATAAAAGCGGTAGTACGGATTGATTTCCACTACCTGCTCCAAATGGGAAGTATTCAACTCTGCCAGACTAAGCTCCATATACGGAGAGTAGCTGACAGCGGGTACGAAGCGGAATTTATCTACATCCAGCCCCTGTTCCCTCGCGCGCATGAGCAAATCCCAGACGTAATTCACACCCATTCTCCTTCACACTTGTACTCTGGAAAATACATCTGCACTTCCGATACCAGAAAGCTCATTAAATCGGATAAAATATAAGCAGGCGCGGTTGGCGAAACATCGTCAGAACCACGTCTGAACCCCAAACGCATGGTCTGCTTGCCTTCCTCTGTCCGTACGTTATCGCTGACAAACGGATTTAACGGATACGTCTGGGTTTTGGTTACAAGGTTGCTTACATCATTTCTCCCTGCACCTCCCCAGATGTCCACACGTTCCAGCTCCAGCCCCTGCGCTGCTTCAAACGAGTTTACGATGCGCATGATTTCCGCTTTGGCACGGACAATCACGGCCTGTTTTCCTGCATAGCGGCCCAAAAAGCTGTCCTGTCGCCGATTAGACAATAACGGATAAGTCTGACGACTAAGTCTCGTTGTAACAGGCTTCGTAACCTTCAACACATTCCATTCGCCAGATTTATCACGTGGTGTGACAATCGTCAGTTCCTCTTCTGTACGCTTGATATACCGGATATCGCCTTCAGTCCCGTCAATCAAGTAACCATGCTCAGGACCTGTTTTTCGCAAAGGCAGCACATGCTCATAGTTCACACGATCCATAGCGGGTATAGGAAAACCGCTGTTCTTTAGAGATAGCCTTTCAATGTTCCAAAGCGGAAAAACGTCGCCCTTCTTAAAAACGTCGAATTCCTCCAATGAAATTGTAATTTCATGAATTTCTTCATGGGCGGCCGGCTCGCCGTCTCCACCAATCAATACACAGTCCACAAACTTATAAGCGTACGGGTGATTAATTGTTTTCCATGGCATACCATTTTGCATAAACGTGTGATATAACTGCTCAATTTCCAAAATATAAGAACGGTTATGCTCCAGACGAAAACGAATCGGATAATTGCCGGTTTCCGTGACCAACATTCCTGAGAAAATTCGCTTGCTGCGCACCAGCGCTGAGATACGTTCGGTCTCCATCTCAAGAAAAAGCGTAAACAGCGGCATCGCACCGCCTTCGCGTACCACCTCTGCCACACGGCTGATGTCCATCTGCTTTTCCTCCGTATCAGACGGTAACACAGGATATAAAAATTCATGAATTGGGTCATAGTCCTCACGCGATGTCAATGACACGTACACATCAATCTTTTCTTCCGTATTCTCAATTTCCTCAAATACCCGCCGTTCTAGCTGGCGGGTCATTTCTTCCTGATATTCGACGAGGTTCATAAATACCCCCGCCATCATATTTTTCAGTAAACGTCTCTGCTCTAAATCGTCCATCTTGCTCAAACGGTCCTGTACCAGCTCTTTCACGACGTCTCACTCCTTTCCGGCTCCAGCATTCATTGAACATGAAAAACTTAACCTCCGTTCGCAGCAGCCCGATCTTGGTTCTCTGAATCAGACGCCCCTGCTGCTTTAGAAGCGGAATCAGCAGTTCCTTGCTCTTTGTTGGTATCCACCTTGGCCGAAGGGGCAGTTCCATCGCCTGTACCACTGCTCTTTGCAGCCGAAGAGGCTTCCTTCTTCGCGGGTGTAGTTCCCGCTGAAGCCGTTGGCGCAGCCTTCGTTTGCGATTCTGCAGCAGGGGTTGCAGCAGCGGAAGATGAAGCTTCACTCGCTGTGTCCCCTGCGTCCGTGTCGTTCAACGCTCCGTCAGACAATCCCAATCCAGCAGGAAGCTGACCATTTTTCTGCTGTTCCGCGCTCTGCTTTTCCTCCGCCTTGGCAATGCTCCGTTCCAATGCCAGAACACTTTCGAGCTTATCAATCTCCTGATAAATTTCCTGTGCCCCGCTATAGGCATCAATGGCTCCTTCATAATCGAGATCCTTCATCATCCGATCCCCTTTGGCCTGAAGTTTTCCAGCTTGAATCTCCTTGAGCTGCTGCTGAATAGCTGTCAATTTATCGTTGGCCTCGGTAATTTTCTTCTCCAGTTCTTTTTGCGCGGACGTATAACCGGATTCCATCGCAGCCTTGTTTGCTTTCTTGTATAGCTTAAGCGCATTCGTGTAATCGCCGCCCTGAAATTTTAAATCTCCGTCCTTCATCCAGCTCGCTGTCTCGGCATAGCTGTCCAATTGATCGATTTTATGCTCAATATCCTTCACATTAAACGGTGGATATAGCCCGGCGCTTTTCCGTGCTTTCTCGTAGCTGGCTTCAGCTTTGGTAAAGTCCGCCTTTTCCACGTAGCCGTCTCCGTCCACCAGCAATTGAGATAGTTTCTGCTCGGCTGTATACAGTCGCTTATGAATCTTATCGTTAATTTTAACCGCCGCGTTTTTCGCTTCGCTGTAGGACTTGAGCGCCTTCGCATAATCTCCTGTCCTTGCATAATCGTCTGCGGCTTGGGCTGATTCGATCATCGTTTCCAGTGCAGCTGCCTTATTCGCAGCCATACGAGCCAGCGTAATCCATGCTCCCCCGCCCACAACAATAAAAACAAGCAAAGCAAGCAAAATCCGTTTGATCAACTTGCGGCGGTTTTTAGGCTTTTCCTGAAAAACTTTATTTACATAAATGGCCGCAGCCGTGTAATTATTCACCGTCCGATGCTGTTTGCTTAGCAGAACCTCTTCCAAGGTGTCCGTCAGCATGACCGGGTGCTTCGCTTCCTCCAGCGCCCCCAGCATTTCCGCCAGCTCAACATCCTCCCACATCCCTGAGGTGGCAAGCAGGATTACATCTCCATCTGCAAGCTGCGTCTTTTTGGCGTAATGGGCATGAACTCCATTCGGATTTCCCAAGTATTCCAGCAGATTACCTCGTTCCTCATGTGTGCTGGTCGCTTCGTCTGGAATGCGTCCATCATCTGCCAATGACTGAGCCAGACTATGATCCTTACTGCGAAAATTAAGCCTTCCATTGCGAAAATGATATAGCCGCACATTACCGCACGAAACATACACCATTTTGTTATAGTTGGTCACTACCATCAGCAGACTGGCTTTGAGCCGAACACGACGGCTTTCAAATTGCAGCCATTCCTGCGCTTCACGCAGATCTCTCATCAAGCGCCGTTTGGACATGGAAGGCTTCTCCATGAAGTTTTCCAGCACCGTTTTGACAACCATTTCTGCGCTGCGCAGCTCCTGATCCGAATCCAGACCGTCTGCGAGGACATAACAGGCCATGTCGTCCGTCTCCATGAATGCAAAATAGTCCCGGTTGTCTATGTAAGAGCCCGCTTCCGACACAAAGGCGGTACTAAAATCGCTGTTGTCCTTGCGCATCGCTACCCCCGTCTTTCTTGTTTCATCCTATCGCCAAAATAAGTACTGTCGCATTATCCTGACTTTTAAAGCCTTTATCATCAATGGCGTCGATCATGGCATCCGCTGTTTCCTGCGGTGTTCCACCCTTGCGCATAATCTCTTCCAATTCAATCTCCGTCAGCGCCTCCTGAATGCCATCGCTGCACAGCAGCACATGATCGCCTGAATACAAACGAATCGGTGCATTACCCATTTCCATGCTCTCAAAGCCCTCATAGCCCAAGTAGTTGACCAGTTGATTGCGCACTGGACTCGTTTTGGCTTCCTCCGAGGTCATTTGTCCAGCAAGCACTCGTTCCTCCAGCAGTGTTTCTGCTGTATGCTTGGAATTGACTGTCTGGAAATGACCATTGCGGTAAATCGTAATCAAGCTGTCGCCCACCGCTCCGTAATACAGCTGATAGCCGCACACAATGACCGCAGCCAGCGTCGTTCCTCCGCCCTGTCCGTTCAAATTTTGCAAAATGCCGCGATTGCTTTGAGTTGCCGCCTCTGTAAAATATCCATTCAAATTCGTTGCATCTTCCAGCTTGGCAAACGCCTTCGTAAAAGTAGTCACAGCCAAGGTACTGGACATACGCCCATTGGCCAGCCCACTAATACCGTCTGCGACAACAGCCAGCGTACCGACAGGTGTCGTCATACTGGAGAAATAATCATCCTGCTCGCTCCGGCTCCCGATCGTTTGACCATTTCCGATCTCAATTCCACTCACGGTACGGCTGCCGGAACTTCGCGTCAGTCGTATACGGATCATAAGCAGAACAGCGAATAGTACCGCAGCTCCACTTACAACAAAATAAGGCTGCATATCGTTACCTCCCTGCACCATTGCCCAATTCCGTCCTAGTTTTCGTTATCCCACTCAAAATGGGCGCCACACAGCGGGATAAAGATAAATTTGCTGTGTCCCAGCTGAATCACGTCATAGGCAGCCAGCTCTGCTGGTGAATATACCGCCTCGTTATTGTGGTACGCCAAACCTGATGAATCGCCTGGCAACAAGTAAAAGTTACGTTTCTTCGGATCATACACAATGACCGCATGATTTCTACGGGAAATCGTGTTGTCCCCGATAATGCGGACATGCATTTCCTCTGCGCGCCCGATAAAGTTTTTCTCCGCCATAATGCGATAATCCTGACCCACCTGTGCTCCTTCGATGCATACCAGCCATCCGGTTACCGGATGAATGCCCACCGTCTCGCCCAAATACGGCATTGTTTTGTCGTTATCTCCTGCGACGTTTGTTTTCGCCACTGGCTCTGCGCTCTTGGGTGCAGCTACATTTACTACCGTATTGCAATAAGGACACGTATTTCCGTGCTTTCGTGTACTGAACATGTGTCCGTTCGGGCATCTTGTCAAACTCATAGTCGGTTCCTTCCCCCATTGTCATGATTGTCTTTTCAAGCGATCTGAGGATTTTGCAGCATCCTCATCTATTTAACGAGCAGTCTCGTATTGGCAATATATAATAAATCACCTGAGTAAATCCGGTATGGCTCACCGCTTTCCAACTTCTTGGTTACACTTTCGTTAGCAGACCGCAAGCCTGTACCATTACCGGAATCCACATCCTCCACAAACCAGTCGCTGTTCACCCGGTTGAGCACCGCATGCTCCACACTTACCAGGGAGGCATAATCTGTACCTACCAAATCAATATCCGCCTCCGAACGTGACGTTGTTTTACCGATTAATAGCGACGTTTCGCCTTCGATATACCATTCTTTAATGGACTCGCCCTCTTCATCAATCAACACCAGCTTGGCAATCCGCTGACGCTGTGCCTTTGGCTTAGCCACAGGTACAACGGACACCAGATTACGCAGTATGTATACAAGCACGCCGATTCCAATACCTATCGCGACCACGGTTTTCAAACCGCTGTAGCCTGTACGATTAAACACATAAAAGGCGATCGCCAGCATCAGCCCGAACATGGCAACATCTATGATGAAAACCCATCTGTTCTGCGCCGTTTTCACTGCTTGCTTCCCCCATTTCTATCCTGAAATCATCACTTTTTACGAATACCGAAAAATTGGTTAAACATCGCGGAGGTATCCGTCGGATCATCGGGTTTTTTCGTTTTTTTCCCTGGTGAGCCCTCCTTCGTTTTCGGATGAAAACCAAAAAATTGCTCAAAATCAGTTCCTATATCAGCCGGATTGAATCCTTTGGCTGCCGTACGCGCACCCCTGGAGGATGCAGCCCCTCTCCCTCTCTCTTGCTGTTCCCCGCCAGCTCCCTCAGTTTTTCGGATGAGCTCGGCATCGTATGCCTGCCGCAATGCTTCGTCACGCAAGGTATTGTAAGCCTCGTGAATCAGCTTGAACTTGCGCGTTGCTTCCTCGCTTCCCTGGTTGGTATCAGGATGATACTTTTTGGCCAGTTTACGGTAAGCCTGCTTAATCTCTGCCTCCGAAGCATCCCGGCTGACACCGAGCAGCTCATAGTAGTTGGTCATTGTGTGATGTTCCCCTCTCCGAAAAAAATAAATATTAAGAGACCCGTAGGCCTCTTAATATTTATCCACCCTGCACTTGTGTGCCGGATGAGTGTGTGTTTAAGCTGCACTTAACGTGAAGACGTTAAGCTTAAACCGGATATCCGCCGTCGATTGTAGCCAGCTCGGTTTTGTCTTTCTTTTGTTTGATGTAGAGTGTAAATGCACCTACACCTTCTGTGTCGCCGAAGTGCTCGTTGTAGTCTACAACGAAAGCATTCGGGAAGTGGATTTTACGCACAACTTGATCAGCTGCGATAACTTCCAGTGTTACTTTACGGTAGCTGTCTGCTTTTTCAGCAGGAACCAGAGACCACAAAGCCAGTTTCAGCGTGTCATCCGCGCTGTCACCGTCTACGGCTGTGATGATTTTACCGCTGATGCGCAGCGTGGAGCCTACGTCAGTGGAGCGTGCATTGGAATCGTCCGGTGTATCGGTGTCATAAATAACCGTTTGGATGTTATCCAAGCCCAGCTCGATTGTTTCTTGTCCTTCTACTTTCAATCTGAATCCCATGTGTGTTGCCTCCTTGAAATTAGGTAATATGATGGCGGGAGATGCAAAGCTTCTCCGCGATTTATGTATAAAGGCGGTTCTGGATAGAAACGCCTCTAACATCTTTCGTAGTGCTCGGATCATGATTTGACCGAGCTGGTTCCCTTAGTGATCATGACTTCCAGGTTCTTCACATTACCGTTGAAGACCAGATCGATATGGCACATATTGCTTTTCTCATCAATAATGAAGCTCATATCGTCTCCATCCTGAATGATCGAGTTAACAGATCCTCTGCTGCTCAGCCACTTGCTCTTCTGACTGCTCGGATTGTTACTGAAGAAGCGGACGATATTTTCGTGTTTGAAGTCCCCTGTCTGGTAGCGTAAAATACGTTCAATGTACGTGCTGACCAGCGTCTTGTAGATGGAGTCAAAACCGTCCTCGGACATCGCCATGCTTCTCGCCTTGTAGACGGTAATCCGGCGGATATCCTTATCCTGGATCTGAGCATTCTCCGACGAGAATACAAAGCCGAAGTTTTTACGGTTGATGGCATCCTTGATCGTGTTGGTGAATCCGGTGATTTCCTTGGCCATCGTCGTTACCGTGCGCAGGCTGTTGTCTCCGGCTTCAATGTCGAAGCGTACGCCAGGGAAGTTTTTATTGACCGTTTTGAACGTCTCACGCAAGTACTCAGGACACTGATAGGAAGCGACCAAGCCAGCAGCAACGTAGGCTGCACCTACATAAACACCCTCGATCCACAGCTTGAGAATATCCTCTTTCTCCTTAGAGAGCTGTACACCGTCTTCGGTCTGTAGCATTTTGCTGTCGATAATGACACCCGATTTGTCCTTCGGAATAATCGTAAAGTTCGGTACGCAAGGAATGGCAAATTCGCTATATTCTCTGCGAACGAGACTGGCGCATTTATCGACATATTTGTCGATGCCTGCTGTCGCCATACTGTTGAAAGTCGTTTCTTCACCGGATTCAAAGTTAAAGAACATTTGAATTTTGTAATCCTTCACGACTTGCAGCAGCATCGAGAGCGATTCCATAGAATTTCCGCCCTGCTTAACGACCTTCTCGTTGCCCTTGAAGCGTTCACGTGAAACCTTTACCTTACCGGCTGCTTCCAGCTCGACGGATGGAACGATACCGAACCAGATCGTGTCGCTGAATTCATTCTTAGCATTCACAGTGTTCAGGTACGTTTCCAGGCGCGGGATATTGCTGCTTTTCACCAGCATGTCCAGCTTGTTGTTCGCCACCAGCATTGTCGGCAGCATGCCTTTGCTCTTCGTTGCATATTGATCGAAGAACATTTTGACACCGAGGATTTTCTCCACAAGCGGCTTAACCGCCTTTACGAAATCGTCCTTGGCATTTTTATAGAACTCCAGATACGTGTTGTAGTTTTGAACTTCAACCGCTGTATCCACCTTGGTCTGAACAGCTGGCAGTGGCACAAATGTGCGAACCACCAAATCCTTCACATAGTCAGAAGGCGTATCTGTGATGGAGTTATAATCCTCTTCGAATACTTGGGAGAGATCGCCAGTGCTGTTTTCATCCAACAGCATCAGCTCAGTGCTGTCGCTCTTCGGCGCTTCAATAATTTTCAGTTCGCCGCTTTCCCCAATGGAGAGCATACCCACCTGGATCAGTTCACCGGAGTTTTCCTCTTGGGCGCCACCGAGCAGAAGGCGGGTTTTGATGTCCTCAATTGCCAGTGGGAGCATAGCCATAACGTTGTTATAGTTCTGACTCGCTTCCTCGAACATTCCATTCAGCTTGTCACCCATGTCGAGTTTCTTCGGATCGCCATCATCCAGCTTGTCGTATTCACCGTACATATAGTGAATCTCTTTGCGGACTTGACGAATATCATCCATAACCTTTTTCGGTGAAATCATATCCAGCAGATTTTCAAATTTGAAATCTACATTGGTGATTCCTTGACTGCGCTTGGTATCAATGAGCGTAAACAACATTTTCAGAAAATCATTACTTTGATTTACACGAATTTCAGAAATGCTATCCTCATCAATTCCCTCTGGCTTTTTAAGGGTGTAGACGACTTTTTGATTGGCCGCGTTAAAAAACGAATACACGGTCGGTGAAAACTTATCCAAAAATTCGTCAAAGCTGCGCACCAGAAGGTGCTGATTAATTTCCTTGATCTTCTCATCGCTCAAGCTGTCAATACCCTTCACATCACCTACAATGGTGATCAGGTCCAGCTTTTCCGGGTTAATCTCTTCAAAAAGCATTGTCCGGTTGGTTTGATAAATGATTTCCATCGCTGTCGGCAAATGAACAAAGTATGAGTTATAGGTCCATTGCTCCATATACGGACATGGGATGTCCAATTTGAAACGGACGAAACTCATTTTTAGTTCTTTTGCCTCCTCCCCCCTACTTAACATTTAAATTCGTCAAAGGATTGAGCTTATACCACATTTAAGGTACAGGCATGTAACCTCGAAAATCGGTCCGAAGCGTTATTCGGCTTTTAACGGCAAAGCATGCAAATGAGATGTATTTCCAAAATCAAAAGTCAGATAACACAGAAATTTTAAATTTATGATTTCGTATTCCTAACTTCAATCCCAATTTTTGCCGTTGATACGAGAGCTATCATACAAAGCACCCTTCAGTTTTGTCAATTTCTGTAGTCTCAGATTGAAACAGGGCATTTTGACTCATTTTATGCGTGAATACGTAATTTTCATGATATGTTAGACCTGTTTCTTCAGGGAAATATTCACAAATGGAACTCAATTACCGATAGAAGTCCATTGGATATTTCTGATAAGCGTAAAAGAATCAAATTCATGGCTAATGTGAGGGTTATCAGCTGTTTTGATCCTTTATCCCTTATATCCCAAGGATTAGGAGAGCTGATCCCCCCACGTTGGCCTCGGCGATGGAGGAGCTTATGTTCAGAATAAGGAAACTAGGGATTATCGTTTTCATGACTTTTGTACTATTTTTACAAATGAGCCTAAACGGGGTCATTTGCACTGTAAATCAGGCTAATGCAGCATCTTTAGGTGCTGTCCCGATCGAGGGTTACGATGCCGTTTTTGTACTGGATACCAGTTATTCCATGAGGGATACCGATCCTGAAGGCATTGCGGCCGAAGTCATCAATATGTTTATGGATTTGAGTGATGCAGACCGTACGCGCGTCGGATTCGTTGCCTACAATCACCATGTGGTCGCCTCGAAACCACTAACTTCGATTGCCGTGGCAGCGCAAAAATCCCAGATCCAACAGGAAATCAGAACGCTAAATCGTTCCGGTTATACGGATTTGGGACTTGGGCTGCGCAAAGGCTCAGAGCTGCTAGCGGCAGGAGCATCCCAAGGGCGTCAGCCTTTTATGATTCTGTTGTCTGATGGAGAGACTGATTTTGGTGCCTCCTCTGGTTCCCGATCCAAAGGTGACTCCAATAACGATGTGTCCTCTGTCATCAAATCTGCACAGACCAAGGGATATCCGGTGTACACAATTGGTCTGAACCATGATGGCACAGTGAACCGACAAGAACTCGAACGGATCGCTTCTCAAACGGGTGGAGCTTCTTTTATTACGAGTAGTGCCGAGGATCTGCCGGAAATTCTGAACCGTATTTTCGCCAGTCAAATTCGTTCCAAGCTCGTCCCAATTGCTGCAATTACGACTACTGGCGAGATGCAAGAATTAACTGTAACTCTACCTGATTCTAGTATGGAGGAAGCCAATTTGGTGCTTTTGTCGGAGCATCCCCTTCTGGAAACACAGCTATATTCCAATTCAGAAAATGTCCGCAGGTACAAGTCGAGCCGCTATGCGATTTTAAAAATCGAGCATCCACAGGCAGGTAAAGTGAAGTTGAAGCTACGGGGCATACGCGGGGATTTGGTGAAAATCAATTTACTTGGCAGCTATCGACTGGAAGCCGAAGCTACCATGGGAGCAAAGCAAGCAACGGCAACTCATGGCGACAAGCCTGTGCAGTTGCTGAAAGGTCAAGCGACACCGTTTCAAGCTCAGCTTCTGTTGCCGAACAATCAAAAGCTTACAGATGAAGCCGTATATACGTCTCTCCAAGCCCATATTGTAGTTACTCCCAAGGGGGGCACAGCCAAAAAGGTGCCTATGACCTATAAGTCAGGAGCCTTTCATACCGAATATGCGTTCCCTCAAACCGGGGATTATACATGGCAGCTATCTCTGGATAGTCCGCAATGGTACCGTAAGGGAATTGTACATAAGGTTCACGCGGCCAATGCAGCACCACAGGTCTTAAAAGACCTGACGATTCACCTGGTAAAAGAAGACGGCGATTCCCGTCGAAGTTTATCAGATTTTATTGTTGACCCCAATCATGACAAGCTGAACTATAAGCTGGATTCAGAAGTCGCTGGGGATACGGTCCATGCTGAGATTAACGGTAATGATCTGCTGCTATCCGAGCTCCACACAGGTGACTCTCAGCTGAAGATTAAAGCTACCGATCCGGAAGGAGCATCCAGCAGCGCTACACTAACCGTTTCTGTACAATCCCGGTATACAGCCATTAAATGGACGGTAGCCATCAGTGTCGTAGTAGCCGCTCTTCTGTATTGGTTCTTGCGGCCGAAGCCGCAGTTTGCCGGAAGAATTGAAGGATATTTTCTCGCTACAGCAAGTGGACAGGAGATTCCGGTAAAATCTTGGCCGCTCACCTCCTTTCCGGGCCGTAAGGTCAGCTTGCAGGAATTGTTCCGTACGCTTGACGTTCACGAACCGTTGCCAGAAGCGGAACGGATCGTATTTTCCGCAGGTAAAAAAGGGAGCCTAATCGTAAAACATGATACACGCTGTGCCTTACAGCATGGAAAGGTCAGATTAGCCCGCAACAAAAAAGCGGTCATGGAGTACAGTGACAAACTGTACATTACATTCGAGGATGGTGTCACTGAAATCGAGCTGCGATACAAAGCGATTAAACCGAATACTTCAGTGTACACCGACCATATCCAAGCTCCGACAGGATAATGTCCGTCACAACGTAAAAAAAGAGAAGCGCCGTCTCTTACGATTAATGAACCGTAAGAGTAGGGCGCTTCCCTTTTTTTATCCAATATTCCGCACGTAGTGCGGCTTTAAACCATCGAAGTGAACGGCAACGCTTGTTAGCCTGTACCTCCAGACCACGCCGAATGACATACGGCAGCAGAGAAAGTCCCGCATTTTCAATCTGAATCCGCTCAGAATGATCTGCAAACAATCGGCCTGGCACATCTGGCGGAGGTGTTCCTTTTCGGCAATAATACAGCGTGGCGGCCAAACTATAGATATCCGACACAGGCCCCTGCTGCGAACGATTAGAGTAAAATTCCAGCGGAGAATAGCCCGCCGTAGTAAAGATCGGATGCTCTTTGCCTTCAAAATGCACAGCCGAACCAAAATCAATCAGCTTGATGTTGCCATTTTCCCCAATCATAATGTTGCCCGGCTTAATATCCCGGTGAATAATTCCTTTGTCGTGAATGTACTCCATGGCATCAATTAAAGGTAGCACCGTGTGGTACAAAAAAGTGGGATCAGATGTTGGCACAGCTTCTTCTTTCATCATTCGATCCAATGTCTTGCCTGCACAGTATTCCATGACCAGATAGGCTGTTCCATTTTCCTCAAAGTGATCTATATAACCGACAATTCCCGGATGACTTAACTCCTTCAACATTTGCCCTTCACGCAAAAAATAATGCATAAACTCCACGTATTTGGATTGCATAGAAGTACCGCAAGTGACCGTTTTTCGATCCATCCCTCGCAAAGCCAGGGCATTCGGAAAAAATTCCTTCACAATGACCTTTTCTCGGTTATCCAACAGCCTTGCCGTATACACGATGGCCAGCTCACTGCGGGACAAGGCGCTTCGAATTTGATATGTATTTCGCAGCTTCGTATTGCGGGCAAGCAGATTCCCGCTTGTATCCACGATCATGACTCGTCCTCCTGTCAGGTTCTTAGCTTATGTCTTTTGTATATATCGGCTTATTACACATCTTTTTATTATACCGTAAAATAGATTATTGGAAAAACAAATAACCTGCCATAATCTCCCTTAGAGAAATGATGACAGGTCTTTTGGCATTCATCTGGTTCTTTGTTCTTAAATCGTTTAACCCAGTTTCGTTCCAGGCTTCATGCTGCGCACACTGTTGGTATTTTTCTTCCGTTCACTGCGCAGTTTGCCTTTGCCTTGTTCTGGGGTGCGAATGGTGAGGGCAATTAGGAACGATACGACACACAGCACAGCAATCGTGGTAAAGGTCGGGATGAATCCACCAAGCAAGGCTGCGATAAATGACCCCGCCAGCGCACCGAGGCCAAAGCCTTGATACACAACACCATAGTTTTTGCTTTGATTTTTCAGACCGAAGAAATCAGCTACAATGGCAGGAAAGACTGTAATGTTGCCGCCGAAGCAAAAAGCAATTCCTGCTACACAGGCAAAGAATAAACCAAAATTCAGCGGTACCAGACTCAGCACTGTGACTGCGACCGCCGTTGTCAGCAACGCACCCGCTACTACTTTCAGACGACCTACTTTATCCGATAGCGCACCCAGTATGATCCGGCCCGCCGTGTTGAAAATTGCGACCATAGCGACCGCATTAGCAGCTGTTGCTACATCTAGGCCGGCCATCCGTACGCCGATATCTTTGACTACCCCAATCAGGTAGAGACCACTCATACAAGCGGTAAAGAACATTACGAACAACAGATATGCCTGCTTAGTGCGCAGCATTTCTTTGACGGTGTAATCTCGCTGTACAACCCCATTTTGTACCGAAGGCTTGTTCACGACTACAGCTTCTCTTACCAGGAAGGAACCACCCACAATCATAATCAGCACGATCATTCCCCAATATAAAAACGCTTGTGATACGCCAACGGACTGAATCAACGAACCATTAATATACTTGAATATAAGACTGCCTGTTCCATATGCCCCAACCGAAATACCGGAAATAAGTCCTTTTTTCTCAGGAAACCATTTAATCAGATTCGACAGTGATGTAATATATGCCGTTCCATCCGCAAAACCTACAACAATACCCGCCAAAATGTAAAGCAGGGACAGCGATGTTACCTGCGAACTGAGCATGAGACCGGCTCCTAAGACGACACCTGCACACAAAATCAGACGACGTAGTCCCCATTTATCCTGTAGCTTGCCTGCGAATAACGTAGCAAACGCCAGTGCAAAACTGGTAATTGAAAATGTAATGGCGACCGAACTGAGGTTCCAGCCAAAGCGGTCCACCAACGGTTGATTAAATAAACTCCATGTGTAAATGGTTCCTAATCCCATCTGGACAATAATCGTTCCAAGTACAACCAGCCAACGGTTTCCGCTGTTTGTTTTCATATAAATCTCCTCTTTTCATTCCGGCTCTACAGCGTCAATTTGTGATCATCATAACCGGGAATCCAGTACGCTTTGCGCCTGTGGAGGAGCAAGTCTGTAAGGATTCTCTCTACATGGATTATTATAACCCTGCATGTTAGCCAGAAATCGTTTGAGGAATGAAATGCACATATAGCGGAATGAAATGCCTTTAAAGTCGCATAATTTGCCGAAATTCCTTGGCCTTGCTACGGCTTACCGGAATTTCAGCTTCTAGTCCACGCAAACGCAAGAGATACGTATGATTAAACCAAGGTACAATTTCACGGATCTGCGACAGATTCACCGTGTACGATCGGTGACAGCGGAAAAAGTCCTGCTGCGGCAGCCGGGCATGAAATTCCGAAATGCTCATCGGCATCGTATATTCTTCGTGCCTTGTAAAGACACGGGTCACCTTTTCCTGCGCACACGCATAGTAAATATCGTTTGCATCCGTTACGATGATTTTGTCATTTTTCAGCAGATTAATACGACCTGGCGCAGCAACGGTGCTGGCTTCGGCAGCTCGGGGTTGCGCCGTCTGGACAGGCTCCTGTATTGGAACGTTCTGCTGCTCATAAGCATTTTCCAGCTTACGTAGCATAGATGCGATCCTTTTTTCATCATATGGTTTGAGGATGTAGTCGAACGCCTCCAGTTCAAAAGCCTGCGCCGCATGTTCTTTATAGGCGGTCGTAAAAATAATATAGGGCTTTTTGGCAAATTTGCTAATGTTCTGTGCCAGTAGCATCCCGTCCAATGAAGGAATGTTAATGTCCAGAAAGATCGCGTCCGTCTCCTGATCTTGCAGAAACCGAAACACATCTAGCCCATCCTCGAAACTATCAGTCACCTCAATGTTGCTATGAGTCTGAATAAGATACTCCAGCTCTTCACGTGCCGGAAGCTCGTCTTCTACAATTATGGCCTTCATGACTTCTCCTTTGGTATGTCAAAATAAACTTCGGTGCCCGGCTCATGCTTTAGAATAATAACTCCCTCGCCGTACATAAGCTTGAGCCGTCTGTGCACATTGTACAAGCCGATCTGTTTAGCCGGAACCCGATCATGATAGAGGTTATCCACAACATCATCCCGTATACCTACCCCGGTATCCGCCACAGAAATACGCACCTTTTCTCCACGATCCTTTACAGAAATAGTTACTGTACCTGACCCCTTTTTCTTGAGGATTCCGTGATTAATCGCATTCTCAACCAGGGGCTGGATAATAAGACTTGGAATACGCACAGACACCTCATCCATTACATATTCTACCTGAAGCCGGTTGCCGAAGCGTGCTTTCTCAATTTCCACGTAATCAGACACCTGCTGAAGCTCTTTATGAATTTCGATCAAATCATCATTCAGTTCCAAATTATAGCGCAGGTAGCCCGATAAATTAATGATCAGCTCTCGTGCCTTATCCGGCTTGGTGCGTGTCGTAGAGGCAATGGCGTTCAGCGCGTTAAACAGAAAATGGGGATTAATTTTCGTTTGGAGCGCCTTTAGCTCGGCTTTATTCGCCGCTTCCTTAATTTGCTCCACACGCGACACTTCCATTAACGTGGAAATGATTTGAGACAAGCCAATCGCCATCGTCTGCAACGGATACGTGATTTTATAAGCTTTGCGATAATAAATCTTCAAGGTTCCAGTTACTTCTCCCCGCTCCTCTAACGGGATAATGAGCAAAGACTGGATTTGGGGTGTTTTATCGTCTGCAATATGGTTGCGGATCGTGATTTTACCGCTGCGGATCGTCGATTTAGTCACATCGCTAATAATCTCATCTCCGATGTGATAACGCTCTTCCCCAAAACCGACATAGGCCAGCACATCTCTGGTATCGGTAATCGCTACCGCGTCTGCCTTGATATCTTCTTTTATGATCGAACAAATGGTATGCAAGGATTCCGCATTAATGGAGCGAAAATAAGGCAACGTCTTATTGGCAATATCCAGTGCCAGCTTGGCCTGTCTGGCCGCGATATTCTCCTTTTCCCCCTCCACACTCTGGATCAACAGAACGATTAAACCGATACTGACTTCTCCGATAATCATAGGTAGACCGATCTTGGAAACGATGTCCACACCAAGGCCATGGGGTTGTGCCATCACCAGAATGAGCAGCATCGTCAACGCTTCACAGACCATACCTGCGGCGATACCGACCAGCCATCTCTTGGAACGATTAACCCGGCGACCGATATATCCTGACACCACACCTGCCAGAATACTTGTAATCAGACACGGAATCGAGGTCACTCCCCCGATATCAATTAGATAACGATGGATACCTGATACAATACCTGTAACGATCCCAACCCAGGGTCCAAACAAAATACCGCCCGCCATAATTGCAATGATTCGAACGTTAACCAGCGAACCTTCGACTTCAATCCCGGTGTACGTACCGAACAGTGCAAACATGCAAAAAATCAACGTTAGTAAGGTTAGCTCTGCCGGGGAATGACTGTTCTTTTGCAAGGTTTCCTTAAATCGTGGGATACGTGTAATAAAAAACAAACAAATCAGTAACAACGCTGCGCGCTCAAATAGCTGCATCAGCATTTCCAACAAGGCGTTCACCTGCGTTCCTCCCAAATAAAATCGGATATGCCTACATAGGTTATGTTATCGTGTACGTCGTTCATATACACCATACCCAAGTATCATCAAGCCACATACGAATAAAATAATAACAAATATATTGTCAACAAAACTCGGCATATCAGGTTCTGACATAGAGATGCCCGAACTATTTAATTTAACAGGTACGGAATTCGCAGCCCATTGAATGACCGATATAAAGCGCTCCATCGTATAAATCACTCCGCTACCCAATAGGCTCAACACGCCGATCAACAAATATTTAAGCTCCATAAGAATTTATTCCCCCTTAATTACAAAGCATTTAAACTGCCACAAATTATACCATCAACTTCCATCTAATTATAGCTTCTAGAAATCCCCTCTTCATTTCCCTTCTTCAAACGCAGTAAAAAACCGGAGAGTACCGCTTGATAGCGATACTCCCCGGATCTCTAGTCCGATAAAGAAGCATTTCTGTTATTTGCTTTTGCTGATTTCGGTAGGAATGTTGTCCTCCTTCTGATCATGTACCAGTTCTTTTAACTGGATAATCAACGTCTCCAGCTCATTAAATCCGGTCACCATATTGGAGGTTATATTCAGTTGCTCCTCTACTCCAGCCAAAATTTGCTCTGACGCTGCACTCGCTTGTTCTGTAACGCTTGAAAACTCCTCCATCTCTTGAACGACCTGAGATGAGAATTGCTGCATACTATTCGTACTGGCTTCCACCTCCACGGCCTGCAGCAGCACTTTATTGGCATTTTGCAGGATATCCTCCAGTACAATTTCGGTCGAATGGGCCGATTCCATACTCTGCTGTAGTCTTTGCTGTCCCAAGTCAAATTGGCTTACGACAGAATCCATCTGAGTTCTCAGTTGGGTCAAAATACCTTCCATTGCCACCGAGGTATTCCCTACCATTTCAGCCAAATTACGCACTTCGCCAGCCACGATGGCAAATCCTTTTCCATGCTCTCCCGCTCTGGCGGCCTCAATGGATGCATTCAAGGACAGCAAATTAGTTTGTTTCGAGATTTGAGTAATATCTTTGAGCATGGCAGACATATTATCACTTTGTGTTTTAAACTCGTCCAATTCTTCTTTGGTACGACTCATAACCAGACCCAAATCCTTAATTTGAGACGTTAATGCAAGCAGTTGATTGCTCCCTCTGCTCCCGGCACTTTTCGTATCTTCGGAGAGCTGCTTCAATTCTCGGGAATGATCGGCAACCTCGCGCACGTGCTGGTCAGACTGAGCCAAGTTATCCGTTACCTCAGTGATATTCGAAGCTTGCATTTCTACCCCTTTGGCAACCTCCTGAAACCCGATGGCGACTTCATTCGTCACGCTGCCGGTAGCATCCACTTGATTCCTGAATCGTTCTGTGAAGCTATGCAATCCAGCTACAGCCTGTCTCACTTGTTCAAACAAAAATTCAATACGTTGCCTTGTGGCATCCATATCTTTATTTTGCTCTTCCGTTTTCTTAAACTGCTTTTGATTTAACACCGATACCACTAACAATAGCAAACCAATCAGTAAAACAATAATAAACTCGTGTATATAACGCAAAGGACCGGTAACCGGGGGAGTTGCTGGCGTACCGATGGTAATTTGTATAAAAATATTACACAGATTTAAGACCATTGTTATCAAAAAGTATCGGTAAGATGGGTAGAGCAACAACAATGAGCAAATAAAGATCGTAGTCACTGCCTCCACGCTAGATAAGTTCACAAATATACATATTAATACGCTATATAACGTAATAATCCAAGGAATAAGGCGGATTCCTTTCTTTTTCATATTCAGAATCGTCAACACTGCGGCGACTACAAATCCTACACCACTAGACACCCACACCGATGGATTAGATAATGCCGGGATGGTGCTGCTCAAGGTCATAATCCAAAAAATAATGATCACCAATTTGTTTCTTTGCCACAACAATTCATTTGTTCTGTCCATGATTGTGTACGCGCTCCTTAGATATATATTAGGTATTTATAAAATAAATATGTAAATGCCATACTATATATATCGTCATATCAGAACGCGTATTGAATGAAAATCGTACGAACACCACATTCCCTTTTAAACACCAAATCACAACAGGACAACTTTTTAAAGAGAAAGAGTATGTAAGTGTAAATAAATGAATGCAAAAAATCGCCCCCTAGCAGGGAGCGATTTTGAATACCTTTTTGATGATCTTCTGCAATTGAAAAAGATTCATAAACCAACTGAAAACATTAGGATTCCTTGTTTTCGGAAGCCTCTTCAGTGCCTTCAGTTGCCGCTGCATCACCTTCCACAGCAGCATTTTCTACTTCAACTGCACGCGGAACGATAATAGAAGCAAGCAGTTCTTCTTCAGGGACGTGCAGTGTTACTCCTTTAGGGAGCTTCAAGTCGCTAGCGCTCAGCTTGTCGCCAACATCCAGTGCGGATACATCCACTTCAATGGTAGATGGTAAATCAGCAGGAAGGCCTTCGACTTCAACTTCCGTTTCCTGAACTTGCAGAATACCGCCTGTTTTTGTACCTACAGGTGTACCCTGATAATCAATAGAAACACGCACGCGAAGCGGTTTGTTTTTGGCAATTTTCAAAAAATCGGCATGCAGCCATTGGTTGTCACGCTGTTGATAATCTTTAATAATAACCGGAATGGTTTCTCCACCCTCTACAGTGAGGTTGAACACCTCTGAACGTCCGGTTTTGACTACTTTATTAAATTCCTTGGCATCGACATGTACAGGGGTTCCTTCAAGCTCAGAGCCGTAAACCACAGCTGGAATCCGTCCTTTTAACCTCAATTCACGAATAGCCGAACCCTTCTTCTCTGTTCTCGGCTGGGCGGTCAGTTGAATACTTCCTCCATTAGAACTCATGATATACAACCTCCTTCAGGTTACCTTACAAATGATTTTCCTCCAAGAATCTTGCCTGTTTACCAGTCGTACTACAGGATATAAGCCAGCAAGCTGGCAAAACTAAACAAGTCCATAATTCTATTTTACCCCTTTTTTCTGAAACTGACACACGTTTACATAAAAAAATAGCATTTCTCGAAATAATCGAAAAATGCTACTTTCGTATATATAGCGACCAAGCATACAAGTCTATCCGGCCCGATTATCATTTACCAGTAGCAAATATTCTTCTCTGCCACTATGAATCAATACCTGCATCACAGACTGGTTCAGGTTTATATCAATATAGCGATCTGCCTCAACATCCTTGGCATCCCAGTGATTAAGCCGGACAATGTAGCCAATTCGCTGTATATCAGGAGACACCTGAATACGCGCTATTGCACGACCGTCATCCAAATCACGAAATTCAACATGTCCGTCGCGGTGCCCAGTTCCCCATACCCATACGTTCCAGCCAGTGTATTGCCGATCTGCACGCTCGTATATCAGTTCAATCGTGCGAAATGGAGCGACTTCCCTATCGTTTCCAAGCTGCACATCTGTCAACGTCATAGCTGTACCTGCAATTTCTTGATCTGTTCCCTCATCCGAGTCTTCCAATTCGTTCTCCGCCTGACGATTAACCTGATCTTGTTCAGTCAAAAAGGAGACTCGTGCAGGTTCTTCCTGATCATATAACACCATCATCGACCAGCGCGATACAGTCACACGATGGCCTACCACTTCATACCGTGTCTCATTACCAGCCCCGTGTGCGTCCACGACCACATGCCAACGATCCGATTCCGCAGGCAATAATATCGTTTGCTCTGTATCCGAGCCGTTATAAATCACCACAATATGATTCCAGGCATCGCCGTTAGCATGGTGCCTCAAAGCAAAAGCCACCACATGCCCATTGCTTTGCAGCACTTCCATATGCTGCTCCACCAGCTCACGATGGTCCATTCGGAATGCCGGGTGGTTGCGCCGCAAAGCAATTAAACCTTGGTAGTAATCAAACACTGGGCGAAACCTCGCCTTGTTATGCCAATGGATGGCATTCACCACATCTGGGCTTCGGTAGCTATTATGGTCTCCATATTTGGAGCGCAGCAGTTCATCCCCTGCATGAATAAAAGGAATGCCTTGCGATGTGAGTACCATACCGTTAGCCAACAGGGACTTGCGTACGGTTTCGTTCTCTAGCAAGTTATCTTCATCCAGTTCCCAATACGGGTCTGCTTCGGCAACAGCTTGTTCCGGTGTCCTCCCATCCTGTGGCTTCCCCTGCTCCCATTGTGGAAAACGACAGTGCTCCCGCAAATGTCTTACTGTCAAAATTTTATCCCACAGATTGAGATTATCGTGGGCAGTTACATAATTGACGGTCTCCGATGGCTGAGCTGTGAAATCATGAATAGCCCCAAAAGTACCTTTGAGCACCTGCTCCTCCTGATGTTCTGCCCCCGTGGCAAACCCGCTCCCAGTACCGTCGCTATCTCCCTTAATAGCAGAACGGTAGTTGTCGTTAAAAACGGCAAAGCCTTTGTCGCGTTGCGTTCCTTTTAGCGTAAGCAAGGGTTGCGGAGATTCTCCTCCCGTCCAAGGCTCACCATAGATCAGCAGATCGGGACGCACTTCAGAGCGAAGCTCCTGGGTAAGCTGCTCTACGGTCGGTGTATCAATCAGCCCCATCAGATCAAATCGAAAGCCGTCTATATGATATTCCTCTGCCCAATAGCGTAGTGAATCCTTGATATACTTGCGCACCATCGGACGTTCGGTTGCCACCTCATTACCTACACCTGATCCATTGGTGAGCTGCCCTTGCTCATCCGTGCGGTAATAATATCCAGGTACAACAGGCTCAAATGGCCCCTTTTCCACCGAATAAGTATGGTTGTACACGACGTCCATAATGACACCGATGCCGACAGTATGCAAAGACTGTACCAGCAGTTTCAGCTCTCGTATGCGTGTCTCCGGATCAGCCGGATTGGAAGAATAAGACCCCTCCGGCACATTATAATGTTGCGGATCATAGCCCCAGTTATATTCAGTTTCTAATTCTGCAAAGTCATTCACCGTATGAAAATCAGCCACTGGAAGCAAATGAACATGTGTAATGCCCAGCTCCAGCAGATGATCCAGCCCGATGCTGTTCCCCTCAGTATCCTTCAATCCCGTATACGTAAAGGCCTCAAACCGTCCCTGAGCAGCAGATAAGTCTTTTTTCCCCGTATTAAAATGGGTATCCATCGAAAAATCACGCACATGAAGCTCATAGAGAATGGCATCTGTCGGCCGCTTAAGGGTAGGCCCCGCATCCAATTCCCATCCGTCCGGGTTGGTTTGAGCCAAATCAATGATCGCTGTACGCTGCCCGTTGGCTGATACCCCTGTGGCATATGGATCGGCAGCATAATGAATGGTGTTGTCCGCCCACTCCAGCCTGTACATGTAATAATATTTGTTCCAGTCCCCTTCCAGCTCTATAGACCATACACCTTGATCACCACGGCTCATGAGAAATTCCTGACCACCGCTGTGCTCCTGAACGTTCCCCTCCTGATCGTACACCCCCGCATCGTTATACAACGCTATATGGACCTGCTGCGCAGTCGGTGCCCATACCTTGAACTTGCTGCCCGCAGGCGTATAAGTAAGACCCAAATCATAGCCTTCATATATGGGATATGTTGTGTGCTCAAGCTCATTGAGCTGATTGAAATCTGACATTCCTGTTCACCACCCATTTCTGTACATCGGCTTACAGCCTCTGTTCATCCATCATTTATGATGTTTATGACTTGTCAATATACCTCAGGATTTTGTGAAATCTTCACCTAATAGGCTATCAAAATAAGACAAGTTTGAAAAGCTGGATGATTTAAATAAGGATGACGCTTCCATTTCAACGCACACTCCATTTTATGACAAAACTATGAACAGGCTACAGCTTTTGCCCTTAAGGTATAACAATAGTTAGAAAAGTCAGGACAATCTACGGTTATCCATTTCAAAAATATCGTCTGCAATCCGCATGGTAGAACTTCGGTGCGAAACAAGGACAATCGTTTTATCTTGCTGCTGTTCCTTTAACGATTTTAAAATAATTGCCTCGTTCAGGCTGTCCAAATTGCTGGTAGGCTCGTCGAGCAGTAAGAGAGGCGCATTATGGACAAAGGCTCTGGCCAGTCCCAAGCGTTGACGTTCTCCACCGGACAGCCTGTCCCCCAATTCTCCAACTCGGCTGTCATACCCTTGAGGCAAGGTCATAATAAAATCGTGCACGGATGCCTTACGTGCTGCTTCCACCACCTGCTCATGTGTAGCATCAGGCTTTCCGATTTTGATATTAGCTGCAATTGAATCATCAAACAGGAACGTATGCTGGTCTACATAGCTCTGTAAGCCTCTCAAATGTCGGGTCCCAATTTCCTTCAAATCGTGTCCGGATAGCAAAATTTCACCTTGCTGCGGGTCCCTAAATCGCATCAGCAACTTTAGCAGTGTAGACTTGCCAGAGCCGCTTTTACCCTGAATGCCTAAAATCCGCTTATGCGGTATCGTAAGACTTACATCATTCAGCACCGTTTGACCATCGTATGCAAAAGTCACCTTGTCTACTCGTGCCCCAGTAAAGGCAACACTCATCCCTTCGATATTTTCCTCAACCTCCGGGGTTTCCTCCAATAGACTCAACACTCGTTCCCCGCTCGCCAGCGTTTGAAGCAAATTGTTGGACAAGTTGCTCAGTGCGACGACCGGACCAAATGAACTAAACAGTGCAATGACAGAAATTAGCATACCTGTAAAGTCAACCTGACCATTAGACATACCGTACAATCCAGCCAGCAGCATCAAGAATGAGAATCCAACTACAGCCGCATCTGTGATCGCTCTTGTGATGCCTTCATGATGCTTCAAGTCCTTCTGCTTGTCATCCAATTGATCCGTACGACGGTTAATCTCATTCAAACGTTGTTCTCCTTGTCCATATTGCACAATTTCCTTCATCCCCCGTAAGCTGTCCAAAAAATAACTGCTCAGCTTGCCAAAGCTGCTTCGGTATTCCATCCCCTGACGTTTGACCATACGTGACGTGAATAAGGGAATAAATAAACCGACAGTTAGGTAAGCAAGCGCAGCGAGCCAGCCTAATAGAGGCTCATAAGAACCGATAAAAAATACCATGAGCAGTGAAGTGATGATGCCGATCATTACAGGCGCTATCGTATGCGCATAAAATACTTCCAGCAGCTCAATATCACTCGTAATGAGTGATATCAGATTCCCCTTGTCCTTGCCTTCCAATTTGGCTGAAGCGAGTCTGCGCAGGGCTTGAAGCACCTTGTCACGCAGTACAGCCAGTAGCTTGAAAGCGAGATAATGACCACTCATTTGCTCGCCATAACGGAATACGCCGCGCAGTACGGCAAAAACCACGATCGACGTCAGCAAAAACGACATGGTGTAGCCTGTCGTGATGCCCGTTGCTGTAAGCAGAGCAAGGGCTCCGTACACTATAATGCCAATAGCACAAATAAAACCAAGCACTCCTGTCACAATCGTGATGAGCAGTACAGGTAAAAGAGGTTCCGCCAATACCCATAATTGGCCCATGATCCGTAATCCGTGTCTACGCATATACAGCCCCTCCTTTTGCAAACTGCTCTACCCGGTGTTGACTGAGATACATATCCGCATAGTGCCCTTGCTGGCTCAACAGTTCATGATGCGTTCCGGATTCTGCCACCAATCCGTTTTGCAGCACATAGATACAGTCGGATTGAACTACATTTTCCAGTCTATGAGAGATAAGAATCACTGTTTTTTGACCTGCCAGCGCATGTATTACCTCCATAATGCCTTCCTCACTCTCACTGTCAATGTTAGAGGTGGCTTCGTCAAAAATGTACACACGACTATCATGCAGCAATGCTCTGGCTAGTGCTAGCCGTTGGCGCTGTCCTCCTGACAGATTTGCCCCCTGCTCCTCCAGTTCTGCTTCCAGTCCTCCTTCTGAGAGAATAAAATCATACAGCTTCACTTGTCGCAAAGCTTCCAGCATTTGTTGCTCATCCGCGTACTCATTGCCCATTTTTAAATTTGCTTCCACTGTGCCTTTAAAAATATAGCTGTTAAAACCGATCCAGGTCATGTGACGCATGCGGCTTTCTTCCGAAATATCAGTAAGCTCGGTTCCTCCAATCGTCAGACTTCCTCGATACCCCTCGTGATGCCCAACGATCAATCCGGCTACCGTACTTTTACCAGAGCCTGATTCCCCAACAATTGAAACCAAGCTGCCCTGGGGAATATCCATGGATATATTTCGTAAGGTATCTCTTTCCTCGTAGGCGAAACTCACCTGTTTCAGTCGAATATCTGTGTTTTCTATGCTTTCTTGTCCTTGTATAAGATCCTCTGTACTCAACATTTGGAATATTTTGTCACTTGCTGCCATTCCGTTCATGGCGATATGAAAGTAAGAGCCCAGCAAACGCAGAGGAATGAAAAACTCTGCTGACAGCAAAACAATGATGATCGCTCCTGCCAAGCCAATATGGCCTGAAGAATATTCACTTATCGCGACCAGTACACCCGCAGCAGCACCACCAAATGCGATAAGATCCATAATGGCCACGGAGTTAAGCTGCATAGTCAGCACTTTCATCGTCATTTTGCGAAATTCCTCAGCTGCTGTGTTCATTTCCTGATGTTTATCCTGGTCTGTTCCGTACATTTTGAGCGTAGTCAGACCTTGTACATTCTCCAAAAAGCTGTGGCCCAGATTGACGTAACTGCCCCAATATTTCCGAAACAGCTTTTTAGCCATCCTCATAATGACAATGATCGACACTGGAATTAAGGGAACGCAGATCAATAGTATAATGGCTGCTTTGAAGCTGACAAAAGAGAGGGTTATGAATAACGTTACGGGGGCAAGCAGACTGTAAAATAGCTGAGGCATATATCTACCGAAATAGGTTTCAAGCTGCTCTACCCCTTCTACAGCAACCTGAATAACCCCCGAGGTGGAGGTATGATCTGTATATGCGGGTCCCATCTTCAGCAACTTGCCGTAAATTTGCGAGCGCAGCGTTTTTTTAGCATTTACCGAAGCACGATAGGATAACATACTGGCTGCATAATTGCTCAGGCAGCGAACTGCAATAGCAGCAATAACAATGACCGTCATAGATAGAATCAGCTTGCAAGTCACTTGTCCTTCCCATGCCTGCTGCATAACAAAGGCCATAGACAACACAGCGGCTATACTCCCCAAAAGACCGATCCACTGCACAAGCACACCCAAGACGATATATTTCCGAGAATGTTCCACTAGACCGAGCAGACGGCTGTCGACCATTTTAGACCTTTTTTTTGGAGTAGGTGTAGGTATAGG
Organism: Paenibacillus polymyxa; assembly: GCF_001719045.1. Classification (NCBI taxonomy): domain Bacteria; kingdom Bacillati; phylum Bacillota; class Bacilli; order Caryophanales; family Paenibacillaceae; genus Paenibacillus; species Paenibacillus polymyxa. The sequence goes on from NZ_CP015423.1 coordinate 1,331,237, forward strand.
TTCAGATGAACATGAAGGCGTTATTTCTGCTGCAGCATTTCTTATTGTTCCGATGCGGAATATAAAGTAATAATATTTAAAAAGGATGACCAAGACGATGAGCGCTTTCCCCCACACATTAGGGGTGAAAATAAAGCCTGTAATCAGCATCGCTGACGCTAAGCCCAATGTCGTGATTTTCGTAGACAGCTTCAACGACCTTGTTTGGACAAAACTCTCTAGATGCTTTTGGTATAGAGAGGTATTCGAAAACCACTGGTGAATCCTTTCGGACCCCCGCATAAAGAAAAAGGTCGCTAGCAGTAGAAACGGTGTAGTCGGTAGCAACGGTAGCACTACACCAATAACTCCAAGCGCCAAAAATAAAAACCCTAAGGTAATATAGATCGGTTTCACTATAATCCTCCCTAATAGTTATAATAGTAATGATTTCATTTTATAGATAATGATAATCATTATCAATATAAACAATTTAAGCAGGTTGTTATGTGATGTAAATCACGTATATAAAAATCCTCTTGAAGCACATCTCTACAGAACACGTTAGTGTTGATGTGAATGCTTTGTCTTCAAGAGGATTATCGAAAGTATATGTTGATAATTCGTTGTTTTATGAATTTATAATATCATATTGCTCCAATACCTGCCGATGTAACGGGTGGTCTGCGGTTATGGAAGTATAACGCGTCAGCGCCGCACCCAGTCCTTCACTGCGGATCACCTGCTGAAGCTCGACTGCCTCGGGGTCTTCCGTAATATCAAATTTACAGGCAGCAGCCATTCCTAACGCCAGATGATCCGTAGGGATGCCATACTCCTGCGCTTGAAGCGCGGGACGTACAAGACGATCATTTGGAGACAGCTTGCGCAACGGTGAACGTCCGACCCGAGTAACATCGTCTGTCAGATTAGGATTGCGGAAGCGATCCAAAATTTTAGAGATGTACTTCTTATGCTCCCCTTGATCCAAACCGAAGCGCTTCACAAGCACTGCTCCTGTCTCCTCCAGTGACCCTTGTATCGAATCCACCACCTTGCTATCCTTCATGGCCTCCTGGATGGTAGCATAACCTGCGGTATAACCAAGATAGGCTGCCACGCAATGCCCCGTATTCACCGTGAACAGCTTTCGTTCAATGTAAGGCTCTAGATCCTGCACGTACAGGATGCCTTCGATTTCTTCATGCTCAGGTGCCATTTGTGAACGATCCACCACCCACTCGTAAAAAGGCTCTACCTGCACATGTAACGGGTCCTCGTGGTGTTGGATCGGCACAATCCGGTCTACAGCAGCATTGGGGAAATATACCGAAGCCTCTGCCTTGGCACGAGTCGCCTCATCCAGTAGCGCAAAAACATGCTCTTTCAGTTGGGCGCTGCCTCCGATTGCATTTTCGCAAGCAATCACATGCAGCGGGCCTGCCCCTCGCTCCACCCGCCGCGCTATTCCCTCGGCAATACCTGCTGCAATATGCCTGAGGATGCTAACCCCTACCGCGGTTGTTACCAGATCAGCATGGTCTACCGCATCGGCTACAGCCGCTGCATCCTTGCCGTCAATCGCCGTTACATTCGTGACCAGCTCCGTATCCTTTGTATCATTGGCTAACTCTACGGTATATTGTTTACGACGGCGTAACTCGGATACAAGGGTGTCGTTGACATCTGAAAAGACAACCTCATAGCCTGCACGCGACAGAATTAATCCGATAAAGCCGCGACCGATATTTCCTGCTCCAAAGTGGACGGCTCTCATAGCTCCATCTCACTTTCGAACAGATCTATAATTTCCTGTGGGGTCACCGCGTTGCGAAGTTTATCCATATTTTCTTCCTCCGCACACACCACAGCGATACTCGTCAAAATCTCCATATGATCGCCGCCTTGTGCTGCAATGCCGATCACCATATATGCTTTCTCTTCCCCAAAATCTACGCCTTGCGGGAACTGAACGATGGAGATGCCTGTGGATTGAATAAGCGTCTTGGATTCCTTGGTGCCATGTGGAATAGCCAGCCCATTCCCGATGTAGGTAGACACGATCTCCTCGCGTTCCAGCATCTTGTCAATGTACTCACTTGAAATATGTCCCGCATCCAGCAGGATTTGTCCAGCCATACGAATCGCCTCATATTTGTCTTTGGCGGTTGCGTTCATTTTTACTTTGTCTATCGTCATAATACTCACGGTAGGTTCCTCCCTGTCCCTAATTTACTGTGGAAAAATTCAGCCAGCTCACTCGATATATAATTGACAATATGATCCCTGCTACCGTGTTCCAGTAGCGTAACCATGTCTTCCTGCAAAAGTAATGCACTAATCTCGCTCAATACCTCCAAGCTTTCTCTCGGCAGCTCACGAGGCCCCAACATGAGCAGCACGCATTCTACCTGTTCACCTGTATCCGCCAACAGCGGCTCTGCCAGCTTATACAAGGTAAGCGAAGGCTTGCGAATATAGTGGCTGCGCGTATGAACTAAAGCAATGGAGGTATCAGAGATCACCTGACTACCTTGGCGCTCTCTTTCCATGAGTTGTGCAGCAACCACAGAAGGCTCTGTAACATTTCCCCGCTCCGCCTCCAGCATGCATATCGCCTCTACGGTCGCCGCCATATCCATCCCTTGATTTTCCAGCGGATACACTTGAAATTGCTGTACAATGTGTACAATCTCCTCGAGACTTTTCCGCAGACCGGTAAGCCACTCCATATCCTGGCCAGGCTGAACGGCCTGTTCCTGCTGATGATCATTGAGATGATGGAGTGTAATATGCTGGATGAAATGACGTAGACGGTCACTCTCCTCCTGCGTTAGCAGCGGACTGATCTTAAGATACCGATCTGGTTCAAGCGGTAGCTCTACTGTCGAAATGATCAGATCATAATCCTCCTTGGGAATCCGCGCCGCCTCGTACCATGAAGCCCTATCCACAATTTTGATCTGTGGGAGCTCTTTGGCGAGCCTTGTTGCCAGAAGTCTGGATGATCCAATGCCGCTCGTGCAGACTACAATGGCCCGCACCTCCCGACGCAATTGTCGCAGCCGCTCCAGCGAAGCGCCGAAATGCATGACGAGAAATCCGATCTCTTCATCAGGCACTTTCATTTCTGTCATGCTCGCCGCAGCCTTTTTCACTGAGTCAAATAAGCTGCTGTAATCCTTGCGGATTTGCTGAAGGAGAGGGTTACGAATCGACCTGCCTTCCTTCAAACGTTTGAATACCGGAGCCATATGGGCAATCAGTCCTTCACGCAGAACACGGTCCTCTTTCAATGGCGTGCCTGTCTCTTCCTCCACACGACGAATCAACTCATGAACCGACTCCAACAGTACGAGATCATCCAACGGCAGTAGTCGGGTAGAGTGATCTTCGGCATCACGAAATAGCAGCCTGAGATAAGATCGTTCCGGCTCTGGAAATTCAATATCCAGCGCCTCTGACAACTCCGTACATATGCGTTCCACCATAGCTGTGCGAAGCATGATATTTTCATCTGAATCTGTTTTTAAATACGAGAGAAGAGGATCTATAACATACCCGAGTCGCAGACGTACCAGCGAAACGCAAATTTGAATCAGCAGCTCCATGTATTTGCTTTCCACCATGTTTTCCAACCATTTTTCATGGGGCTGCCAGAGGGCCTTTTCCACGATTAGCAGGTTATCTCTGCCAATCATCTCCAGCAACTTGTCGGCAACACGGGTTACAGGACGAAGTTCTTCCCGGGCTGAAAACAGATCGGATTCATCCAAATATTCGAGAGCCAGCTCGGAAATCGCCCGTCTTTTGTCTGTCTCCCGCCCTGTAATCTCGACCCCGTACCCCCGTCTGCGCACAAGCATGAGTCCACGTTTCCCAATCCAGTCTTGCAATTCGTCTAGATCATGACTGACCGTAGTTACCGTGACTTTCAGATCTGAAGCCAGCGCCAACAGCTTGATCGGCTCCCGTGTATCCAGCAGCATGCAGAGTACCACGATCTTTCTCTCCTCAGCCGAATATTCGTCTGACTTCGTATGCAGCAATTGTTTTCGCAGGCATACAAGCTGAGCTGGATCAGCATCTATACAGATACCGATCCCTGACTTTTTCTCCAGCTTCACCTCATGAGCTGCCAGCCAATGCTCGACTGCACCCAGTTCCCGATGAACCGTCCTTGTGCTGACATTGATCTTCGTAGCAATTTCCCCGGCTGTAACCTCTTGTGGCTGCTCCAAAAGATACTCCACAATGTCAGATTGTCGTTTTGTAATATTCATAAGCGCATACCGTTCCTTCCCAAGCTCTCATCCCTTCCAGCAGGAAATAACAAACTGTATACAGCCGGCCTGACTTTATGGGGATTAAGAATCGGATTTCAGCCGTTCAACCAGCGCTTCGTATTCAGGGCTCTTCAGAAAATTGTCAATGGAAATGTGCTCAGCTTTCGGAGCTACTGTTTTAGCCCGATCTGTCAACGTTTTTTGCGTAATGACAATATCCGCATCCTGTGGAATTTCACTGATTGCCGTATTCGTAACTGTTACGCCCACACCCGCCTGCTTCATTTTTTTGCGTAAAATCGAGGCACCCATAGCGCTTGAACCCATACCTGCATCACAGGAAAAGACGATTTTGTTCACTTCGGATTTATCCTTGAGCGTTCGATCTGCAGCAATTTCTGCAGCACGATCAGATTCGTGGTTATCTTCCATTACAGTGGCGTTAGCACTTGCACTCTTGCTTTGATTTTTCATATCTTTCAGGCGGGATGCAGCTTCCTCCAGCCCCTCTTCTTGTTGCTTACCAGTCTTGAGTAACACTGCGGCAACAGCAAAAGATACGACCGCAGCAGCGATCACCCCGCTTAGCATTGGCAAATATCCGCCTTTTGGCGTCATTAGAAAATAGGCGATGATGCTGCCCGGCGAAGGAGCAGCAACCAGTCCGGCACCTGTCAACATGAAACAGAAGGTTCCCACAACGCCCCCAGCTATAGCAGCAAGAATCAAAATCGGCTTCATCAAAATATAAGGGAAATAAATTTCATGAATCCCGCCGAAAAAATGAATGATGACTGCGCCAGGAGCCGACGACTTCGCAGAGCCTTTACCGAACAGGCAGTAGGCCAGCAAAATACCGAGCCCCGGCCCAGGGTTGGATTCCAGCATGAACAGTACGGATTTCCCTGTTCTTGCAGCTTCCTCCAACGCAATCGGACTTAATACTCCGTGATTCAGCGCGTTGTTTAAAAATAATACTTTTCCGGGCTCAATAATGAGGTTGACAAGCGGCAGTAGCCCTGCGTTCACGAGGAACTGTACCCCTGCCGACAATACTTGACTGATCATTTGTACAACCGGGCCGATCGCCACATGGGCAAGCAGTGCTAGAATGGCACCGATAATCCCGGCCGAAAAATTATTGACCAGCATTTCAAAGCCTGATCTGACTTTGCCTTCAATGGCCTTGTCGAACTTCTTCAATATCCACGCAGCCAGCGGACCAGCGACCATCGCGCCCAGGAACATCGGGATATCGGCTCCCACTATGACACCCATCGTCATAATGGCACCAATCACACCTCCACGTTGTCCGTGAATCATCGTGCCTCCCGTGTAACCAATCAGCAGCGGCAGCAAATAATTTTTCATCGGATCAACCAGTTGTGCAAAACCTTCGTTCGGGAACCACCCGGTCGGAATAAAGAGTGCCGTAATCAATCCCCACGCGATAAAGGCTCCCATATTGGGCATAACCATACCGCTGAGAAAACGGCCAAAACGCTGTACGGCGACACGAGTGCCTCCTTTTGAACTTGGCTTTGCGTCCAATGTACTCATATTCAAATCCTCCTTGTAGGTAAGCATCACTACCTTTTCTTAAAATTCATACTAAATGACAGCGCTATCTTCATCAACGAAATGAAAACGTACTTTCGTCATGAACGTTGATGACAACATTTAAATTTAAATTATCCGAGAAGGTATTATACCTGCATAATTCTTCTTAATATGACCTGTAGCTATAGAAATTAGTCGAAAAACCGTGCTGGATTATGTATGATTCTTACTATAGGGACAACCCTCTACATCAGAATAAAACACGTAATTACGTCTGAAAAAAGACAAAAAAAATAGCCGCTATGTCAAATCATAGCGACTGTTGTATACAAAAATCAGCAGACAAATAACACTCTTATTCCATACTACATTGCTCCATTACTGCTCATCGGAAATCAACTGCTCGTATTGATCCGCAGACAGTAGCTTGCCCAATGCTTCCTCCACATCTTTACCCATCTCTACTTCGATCATCCAACCTTTTTCATAGGGAGATTCATTCACTAGCTCAGGCGTACTTTCCAGCGCTTCATTCACTTTTAATACGGTTCCCGTCACCGGAGCAAAAAGGTCGGATACCGTCTTCACCGATTCAATCGTACCGATCTCCGCTCCCTGCTCAATCGTTACTCCCACCTCAGGTAATTCTACAAAAACAATATCACCCAGTTGATGCTGTGCAAAGTCTGTAATACCAATCCGCAACGTCCCATCCGCTGTGCGCTGAACCCACTCATGTTCGTCTGTATACCAAAGTTGCTGCTTTACTTCACTCATCCTGTTCCCCTCACTTCCATATGAATAAAATCGCTTTTGCTCACCTGTATTAGACAGGTTAAGATTATGACAACAAGAACACTCATGTCAATAATACTAACAAAAATACTTCATATCACCTCATATGGCGTACTATATAAAAATATGATAGCTTATAACAAACGCTTACATATCCTTATTTATATATTAAATGTTTTTTCTATTGTTTTTGATGACATTTTTATTGACATTTTGAATGAATTTGCGTATTAATGGGTTATAGCAAATGCTTTGGGAAACACCCCGACAACTGCAAACGCGGATGAACGCGGAGGGAGAGACTGCCAAAAAGATTCGCATAGCTGTTGCGGCTTATGAAACATAAGTTCACGCGAATCGGATCAAGTTGTTATCTGCAAAGCCAGGTAATATACTGTTGATCCCGAAGGTAGCGCCGAAGGAGTAAGCCTGCATTGCAGGTGAATCTCTCAGGCAAAAGGACCTCTGCCGGACGCATCTCTGGAGAGCATTCGCTATTGGAGCGGATCACCCAAGGGGAAACCCGGTACATACCGGGGTAACTTTCTGGTATCAAGGACAGAGCTGAAAAAAGAGTGTAGACTGCCGTCTATACGTTTTTTTCGGCCTGTCTTTTTTGTTTAGCCGATCACACCGGATAGGAGTGGAAAAATGACTAATTTGCGAAAAACACCGCTATATTCGTCCTACGGGACGCAGTCTGGGGTTCGTTGTATTGACTTTGGCGGCTGGGAGCTCCCCGTTCAGTTTAGCGGCATTCAAAAGGAGCATGAGGCCGTCCGGCAACGTGCGGGTTTATTCGATGTATCGCATATGGGCGAATTTTTGGTTGAAGGCAAAGAGGCCGAAGCTTTTCTGCAAAGGGTGACCACGAATGATGTCAGCCAGTTGGAACCAGGTCAGGCACAATATTCACTCCTGTGTTACCCCGATGGAGGGGTAGTAGACGACCTGCTTGTTTACTGCAAAGGACCGGAGCGCTACATGCTCGTTGTGAACGCCTCTAACATCGATAAGGATTGGGATTGGCTAATTCGCCATATGCCTGCATCCGTTCACATGGAGAATATGTCTGATGCGATAGCATTGCTGGCGTTGCAAGGACCGGAAGCAGCACGAATTGCCGCAGCCGTGGCAGATACGGACATTACGAATCTGGCATCTTTCCGCTTCCATGAGAATGTGCCATTGTTCGGAGCAAAAGCACTCGTCTCACGAACCGGATATACGGGTGAAGACGGTTTTGAATTTTACGTACCTGCCGCGGAAGCACCAGTCGTATGGGAGGGTTTGCTTCGTTCCGGTGAGTCGTATGGGCTGATTCCCGCTGGACTTGGTGCTCGGGATACCCTACGCTTTGAGGCACGGTTGCCGCTGTACGGACAGGAGTTATCTGCCACGATTTCACCGCTCGAAGCCGGTCTAGGGTTCTTCGTCAAGCTGAATAAAGGAGATTTTATCGGTAGAGAAGCACTGCAACGTCAGAAAGAACAAGGGATTCCTCGCAAATTGATCGGGCTGGAAATGATGGATCGCGGTATCCCTCGCGCCCATTACCCGGTATTCGCAGAAGGACAACGCATCGGTGAGGTCACAACGGGGACTCAGTCTCCCACCTTGAAGCGTAATCTCGGCCTCGCCTTGGTGGACAGTCGTTTTAGCGCCCTCTCCACACCGCTGGAGGTTGAGATTCGTGGCAAACGCCTGCGTGCCGAGGTGGTAGCAGCCCCCTTTTATAAACGCCCGCGCTGATCTTAAACTCTCTTCATTTCAATAAAGCAAACATGTCAGATATGAACTTCTGGGTTTTCCACCTCACACTTTTTTATTAGCTAATTTACGATTTAAATTTTGCTTTTCGAAAGGAGCCAGAACCTATGAAGCAGCATCGCTATCTCCCTATGACTGAACAGGATCAAACCGAAATGCTGCGTGTGGTCGGCGTTTCATCCATCGATGATTTATTCAGTGACATTCCTGAGGCCATTCGATATCAAGGGGAACTCCCTCTTTCTTCTCGGCTCGACGAGAGAGCCTTGACCCGACATTTGGCCGAGCTGGCTGGACACAACGCCAATACAGACACACATGCCAGCTTTCTTGGCGCAGGAATTTATGATCATCATATTCCGTCTGTCATCCAGCACATCACTTCACGCTCGGAATTCTATACAGCCTACACCCCCTATCAGCCGGAAGTAAGCCAAGGCGAGCTACAAGCCATTTTCGAATTTCAGTCGTATATTTGCGAATTGACGGGCATGGCTGTAGCTAATGCCAGCATGTACGACGGAGCGACTGCACTGGCGGAAGCGGGCTCACTGTCCGCTGCGGCTACCCGCCGTAAACAGCTTATCGTATCAAGGTCTGTCCATCCGGAGGCACGTCAGGTATTGGCAGCCTATGCACGTGGATTGGATTTGGACATCGTGGAAATCGGCTGTTCGGACGGCGTAACGGATGCTGATGCGTTAGCGGCGGCCGTATCGGAACAGACCGCGGCTGTATTGGTCCAAAGCCCCAACTTTTTCGGAGCCGTGGAAAACCTGAAGCCGATGGCTGATCTCATCCATGCGCACAAAGGTCTTTTGGTCGTCAGTGCCAACCCACTGGCACTTGGCTTGCTGGAGACACCCGCCAAACAGGGCGCGGATATTGTGGTAGGAGATGCGCAGCCACTTGGCATCTCCTCTTCTCTCGGCGGTCCGACCTGTGGATACTTTGCCGTTTCTCAGGCACATATGCGCCGTATCCCCGGCCGTATTGTGGGTCAGACCACAGACCGTAACGGTAAACGCGGCTTCGTGCTGACCTTGCAAGCGCGGGAACAGCATATCCGCCGCGAAAAGGCCACGTCTAACATTTGCTCCAATCAAGCGTTGCTAGCTTTATCTGCATCTGTATACTTGTCTGTCATGGGTAGACAGGGGATCAAGGAAGTAGCCGAGCTAAATTTGCATAAAAGCCGTTATGCTTTAGAGCAATTGCTGAGCTTGAAGGGCGTAACAGCCTCGTTTAACGCACCGACCTTTAACGAATTTGCCCTTAAACTGCCTGAGGGTACAGATATGAGCAAACTCCAGACCGAGCTGCTAGCTGCTGGATTTATCGCTGGCTACGATTTGGGCCGGGACTATGAGGAACTTGCTGGTCACATGTTGATTGCCGTGACGGAGCAAAGAACCAAAGAAGAGATTGACCAATTTGTACACACCTTGGGGGGATTGCTATGACACACACCGGACAGGATCAGAAACAAGGGCTGTTGAAGGAACACGATCAAGCGCTCATTTTTGAATTGAGCCGTCCGGGTCGCATCGCCTATTCCCTTCCCGAGTGCGACGTTCCCCGTCGCCCGGTGGCAGAGCTTTTGCCAGATTATGCACTGCGCAGCGAACCTGCGGCATTACCCGAGGTATACGAAGTAGACGTTATTCGGCATTATACCGCCTTGTCCCGGCGCAATTTCGGCGTGGACAACGGATTTTATCCGCTCGGCTCCTGTACGATGAAATACAATCCGAAAGTGAATGAGGATGTCGCCCGATATACAGGCTTCGCCAAAATCCATCCATATCAGCCCGAGGAGAGCATCCAGGGTGCTATGGAGCTGCTGCATACGCTCCAAAATGATTTGGCTGCATTAACTGGTATGGATGCCGTCACACTTCAGCCCGCCGCGGGCGCCCATGGCGAATGGACCGGGCTGATGATGATTCGCTCATACCACGAAGCACGTGGTGAGCGACGTACCAAGGTGCTCGTGCCGGATTCCTCGCACGGAACGAACCCCGCCAGCGCAACCGTCGCGGGCTTCGAAACAGTCACCCTGCCCTCCACCCCTGAGGGGCTGGTGGATCTGGATGCGTTACGTCAAGCCGTAGGCAACGACACCGCTGCGCTCATGCTGACCAACCCGAACACGCTTGGACTGTTCGAGAAGCAAATCACTGACATTGCTGCCATCGTGCATGACGCGGGTGGTCTGCTCTACTATGACGGGGCGAACTCCAACGCCATCATGGGAATTACCCGCCCCGGGGATATGGGCTTCGATGTAGTGCATCTCAATTTGCACAAAACGATGAGTACCCCGCACGGCGGCGGCGGCCCCGGCGCTGGGCCTGTCGGCGTAAAGCAACGGCTCATCCCTTATTTGCCCAAGCCGCTTGTCGTACGTGATCCGCAGGGGGTGTACCACTGGGATCGGGAACAGGGAGATTCTATTGGACGGGTTAAAGCCTTTTACGGCAACTTCGGTATTCTCGTTCGTGCCTACGCCTATATCCGTAGCTACGGTCCTGATGGCTTAAAGCGTGTATCGGAATGCGCTGTGCTCAATGCCAATTACATGATGCATCGGCTCGCTCCACATTTTGACCTGCCCTACCCTGGACATTGCAAACACGAGTTCGTAATGTCGGGGCGAGGCTTGAAAAAATTTGGAGTGCGCACGCTTGATGTAGCCAAACGGCTGCTTGATTTCGGCTACCATCCCCCTACAATTTACTTCCCGCTGAATGTAGAGGAGTGCATCATGATCGAGCCCACGGAGACGGAAAGTAAGGAAACACTTGATGCTTTTGTCGACACTATGATTCATATTGCGCGGGAAGCAGAAGAGAACCCTGAGCTGGTGCTCAATGCACCATATACTACTCCAGTCACACGATTGGACGAAACTACCGCAGCCCGCAAACCTGTACTGAATTGCTCATGCAGTTAAAAACAAATTCTACTTAAAGGATGCAAAAAAGCCGGTATCTAAATAGATACCGGCTGCTGTATGTACACAGCAATTTTTTGTTGGAAAAAGATATAACCTTTGAAATGTAATACCCTTCCTTAGCCTTCGATGCTTTGAACCAATTCAACAACCTGTTCTGCTGTTTGCATGTCCAGAGCTTTTGTAGCCAGTTTTTCCATGTCCGCACGGGACAACTTGGAGATTTGACTACGTGCTGGCAGAATGGAAGTTGCGCTCATACTGAACTCATCAAGTCCAAGACCCAGCAGCAACGGAATTGCTGTTGTATCTCCTGCCATTTCACCACACATACCAACCCAACGTCCTTCACGGTGAGCGGCATCAATAACCATTTTCACCAGACGCAGAATGGATGGATTGTATGGTTGATACAGGTAAGAAACTCGCTCGTTCATGCGATCCGCTGCCATTGTGTATTGAATCAGATCGTTTGTACCGATACTGAAGAAATCCACTTCTTTTGCGAATTGGTCAGCCAATACCGCTGTAGAAGGAATTTCTACCATGATGCCCAACTGAATTTCTTCAGATACGGATACACCCTCGGCTATCAACTTTTCCTTTTCTTCCAACAAAACAGCTTTAGCTTCACGGAATTCGTTCAGCGTAGCAATCATCGGGAACATGATGCGCAGGTTACCATGCACACTCGCACGCAACAAAGCACGCAATTGAGTGCGGAAAATATCCTGGCGATCCAGACACAGACGAATAGCACGGAATCCGAGGAACGGATTCATTTCTTTCGGCAGGTCCAGATAAGGAAGTTCTTTGTCGCCACCGATATCCAAAGTACGGACTACAACCGGCTTACCTTCCATTCTTTCCAGAACGGTTTTGTACGCCGTATACTGTACTTCTTCGGATGGAAGCTTATCGCGTCCCATGTACAAGAACTCCGTACGGTACAAGCCAACGCCTTCACCACCGTTGTCCAGAACACCAGCTACATCATTAGGCGTACCAATATTGGCTGCCAGTTCGACATGGACACCATCGACAGAAACTGTAGCTTCGCCGCGCAGCTTGCGCCACTCTTCGCGTTGCTTGTCGTATGCCACCTGTTTAGCACGGTATTCCGCAACAATCTCTTCGGTAGGGTTCACGAATACGTGACCATCCAAACCATCAACGATAATCAAATCGCCGCTTTTAGCTTGAGACAATATATTTTTCGTTCCCACAACTGCAGGAATTTCAAGTGAGCGAGCCATAATAGCCGAATGCGAAGTACGTCCGCCGATGTTCGTTGCAAAACCTTTAACAAATTCACGGTTCAGCTGAGCTGTGTCGGAAGGTGTCAAATCTTCTGCAAGCACAATCGTTTCTTCGGCAATTTCTGCAGGACTAACAAAATGAACACCAAGCAGGTGATTCAGGATCCGCTTGGTTACATCACGCATGTCCGATGCGCGTTCTTGCAAATAGGCACTTTTCATGTTTTCAAACATGGAAATGAACTGTGTAGCTACTTCATTCAAAGCATAGTCAGCATTAAGCTGCTCGTCTCTGATTTTAGCTTTAACCGGATCGATCAATTCAGGATCATTCAGGATGAGCAGGTGAGATGCAAAAATTTCTGCTTTTTTCTCTCCCAGCTCCTGAAGCGTTTTCTCCTTAATCGATTCCAATTCGGTTTGAGATTGTACCAAAGCCGCATCTAATCTCGCGATTTCAGCCTCAACATCACCAACCGCGCGTCTCTCTACAGCGTAATTCGGATGCTCCAAGATAAACGCCCGGGCAATGGCTATGCCTGCCGAAGCGGCAATCCCGGAAATTTTAAGCATGAACTTCGCCCAGCCCTTCGTTAACGATTACATTTTCAAGAGCTTTCAGTGCTTCGGCAGCTTCAGCGCCTTCGCAGATAATGTTAATAGTATCACCTTGTTCCAGACCCAGAGACAATACACCCAGAATGGATTTCAAAGTTACTTTTTTACCGTTAGCTTCGGCAAAAGATTCAGCACCGCTGAATTTGTTAGCTGTATTTACCAGTGCAGTTGCAGGACGTGCATGGATACCGTCTTCATCCGTAATTCTAAAAGTTGTTTGCATAATTTGTTCCTCCCACTTTCCTAAAGATAATATTTGTTTACACGCAGTATACCAGATCATTGATCAGACGGCCTAAGCCGCCTAATCAACTAATCCGAAACACATAGAGTTTATTTTATCGTAATTATACCATCTTCGCCAGCCTTCAATACTCCAGTTTTGTTTAAAGTTACCGAAGAACCTTCTGGAAGGTTGGTAAAAATGACAGGTGAAATGATGGATTTAGCGTTTGCCTTCACGTATTCCAGGTCTACTTTCATAATAGGCTGGCCAGCTGACACAAGATCGCCTTCGTTCACCAAAACGTCAAATCCTTGCCCTTTAAGCTTCACTGTATTCACCCCGATATGAACAAGCACTTCTTTACCACCATCGGATTGAATACCAATCGCATGCTTGCTCGGGAATACATTGAATACTTTACCATAAACAGGGGACACAATCGTTCCATCATTTGGCACGACCGCAAAGCCGTCACCTGTCATACGTTCTGCAAATACCGGATCGGGAACCGTCGAGATATCAACCAATTCGCCGTTAACAGGCATTACAATATCTTCTACAATAATGGTTTGTTGTTCTTCCCCAGCTTCCTTCTCCTCTTGTGGAGCAGGTTGCGCCGGAGCTGGTGCAGGTGTACGTCCAGCCATGATATCAGCCATTTGAGTTTTAATGGTGTCGGAACGTGTACCGAAAATTGCCTGTACGTTGTTGCCGACTTCAAGGACACCCGATGCGCCAAGTTGTTTCAGACGAGCTTTGTCAACGTTCGATTTCTCATTAACCTCGATCCGAAGACGTGTGATACAAGCATCCAGGTGCTTGATATTTGATGAACCACCGAAAGCTGCCAAAATGTTGTGCGGGAGCTCATCACTACTACCGGCTGCTGCACCATCCACATTTTCTGTAGCTTCTTCACGTCCTGGTGTTTTCAAGTTGAACTTCCGTATGATGAACCGGAATCCGAAGTAGTAAATCACTGCCAAAATCAGACCGACGATGATTACATACCACCAAGGCGTACGGGTTGGAATAATCCCGAAAATCAGGAAGTCAATGAATCCGCCTGAGAAGGTCATACCGATTTTGACATGTAAAATTTGCATGGTCATAAATGACAGACCTGCGAATATACAGTGTACTGCAAACAGCAGTGGAGCTACGAACAGGAAGGAAAATTCCAGTGGCTCCGTAATACCTGTCAAGAACGAAGTCAATGCTGCTGAACCCATGATACCTGCTACATATTTTTTATGTTCTGGTCTTGCTTCATGGTACATTGCAAGCGCTGCTGCCGGCAAACCGAACATCATGAATGGGAATTTACCCACTTGGAACGTACTTGCTGTCAACGCCACTCCATCACGAAGCTGGCTGAAGAAGATCTGCTGGTCACCGTGAACGGTTTGACCTGCTTTGTTAACATATTCACCAAATTCAAACCAGAACGGTGAATACCAGATGTGATGCAAACCAAATGGAATAAGCGCGCGTTCGATAACCCCGAACAGGAACGCCGACAAAGTCGGGTTGGAATACACCATAAAGTGAGATACTGCGTTAAGTCCTTGTTGAACTGGAGGCCAGATCAGAACCAGCGCAAGCCCGACAATCAGTGAGGACACCGCCGTTGCAATTGGAACGAAACGCTTACCCGCGAAAAAGCCCAGATACGAAGGAAGCTCAATTTTGAAAAAGCGGTTGTACATGGCCGCGGCCAGTATACCGATGATTATCCCGCCGAACACCCCGGTTTGAAGCGTTGGAATACCCAACACGTTCGCATAACCCGGTATTTTTTGAGCAATCAGACCAGGTGTGACACCCACGGCTGTACCCAAAGTAATGTTCATAACGAGGTAACCGATGATGGCAGCCAAACCGGCTACACCTTCACCGCCCGCCAGACCGACGGCTACGCCGACTGCGAACAACAGGGCCAGATTATCAAAAACGATTTGTCCGGCATTCATCATGATCGTCGCTACCGATTGAACCCAGCCCGCATTTAATGCCGGAATGTACTGGAGAAAATCAGGATTGACCAGCATGTTACCGATACCCAACAAAAGCCCCGCAGCTGGCAAAATCGCTACAGGAAGCATTAATGCTTTACCGACACGCTGTAAAACGCCGAAAAGCTTTTTAAACATACCTTCCACATCCTTCTCTGAAATTTAGAACAGAGGCAAAACAACAAAAAAGGCATGAGCCGATTTAAGTATGTTTGAAAACAACCTTGGGATATAGCTTGCCCCAGTAGGCTGTAAACAATCATAACTTAAAACAACTCATGCCTGATCGAATCAGTAACACGTTAAATGTTCAGTTGTTGTCTTCCTCATTGCAGAATTGATTATAGCACCCCACTAAATGCGAGGCAATACTTTTTTATCACTTTTGTTGCTCCCCCTGCTCTTTGCGTTGGGACAACCGTTGCAGATGCATTGTCAAATAACTAACCTCAGCCGGGTACACAGATTTACGGAGTCTTTTCTCCATAATTTTCGTGAGCTTCCAGGCCAGCATATACATTTCCGGATACTCGTCATTCAAAAGCTTGTCCAATCGATAAATCTCCTGCACAATTTCTCCCCGGCGCACACGTTCAATCGCAAACCTCAGATGAGTCAGCAGTCGAGAATAATCAAGAGATTGAAGAGGAATACGATAATCCAGTGTCGTCTCGACAACCTGAACCATATCAGCAATCAGACGAGAATCCTTCCTAACCTCGGAGATATGCTGGTTTGTCATGGCGCTATAAATATGCAGGGCCACGAATCCGATTTCATCTTCTCCCAGATCTACATCCATCTTATCCCTGATTAAAGCAACAGCCTGCTCAGCCATCTTGTATTCCTGAGGATATATTTCCCTAGTCTCATACAAAAACGGATTATGAATCGTAATTCCCTGTTTATGACGGTTGATGGAAAAAGCGATATGGTCAGTTAAAGCAATCAGTATGTGCTCATTTAGAGGCTTCTTAGCTTGAAGCTGAACAAGATGAAGCACCTCACCGATGACCTCAATGAGCTTTTCATCCAGCTCAGGAAGCAACCGTTTGTACTGCTCCTGTTCTTCATGGCTTTTTAATATAAATAATTTTTCAACTGAATCCAACGGCATAAGATCGCCGGGTCTGCGATTGAAACCGATTCCTTTTCCAATCACGACAACCTCATCATGCTCGGGATGCATCCCTATAATCACATTGTTATTCAGCGCTTTGGCCACTTTTAGGCTGCTCACATCCGCACCTCTTTTATCAGAACCTTGATCCTAAGAATTATAGCATGAAGCTCAGAGGAATCCACGTTAAAGTACCAAATATTCGGCTAAAGGTCAATAAAAAGAAAACGCTTTTCATCACATTGCCGGGAAATGCTGTGATGAAAAGCGGTCTTTTGGTTAGGGATAGATGCTCCCCAAAGACTTATTGTTATTCTTTATCAGTTAGCGCTACCCCCACCGAGGCTGGAAGAGGCTGCTTATTCGCTTCACCGGAAGGCGGCACGGAATGAAGGCCTTTTTTCCCCGTGGTCAACCCCTTGATTAACTGCTCCACATCAATACCGGATACACTCTTCAGCATCTCGGGTGCCGTAGCCATGAGTTCGGTGACATAATTGCTGACACGCGCTGCTCCTTCTCCTTTTCCCGTATCAACTACGGTGAGTTTATCAATGGACGCAATCGGTTCGGCAATACGTCCAGCCAGATCAGGCAACATTTTCACGATAATATCGAGCACGGCAGCCTCTCCAAACTTTTGGAACGCCTCCGCCAGTTTTTCCTTGGCCTCCGCTTCTGCAAGTCCACGCAAACGGATGACATCTGCGTCTGCCGTACCTTTGGCGCGTTCGGCATCCGCTTCTGCTTGCCCGTTGAGACGTTTTTGTTCAGCTGACGCTTTAGCCTGTGTCTCAATCGAGTATTGCAGCGATTCAGCCTCACGCATTTTACGCGATTTATCTGCTTCCGCCGCTTGCTCGACCGCATACCGATCGGCTTCTGCCTTCTTTTTCACTTCCGCATCATATTGCTTTTCACGTACCTGTATTTCCTTGGATTGAAGATCAATTTCCCGTTCTTTGCGCACCAGCTCGACCTTCATCTGCTCTTCGACAGCAGTCTGCTTGGCACGGGCCTCCTGAATGTGATAAGCCTGATCGGCTTCTGCCTTCGCTGTATCCTGTTCTTTCTTAAACGAAGCCACTTTCAGTTCCTTCTCCTTGGCTGCCTCCGCAATGTTGGTATCCCGCAGCAGTTCGGCCTTCTGGCCTTCCTGTTCCGCACGCGCCTTCTGAATCCGTGCATCCCGCACAGCCTCGGCTTCTGCAATCTCAGCATCCCGTTTCACAGCGGCAATTCTCGGCTTACCAAGCGCATCCAGATATCCGTGCTTATCACGCACATCTTTGATGGTGAATGAAACGATTTGCAAGCCCATCTTTTTCAGATCACGAGCAGCCACGCCCTGTACTTCCTGCGCAAACCGATCCCGATTACGATAAACTTCTTCCACTGTCATCGAACCGAGGATTGCGCGCAAATGTCCCTCCAGCACTTCCTGAGCCTCTCCTCTAAGAGCCTCCAGTGGCTTCCCGATGAACTGCTCGGCTGCTGTAGCCACATCCTCAATAGAACTGCCGACCTTGATAATCGCCACACCATCCGCAATCACGGGAACTCCTTGCTCCGTATACACTTCCGGTGTGGTTACGTCCAGTTTATGGGACAACAGAGAGATGAATTCGGACTGCTGGAAAATTGGCCAAATGAAGGCCCCCCCGCCGCGTACAATTTTAATTTTGCGTCCAGAGTCATCCTCGGAAATATTTTTATTTCCCAGAAAAGAGCCCGTCACGATCATCCCTTCATCCGGTCCTACCGTTTTGTAACGGGCCCAAAAAGCGATCCCTAATATAACGATAACGATGACAACAATCCCAGGGACCAACACAATATCTTGCAAATTTGACACTCCCGATCACGCTCCCTTCAAGTTAAGCGAATGCGCCGTCTATGTGTCCAGGTACGCTACGCGGACGACGCCCTCTGCGACCTCAACCACGACGATACGGGTTCCCGCAGCAAGCGGTTTGTGATCGAAGCTCGATGCTGTATGTATGGTGTTGCCTGCACCCAAGCGGATCATAACCTCCCCGTAACCAACCTCAGGTACAGGAATGGTGACCTCACCGATCCGGCCAGTCAGCTCACGCATGGAGAAACCGCTGGATACTTCCGAATTCGCCATGGGCTTGATAAACGCAAAGAACACGAGTATTCCGATGACAAACGCAATCCCTAAAGCAAGCACGACGACCCACCCCATGCTCAGCCCAGTATACTTTGTCAGCAGAACTCCAGCTCCGCCAAAAGCGGTCATGGCTCCAAGTAAAACGACAGGTCTGAACCAATCGAGGCTCGGTAGCTCCAATGCACCATCCAGCCAACCACCGAGTACATCTCCAATCAGCACACTGACTACGGTAAAGATAGCGCCCCCTGCCAATAACCACCAAAATATGGTTTCCATGCGACTCCTCCTTCCATGTACCTTTTCAGTCTGGTTTCCAGTCTATAACTATGTTTACGTATTCAACCTTAAAAAGTTTCAAAATTTTCCTCCAAAATCCCACGTTGAACCCAAAAAAGCACGTTCGTACGTCGAATGACGCACAAACGTGCTTAAAATGATACAAGTATCAGTTTACAGAGATGCTTTGTAAATTTCGACTACATCTTCGCGATTGAGCTTATTAAAACCACCAAAAGATCCGAATTTCACAGCTTTATCAGCCATAACATCGATCTGGGACGCATCAATATCGTAATCAGCCAGACGGCTTGGTGCACCAATCGAGTTCCAGAAATCACGCAACGCCTGAATACCTTCCAGCGCCACTTCTTCATCACTCTTGCCTTCTGGGTTTACATGGAACACATTGACGGCCAGTTGTTTGAAGCGTTCAGGCTTCACATGCAGATTGTGTTTCATCCAGTTCGGGAACAGAATAGCCAGTCCTCCACCATGTGGAATATCATAAACAGCAGACACAGCATGTTCGATATTGTGAGTAGCCCAGTCACCTGTCAGCCCCATGTTCAGGAAGCCGTTCAGCGCCATCGTACCACAATACATAATCGTTTCACGCAGCTCGTAGTTTTCCAGATCGTTGACCAGACCTGGAGCCGCATCCATGACCGTACGCAAAATCGTTTCGCACCAGCCAAGTTGGACCGGAGTATTGGATTCCAAATGGAAATAATGCTCCAGCGTATGTGACATCATATCTACGATTCCGTAAACGGTTTGATTTTGTGGCAGTGAGTATGTGTTTACAGGGTCAAGAATAGAAAACGCAGGGAACGCAAATACGCTACCCCATCCCAATTTTTCCTGTGTTTTTTCATTTGTAATAACAGAACCCGCATTCATTTCAGAACCGGTAGCTGCCATGGTCAAAACTGTACCTAATGGCAATGCTGCCTGTGGTGCCGCTTTACGCTCTGCAAAATCCCACATGTCGCCATCATATTTTGCACCAACAGCAATGGCTTTGGAACAATCCAGCACACTACCACCGCCTACAGCCAGAACGAGGTCGATTTGATGTGTTTTACACAATTCCACGCCTTTATGTACTGTAGATAAGCGAGGATTCGGCTCTACACCAGCCAGTTCCGTTACCTCTGCACCAATTTCACCAAGCAAACTTATTACATTATCGTACAAACCGCTGCGCTTAATGCTGCCGCCGCCATATACAAGTAGTACACGTTTACCATATTTAGGAACTTCACGCTTGAGAGCCTCCAATTGTCCTTTACCGAAGATCAATTGTGTAGGATTATAAAATTCGAATGCTTTCATCGCAAACGCTCGCCTCCAATAGTTCTAAAGTTTAATGTTAAGAAACTACTCTATTATAACCTTTTCGGTTACAGGAAACAAATATGCTTTATTTTCAGAAAAAAACCACACTCCTTGAGGAGCATGGTTCCATGTCATATCTTGGGAGGGTTCTCGTAGTGTATTATGTGCTGTGCCAGCGATTTTATTCTCCCAAAGTATATCCCAATTGTTTCATAAAACGACCAAACGCCTGCTGCCCCGACTCATTCCGTTTATACACTCCTGCATGCTCTAAAATTTCACTGAATTTCAGTCCAACTTCATTTTGTACGGTACGAACAGCCGTTTCCTTGTCAGGCAAACGACCGAACCGAGTGTTTAACTGATAAATCCAGTCTGCATGCTTAAACAGTGGATGTCCTTCCTGCTGCATAGCCACAGCCAGTTTGTCATCCCCACACAAAATATCTGCAATCCCATCCAGTTCATCCTTGAGCCGGCCCGGTAATATGGCAAGTCCCATGACTTCGATTAGACCGATATTTTCCTTCTTGATGTGATGCATATCGCGGTGAGGATGGAAAATACCTTCTGGATACTTTTCACTCGTTCGGTTGTTGCGCAGTACGAGATCCATCTGATACCTGCCTTCGGAATCTCGGCGCACAATCGGCGTCACAGTATTATGTGGAATCGTTTCCCCCTCCTGCTCTGTATGAGAGAGGACATCAGCTACAGGATCACTATAAGCTTTCCAGGCTTCAAAAGCAGCATTTCCCGCCTCCAACAGCGCCTCGGCATCTGTTGACGTAAAACGGATGACCGACATCGGCCAGTTTACGATCCCTGCTGTAACCTGCGGGAACGCTTCATTATGGTATACGCCGTCCACACCCGCTTTTTCAATTGGGAATGTATGACGACCACCCTGAAAATGATCATGGGTCAGGATCGATCCGCCGACAATCGGCAGATCCGCATTGGAGCCAATAAAATAATGCGGAAACGCTTTCGTAAAGGCCAGCAAGCGCCGCAGTGTATCCTTCGTAAGCTTCATCGGTACATGATCATGATGGAACACGATGCAATGCTCGTTATAATACACATAGGGTGAGTATTGAAAAAACCACGGCTCCCCATTCAATTCCACCGGAATGATACGCAGATTTTGACGGGACGGATGATTTACTCTTCCTGCATATCCGACGTTTTCACGGCATAATTGACACTTGGGATAAACAGGCGGCGGCAAAAGCTTCGCCATCGCAATTTCCTTAGGACTTTTTTCTGGCTTGGACAAATTAATCGTGATTTCCATATCTCCGTAAGATGTCGACTGATTCCAGTACACATTGCTGGCAACCCGATCCATTCGGATGTAGTTCGAATCGATGGATAATTGATAAAAAGCATCTGTCGCCGCCTCTATGCCACGTTCAGCCTCCGTTTGATGAAAGTCACGGATGACTTCAGACGGTCTCGCCATCAGTAGTCCCATGATTTTGGAATCAAGCAAATCGCGATACGTATCTGTGTTTTCAGGGATAAGTCCTATGGCAAAACCATAATCTATCAATATATTAAGCACAGGCTGGAGAGCTTCGGGGGCCATAACGCCCCCTGCTTCCCCACCTGAATAAGGCTCCGAAAACCCAAACTGCTCCAACAGCAGATTACGGCTGTAATCTGTATCTTGCGGACCGATCAAGCCCTTGTTTTGTGCGAATGCAACCAGTTGTTCCACCGCATATAGAGCCGATTGCTGCACAGTTTCGTCGATGTCATGGGCCAGATGCCGGGAATGTTCCCGGCCTGGGCCTTTATCTGTGGATTGGCGCTCGCTCATATGTCATCGTCTCCCGTCTATTCGTCGCCGTAGCCGTGAGGGTGCGACTGATGCCATCCCCATGCTCCGCTAATAATATCCTCCAATTGGGTACGTGCTGGACTCCAGCCCAACACCGAACGAGCCTTGTCAGAAGATGCAACCAATATCGCTGGATCGCCTGCGCGGCGTGGCTCTGTAACAACTGGAATGTCGAGTCCAGTGACCTTGCGTGCCGTCTCAATAACTTCTTTCACAGAGAAGCCCTGTCCATTGCCCAAGTTGAATACGTTGCTGTCATTGCCTTCGCGCAAGTAATTTACTGCACGCACATGAGCATCCGCCAGGTCACTCACGTGAATGTAATCCCGAACACACGTGCCGTCAGGTGTCGCATAATCCTCACCAAACACAGCGATGTGTGGACGTTGCTTCAAGGCTGTCTGGAGCACTAACGGGATCAGATGGCTTTCTGGTCGGTGATCTTCACCGATCTTGCCGCTCTCATGCGCACCAGCCGCATTAAAATACCGTAAAGAAACATATTTGATGCCTAAAACTTTATCAAACCACGACATCATGCGCTCCATCATCAGCTTTGTTTCACCATACACGTTGGTAGGCTCTGTACGGTCTCCCTCTTCAATCGGCACCTTTTCCGGTTCGCCGTAGGTAGCCGCAGTAGAGGAAAACACGATTCGGCGCACTCCAGCATCCTTCATCGCCTCCAGCAAGCTCAGCGTGCCAAATACATTGTTGTCGTAATATTTACCAGGATTTTGCATGCTTTCTCCAACCAGCGAATTGGCTGCAAAATGGATAACTGCATCGATACTATTTTCAGAGAACAGTTTGGACAGTAGTTCTTTATCCCTCAAATCCCCTTCATACAACTTGCCTCCAAGCAATGCTGCTTTGTGCCCGGTTTGCAAATTGTCCAGCACCACAACTTCTTCTCCCAGATCCAACAGTTCTGCTACGGTATGTGAACCGATATATCCAGCTCCACCTGTGACTAAAATGGCCATGTTATTCGTCCTCCTTCAGTTCTTTTACTCCGTCTCCTGCCTTGCATACATAAAAGCTGGCTTCCAGCCCTGTGCGGGTCTGATAAGCTTCGCCGACTTCCTTCACAAAACGTTCCACATCGTCCTCATGAACCAATGAAACCGTACAACCTCCAAATCCGGCTCCTGTCATACGAGCACCCAGCGTGCCAGGAATGCGTCGTGCTTCTTCAACCATGACGTCCAGCTCCGTGCAGCTGACCTCATACAAATCGCGCAATGAATCATGAGAAGCATTCATTAACTGACCAAAAGCTGCAAGTTCATTCGCTGCGAGAGCATCGACAGAGGCCAACACACGAGCGTTTTCCTCCACCACATGCTGTGCCCGCCGACGCACTGTTTGGTCCGCGATGTGATGCTGAAGCTCTCCGAAACGTGCCTCATCCAGCTGAGCGAGGTATTCCAGTGATGGCTCCTGCTGCTGTAAAATGGACAGTGCTTCGGCACACTGGCTACGACGCTCGTTATAGGCTGAGTCCACCAAACCGCGACGCTTGTTTGTATTGCCGATCACGAGCTTATAAGCCCCCGTGCGGAATGGCACTTTACGGTACTCCAACGTATCGCACATCAGCAGAATTGCATGATCAGCTGCTCCGTTCGCTACAGCGAACTGGTCCATAATACCGCAATTGACACCAACGTAATTGTTTTCTGCCCGCTGGGACAACAAAGCGATTTCGACCGTATCTGTTTCCTGTTTTTCGATCGTGAGGAACGCGTATCCTGTAACAACCTCAATGGAGGCTGAGGAGGATAATCCAGCACCATTCGGTATTTCTCCATGATAGAGCAGGTCATATCCGTTAGACGGATGAACTCCCTTTTCAGCCAACTCCACCAGCACACCCACCGGATAGTCCACCCACTCATCCGTTTTGTTTTTACCTATTTCTCCACGGGGGATAGACACTTCATACGACAGGTTTGTCGAAGCAAAATGAATTTCATCATCATTGCGCGCACGAAGGATTAGCGTCGTTCCGAATTCCAGCGCAGCCGGGAGTACATAACCACCGTTATAGTCGATATGCTCTCCAATCAGATTGACACGTCCAGGTGCATGAAATATCCGCAGTTCATTGCTGCTTTCACCATATTTTTCAATAAAATGTTTCTTTAATTCAGTAGAGTTCATATCCGCATCCACCTCATATACCGTTAGTAAAGGTCTCCCTGATTTCCCTGTAACATCTTAATCAGGTTGACATCTCTTATGATTTCAGTATAAATGAAAGCGTCACACAATGTAATGCATCCATGTGTTTAAGCTATGGATAAATGTGACTTGGATATGTACAATGTAAGTATACCGCATCCGCTAAACCATTCACAAATGCAGGAAGGATGACCCTATTTTGCAAGCGCATTCATATAGTTATGCCGTCGCCTCTAATCCGGTGTTTTATGAAAATAGCCCGCTGCATGTGCTTTTTGCAGGAGAGAGCCAAACCAAATCCGGTCATGCCGTGGGGCCGAAAATCTATGATTACTATCTGCTACACTTTGTAGAATCGGGCAGAGGTATCTTCCGAACGGAACAGCACACATATCAGCTTGAAGAAAACGATTTTTTCCTTATTCATCCCGGTCAGCTGGTGAGCTATACCTCTGATGAAGAGGAACCGTGGCGTTATCGTTGGTCTGCGTTTACCGGGCACCATACTGAGCAGGTGGTGCAGGAGGCCGGGCTACGTGTTCACCAGCCTGTCTTTCATGCTTCCGATCAAAGTCCCATTCCCGGTTATTTGGAGCAAATGCAATTGGCCTTTTATAGCAGAAAATCTAGTTCTCATCTATCAGCCTTGGGGTATTTGTATCTGATTATGGGGGAAGCAGGCAATTACCTGAGTGACTGGACTGATCCGTCCGGGGCGGATTCGCAAATTCAACGTACAGTCAAGCAGATGGTTCAATATATGTCCACTCAGTACGCACACCCCGTTTCCATTGAGCAAATGTCTGAAGGACTTGGTTATAATCGTGCGTATTTGTCACGGATATTTAAAAAGGAAACGGGGATCTCCCCCGTTACCTATCTGCTTAAGCTAAGAATCGACAAATCACGTCAACTGCTGCGTGAGCGTCCGGAACTATCGGTAGAGCAAGTGGCCGCTTCGGTCGGACTAACCGATGCCTTATATTTCTCACGTCAATTCAAACGCTTCTGTGGTCAGTCTCCAACCGAGTACCGAAGCAAGGTTAAGCAGTATCCACAGTCGTAAAACAGACTTAAACAGCCCGCATCCTTCAAACGGATACGGGCTGTTAATTTATATTGTATAAGAGAACACGAAATTAGGCCGATGACTACAAATTAACTTTCACCATTAGGCTGTGCCGCCGTCCTGTCAGTTCCCGGCATTCAGAATCGAATCAATCCGATCCAATTCCTCCTGAGAAAAGTCCAGATTGGATAAGGTAGCAACATTTTCTTCAATTTGGCTTACACGGCTTGCCCCAATCAAGACAGAGGTCAGACGTTCGCCGCGCAGAGCCCAGGCCAGCGAAAATTGAGCCAAACTTTGTCCGCGTGCAGCAGCCATCTGATTCAGGGCGCGTACCTTGCGAAGTGTCTCTGGCGTCACATGGTTCTCATTCAGGAAAACCGAAGTACTCGCTGCACGTGAATCCTCGGGAATTCCGTTCAAATATTTATTGGTCAGCAATCCCTGCGCCAGCGGGCAAAAGGCAATGCTGCCTACCCCGTTTTCGTCCAGTACATCTTGTAATCCGTTTTCAATCCAGCGGTCGAGCAAGGAGTATTTCGGCTGATGAATCAGAAGCGGTGTTCCCAGCTCCTTCAGAATGCGAGCTGCTTCTGCTGTTTGCTCCGCACTATAATTGGACACACCCACATACAGCGCTTTGCCGGATCGTACGATATGATCCAGTGCTCCCATCGTTTCTTCCAGCGGCGTATCAGGATCAAATCGGTGAGAGTAGAATATGTCGACATAGTCCAGCCCCATCCGCTTCAGGCTCTGATCCAGACTAGATATCATATACTTGCGAGATCCCCAGTCACCATAAGGCCCTGCCCACATATTGTAGCCCGCTTTGGTGGAGATGACCAACTCATCCCGGTACGGTTTCATATCACTGGCTAATACTTGTCCAAAAAATTCCTCAGCTGATCCCGCAGGAGGGCCATAGTTATTAGCTAAATCAAAATGCGTAATTCCCAGATCAAAGGAGCGAGTAATCATGCTACGGCCATTCTCCGCGTTGTTAATCCCGCCAAAATTGTGCCACAAGCCCAGCGAAATAGCGGGCAGTTTTAGACCTGATCTCCCTGTACGGTTATATTTCATAGTTTCATAACGATCTTCGCCAGCTAAATAAACCATGCTATCCCACCCTCTCTCGAAACATTGTAATGTCCATCACAACATCATCATAGCGCTTTTATCCAGGCGTTGACAAGAAAACGATTACAGACCTAATTGATGAGCAAGTTTTTCCATAACTTTACCGATTGGATCGGTGATCAAAAGATCCGCCTTATGATCATACGAGGTGGGATCTGTATTCAGCAGCACCGTATGTTTACCACGAAAATAAGTAATCAAGCCCGCAGCAGGATGTACTGTCAGCGACGTTCCTCCAATTAACAGCAGATCAGCCTGCGAAATAGCCTGAACGGATTGAATAATGGTATCCTGATTCAGCTCCTCCTCATATAAAACGACATCCGGTTTGATAATTCCTCCATCTATTGGACATTTAGGTACAACCTCAGAGCTGTTCATCACTTCATCTAGGCTGTAAAAGCGTCCGCATTCCATACATTGGTTCCGATGCACCGAGCCGTGAAGTTCCAATACATTCACACTGCCGGCAGCCTGATGTAAGCCGTCAATATTTTGGGTCACAACCGCTTTTAGACGGCCTTGCTTTTCCAATGACGCGAGGAAATGATGACAACCGTTCGGCTCCGCATCGGGATGCAGCATTTTGCTGCGATAGAAGTCAAAGAACACTTCAGGATGCTTCACAAAAAATGAACGGCTCAGCATAACCTCAGGCGAATAAGGCAATTTCTCCTCACTTTGATACAGGCCAGCTGCCGAACGAAAATCCGGAATACCACTTTCCGTCGATGTGCCTGCACCGCCGAAAAAAACAATATTCTGCGATTGCTGTATCCATTCCGCCAACGTATTAACTTTCATACCCTACGCACCTCCAGTTCTTCATATCCACGAACAACCTTATCGGCA
Organism: Paenibacillus polymyxa; assembly: GCF_001719045.1. NCBI lineage: Bacteria > Bacillati > Bacillota > Bacilli > Caryophanales > Paenibacillaceae > Paenibacillus > Paenibacillus polymyxa. The sequence continues at coordinate 1,358,672 of NZ_CP015423.1, forward strand.
TCCAGCAAATGACCAGAACGTTCTGCTTCTGGCGCAAATCCAATAGCGAGCCGCACTCCGGCACGTTTGCCCATCTGCATGTCCCCATTGCTGTCTCCGATGACTACCACGTCCGCCGGCGACAAGCCTAGTAATGCGCAGGCTTTTTCAGCCATTTCCGGGTCAGGCTTACCATATGTAACCCTATCATGTCCGATAATCTCATCAAAATAGGATGTCAGCCCCATCCACTCCAAATGCTCCTGTGCAGCCTCTGTACTGTCAGAGGTCACAACCGCTAGCTTCAGCCCGGCATGGCGGCTTTGCTCCAGCAATGTCCGCAACCCTGGAAACACCTTCGCTGCCCGATGTCGCCGAATATCAGCCATGGCCGTTTTATTAAAGTCGCGGACAAGCCGGACCGCTTCATTCCACGGTACACCAGTATTATAAAGCTGCCAAGCCAGTACCCCCGTACTTTCGTCCACCGTCCCCATGGCCAGCGGGCCAGAAGGGTCGTAACCGATCACACGTCCCTCCTGATCGTGAACAGTACCTAGAACGGTACCTTTTTCCACCGTAAAACCGGCACCTGCCACGGTAAGATGCTGCTCCATCATATCCAGTATAGAACGAGCCCAGGGGCCCCACAACTGAATAAAATCCAGCAACGTTCCATCTTTATCTAATAAAATACCACGGCATGGGTACCGCTCCCCCTGCACGATCAGCTCAGACATGCAGCACACCTCCTTTACTGATTCTTAGCAGCCACATCCACACTCTCTTTCATCCAGTCCTGTAAAGCCGTTACCGTCTGATTCCATTGCTCGGCAGCGCTAATTTTTGCAGGATTATCCCCTTTTTGGACACCATAACTGCCGAATTGGGCATGATTCCCCCCTTCAACTGTAAAATACAGCGTGTTGGCTGGTAAATAAGTTCTTCCACTTTGAACATTTTCCATCTGGACGACTCCATCATCACTTCCCAGTAGAGAAATAACGGGCAGATTTTTATCCTTTAAATTACCCTTGTTATCCGGGTAGGAGGCGAGGAAAAATACACCTTTGACCTGATCAGGATGTGCAGCTGCATATCGGGCCGCCATCACACCGCCTAACGAATGGCCTCCAATAACAAACGCTTCTTTCGGATATGCCTTTAGCACTTCATTCGCTAAATCCGGGGAGATCAAAGCAAGGTTCAGTGGCATTTTTGCAATGATCACATGATGACCCTTTTCCGCCAGACGGCGTGCCAAGGGCGCATAACTTTCGGGCTTCACCAACGCCCCTGGATACAAAATGACACCAGTTCCGCTTCTTTTTACAGGCTCAAAACCAACCCAATGTTCTTGTTCATTTACTTTCACAGCATCCGCTACTTCGGCTAATGCAGCAGCAGCCGTCTCATCAGGCTGATAAGGCGTAAATACCTTCCATGCCCCCCACCCTGCGATCAGTACAATGACAATCAGGATGCCTAAGAGAATTTTCCATATTTTCCGAGGACCACGTGTCCCATATGAATTGTATGATCTTCTTGTTCTTCTTCTCATTGTAAAAGTTCCTTTCGCCTTTTGTACCTCGAAATTCGTAATTTGAATATAAAATGTGTCGCTGTATTCATCAGCATAACTATAGCCTTGTTAGGGTAACATCGTTGTACATACAGGGTCAAATCAGCATACATTTCCAGGTATTAGCCCATCTTTGTCCCGTGTTCAAGCTTTCGCCACATAATAAGGACATGGTAGCGCTTACTGTTGTGAAAAAAATCACAATGATAAAGTCCAGAGTATCGTACCTTGTTCCTTGTAAAGAATTATTTTTTAAATAGTTTAGTCGGCAGAAGCCGTTCGGAGGGAAACACATGACGACAAGCCATGATGTACAAGGGGAAAGCTTCTTTCTCAATCTGCGATTTCTGTTGATCATATGCGTATTTGCAGGAAATGCTCTGGAGCCTCTAGTCGGTTCACTTCATATTGCCCAACAATGGTTCAGCTGGATATTCATGTTCCATATGCCGTTGTTTGTACTCGTTACAGGCTACTTTGCCAAATCATCTTTGACCGGACCCGCAGGCCAAAAAGTTCTGCTTCAGATCGGTATGCAATATCTTATTTTTCAATCTCTTTATTCGATCTTGGATGTTGCACTCTTCCACGTTCCCCATATCCATCATTCGTTCTTTGCTCCTTATCTGCTCCTCTGGTTCCTTGCCAGCCATATCTGTTGGAGACTGCTGATGCTGACTTTTCAGAAAATACCACCTGTCCTCCAATTGGGTATATCCGTGCTGCTGGGTATCCTTGTCGGGTATCTCCCTGTGGATGGTATATGGCTGAGCGTATGCAGAACCTTTGTTTATTTACCTTACTTTGTAGCAGGTTATCATTTGAATTATGCGGACGTTCGACGGTTCTTCACAACACCAGTCCGCATAATCGCTGGCATTGTATCTCTTCTGCTTATGATACTGGCGGGAACGTCGTATTTCGGCATCCCGGCAGGCTGGCTGTATGGTAATATGACTTACGGTGAATTGGGCCATACCGAATGGTACGCAGGAATTTACCGCATCGGCATTTATGGAGTTCAATGGATAGCATCGATGGCGTTTCTAAGCTTTGTTCCGGCCGTGACAGGACGTATAACTGAGATGGGAAGACGGACACTATATGTCTTTTTACTCCATGGCTTGATCGTCCGTACCGTCGTTGCAAAGGGAGTCTACGAATATATAGATACTCCAGTGGAAGTCATGTTGATTGTAGTATGTGCTGCAGGTCTGTGCTGTATGTTGACCATGCCTTGGGTTCGAACTGCAACAAGACCTCTGATTGAGCCACAGGTAGAGTGGATGCTAAAGCCAGCTCCTTATCCTTTTAGACGGTCCGCGTAATCTTTTTATCCCTTTTTTATTTAACATTGAACACGCGACAACCCACTCACAGACGAACATGTAAGCGAGTCTACCCTCTCTCTACTCCACTTGGAGCCTGTTTCATACAGGCGTGATGTGGTAAGTAAAGGATGCGCGCAACAAAAAACAACTTTTTTATTAAGGAGTGATTTGTAATGGCACGTAATCAAAATCAGGGGAAAATGAGTCGCGAAGAAGCAGGTCGTATGGGTGGAGAAGCTACTTCCAAGAAGCACAATAAGGAATTTTATCAGGAGATTGGTAAAAAAGGCGGGGAAGCAACCGCAAACTCTCATGATAAAGAATTTTATCAGGAAATCGGCAAAAAGGGCGGCGATGCTACAGCTGAGTCGCATGACAAAAATTTCTACAGAGACATCGGTCGTAAAGGCGGCAGAAATTAAGGTGTATTGTCCTCTTCCGCCCTCCTTTAACATAAAACAAGCCTGAGCCCATCCGCTTTATTGAGGAATGGGCTCTTTCATATTTTACCTGATACGCAAACCTATCAGTATATATATTTCTAATAGAATCACATTCTAACCTCTTCTAAATGCAATATATAGACAAATAAAACTGGTCATATCTATATATTGTTGATTACAGAACACTTCTTGTACTTTTTCAAAATCTTCATATATGTAGAAAAAAGCTCACATCTATGATAGACTCTTTAGAAAACATCTGCGCTATCACGGCGTCCATTGAACGCCATACTATTTTTATACTTTGGGGGGAAACCAGCATCATGACAGCTAAGACGAAAATGCGTTCCGATATGATTAAAAAAGGCTTTGACCGCGCTCCTCACCGCAGCTTGCTGCGTGCAGCGGGTGTCAAGGAAGAAGATTTTGACAAACCGTTTATTGCGGTATGCAACTCGTATATTGATATCGTACCGGGCCACGTCCATTTACAGGAATTTGGCAAAATTGTCAAGCAAGCCATTCGTGAGGCAGGCGGTGTACCATTTGAGTTTAACACCATCGGTGTAGATGACGGCATTGCCATGGGGCACATCGGTATGCGTTATTCTCTGCCGAGCCGTGAAATCATAGCTGACTCTCTGGAAACTGTCGTTTCCGCTCACTGGTTTGACGGCATGGTTTGTATTCCTAACTGTGATAAAATTACCCCTGGCATGATGATGGGCGCATTGCGCGTTAACATTCCAACTATTTTCGTCAGCGGCGGTCCTATGAAAGCTGGTAAAGACAAGAACGGACGCTCTATTTCCCTGACCTCCGTCTTTGAAGGCGTAGGTGCATATCAGGCTGGTAAAATCGACGATCAAAGCTTGCTTGAATTAGAACAATATGGCTGTCCGACATGTGGCTCCTGTTCAGGGATGTTCACAGCGAATTCCATGAACTGTCTTGCAGAAGCGATGGGTCTGGCTATGCCGGGTAACGGCACCATTCTCGCTGTAGCAGAAGAACGTAAAGAATTCGTTAAACAATCTGCACGCCAATTAATGGAATTGATTAAGCTGGATCTTAAACCACGTGATATCGTGACTAAAGAAGCTATTGATAATGCATTTGCACTGGATATGGCAATGGGCGGTTCCACGAATACCGTATTGCATACATTGGCACTTGCCCATGAAGCAGAAGTTGACTACCCTATCGAACGTATTAATGAAGTCGCAAACCGCGTACCTCATTTGTCCAAATTGGCACCTGCTTCCGACTATCATATCGAGGATGTTCATAATGCAGGCGGCGTAAGCGCAGTGCTAAATGAATTGTTGAAGAAACCGGGCGCACTGCATGGTGACTGTATTACTGTAACCGGAAAAACCATTCGTGAAAACGTAGAGGGTCAGGAAATTCTGGACACTAACGTTATCCATAAACTGGACAACCCGTATTCCGAACGTGGCGGTCTGGCTGTATTATTCGGTAATCTGGCACCGCAAGGCTCCATCATTAAAGTCGGTGCAGTTGATCCTTCGGTTGGTGGTTATCACAAAGGTCCTGCTATCTGCTTTGATTCACAGGAAGATGCACTGGCAGGTATCGCCAACGGTAAAATTAATGAAGGACACGTTGTTGTTATCCGTTATGAAGGTCCAAAGGGCGGACCTGGTATGCCTGAAATGCTCGCTCCAACTTCACAAATCGTGGGCATGGGGCTTGGTGCCAAGGTGGGTCTGATTACAGACGGACGCTTCTCAGGTGCTTCCCGTGGTATCTCCATCGGTCATATTTCCCCCGAAGCCGCAGAAGGCGGACCTATCGCTTTTGTTGAGGACGGCGATATCATTGAGCTGGACTTGAACAATCGTAAGATTGAGCTCCACATTACGGACGAAGAATTCGAACGTCGTCGCGCCAACTGGAAAGGCTTTGAGCCGAAGGTGAAAACGGGTTACCTGGCACGTTATTCCAAGCTGGTGACGAACGCAAGTAACGGCGGAATTATGAAAATCTAAATGCTTTGCCAAGATATGCTTTATGAACGGCTAAAAAGCCTCCCGACCCCTAACAAAGGATCGAGAGGCTTTTTTTATTAGGTCAATTGCTTGATCCTGTATCCGCTGCTTGTGAAGCCCTGACTGATGTCTGAACAGGATTAGCCTCTTCGGTCACTTCACAGTTGAGTGTATGGACAACATCCCTCTGATCAGTTTGCTCAAGAGCTTCGTCTGAGCAGTGTGAGTCTCCCTGATGAAAACGGTCAAACAAGGTATCCATTGGCATCACAATCAGTTTCGGTACCATTACATCTTTTTTTTCACTCAATTGCTCTGAACCCGAAGGATGAATAACACGAAATAACAGCTTTAGATATACAGTGGACACATGCTTGAACAGTCCTTTGGGAAGCTCCCGAACTTGAAATCCCAACTTCTCTGGTCCCCGATGAATCATACTTACTGCATAGATCGCCTTTACACCCTTCATTTCAGAATCATGTACAATGCGTTGGGCCAGATCAGGAAGTTGTTTTTTCACAATCCGAATCAATTGAATAGCTAGATGTACCATCGACTTTGCCGTCGACCCCAATTGAAATAACTTTTTATTATCAAAATGAAGCTCGATTACCGGGTCCCCTTTTTCTAGCCACCTGCTGTTCTCCATATTTACATTTGGCCCATGATAGATACGGCGACGATAATAAAAGATCGTATCCTCCTGACTTACGGGACGAAGACGAAACAAAACATGGAATAGCCGCTCATACTGGAGCCATCCACATACCAGCGTTCTTTTTGACCAGCTCGTACTGAACATCTCGGAGGCAGTAGGTTGATTGACAGACTGACGGCAAAACAATGTATCCACCCGTACGCTGCGCAATTGTCGTTCTTGGGCGACCCTCAGCAGCTTCTCCAGTGCGATTAGCATATTCTGGGGCGCTTCCGCGTCTGCCCCCAATGTCGTACCACAGTCATGGAGCAGCATCACCTCGCCCCCCCTCAGCTTTTTTAGCATTCTCTCCGCCAATTGTTTCGCTCCAATGCTTGCCTTCCAATCTCCGAACATGGAGGACCATAATACGATTCGACGACCATGGGTGTTGGAAATATCAAAAAAGTTCACTATCCCCCAAGGTGGGCGATAAAAGGTCGTTCCCTCGCCAGTTACTCGACGAATGACTGACTCTGTCTGGGCAATTTGTCTTCTGACCGTAACAGGCCGCATAAGCCAATTCGATTTGTGCACATAATTATGAATACCGATTAGATGACCTTCATCATGCATGCGTTTCAGAAGTTCAGGGTATTTTTCTGCATTCATCCCAACAACAAAAAAAGTAGCCTTGGCATCAAAACGCTTCAGTAAATCAAGCAGCTGTGATGTATACACTGGATCAGGACCATCATCAAAGGTGAGTGCATATTCTTGCTCACTTTTGCCGCGCCTGAACACCCGGAAACCAAATATACGACTAACCAGCGCCGGAATAAAAGCATAAAAAGTTGAAATGTAAAACATCCATAACAGCAGAGTCTGCACGTTTTATCCCCACTTTTCTATTCTGAACTCCCCAAGCAGGCTTCCTGAGGAAAACTCACTTACTTATATGTTATCACAATGACGTAAACATGCCGAGATTTCGCTATTGCATATGGTCAGCATTGAGGTCCAATTTAGTGTACAATAAATAAAAATCTAAAAGGAGTCGTTGTATACATATGCTTCCATTGTACAAAAAATATTGGCGTACCGTTTTTGATATCGGTCTGATCGTATTAACCGTGTATTTAATTATGTTCGTATCCAGCAAACTCTATCAACTTGCCGCACCTGTGTTCCTTTCGTTTGTCGTGTTCTGGTGCATTGAACCTGCCGCTCGTTATTTTCATCGCAAGGGAATGAAGAAGCCCTTCGCGTCTGCGCTCTCCGTATTGCTGTTTATCATCCTTTTACTTGCTATTTTTTTCGGATTGGGCCTGATTCTGGTTACGCAATTTACGAAAGTCGCGCAAAACCTCCCACATTATACGCAGATTATCCAAACGGAATTCACGCGGTATCTTCATCTTTCTCAAGATAAAATTGCTGCTTTACCTCCGGGTGTTACCGAACGTGTAAATGATTATTTTGCGACTGCCACCACCATTGCTACGAAATGGGCACAGCTAGGATTATCCTTTTTCATACAGTTCCTCAGTTCTTTCACTGTTTTTATGGGCAACTTTGCCATTGCGATCATTTTAGCGTTCTTTTTAAGTATGGAAATTAATCTTTGGAAGGGCATTGCTCGTAGTAAAACACCCAAGACACTAAAAACGGCTTACCTTTTTCTGAAAAATCACGTACTAAAAGCCATCTCCGCCTTTCTCAAAGCTCAAGCTCTATTGGTAGGGATTACCTTTGTTCTCGTATTTATAGGTTTACTCATTTTGCAAGTGGATAATGCCCTATCGTTGGCGCTCGTGGCAGCTTTGTTTGATATCCTGCCCTTGTTGGGTGTGCCTGTTATTTTTATTCCGTGGGCCGTGTATTTGTTCATCACAGGCAATACTGGCCTGGCTGTAGGGTTGCTTATTGTCATGGCTGTCACGGTTATCGTCCGCCAGCTGGCAGAGCCTAAAATTACTGGTAACTCCATCGGTGTTTCATCTGCCTATCTGATGCTTTCCTTTGCCATTATATCGTTATCCATCTTCGGATTGGCCGGATTAATCCTGTCCCCAATTCTGATCATTTTGCTCAAGGAATTGTGGCAGCAAGGTTATCTGCAACAATGGATTCGGTTTCCGACAGAGGAATTTGATGAGCCTCCTTTTATCGTCAAAATTCAGGAGGAAGATCGTGTAGCTACTCGTGGAACTGAGGAAGATTGAGCTAGTAGATCCATTACTTGACCGAACAGTGCTGTAGCTTGATTTGTAGAATGTGTTGAAGCATTTTGCACAAGGACGGCGACCGCATAACGAGGCCGCTCTATCGGACCATACCCTATAAACCACTGGTGATTGATAGGGTGACCGTTCTTCAAAGCTTGGGCGGTACCTGATTTGCCGGCCAGATTCCATGATTTATTACGCAAGGAGGCACCCGTCCCCTGTGTCACAACCTTTTCCATTGCTTCACGAAGCATGCGAGCCGTCGATGTCTGAATCGAGCGACTACCCTCGGATGAAGGTACAGCATGAGTAGGTAGTTCCAGTAAGGTGCTACCGTCTGCGTAGCTAATGCGTTTTACAATGCGTGGTGCACGTACTTGACCATCGTGCAGCAAGGTGACGATGAGATTAGCAGCTTGGAGAGGCGTTACCAGCACATCGCGCTGACCGATAGCTGTCTGTACACGTACGCCCGGATCAGACGCGTTTGTATGGGAGCCGAATACGGCTCCCTTTTCTTCGTGATCCAGTGGTCTGAATTGAGGTAGCCCCGCAAGATTCCGCTCCTGCCAGCCCACAGTTCGGCCCAATCCCAATGCAGAGGCTGTGGCCTGAATTTGCTCAGGATTAAGCCGTTCACCGAGATGAGCGAACACACTATTACAGGATACGCCAAGCCCTTCCTCCAGGTTCAGGGTACCGTGTCCTTCTTTTTTCCAGCAAGCCAAACCGTACTTGCCATAAGTTCCATGACAATGGAATTGTTCCTGCGGTTGGACAACACCTGATTCAAGTGCAGCAGCAGCCGTAACCAACTTAAAAATAGAACCAGGCGTTATCGCCTTGAGGGCACGATTAGACCAGTCTGTTTTTTGCTGGGGATCAACATGACCGGGATTATAAAAAGGACGAGACACCATCGCCAGTACATCCGCGTTGCCTGCATCAAGCACTACCACCGCCCCTTCTGCCAAATGACTAGATTCCGTCAGCTTTTCAATCTGTTCCTGTATAGGTAGATCAATTGTAGTCTGTACCTGTAATGGATAGTGACCATTGGATGGAGCACTGACACGCAGCGGTACATGAGTCAATGGACGACGCTGCGCATCTACAAATCGGGAGACGAACGTTTCACCGACGCCGCTCAGCAGCGGCTCCAACGTTCTTTCCAGCCCGGCTGCCCCCATCGGCAGTTCACTCGCTCGGTCGGCACGTTCATACAGAAAGCCAAGCCATTGCCTGCCATTGGGCAAATCCCTGTAACGTTTCGCATAAGGTACAAGCTCAATAAGCGAGGGGGCTAGCTTCAGCAGCTTGCCTGCTTCATGCGGATTGATTTGTACGGGCTCTCCGCCCCCATCACGCCATATGAGCGGGGATTGCAGTCCTTTCCAGCGTGTCAGTAGTTGATTCTTGTTCGTACGCAGTAGCTTAGCCAGTTCTTCGCCATGTATAGCCGCTTTGCCATCTACATCGGGAAAAAGCAATGGCGCCCATACGACTCCGCCAGTCAAGGGTTGCCCATGCCGGTCCGTAAACTGTCCACGTCCAGAGTCGATAGAAATGCCCTCCTGTCGCTGACGTGCTGACATTTCCTTAAGCGAATGCCCTCCATAAACAGACATATGAATGCCCGCTGTCCCCTGAATCCAAGCCAGTCGGAATAATAAAATCAGCAGTAGCGCCATCACCCCCAAGGCCATATATGCAATTCGACGTTTTCGAATGAAACTGCTACCACGCCTCGGCACACCCATCCTTCTTTCATCATTTTTCCAGTAGTATGTCCTGTAGTTGAAAAAGAAAACCCACTCAACTTTTAACGTGAATGGGTTTCCGAATTTATTTGTATCTTGTGATGTCTGCTTCTGGACTCCAATCTAAAATCTCGTCTAATGAATAAAAAACCGTAATAAAAATAGTAATGGCCAGCACAACCCAAGCTACCTTTGTGTTTGTATTCATCTTTTGCTTTCCTTCTTGAGGGATTTTTAAGCACATCCACTAATAAAAAGTACAAAACCACGGTGATCAGTGACAATCCTGATTCCCATGGTTTTGTTATATCTACACCGTAAACCGCGAAAGCTGTTCCTTCAAATTCACCGATACTCCTTCCAGCTTATCCGACAAACCTACCAGTTGATTACCAATATTGGCCTGCTCAGTGCTGAGCGAAGCGACTTCCTGCGAAGTAGCCGAGGATTGCTCGGCCACCGCACTTACATTGGTCATTGCCTCGGACAAAGTGGTCTGGGATTCACTCAGATGATGAATGGAGGCAGTGACCGTTCCCAATCGTAGCGCGAACTCTCCCATTTGCTGCTGCACCGATTGGAAAATGTCCGTTGTTTCCTGCACGGCTCCCATCTGTTCCCGGAACAGCGGGTACACCTCAGATAATGCCTGTACCGTTTCATTCATTTCATTGACGATGTTGTTAGTAATGCCTGTAGCCGTACGAATAGCTTGACGTGATTGTTCAGCCAACTGCCGAACTTCATTAGCTACCACCATAAAACCACGCCCCGCCGTCCCCGCTCGTGCCGCTTCAATCGTCGCATTCAGTGATAGAATATTCGTTTGTTTCGCAATATCCTGTAGTACGTCCAGCACCTTAAATACATCCGAAGTTGTCTGCTTCAGTTCATCTACTTTGCCCACCAGAGCATGTGTAGTTTCTTCCGTAACCCGAGTCTTGCCCAATAGATTTTTCAGCTGAATGGTCCCTTTTTCACTGGATTGTTCAACTTCTTGTGCGACCAGACTCATTTCATAATTGGAAGCCATCACCGTATCCATTTGCTGAGATATATTCCCGGTTAGTCCGCTGCCACGTTCAGCCTCTGTTGCCAAACTGGCGGCGCCGTGAGCAATCTCTTCCGTTGCTGCTGCAATTTCTTTGGCTGAAATGGCTGTCTTCTTCGAGGCATCGCCTAGTTCAATCGCTGTATTCAGAACTTCCTGAGCTGAGGCATTCGTCTGTTGTACCAGCAATGTAATTTGCTCCATCATCATATCAAAGCTTTCTGACAACTGCCCAATTTCATCCTGAGCCTTATAGTTCGTTCGGATTTGCAAGTTGCCTTTGGCGCCTTCGACCATTAAATCCTTCAGATGTGTCAATGGACGAGCCACGAGGCGCACGATCCACAGGCCAATGAACAATGCAATGAGTGCAGCCACTGCAGCAAATATCCAGGTTGTGGTTAGAATCCCCTTAGCGTCTCTCACCAGCTCAGATACAGGTACTACACCCACGAGAATCCACTTGGAAGTTCCCAGCGTATTATGAACCGCAAGCACACTTTGCTTTTTGCCGTCTGCTTCCTGCTCCATAATTTGATTTCCTTCGATTCCTTCAAGCTTGGAAACGTAATCCAGCTTTGTCTTCCCTCCTGTCAAGCTCTCATTGTTAGAGCCTACAAACTCACCCTTGTCTGTCACAAGGCTAATCATACTGCCTGAGCCCAAATTAATACCTTTTAACTCGTCCTCCACCGCACTGGACTTTAAATCCATAACCAGAACATAAGTCCCTCCCAACCCGGACATGCTGTTCATGGAGCGTGCCAGACGAAAGGTCTTGCTACCATTGTCATTCACCTGCGTAGGTAGCCAAACCATTCCCTTGTTTTTCAAAATATCCTTAAACCACGCTTCCTGCCGTACATCCTTTTGTGTTCCGGTGCCCATAGCAGCTAAATTGGTTTCTTCCGGGTACAAGTACATTGAATCAATCGCTTTATTCGTAAAAGCAAGATTCGTTAGCTTCTTATTCACTTCGCCCATAGCAACAAAAGATGCAAAGGGATTTTTATCTTGCTTTACAGCCTTTTGCAACTGATCACTTAATTCAGTATCGAAAAATACCTGTGTCGATGTATCTTGAAAGCGCTCTAGAATAATATCAAGCTTTTCTGAAGTTTGCTGAACGGTCTGCTGATAAGCCGTAGCTGCATTTTGCTCAATCGTACTTTTAGCCTTGTAGTATGAGAGCATCCCCAAGCTGACCACAAATAACATAATTGCCGCAAAAAAGATCAGAAACAACTTCATTCCAACCGAACGTATCGGATTATAGTTTTTGACCAAATGCATGAAATCTTTACTGTACCTTTCCGGCTTAAGTAAACGCTTTAAATTGTGTGTACCTTTACGAGTCGCTTTAGCTACCCAGGGGGCAACCTTCGAAGACACCGCACCCGTTTGTTCCCCTTTTTCCATGGTCACTTTACTGCCTTTCAAACCCTGCATTTGATCCGTTTTCTTGGGTTGCCTTTTTACTGTATTCCCCTCTTTTTTCCGTAAACCCATTCCTCTCACCTGCCACCATATAATTAGTTTCTAATTCCACGTCATCCATTATGTATCTATTATCTATATAACTTCTATCGGAACTATTCGACAAGGAATGTAGCTTTCCTTTGAGTATCAACTAAATTTAGTGAAACTTTTTTCCTAGAAAACTATTCAAAAAAAAGCCTCTCCAACCGATAGGAGAGGCTTTTGAATCTTTTCGTCTGTGACTTAAGGCTTATTTACTTCTTTTTACGCATCATATCAAAATACGATACGGGTTGATCTACCTTCATTCTAATTCGTTGAAGCGGGTGACGAGCAGCATCCAATTCGTTGCCTTCCTCATCCCAGATCGTTCCGACCGTTTGTTTAAAAAATGTTCCGTTCGGGCCGAAAAATTCAATTTCATGACCGGGTTTAAAATGGTTCCGTTGTTGAATAGTTGCGATGCCACTCTCGGCATCGTAGTCCATGACCAGTCCAGCAAAATCATAAGGGACTGCTTTTTCTTCCGGCTCATAAATATGATCCTCATGATCCGGTGTATCGTAGAAAAATCCTGTATTCAGCGGGCGATTGGCTGCCTTGTTAATTTCTTCAATCCATTCTGGTTTGAGCACATAATTTTCAGGATCAGCCATATAGGAATCAATCGCTTGACGATAGACATTCACGACCGTAGCCACATAGTGGATAGACTTCATACGTCCCTCTACTTTAAAACTGTCTACACCTACATCAATCAGATCAGGGACATTTTCAATCATACACAGATCCTTGGAACCCATAGAAAAAGCATTATCGCTCTCTTCAAACAGTGGAAGCTGGTTAACACCGAGTTGGAACTGTTTCAGTGCATTGCTGTCCTGTGCCTCTTCCTCAGATATCCAAACCTCACCTGGGCGGGCATCCTCAAATAAATCGTATTTCCAGCGGCAAGACTGACAACATCCCCCACGATTGGAATCACGGTCTGTAAAGTGATTGGACAACACACAGCGACCAGAAAATGAAGAGCACATTGCACCATGGACGAATGCTTCGATTTCGATGTCCACATGCTTTTTAATTTCTTCGATTTCCTCTAGACTGGTCTCACGACCCAGTACCACACGCGGTAGTCCCTCGTTTTTCCAAAACTTTACCGCTTGCCAGTTCAGCGTGGACTGCTGTGTGCTCAAATGCACTTCCAATCCAGGAACAGCACGCAATGCCACGGATACAATAGCCGGGTCAGCGACAATAACGGCATGAATTCCTGCCTCGTACAGATTGCGCAAGTATTCCTCGATTCCGGCAATATCTTCATTGTGGGCATAGATATTGGTGGCCACAAGCACCTTAGCACCGTACTTGTTGGCAAATTCTACACCTTCGCGCATTTCTTCAAAACTGAAATTATCGGCGTTCGAACGCAGACCATATTTTTGTCCACCAATATATACAGCATCCGCGCCATAGTGAACGGCAAACTTCAGCTTTTCCAGATTTCCGGCAGGAGCCAACAGCTCCGGCTTATCCAGACGATTCCGTTTACCTATATATTTCCTCGTTTTGGTTATCGTCCCCATGACGTTCCCCCCTCTGTGAATTCAATTCATTTTAAAATTAATAAACCTGCTCTTTATAGAAAAATCCGAAGGAAAGTTCCCGTTCTGGATCTTGAAGACGGCGAACTTCATCCAGCCAGCTTTCATCATAAGCATAAGCATCCGGGTCAGCTGTATAAGTATCTATTGCTTTACGATAAGCACGAACAACCGCCTCATTGTAAGCCGTAGGTTTCAATAAGCCCTCGATCTTAAAGCTATGCACGCCCGCCTCCATTAGAATATGCAGGTCCTCCATGATGCAAAAATCATCTGAACTCATAATATGTGTCCCATTAATATCCTCGTAGATGGGGAACTTTTCTTCCTTCCGCTCTGCTTCAATCAGAAACAAGCCGCGCCCTCTGCCCAAATCGCCTTCTACATTACGTCCCTGATGCAGCATATAACTTTGAACAAGCTTACGCTTGGAGTGATAAATATTGGTCATACCATGTACCTGAACCTGTGCTTCTATGTTCAACTTTGGTATCATTTCGGTAATTTCATCCATACTGAGCTCACGAGCCAAAATGACCCGAGAAGCCCCTTTTTCACCCCAATAGTTGGCGGTTGCGAAGTTGGTGGAGATCATCTCACCGTTCCAGAACAGTTTAAGATGCGGAGCATACTCCTTCACGGCCATGAGCACTGCGGGATCATTAAACTCAATGGCATCAATGCCGCATCCAGCTAGGGCCTGCACATATTCGGGAAGGAGCGGCAATAGCTCGTTCGTCATCAAATTCGTCATGGATACATATACCTGTGCCGTATGCTTGCGTGCCTCTTCCACCACTTCACGGATTTGGTCAGGGGTAAAATGTCCCGGCAGCCGCATTCCAAAGCGGTCATCTCCAATAAGTAATGCAGTAGCTCCAGCCTCCAGCATATGGCGGGCATCCTCCGGAGAGCTGGCAGTTGCCAGTAGTTCGGGTTTGTAAGCCATAGGCTCACCTCCTAATTTGTCTTACGGTTACTTACCTGAATGTTATGCAAATGTTCTTTATACGTTTTGGCAAACAAATGTTCATGTGTCCCATCTTTTTTGGTCACATAGAATAAATAATCTGTAGCTTTTGGCTGTAAAGCCGCTATCACTGAGTTTAGACTGGGACTTGCAATCGGCCCTGGCGGAAGTCCCAGATGCAAATACGTATTATAAGGGCTTTTCACAGCCAAATCCTTGTAATACAGCCGTTCTTTTTGCTTGTCCAGCATATATTGAACCGTAGCATCAATTTCCAGCTTCTTCCCCTGTTTGAGCCGGTTATAAATGACGCCAGCTACTACAGATCGCTCATCTTCCACAACCACTTCGCGCTCTACGAGAGAAGCAACTGTCAGCAGTTGATGCAGCGTTTTATCCCTCTGTTTCAGCTTGGCATCCAAATCGGAAACAGTCTCCAGCCGCTTTTGTGTCTGTTCTAGCATCACCTGTATAATATCTTTGGCCGTACTGCCCTTTTTCAGCTCATAGGTTTCCGGAAAAAGATAGCCCTCCAGCGCATAGCGAAGCCCCGCCTGCTTTGGAATGTCCCGCACTAGCGCGACGTCAAAAGCGGACGGATCGTTGGCCAGCTGCAAAAATTGCTGCCGATCTGCCAATCCTTCCTTTTGCAGCTTATCAGCCATCTGTCTAATCGTAAAACCTTCCGGGATTGTAAACCGAATCATTTCCTCTTTGACAACATCTCCGGCCGATAACTTAGTAATCAACTGATCAAAGGTTGCGCCAGGCTGCGCTTCATATTTTCCGGCCTGAAATGCGCTTCCTTGCTGTTTGAATTTCACATAAGCCTTAAACACGAACGCATTACGTATAAGTCCCTTCTGCTCCAGCGTATCTGCAATTGCCGATGTTCCTGTTCCCTGCACCACCGTAAAAGCAACGGGTTGTGCTTGGGGCTGAACAGGCTGCATGGCATTCCAAATATAGAGGGTTGCCCCTCCTGCTATAATGATAAGCAGTAGAAACAACGTAAACATCCTCGTCCTTCGCTTCACATCCACCCAACTCCTTCACAGCCAAAAAGGGCGGACTGGTCCGCCCTTTCAGGTTTGATCTCATCGCTATCCAGACTTACAGTTCTTCCGGCAACGTACATTCATCGTACAGTTCGGAAATATCTTCCCACTCATCATCATCTTCAATGGTGGTGATGGAGATTTCGCCGTCTGTGGATGAGCTTACATGGTATAGTTCATGTTCGCCAACAGCAGCCCCAGGTCTACGCAATACAGCGTACCGTTGTTCACCTACCTTGAACTCTGCTTCCAATTCCATGCGAATTGCATGGCCCTGTTCATCCTGTAACTCTACATCGCCGTCGAACGTTTCCTTCAAATCAGAGGTCCAACTCAGGTCTTCACGTGAATAGCTCGTCATTTCCCGTCTTCCTCTTCCTCTACAAATGTATTAAAGGTCTCTTCGACGATTTCCCATTCGGCATCGTCTTGGATCACAAACAATTTAATATCATCGCCTTCTTCCTCATAACGGAAGGCGTACACATCGGACTCATCAGCTTCAGGGTCCACTGGCGCAACCATCATGTACTTCGCTTCGGAACCATCTACCTCAAACTTCATAATGACCTCGAACTCTTCCTCGTTGCCCTCGTCATCGGCAATATAAATAATTTCCGGCTCTTCTTCCATACCCACTTGATTTTCAGCCATTACGAAATCCCCCTCACCTTGTACTGTGTGCGTCCAAATAGTTTTGCAAGATCAGGCTTGCGGCCAGTTTATCTACCACCTGCTTGCGTTTTTTTCGGCTGACGTCGGCCTCCAGAAGCGCACGCTCCGCCGAACGCGTCGTCAGCCGTTCATCCCAAAGGTGAACGGGTAAACCCAGTAACTCCTTGAGTCGGTTCGCAAACTCGATGCAAATCTCACCGCGTGGACCCACGGTTCCGTTCATGTTTTTCGGCAAGCCTACAACAACCTCGCCGACCTCATTGTCACGAACCAAATTTGCAATTTTACCGAACTCGCTGTCGTCACCGCGTCGTTCTATGACTTCCAATCCTTGGGCGGTCCAGCCGAAGGCATCACTTACGGCGACCCCAATTCGGCGATCCCCGTAATCCAATCCCATTACTTTCATGCCTGTCTCCTAACGGTGCTTGGCGAGATAGAAACGAACCAATTCTTCAATCAACTCATCGCGCTCTTTTTTACGTACCAGGCTTCTGGCATTATTATGCCGTGGCACATAAGCCGGATCACCGGATAGCAAATAGCCGACGATTTGATTGATCGGATTGTATTCTTTTTCCACCAGCGCATCATATACGGTCAACAAAATCTCCTGAGCAGAAGCTTCCTTCTCATCTGCCTTGACATTAAATTTGACCGTTTTGTCCATGGAATCCATTGTTGACACCTCGCTTCCACAAAACATGTGTACATGTTTATGCCAGCTTATTCTTTTACATCATACCATAAGCAAAGCCCTACAAGGAAATATCTAAGCCCGTTTTTTCCCAAAAATCCGCAAAAATTATCGAACTTTATCCTTGTGAGGCTGCCGACACCAGTTCATGCGCACGTTGAAGTGCTTCGTCCAGCTTGCTGGCATCCTTACCACCGGCTTGCGCCATGTCAGGTCGTCCGCCACCACCGCCACCACATACGGCAGCAATTTCTTTCACGAGCTTGCCTGCATGAAGTCCAGCCTTGGTATGCTCTGCCGGAACTGCTACGACAAAATTAACTTTGTCGTCCATTGCAGCGCCGAGCACCAGCACAGCAGCCGGAAGCTTCCCTTTCAGTTCATCAGCAATCGCACGCAACGCATCCATGCTGGAAGCCTGCACGCGTGCAGCCAACAGCTGCACCCCGCCTGCTTGCACGACCTGATCGGTCAGCTGGCCTGCCTCAATAACGCTCAGCTTGCTTTGCAGCGATTCATTTTCACGACTGAGGTCTTTAATTTGTTGCTGCAAAGATTCGATACGCTTAGGTACCTCAGACAGCTTGGATTTTACAAGCCCAGCCGACACCTTCAACAGCTCTAATTGACCTTCCATATATTCAAAGCCAAAACGTCCGGTCACCGCTTCAATACGACGTACACCTGATCCAATGCCGCTCTCGCTGACAAGCTTGAACAAGCCAATTTGCGAAGTATTGCTGACATGACAGCCACCGCATAGTTCAATGCTGTAATCGCCTACCTTAACGACCCGTACGATATCTCCATACTTTTCACCGAACAGCGCCATTGCTCCGAGAGCCTTGGCTTCATCAATCGGTTTCAGTTCAATATTAACGTCCAGTTGGCTCCAGATGGCACGGTTTACACGCAGTTCAATATCCGCCAGCTCTTCTGGTGTAATGCTTCCAAAATGGGAGAAGTCAAAACGCAGACGCCCAGGCTCTACCAAAGAACCCGCCTGATTGACATGGTCACCCAGCACTTCTTTAAGCGCTTTGTGAAGCAAATGTGTAGCCGTATGGTTTTTCTCAATTTCTCCACGTGAAGCTTGATCTACTTCTGCTTTCACCGTATCGCCAACGTTCAGCTCGCCGGCTTCTACAACAACCTGATGCACATGCTGACCTTGTGGCGCCTTAAACAGCCCTTCGACCTTCGCGGTTACCGTACCTCCACGCAGCAAGCCTTGATCACTGACTTGTCCTCCGCTTTCGGCATAGAAAGGGGTCACATCCAGCACGACCTGACAAGACTGCCCTTCACTAACACTGTCCACCAGTGCATCTTCATATACAATCGCCACAATTTTAGACTCAGTTATGAGGTCATTATATCCAACAAATTCACTTTTAACCGCCAGATCGGACAAAGCTCCGCCCTGAATCTTCATGCTGGCGCTATCCTGATGAGCATCACGGGCACGTTTGCGTTGCTCCTGCATCGCTTCATCAAAACCTTCTCGGTCTACTTTCAAGCCTTGCTCGTCCGCATAATCCTCTGTAAGATCGAACGGGAACCCGTACGTATCATACAGTTTGAAGGCATCTGCTCCGCTAATGACATTGCGACCTTCGGCCTTCGCCTGAGCACTGATATCGGACAAAATGGCCAATCCATCTGTCAGTGTTTCATGGAAGCGTTCCTCTTCCGTTTTGATCACTTTGATGATGAAATCACGCTTGTCCACTACCTCAGGGTAATACACACCCATGACATCCCCAACGGTTTCCACCAGCTCAAACATAAATGGACGGTTCATGCCGAGCATTTTTCCATAGCGCACAGCCCGGCGCAGCAAACGGCGGATCACGTAACCCCGTCCTTCATTAGAAGGCAGCACACCGTCACCAATTGCAAAAGCTACGGTGCGGACATGGTCAGCAATAACCTTAAGAGCCACGTCACTGTCCACATTTTCGTTATATTTGACTCCTGCCATCGCCGCTGTTTTTTGGATGAGTGGCTGGAAGATATCCGTATCAAAGTTGGAATCCACATTTTGCAAAATGGATGCAAAACGCTCTAATCCAGCCCCTGTATCAATATTTTTGTTTGGAAGCGGCGTATAGCTGCCGTCTTTGTTATGGTTGAATTGTGAGAATACGAGGTTCCACACTTCCAGATAACGCTCATTTTCTCCCCCTGGATACATTTCAGGGTCCGTCATGTCGCTACCGTAGGCTTCGCCACGATCATAAAAGATTTCCGTACAAGGTCCACAAGGGCCTTCACCAATATCCCAGAAGTTATCTTCCAGTTTGATGATACGTTCGGCAGGAAGTCCAACTTTTTCGTTCCACAGCTTGTACGCTTCCTCATCCTCAGGATACACAGTTACAGCCAGACGTTCCGGATCAAAACCAATCCATTTCGGGTCCGTCAGAAACTCCCATGCCCATGTAATGACTTCTTCCTTAAAATAGTCACCAATGGAAAAGTTGCCGAGCATTTCGAAAAAAGTATGATGACGGCGCGTTTTACCGACATTCTCAATGTCGTTCGTCCGGATACATTTTTGCGAATTGGCAATACGCGGATTCTCCGGCTTCACACGTCCGTCAAAATAAGGCTTAAGCGGCGCCATACCCGCATTAATCCACAGCAGGGAAGGATCTTTATGTGGAACAAGCGGTGCGCTTGGTTCAATCACATGTCCCTTGCTTTCAAAAAACTCCAGCCATTTGGAGCGGATTTCACTAGCTTTCATATAAGTAGCCTCCTAATTATGGTGTCACTGGTTCCTGGCACTGGCCATAAAAAAACAGAAAAACGCCCCTGAACGGATCAGGGACGATTGTATCGCGGTACCACCCTGGTTAACGCCGTCCCCTCTGTACGAAATGCCCATGCGCAAGCTGCACACCAACATTTGCTTAACGGACGATCGATCGCCTTGTTTTCACTGGTAACGGGAGCATCCCGGCGGGTTCAGCCCGCACTTCGAAATGAGCTTTCCCTACTGGATAAACACATTTAAACATACTCAATTCAGTATATCCGTGTCATTTAGCCGTGTCAACGCGATTTCAGACAAGATACATACGGTGTATGGACAAAATCAGATTGTTTTCCGCTTCACATAATAAGCAAAAAAATGCTGAAGTCCTACCTTTAAAACCGCCATCACGGGAACCGCTAAAATCAAGCCGGTAATTCCCGCAATTTCCCCACCCACTAGCAAAGCGAAAATAATGGCTATCGGATGCAGATGCAACGTTCGTCCCACCACCTGAGGAGAGATGACATTGCTCTCCAACACTTGAATACAGGTGTTAACGACCACGACCAAAAGCACCATTTTTAAGGAGACCGTAGAAGCCATGACTACTGCCGGAGCGGCTCCCAAAAAGGGGCCTAAATACGGAACGATGTTAAAAACCGCAACCACTCCTGCCAGCAACAGCGCATAAGGCATGCCAATGAGCATATAGCCGAGATAAGCCATCACTCCAATAATGACGCATACCAGTAATTGTCCCCTGACATAGTTGCCAAGCGCCTGATCAATTTCCTTAAGTACCGTTACAATCGCCTTGCGACGAGAACGCGGGAGGTAAGACACAATCGTCCGCTCGAACACATCAAAATCCTTCAAAATATAAAAAATGAGGAACGGTACAATGAACACATTGAACAGCATGTTGATCATCCCGCCAATGTTATCCATAAAGGTAGAAATCCCTGTTGCCATCCGATTCTCTAGTTGGAAAAACCATTGATTCATACCCGTTCGCACCCCTTGGGGCAAAATGCCGCTATCCATACTCGTCATTAATCCCTGTGCATGTATGGTCAGCTCAGGCAGATGCTCATTCAGCTCATCCAGTTGTTCAATGAACATTGGAATCAGGTTCATCAGAATCACAACAAGACTGGCTAAAAACACAGCATAGATGAGCAGCACAGCTACGCTTCGAGGCACCTTGCGACCGCCCAGCATACTGACAACGGGATTAAGTACATAGGAGATGATCATCGCTACCGCAAACGGAGCAATGATTGTTTTCAGAAATTCATACAAATGCAAAAACAAAGGTCGCAGCAGCCAGATAAAATATAGAATGACAAGTCCCAGCAGCGTCCATATTCCGTACCGGAACAGTCTACTTTTCGTTAATTGCTCCATTTCGTGCCCCCTTACCGGACTAGCCTCCTTTAAGTATATGCCTGTACCTCTACTTTAATCCTTCCCGCGAGTCTGGAGGCCTTAACTTGGAAAAACTTTCTATAATGATTATGAAGAAAGAATGAAAACAATTGAAAATGATTAACAAATTCAAATCTATCTGACGATATAAGTACAAAGCACTATATTAAGCTTTCACATTTCTGAAACATCGGGGGTCGTAACATGAACTTAAAAATCAAGCTTATTCTCCTTTTTACTTGTATTGTTATCGTTGCAGCTGGGCCATTGTCGATCATTAGCATGACAAGCGTTAAAAATCAGGCCAACCATGATATCCAAGAGCTTATGAACAGCAAAGCCTCCGAAACCGTCAATCAGCTCGACGGATGGATAGGTGGCAACGCCAAAATTATTGAAACATTGGCTGCAGGCCTGGAATCCACGGATATTTCATCAGATGCCAAAGCCGTATCCCTGAAAGCAGCCTTTCAAAACTATAAAGATCAAAATATTTCTAATATTTACGCAGGCTTTGAAGATGGATCCTACTGGGATGGATCTGGCTGGTTTGAAGCAGGTTATGATCCTCGCGCTCGACCGTGGTACAAGGATGCCAAAACCAAGGGGGAAATGTATTACTCGTCCCCATACATTGATGCAGGTAGCAAGGACTTTACCATTTCCATTGCTAAGCCTCTTAAGGATTCCAACGATTCTATCACCGGGGTAGTCAGCGAAGATATTATGCTCAACGATATGACAAAAATGATTCAAAGCATAAACCTGAACGGATTGGGCTACGCATTTCTGATTGACCAAAATGGAGCCGTGATCGCGCACCCAGACAACAAGCTGGCTGGCAAAAACCTCAAGGACACCCCCGAGTTGGGCTCATCAACCGCGGACCTGCTGAGCGCAGCTTCGGGAGAAACAGACTATAGCTATAATGGTAGTGACCGTCAGCTTTATTTTAAAAAAATGCCTAGCACAGGCTGGATTGTAGGGTTGTCTATTTCCAAAGATATTGCTTTTCAGGAGTATTACTCCACTCGTAATACGTTGATTATTACGGTTGCTATCATCTTGGTCGTCGCTATGCTGCTGGCAATCTGGGCGGCAAACAACTTTATTAAGCCGATTCGCAGACTCCAAGCGAATGTCAAACGTATAGCTGAAGGTGATATGACCGCTCGTGTAGATGTTAAGGGTAAAGATGAAATTGCCAGCCTGGGAACAGATTTTAATATCATGTCTGATAATCTCTCTCACCTTTTGCGCAAGGTATCAGATACTGCTGGTGATGTCAGCTCAGCTTCCCATGATATGCATCAACACGCCAAAGATACTGGAACCATCGCGTCACAAATCTCCAGTGCAGTTCAGGAGCTTGCCCAAGGAGCGAGCGATCAAGCTGAGGCTGTATATTCCGGCTCTGAGAAGCTGACTCACATGACAGGCTCCATCGACCAGATCGGCGAAAGTGTCAAACGCACCCAAACTGCCGTGTTCGAAACAGATTCTGCCGTGCTTGCAGGGTATGAAACAGCAGAACGTCAAGCAAAACTGGCCGCCGAGTCCAGACAAACGACGACTGCGGCAGGAGAAGCTGTAGATTCGCTCGCGCTGAAAACTCAGGATATTGAGCGGCTGGCCGGGGCCATCCACGATATCGCCGCACAAACAAACCTGCTGGCCCTCAATGCATCTATCGAAGCAGCACGGGCCGGGGAACACGGACGAGGTTTTGCTGTCGTCGCGGGAGAAGTGAGAAAGCTGGCTGAGCAAGCGGGCAGTTCCAGTGACAGTATCATGAGGAAGCTGGAAGAAATTAAAATTGCAGGAGTACAAAGCGCAGAGGAAATGAAGAAAGCACTTGCTGTAACAGTAGAACAGGAGCATGCTGCCATTGCGACGAGACAGGCGTTTGAATCCATTCGTGGGGCTTCTCAGCATATGCTTGCCCAAATTGAGGACGTTACCGCCGCCGCAGATCATCTCCGTGTGAATGCTGGACATATTTCCGATGTCATTTCCAGCGTTGTCGCTGTTTCTGAACAAAGTGCAGCATCTACAGAGGAAGTGGCTTCTTCTGTACAAGAACAAGGTCATGCCATGAACAATATTGCCGACCTTTCTGCCAAACTCGATTCTCACGCTGATCTTCTATTGGAAGAGGTCAAACGCTTTAAATTGTAAAACTAACCATCTTCATAAATATGGTATACAAAAGAGGGTGCCCCGAACGGCCATATGGCTGTTCGGGGCACCCTCTTCGTTGTTTTTTATCAAGCATTATCCAACCTACTAAGCCGTATGTAGATCACACCTCTTAGTAGCAGCCTGTCCACTTCCGGTGTCAAGCTTAGGAAGAAGCATGAATTTGCGGCAAGTCCTGTTGTGCCATCTCGTCTCCAAAGAATAGGTCGTCCAGCGAACTGAGCGTTCCATCCTCTTCCACTTGGTAGACAGACATTTTTTCACCATTCACCTGAAGTTCGATAAAGCATCCCCAGCAATAAAATTGATGGGAGCCGATTTTGCCGATATCTTTGGAATTACAATTCGGACATCTCAATAAACTCACCCTATCCATTAACAGAATATATGGCTTTTTCCAGACGCTGCTCGCTTAACGGGGGAACCATAACGGCATTTTCCCCGATGGACATATCTTCGGTGCAGGGCAGCCATTTCCGCCCTTCTATAATATCCGATACAAAACCATCGCTGATTTCCAAGCCTATTATGTTATTGCCCATTTCCTGGTCAAAATAAACATCCGAGATGTGCCCGAGCATAAGCCCTTCCTCTGTTAGCACGGATAGATCCTTCAGTTTACCGGGTCCAAGCAAGTACGTATGTTGTATATCATGGGCCTCCGTTTTACGGACAGCCTGCTGATTGCGAATCATGATCGCATCCTCACCGTAAGCAACGATGTCATCCCAAGCAACCATTTTCACGTGAGAAGAAAAAAGCCCTTTTCCTTCCAACTCGATCCCTGTGATTCGCCAATCAGCTGTCACCATAAAGTCATGTATTTTGCCAATCTGCTTCCCGTTCTCCACATCGAAAACGGCAAGTCCGATCATATCTTGAAGCTTCATATTATAGGGTACCTCCTCATTCTGCAATCCGAACGAAGGTGCGGTCATTTTCCTACATGCCTGTCAGACCTTGCTTCCGTTCATGCAATGAAATGGAAAACCGCCCCTCCCTTCTTATTAAAATGCGGAGAAATCCCTAGTACCTAGTACGCAGCCGCTTCCATATGGTTTCAATTTTCTTGGCCGTGTATTCCATTTCTTCCGTAGTATTACCCAATCCGAAGCTAAACCGAATCGCTGAATGTAAAACATCTTCAGGAAGATCCATCGCCTGCAATACATGCGATAGCTCTAGAGATCCCGAAGTACAGGCTGATCCGCTTGCTGCTGCGATTCCTTCCATGTCAAGGTTCATCAACATGGTCTCTGTACCAATGGCCGGAAAGCTAACATTGAGGACATTAGGTAAAGAATGTTCAGGGTCACCGTTAATCACAAAATTTTGGTTACCCAGAGTGTCTTCCAACCCTTTAAGCAATGTCTGACGAAGAACCGTATCGTGCGCCTCACGCTCCTCAATGGAAGTATTAGCAAGAGTTGCGGCTTTAGCCAGACCCGCAATACCAGCGATGTTTTCTGTTCCGGCACGGCGTTTCTTCTCCTGAAGACCCCCATGCATTAGCGGCTGAATGCGTGTACCCTGACGGATATATAATGCACCCACCCCTTGTGGTCCGTTAATCTTATGACCCGACACACTCAGTAAGTCAATCGGGAGATTCCGGCAGTCGATGGATATATGACCGAAAGCCTGAACCGCGTCTACATGGAATACAATGCCATGTTCTCTCGCAATCTGCCCTACTTCTGAGATCGGCTGAATGACGCCCACCTCATTGTTGGCATACATCATACTGATCAAAAAAGTGTCCGGTCGAATGGCAGCCTCGATATCCGCAGGGTTCACGCGTCCAAAAACGTTGACCGGGACATAAGTCACCTCATACCCCGCTTTTTCCAGCTCATCACAAGCATGAAGCACTGCGTGATGTTCAACTGCGGTTGTAATCATATGCCCGGAAGTACGGCCGTCTGCCGTAGCCGTCCCAAACAGGGCCAGATTATCGCTTTCTGTCCCTCCGCTCGTAAATATAATTTCTTCAGGCTTGCAGCCCAAAGAGGCCGCAACGGCATCCCGAGCAGCGCTGACGGTGCGCTTGGCATCGCGACCAAAGGCATGAACGCTCGAAGCGTTGCCAAATTGGCCGATCATGATGTCCATCATAGTCTGCGCAACCTCAGGATGCATAGGAGTCGATGCGGCATGATCCAGATAAATTCTGTTCATGTTAATCCACCTCAAATATAGAACATGTAATTGTCCAATTCATCATGTTCTTGGTATGTGATCAAGTCCTTAAGTGTAGTAGAATCCAACACTTCAGCGATGCTGTCACGAATTCGCAGCCACAGCTGACGTTTTGCCGGATCGTCTTCTTCCGTGAAATCTACCGGAGAAATCGGACCTTCCAGTACACGAATGATGTCTCCCGCTGTTACTCCTGCCGGTTCATTCGCCAAAATATAACCGCCGTAAGCACCACGGATACTTTTTACCAAACCTGCATTACGCAAAGGCGCGATGAGCTGTTCCAGATAATGCTCTGACAGCTGATTTTTTTCGGCAATACTTTTCAAAGAAGTTGGACCTTCGCCAAACCTGGCTGCAAGTTCCATCATAATGGTCAGGCCGTAACGGCCCTTCGTTGATATTTTCAATTGTGCCACCTCACTTATAGTAACAATTCCGTTAAACACGCGGAATAACTGGTGTTGTAAACCTCTCTATTCCGATCCTAACCCTCAGCTTATGTTAACATATTAGGGCAGGTAAAGGGAAACATTACGGTAACAATCTTAAAAAAAGTTGCTTTCGGGCGATTTGGAACAGCTTTAGCCCATTTTATATAGCTTTCTTCCATCGTTCGCCGTGTCGTTTGATCGTCCAAACATCGTATCTTATTATCGTTTATGTTACAATAGGTGGGTTCTACAACAATATTGAAAGAATTGGGTGATGACCATGGCTAAAGCCAATCATGAAACCCGTGTCGTCGTCGGGATGTCCGGTGGCGTCGACTCATCCGTTACCGCGCTGCTGCTGAAGGAGCAGGGCTATGACGTAATCGGCATCTTCATGAAAAACTGGGATGACACGGATGAATTTGGCCGTTGTACGGCTGAGGAGGATGCGGAGGATGTGCGCCGCGTCTGTGAACAGATCGACATTCCTTACTATACCGTCAATTTTGAGAAAGAATACTTCGATAAAGTATTCTCCTATTTTCTTGATGAATATAAAGCTGGACGCACACCCAACCCGGATGTCATGTGTAACCGTGAAATTAAGTTCGGCGAGTTTCTAAATAAAGCGCTGGATTTGGGAGCAGATTATGTTGCTACTGGACATTATGCACGGGTTGTGGAAGAAGACGGCCACTTTACTTTGTTGCGAGGTGTGGATAGCAACAAGGATCAGACTTATTTCCTAAATGCATTAAGCCAAACACAGTTATCCCGAGCGATGTTTCCCATCGGTCATCTGCCGAAACCAGAAGTACGTAAAATTGCGGAAGCTGCGGGACTGTATACGGCCAAGAAGAAAGACAGCACAGGCGTATGCTTTATCGGCGAGCGTAATTTCAAGGAGTTTCTGAGTGGATATCTGCCTGCAAAAGGTGGAGACATGGTGGATATCGCTACTGGTGAAGTCAAAGGACGCCACGATGGTCTGATGTACTATACACTGGGTCAACGACAAGGCTTGGGCATTGGCGGCTCAGGTTCAGGTGAACCGTGGTTTGTAGCGGATAAGGATCTGGAGAAGAATATTCTATATGTGGTACAAGGTGATCGTCACCACAGCCTGTATTCTACCAGCCTGATTGCAACAGATGTGAACTGGATTGAAGGCGCAGATACTCGTCCGTCCGGCGAATTCCGTTGCACAGCCAAGTTCCGTTATCGCCAACCTGATCAGCAAGTAACTTTACAATGGCTTGCCGATGGAACCGTGCATGTCATATTCGATGTACATCAAAAGGCCATTACGCCTGGACAAGCTGTTGTATTTTATGATGGGGAACGCTGTCTGGGTGGAGGAACCATTGATAAGGTTGAAAAACTTCAGCCTGAAACAGTTTAAATGAATGACCATTTTTCATTGATATAGTAGGAATTAAAAAAAGTCGTCTCTCCAGATTTGGAAGGGGCGACTTTTTTTTATGAAAGATGTTTTTATTTAATGATTGGAAAAAGAGTTCATAATCTGCTCTTTATGATGTCTGTCATGCTAAGCAAACATTTCTCGCAAAAAATTTTCCATGGTGTATACACGTCCCTTTTAATCCATTGGTATACTTTCCATTTTAAATAGAAAACGTCATATTTAAATAAGAGCGCTACAATGGACTTCTAACTTATTGCCTATGTAATCCTTTTCGAATTAACTTGAAAGATCATTAATATATAAGGAACTTTTGATAACATCCTCATTTGGGTATATGATGTAGACAAGATCATACTTCAATTGAAAAGGAGCGTGCCTTTATGTCTGATTCATTAGGAATGTTGACACCGGGGAAAAAAGTTTCTTTGAAAGAATGGGACCCCAAGGATACGAAGAATATCAAAAATAAAGAAGAAATCCGACAGGAAACAGATCAATTGAAGGAACGCTTCATGGAATTACAAAGCAAATTATTTACAGAGAAAAAACAATCCCTTTTGTTTGTATTTCAGGGTATGGATTGCAGCGGCAAAGATGGCGTCATCAAACAGGTATTTTCCAACCTTAACCCTGCGGGGGTAACTGTCCACAGCTTTAAATCACCTACGGCTGAGGAATTAAGTCATGATTTCTTGTGGCGTGCTCATAGCGTTACCCCAGGACGTGGGTATATTGCAGCATTTAACCGTTCTTATTATGAGGATGTGCTGATTACACGTGTTCACGGACAGATATCCGATAAGCAGGCCAAACGGAATATTAAGCATATCAAACATTTTGAACAGTTGTTGCTGGATAATGGTGTAAAGGTGGTTAAAATCTTTTTACATATTTCAAAGCAATTTCAGTTAGAAAAGCTGATCGATCGTATTGAAAAGCCTCACAAAAACTGGAAGCTCGATCCAAGTGATTTGCAGGAACGAAAATTTTGGAAGCAATATACCCAGTATTATGAGGATGTATTAGAGCTAAGTGCAACCAAACAAGCTCCTTGGTATGTCGTTCCTTCAGACAACCGTTGGTATAGGGATTATACTGTGCTACGGATTGCCGTCCAAACGCTGGAGGAAATGAAGTTGTCTGATCCTGAACCAAGACCTGAACTTGAATCCCTTTTACCTGAATTGTATAAAGAACGAGATAAAAATTAGCTGTATAGGTACAGCACTAAGCTTCCAAAACCGTATCACGGCTGAGAATGCCTTGAGTCGAGATTGGAAGCTTTTTATTGCATTTTTACGTGTTATTTCGAAAATGTATAGAGTTTAACTTACTCTGTACCCGATAGCCGCAGCTACAACTCCTACCACGACGGAGGACAGTACATACATAGCCATGCGTCGGTACTCTTTACGCTCCATCAGTTGAAGAGATTCATAGCCGAATGTGGAAAAGGTGGTGTAGCCGCCACAAAAACCTGTTCCTAGCAGCATCCAGAGTGCAGGAGACAAATGGTTTTGCGTAAACTGACCATAGAGCCAGCCTAGCAGCAATGAACCGCTGACGTTAATGATCCACGTCCCCCACGGGAATACGGTACCGAACCTCTTTCCGGCCCACATGCCAAGCCCGTATCTCGTCAGTGTACCCATAATCCCGCCTGCCGCCGCCCACCAGATCATAAGCGTTCCTCCTTAGGAGCAGCCTGCGTCATTTTTGTCCCTAGGCGGATACCTGTCCATGTCAAAAACAGCCCTCCGCCTACGCTAAGCAGCAGGTACAACACAGCCGTCAGCATACGATCATGAACCGTGAGGCGTACAGCATCTACTGCAAAAGTGGAAAAGGTGGTAAAGCCCCCTGTAAAGCCTGTTCCGATGGCAAGTCGCAATCGCGGCTTGATCCGCCACGATCGCAAGGTTACCGTAAAGAACCAACCAAGAAACAGGCAGCCGATCCAATTGATTAGCAGCACACCAAGTGGAAAATCCGCACCCGCCGCAGGCAGCAGCGATTGCAGGCCATAACGGGTAGAGGTTCCAAGCGCTCCGCCCGCGGCAACGAATAGCACGTCTTTCATCTTCTTATCCCCTTCTTCGCTCTTGCACAATCATGGTGTAACGTGACGATATCGTACACACTCTGTATATGAAGTCGAACATACATTAAGACTGTGAATCCCGCCAGCGCTGGTTTTGCCTGATTTTGGACTCATTCCCCTGCTCAGTAGCCTGATAGAAGGTTTGGTCTGCTATCGAATCGGGCAAATATTGCTGCTTCACATAATGATTCGGATAATTATGTGGATATTGATAGCCAACATGACCAAGCTTTTCCGAGCCTTTGTAGTGTGCGTCACGCAAATGGAGTGGCACCTCGGCCGATTTGATATCGTCCATAGCCGACATGGCCCGTGAAATTGCCGTATATACGGCATTCGATTTGGGGCTTTCCACAGCAAACAAAATGGCCTGTGCAATGTTCAGTTTGGCCTCGGGCCAGCCATTATTGCGATAGGCTTCAAGCGCACTCACCGCCTGCACCATTGCCTGCGGGTTCGCCAGGCCAATGTCCTCACTGCTCGCCGCGATGAGGCGGCGGATAAAGGTCATCGGGTCCATGCCGAGCTTTTCTACGGCGTACAAGAACCAGAACAGCGCGGCGTCGCTGGAGCCGCGAATGCTTTTGTGAAAGGCCGACAGCACGTCATACTGCGTGGATTCATCTGCTTTGACAATCGGGCGACGGATGGATTCCTCTGCGACTTCCAGTGTCACGTGAATCGTGCCGTCTGCCAGCGGAGGCGTCGTGAGCGCCGCCAGTTCCAGCGCGTTCAAGGCGCGGCGGATATCACCATTCGCCATGGACGCGATGTGAGCCAGTGCAGCTTCATCTACCTGAAGCTGCATGTAGCCGAGCCCTTTGTCCGCATCGCTCAAGGCACGGCGCATAGCAGCCAGCGAATGCTCCTGCGTTAGCGCTTCAAGCTGGAACAACGTAGAACGGCTCATTAAAGCGCCGTTAACGTAGTGAAAGGGATTTTCAGTGGTGGCGCCAATAAACACGATCGTGCCCTTTTCCACCGCAGGCAGCAGTGCATCCTGACGTGAACTGTTAAAACGATGTACCTCGTCGAGAAACAAAATGGTTTTTTTGCCATACATCGATTTATTCGTCTGTGCCCGGTCAATGACTTCTCTTACGTCTTTCACAGATGCTTCTACAGCATTCAGACGTACAAAATCGCCTTGCGTGTGTTGCGAGATGATATGTGCCAGTGTTGTTTTGCCGCACCCCGGTGGTCCGTACAACAAAATAGAAGAGACCTGATCTGCCTCTATAGCTCTTCTCAGCAGCTTACCTGGACCCACAACATGCTCCTGTCCAATATATTCATCCAGCGAAGTCGGACGCAAGCGATCCGCAAGCAACCGATTGCTTGGCGTTGACTCTTGGGAATATGAAAATAAGTCCATTTCATTCACTTCCTTATGGTTTATGAACGAACACTTTCTCTTTTTCTTTGAAAACATACTATACTATGTTCGCTCATACGGTTGAAAATCATGAAAATTCAAGTCATCTATAATCCTGATACGGTATAAACCGCCTCTTATTCTACCATATCCGTTAACAAGTTGCAGATAGCATGGTCACGGCACGGCTGTAGATCTACAAGTCAGTCGCCTACAAAAAAGAAAGAACAGCCTTAGACGAAAGATGAATTTCGTGGCTGTTCTTCGACTGGCATAACTTCATATTTCCATCACTAAGATAAACAGTAACAAAAAGGAATACAACAACTCAGGCGATGCTTTACAACGCTTTTTCTGCTTACTCCGTCTGTGCCTGTACGTAACTAGGAAGTGAGCCATCATGCAATAGCCACAGCTCATGCAGCGCACGGGTACATCCTACATACAGCAGTTTGGCATCCCATGCCCGTTCTCCATAATGCTCATGGTCGGCATCCGCCACAATAACTGCATCGAACTCCAGACCTTTGGATAGGTACACAGGCAGTACCGACAAACCGCCTTCATATTGCTTTTTACCACCGTCAATCAAATTCACATCCAACCCCGCGCTTATGAAAACCTCATGTAGCTCCACGGCCTCTTTTAAGGTGCGGGTCAGCACAGAAACAGTACGATACTCCTTGGAGGACAGCTCTTTTAGAGCGGTGAGCAAACTCTGCTCACGCACGGATGAGTCGTAAGACATCGTGCGCACCGGATCGCCACTACGAAATACCGGAACTGCCGTAATACCGCCGCGAACTCCCTGCTCCAAAATCGTATTTGCAAATTCTATAATTTCCAAGGTTGATCTGTAGCTCCGCGTAAGTGCAAAATACCCTGTATGTTCCGGCGCAAAAAGAGAACTCATTTCCTCCCACGCATGCACGCCACGGTATTCATGAATGCCCTGCGATAAATCGCCCAGTATCGTAAAGGAATGCCCTTTCACGAACAAATCCAGCAATGCGATATGAAAAGGTGAAAAATCCTGCGCTTCATCAATGACCACATGGTCAAAACGTTGGGATGATTCTACCTCATGAATCAGCACGTGAAGATACACTAACGCAGTCAGATCTTCTTCACGGATAATCTGTTTTCGCAGATCCGACTGTGTGGTCTTAAAAATAGCAGGCGGCAGAGAAGCCTTCATCTCCGCAGCCGTATCTGCGGGTAACCCTTTAGCTGCCTGAAAAAGCTGCTTGTAGAGCGTCAGTGCGTCATATTGTGGCCATTTTTTAGCATATGCCTTTTCACGTGCCCCTGCCTTTTTTTTGCGTTCCTTGAGCGCTGCCGCCGAAGGCGACTTTTTCAGCTCCATTTCAATCCAGCGGTGCACTCTTGCGAGCACACGCTCCTTCCGCTTCGCGAGCGGATAAGGCTTATATTCCTCATTGAACCAATTCAAAATCTCAGCTCGCGGTAGCACCGCCCCATCCCATGGTGAAAAATCATCCTCTGGCACGGAAATGGGCTCCAGTCGTTCAACAAAAGCTTGAAGCAGCTCCATAAAATGAACCGAACCCTTGAATCTTCCCGGCGCCTCATCCATGGATTCCTTTCTCAGACTGCCACTCTCAAACCAATAAGATAATGTTTCGGCAGGATCAGCCAAAGGTAAATCCAAACCCAACAAATCCAGCGCCCAGTCTGCAAATGTACTTTGCTGAATATTCCCGACCCCCAGCTCTGGAAGTACATCTGAAATATAGTCAAGGAACATATGGTTTGGTGCGAAAATTACCATTTTGTCGGCCGATACCTGATCCTTGTATTGATACAGCAAAAATGCGAGCCGATGCAGCGCTATCGTCGTCTTGCCACTACCCGCCACCCCCTGAATAACGAGGGCTGTATTTTTAGCCGCACGGATGATCTGATCCTGCTCCGCCTGAATGGTAGATACGATATCCCGTAAACGGTTATCCTTGTTTTCTCCCAAACGATAAACGAGAAACTCATCGGAAACGGCCGGCTCGTCGCTTTCACGATTATACGTATCGGCTACCCGTTCCAGGATTCTTTTCCGAATGACAACGTTGCGCTTCAGATAGACCAAGCCCTCAATGGTTCCCTCGGGAGCCTCATAGGACGCAGTTTCTTCACCACCTGTAAATGAATAAAACAAGCTGGCAATCGGTGCGCGCCAATCAATCACCAGCGGATACGTTGACGTTTCTTCACGCTCCACTCCAATTTTACCGATATAAAGTGGCTTCCGCTGCCCTCTGCCACGTTCGTCAAAATCCATACGACCAAAATAAGGCTCCTGCGAGCTTTTGGCCAAAGCCTGACGTTTTTCCTCCCGTGCCGATTCTAGCACTTGCTCCGTAAAATCATGCCCGGTGTACACCGGCGTATTGCGAAGCCGTTCCAATCTCCGATCAATTTCCTCCATAGCAAGCGACAGCCTGTGCTGTTCTTCTTGATAGGCACTTTGAAACTCATTCTCCATTTCAGTTACCTCCTAAGAATATCAAGTCTCGATTTCTGCATCGCATTCACTTGCTCCGACACAAAAAAAGGAAAGTAAGCGTAACACATTTAACCATAAAAATCCAACCTTATTTCCTAATACGCCTATTTCCCTATCCTTTCACAAAAGTATGCAGCTTTGCGGCACCAGCGAAGCGGCCTCTAATGCTCCATACTCCTCTCCCCCATCTCCACAAACTGCTTTTGAGCCAGCTCACGGTACACCTGATGGGACTCTAATAACTCAGTATGAGTTCCTGCACCGGTCACCTTGCCCTTGTCCAACACGATAATCTGATCGGAGTGAACCACTGTAGACAAACGATGAGCAATGACAATTGTCGTGCGTCCTTCCATCAAGTTCGCTAGGGCCTTCTGTACCTCATGCTCAGATGAGCTGTCCAGACTAGATGTAGCCTCATCCAGCATGAGAATGTCAGGGCTACGAAGAAGCGCACGCGCAATAGCGATCCGTTGACGCTGCCCTCCGGACAGCTTCATTCCCCGTTCTCCCACCTCAGTATTGTAGCCTTGAGGTAGATCCATAATAAATGTATCCGCATACGCCATCGTGGCTGCTCGTCTCACTTCTTCCAAGTCAGCTTCGCGCCCCAAGCCATATGTAATATTATCTCTGACCGTTCCGGTCATCATTGAGCTTTCCTGCGATACATAACCAATTTTGGAGCGCCAGGAGGAAAGTGTATATGACGATATCGGTTCGTCTCCATAACGAATTTCACCTGTATCTGGCACATAAAAGCGTTCCAACAATGAAAACAAGGTGGACTTCCCACTTCCACTCGGTCCCACGAATGCTGTCGTCCGGTTAGCCGGAATGACCAAGTTCGCATTATGAAGAACCTCTTCCCCTTCGGTATAAGAAAAGGCAACATCACGAAGTATAATATCTCTGCTCTCTTTTGCCGCTTCCTGCTTCAACTCGAGCGGTTCTTCTTCATGATCTAAAATCGTCTGAATCCGTTCAGTAGCCCCAACCACCTTTTGCAGACGTGAATACAGGGTCGTGAATTGTGCCATCGGTGTGATCACCTGAAACAGCAGCAAAATAAAAGCCACCAAATCCCCAGCGGTCAGCACACCCGATGCGACACGAACACCACCAACACCCAATATAATGACCAGCACTGCAGTCAGCAAGAAGGTAGAAATGGGACCTACAAGGGCCAGGATACGTGACTCTTGCAAACCGAAGCGGAACATCCGGTAAATACGATCCTCACCGGCCTGAGCCTCTCTGCTTTCGGTTCCGTAGGCCTTCACCAGTCTGATTTCGCCGATAACCTGACTCAACACTGAGGTCAGATCTGCCATCTCATCCTGCTGTTTTTTGGAGATGCGGTACATTTTTCTGCCTACCGGAAATAAAATCAGGGCTGTTAGCGGAACAATGGCCATAATAATGAGCGTCATCACCCAATCCAGATAAAATAACAATGCAATACCACCAATAATTGCGATCACATTAGAAATCAGATTGACTAGATACTCCGTAATTAAGTTCATAATCAGGCTTGTGTCATTGGTGACGCGACTCATCGTATCTCCTGACCGATTCCGATCAAAGTAAGGGATAGGTAGAGATAAGATTTTATGCCATAAACGTTTGCGCAAATTAGCCACAATCTTATGCCCGGCATAGTTCAACATATAGATAGAAACCGCCGAAGCCACCGCTTGAAGCACAAAAGCGCCAAGCAGACCAACAATGACCATACGGTTTAGTGAAGAAAAGGTCAAGCCATCAATCAACCCTTTGGTCATCATGGGTACGATTAAACCAGCAATGGTCTGAATCAGCGTCAGAATCAGGGCGATGATCAGAATTGCCTTGGGCGGATGCGCACTCGCAATCAATTTGATAAACCGCCCCATGCCAGCCTTATCCGGTCTTTTACCCGGTTTTTCCTTCATCTGGTCCTCCTGCTCATCTTGGTGTGTATGATGTTTTTTTTCCATATGCCATCAACCTCGCTTCCTGTCTGACCATTCTTGTTCAAACAACAACACCCGCGCTCTGCGCGGGTATGAACAGTACAATCTATCTTCGAGTTTACTACACCAGAGAATGAAGCACAAAGTTAGCCACAAACAGTACAGAAATGATATATAATGCAACAGGCACTTCCTTGCCCCGTCCTGCTGCCAGCTTGGCTACGGGGTATGCAATAAATCCAAATGCCATCCCGTCCACAATACTGTAAGTAAAGGGCATCATCACCATGATCAGAAATGCAGGAAACGCTTCAGTAAAATCACTGAAATCCATCTCTCGCACATTTTGCACCATTAGACCCCCAATGATGATCAACACGGGCGCAATGGCACTGTCAGGAATATAAGCCAACAGAGGAATAAAGAAAAACGTCGCTCCGAATAAAATAGCAGTTACCAGCGGTGTCATTCCCGAGCGTCCCCCCGCTGCAATGCCAGCCGTTGATTCCGCAGCGGCTACCGCCGGACTGCTACCCAAAATACCGGCAAAGATATTGGTTACAGCCAACACACGCAAGCTGTTTTTAAATAAATCCGGTCTTCCAATCATGTTGGTTTGTGCAGTAATCATACCAATATTCTCGAATAGCACAATGAGTAGGAGCAAAAAGACAGCGATCCAGAAAGCTACCGAGACAATGCCTGAAAAGGAAAGCTCTCCAAACAATTGCCCATACTGTCGCACCGTTTCAGAGGTTCGTACCGTGCTTGTAGGCTCTACAGCTCCTAGTATATAAGCAAGGCCAGTTCCCGCCAAAATGCTAATTAGTAAACCTCCCTGAACGTTACGCACAAACAATACAATAGCGAGCAGCAACGTTACACAAGCCGTAATTACCTTGGGATCATTAAAATGGCCAATAGCCACAAAAGTCGTCTGATGAGCAATCACGATGCCGCTTTTTTGCAATCCGATGAAGGTTAAAAACAACCCAATGCCCACCGTAATTCCGTGCTGCAAATTATGGGGAATCGCTTGGCTAATCAGCTTGTACAATGATGTAAAAGCCACAATGGCGAATAAAATCCCTGTGACGGCAACCACCATCAGCGCTTCCTGCCAGCTCAGCTTCATAGAATGTACGAGCGTATATGTGAAAAAAGCATTAATTCCCATCCCGGGTACAACGACCATTGGAGATTTCCCACCAAAAGCCATAAGCAGGCAGCCGATCATCGATGTCAGCAGCGTCCCGAGCATTGCCCCTTGGAGGGGAATCCCGGCATCTGCCAAAATAGTTGCATTAACCATAACAATGTATACAACGGAAAAATAAGAAATGGCCCCAGCGGCTAATTCCTTTTTCCAATGATGCTCGGGCTTGAAACCGAGACTTCTGGACCATAGTCCATCCTTCATACCAAAACCCTCCAGCAAGTTGTTCAATCTGATTGCAGTAAGCTGCGCTTTTTCAAAACAAAAAAGAGCTGTAGCAACTGTGACACAAAGGATGTGATGCACAGAACTACAGGTCTTAAAGTGAATACATACTGATGTAAATCTACGAATGCACTGCCATGCTATTTTTGCAACTTACACACCAGCGTGTTCTAACAAATCCTTCACGGCTACACTAACCATGATCAGTCCTGCTACCGGAGGTACAAATGCATTGCTTGCAGGCGGCTGCTTCGCCTTCCGAATTTCAGGCGCGTTTGCAGGTACAATTTTTTTTGTAATTTCTTCACGTGGCTTCATCGGTTCCTCATCGGAGAACACAACTTTGACGCCTTTGGTAATGCCTTCCTTGCGCAACTTGGTACGGATGACACGGGCAATCGGGTCCATTCTCGTCTGGGAAATATCCGCAACTTGAAAACGACTTGGATCCATTTTATTCGCAGCGCCCATACTGGAGATCATCGGAATCCCCCGTTTCAGGCATTCCTTAATCAAATGAATTTTATATATAATCGTATCCGAAGCATCCAGCACATAATCCAATTCGTACTTGAACAGTTCCTCATATGTTTCTTCTGTATAAAACATGTTCAGTGCAATCGCTTCACATTCAGGATTAATCAGCTTCACACGCTCTACCATCAGATCAGCCTTTTTTTGACCTACCGTCGTTGTCAACGCATGAATCTGGCGATTAATATTGGTGATATCTACAACATCTTTATCAATCAAAATGATGCGTCCAACACCCGTGCGCGCCAGTGCTTCCACTGCAATCGAACCGACACCGCCAATACCCAGCACGGCCACCGTGCTATTTTTCATAACCTCTAGACCTTCAGTTCCAATGGCCAGTTCCGTTCGTGAAAATTGATGCAACAATATGGTATATCCTCCCTCACTGATTTAAACTCTATGCCTGAACTCCAGCATACAAACCACGAACCCATTATCCATATGAGGGTAACGGGTTCATGGCATTCTATAAGCTATCTCATGCCAATGGATGGCACTTGCTAAGCCAAATGTTCGTCTTAAGCTTTAGGCGCAACAGGCTTCGGAGCAAGACGAATATGAAGCTGATCCAATTGAGCTTGATCCACTTCGGCTGGTGCATCCATAAGCAGGTCTGTCGCGCTGGCTGTTTTCGGGAATGCAATAGTTTCACGCAGGTTTGTACGACCTGCAAGCAGCATGACAAGACGGTCAAAACCGAAGGCAATACCACCATGTGGAGGCGTACCATATTCAAATGCATCTAGCAGGTAACCGAATTTATCCTTCACTTCTTCAGGCGGCAGATTGAGCGCTTTGAACATTTTTTCCTGAACTTCACGTTTGAAAATCCGCATCGAGCCACCACCCACTTCGTAGCCGTTCAGCACGATATCATAGGCCTGAGCACGAACTTGACCAGGATCTGTGTCCAAGAGGGCCAGGTCTTCTTCCTTCGGACGAGTGAACGGATGGTGCTCCGCTACATAACGTTTTTGTTCTTCGTCATAGCCGAGAAGCGGGAAGTCTACAACCCAGGCAAATTTGAATTTGTTATCGTCGATCAGTCCCAAATGACGGCCAATTTTCAGACGAAGTGCGCCCAATACATCAGCAACTACCTTTTTATTATCCGCAGAGAATAGTAACAGATCGCCTTCTTCGGCTCCTGTGCGCTCCTTCAATGCTTCGATTTCTTCCGGTGTGAAGAATTTAACGATAGGCCCCTTGAATTCGCCTTCTTTCACTTGAATCCAAGCCAAGCCCTTTGCTCCATAACGCGCTGCAAAAGGACCCAGGTCATCAATGTCCTTACGGCTCCACGTGCCACATCCTTTGGCATTAAGGACTTTAACTTCGCCACCCTTTTCAATTACGGAAGCAAATACTTTCACACCACTGGTTGCCACGATATCATTAACATTTATCAGCTCAAGACCAAAACGCAGGTCAGGCTTGTCAGAACCATACTTGTCCATTGCCTCTGCATGTGTAATCCGTTGGAACGGTGTTTCCAGTTCTACCCCAACTGTTTCTTTGAACAATTTCACCATAAGACGCTCCATCATTGGCAGCAAGTCATCCTGTTGCATAAAGGAGGTCTCAATATCGACCTGCGTAAATTCAGGCTGGCGGTCAGCACGCAAGTCTTCATCACGGAAACAACGTGCAATTTGGTAGTAGCGCTCCAGGCCACCCACCATCAGCAATTGCTTGTACAGTTGTGGCGATTGCGGCAAGGCGAAAAACTCACCCTCATGCACCCGGCTAGGTACCAGATAATCACGTGCGCCCTCTGGGGAGCTTTTCGTCAAAATTGGTGTTTCCACCTCGACAAACTCTTCTCCGTCCAGGAAGTCACGGAATATTTTTGCTGCTTTAGAGCGCAGTTTCAAGGTCTGGTACATTTCCGGACGACGCAGGTCCAAATAACGGTATTTTAAACGCAGAGACTCGTCCACTTCTACACCATTTTCAATGAAGAACGGAGGTGTTTTAGATGCATTCAATACTTCGATTTCAGTGACGCGTACCTCAATTTCACCTGTAGGCAGGTTCGGGTTAATCGTTTCTGCATCACGCTTAACAATAGTACCGGTAACCTCAAGCACGTATTCACTACGGACACGATCCGCAATTTGCAGTGCGTCACCGGAATATGCCGGATTAAACACGATTTGTACAATTCCGCTACGGTCACGTAGGTCTATAAAAAGTACGCCCCCCAAATCACGACGAGTTTGTACCCAACCGTTCAATGTAACTGTTTCTCCGATATGCGCATGAGTCAATGCGCCGCATTGATGACTCCTTTTCATAATACACACTCCTGTTTATGTTTAGTAGTTAATGCTATATGACAGCCAGAGGGAAACTTCCCCTGACTGATGTTACATTATTTTGTTTATCCTAATTCTTCCACCAGCTGATCCAGCTTAACGGTACGCTGCTCGCCGGTTTCCATGTTTTTCAGTGCAATTTCACCCTGAACCAGCTCATCCTCACCCAGAATCGCAGTATACCTTGCTTTAAAGCGATCGGCTGATTTCATCTGCGCCTTCATTTTACGCCCCAGATAATCTCGTTCTGCGGAAAATCCGGCTTGACGCAACTTGAATAGTTGTTTAGTTACTTCCGTTTCTGCTGCTTCTCCCAACGCTACCATATAGATATCTAACGGCTTGGCTTCGTTCAGTTTGACACCTTGATGCTCCAAGATCAGCTGAATTCGCTCCAGTCCAATGCCAAAACCAATGCCCGGCTGATCCGGTCCGCCCAGATCCCCAACCAATCCGTTGTAGCGGCCGCCTCCACCGATCGTGTCTATGGCACCAATTCCTTCGGCTTTGAATTCGAACGCTGTCAACGTATAATAATCCAGCCCCCGTACCAAGCGAGGGTTAACTGTATATTCCACGCCCATGGCATCCAAATTTTGCTTCACTTTCTCAAAGTGTGTGCGGGATTCCTCGTCCAAGCTATCCAAAATCGAAGGTGCACCTCCAAATTTGTCCTGGTCATCTTTGCTATCCAGCACTCGTAGCGGATTACGCTCAATGCGTGCTTGGCTCTCCTTGGTCAACGTATCCTTAATTGGCATCAAGAAGTCTACCAGATGCTGACGATAAGCTGCCCGGCTGGCTGCATTACCGACGGAGTTAATCTCCACCTGTACTCCTTTCAAGCCCAGTTCACGGCAGAATTGATACCCGAAAGCAATAACTTCTGCATCCAACGCCGGATCGACCGCACCAAATGCTTCAATTCCAAATTGGTGAAACTGGCGCTGACGCCCAGCCTGTGGACGCTCATACCGGAACATCGGGCCGATATAATACAGCTTAGTTACATCCGGCTCCCCGTATAGTTTGTTCTCCACATAGGAGCGGACAACCCCTGCTGTTCCTTCTGGACGCAAAGTCATGCTGCGCTTTCCTTTATCCTCAAAAGTATACATTTCTTTTTCCACCACATCCGTCGTTTCACCCACACCTCGAACGAACAAATTCGTTTGTTCGAACATGGGTGTACGAATCTCTCGGTAATTAAAGCGGCGGCTAATCTCACGGGCTTTTTCCTCGACAACTTGCCATTTTTCTACACTGCCCGGCAGCAAATCCTGTGTTCCCGTCGGTTTTTGAAAGGCCATTAACGTATCCCCCCATCGTTGTATTTCGTATTGTGCACTTCTTATTGCTCCACTTTCAAATAAAACAAAAAATCCCTCGTCCTGTTAACATTAACAGGGACGAGGGATTGTCGTTTACAAATCACCCGTGGTACCACCCACATTCCGGAGTTTACCCAGACAACCAGCATAAGAATCACTCATTGCCCGTCAGCATTATACTGACTCCGCTCATACGTATAACGCCCGTAACGCGCAGTACGGCTATTATGCAGGACCATCCACTGTCGGCACAGTTGCAATGTACTTTCAGTAGGGTTTCCTCAATTGTTCGCCGCCTGTTCTCGGGGAGGTCATTCATCCGCTCATCAAGGGAATTTTTACAGCCTGGAAATTCCTCTCTGCGCTTGTGGGTTCGGAGTACTTGGTCCCGTCATCAAATCATTTTTCATTATTTTATGATTTTAATGAACCGCTTCGACAAAGTCAAGACATTCTCCCTATAATCGGACAAATAAGGCTTATAAAAAGAAAAAACCTGCGGAAACGGTCCGCAGGTTCAAAAAGATATATCAAAAGGGGGTCATGCTGTTATTATAAACAACGAATATTAAGGAATGATGTTTCGAATATTACAATTGTATTACAGTCACTCTTTTGTAGCTGAATTTCTCCAGTATCGACAATCTCTTGTGTCGCGCTCTCAGCTTTAATCCAACTGCGATACATATCCACGATTGGAACGTAGCTTATAAATGACCTCATCATAATCGGCATCATTCACCTTTGCTGATAATACATACCGTAATTCATCTTGATCACCGTTAATATACACATCTGTCGCACGGAGCAACCCTCCGTCATGATTCGTTGTTCCACCCCGATCTTCATTCAGATCCCTTTGGGCTGAGCCAGAGTTAATCTGGTCATCCTTCGCATCTGGTAGAATATTCTCGCCATAAGCACCCGCCGCAGGGATTGCCGCACCTGCAGAGCCTCCTGTGCTCACAGAACCTGTATTGTTATAGGGGATCAACGGAATTAAAACTCTCGTCTCCCGACCGAGCGTATCATCCAAGGCACCTACTTCCAAATGTTCGGTTCTATAAGCTTGAAGCGAGGCTCTGGCACCCTCAGCTTCATCTTCTGTGCGAAAATAAGCCTGAATCTGTTTTGCCATATCAAATCCTCCTCGTTTGGGAATTGTACTGGCATTAATCTAAGGAAATATTCACGTTCAAATTACAACGCTTTTAATAACTCACGCACAAAGGCAGGCTCATCCTTAGGGGTCCGAGACGTAATAAAGTTACCGTCCACAACCGCCTCTCGATCCTCAAAATGAGCACCCGCATTAATCAAGTCATCTTTCAACGGAGGATAAGCAGTAATCGTCCGGCCTTGTAACAAATCGGCACTCGCCAAAATTTGTGGCCCGTGACAGATAGCGCCAATCGTTTTTTGGGCCTCGTTAATTTCAGTCACAAATTTCAGAACATGTGCATCCAATCGCAGATTTTCCGGGGAGGATCCGCCGGGAATAACAACTGCATCATAGTCACTTGATTTCACATCTGCAATGGCTTTTTCAATAGTGTAGCTTGCTTTACCTTGCTTACCGCTCACTTTCTCACCTTGCTTCAGCCCAACAATATCTGCCTCATGTCCAGCCTTTTTTAATTCATCATAAGGTACCTTCATTTCAGAATCTTCAAATTGGTCAGCTAATAAAAATGCAATTTTACTCATTAATGTTCAGATCTCCTTTCCGGTTACCCTCGAAAAAGTTAAAATTAAGTTTGTTTGTCTACCACGATTTGTTATTACCCGCTTGATCTGTTTTTATAACAATCGCAGCGGCGGAAAAGAAAAAGGAGCCTTTCGGCTCCTGCACTAATTCAATGCTACATATTTTATTTTTGACCTCTTTATGCTACTTCCGGGTAGCACCTCATAACGCTACATTTAACCCGATGTTACCTGCGTGGCAAAGCACCGCGTCCCGGCTTGTCGATGGCTGCTGCAACATGCTGTAATAACGTGTCAGCATTACGAGTAAGGCTGATTGCCTCCTGCATGCTACCGGGAAAAAGCAGCATAGTGCTTCGATGCCCGTCCATTTTTGGGGTTTGACGCATAGCTTCGTCTCTCCTGTCACCCTCAGGCTATCCGCCTGGCTAATCACCAATCGGGATGACATTATGGTCCCTCTGAACAGTTATTTTATTCTACTCAGATCACGCCATCAACGCATAGCTACGAACGTTCGGTATCCAAAATCAGTGTCACTGGGCCCCAGTTCGTCAATGAAACATCCATCATAGCCCCAAAAATTCCCGTTTCGACCTCCAAGCCCTTGGCTCGAAGCTGACTGTTGAAGAAATCATACAGCTTTTCCGCTTCCTCAGGTTTGGCCGCCCCCATAAAGTTAGGCCTTCTCCCTTTACGGCAGTCACCATACAACGTAAATTGAGAGACAGACAAAATGGCTCCACCGACATCCAGAACGCTGTCATTCATTTTACCTTCAGCATCCTCAAATATACGTAATCCCGCTGTTTTATCCGCCAAATAAACGGCATCGGCTGCAGTATCTCCCTGACCAATACCAACCAGCAGCATTAATCCGGTTCCAATCTTGCCGACCACCTTTTGATTCACCGTTACCTGAGCGTCTTTACAGCGCTGAATAATGATCTTCATCGCCTATCCGATATCTCCTTTAACCTTCCCTTTTAAAAGCTGCTCACAGCCGTATTATGGCTCTTTTAGCAACCCATGGGTCTTTCTACCCAAGATGTGTTACAAAGGCTATAAACCTATCTGTACGCTTAATAAGGTTATTGCATAATCCGATGCACAGTGTATACATCCTTCACCCGTTTGATCCGTTCGACAACAGAATGCAAATGATCCGTGTTGCGAATGAGAATCGTGATGTGAATCATCGCCATTTTATTTTTATCTGTACGACCTGTAACGGCCGAGAAGCTGGTTTTGTTCTCAGAAATGGCCTGAAGCACTTCATTCAGCAAACCGTTGCGATCATGCCCGGTAATCTCAATATCGACGCTGTAATTGACTTCCGCTGCTTCTTCCCACTCTACTTCAATCACACGTGCCTG
Source organism: Paenibacillus polymyxa (assembly GCF_001719045.1). Lineage (NCBI taxonomy): Bacteria > Bacillati > Bacillota > Bacilli > Caryophanales > Paenibacillaceae > Paenibacillus > Paenibacillus polymyxa. Next base: position 1,403,293 of record NZ_CP015423.1, read on the forward strand.
GTCTTCGCCCGTACCCGAAGGAATATTCGGGCAATCCGTCCGGTGAACGGATACGCCGCGTCCACGTGTTACATAGCCAATGATGTCATCTCCCGGTACGGGATTACAACATCGTGCAAAACGAACGAGTAAATTATCGACGCCTCTGACGCTGACACCGTTGGTCGGTGTTTTTTTCCGTTCGCCCTGCGGCTTGTACTCCTTGACCTCGGTCGTCAGTTCGATCAACCGTGCCTCTTCTTGTTCCTTACGCAGCTTCTCTGTCAAACGTGTACAGACCTGCGCTGCGGTTATACCACCAAAGCCAATCGCAGACAGCATATCTTCGGAATCGTTAAAAGAGAACTTCTGTGCCACTTCCTGAAGCTTGTCGTCGCTCATCCACACCGATGGCTCGATATCACGTTTTCTCAGTTCACGTTCCAGATTTTCGCGGCCTTTTTCAACATTCTCCTCACGCTTTTCTTTCTTGAACCATTGTTTGATTTTACTGCGCGCGTGAGAGGACTGAGCAATTTTGAGCCAGTCCTGACTAGGTCCATAAGAATGCTTGGACGTCATAATTTCGACAATATCACCGGTTTTAAGCCGATAATCCAAAGGTACGATTCTTCCATTTACCTTAGAGCCAATCGTTCGATTGCCAACTTCGGTATGAATACGGAAAGCAAAGTCCAGCGGAACGGATCCGGCCGGCAACTCAATGACCTCTCCCTTAGGAGTAAACACAAACACAAGGTCTGAGAAAAAGTCCATTTTGAGCGATTCCACAAATTCCGACGCATCCTTCGCTTCATTTTGCAGCTCCAGAATTTCTCGAAAAAAGGTGATTTTATCCTCAAAGTTAGTGTTGTTTGCTCCGTTGCCTTCTTTATAGGCCCAATGGGCCGCAATCCCGAATTCAGCGGTACGGTGCATATCCACTGTGCGAATTTGTACCTCGGTAGGCTCCCCGTTGGGACCTACTACTGTCGTATGAAGGGACTGATACATATTGGCCTTAGGCATAGCGATATAATCCTTAAACCGCCCCGGCATCGGCTTCCACAACGTATGGATAATCCCCAGTGTGGCGTAACAGTCTTTAATGTTATCCACAATAATTCGAATCGCCAGCAAATCATATATTTCATTGAATTGCTTGTTCTTCGTCGTCATTTTTTTAAACACACTGTAAATATGTTTAGGGCGTCCGGACAGGTCAGCCTGAATACCCATCTCTTCCAGCTTTTCTCTGATACGCTGTATGACATTATCAATAAACTGCTCCCGCTCTGCCCGCTTTTTATGCATCAAATTAGCGATGCGATAATACTGCTGAGGATTCAGATAGCGTAAAGCAATATCTTCCATTTCCCATTTAATGGCCGAAATACCCAGTCGGTTTGCAACCGGACAGAAAATCTCTAACGTTTCATAAGCAATCCGACGCTGGCTTTCCTCTGACTGATATTTCAAAGTACGCATGTTATGCAGACGATCTGCTAACTTAATGACGATGACACGAATGTCCTGCGCCATAGCAATAAACATTTTTCGATAATTTTCGTTCTGTTGTTCTTCCTTGGAACGGAACTGAATACGCTCCAGCTTCGTCAGACCATCGACAAGCATCGCACATGTATCGCCAAAATGCTCGCGAATCTGCGCCAAAGACACCGTTGTATCCTCCACAACGTCATGTAAAAGAGCGGCGATAATGGAGATGGTATCCATCTGCATATTAACGACGATATCAGCAACCGCAAGCGGATGCAGAATATAAGGTTCACCGGACTTACGAGTCTGGCCGGAATGGGCCTGCTCGGCAAAATCATAGGCGTCCCTGATGCGGATAAGATCTGCTTCTCTGGTATAGGCCCCGGCCTTTTTAAGTAATTGCTCTATCCCCATTCTGCTCTATTCCGTGTCCTTTCTATGCAAAATGGAACCCGCCGATCAATGTCGCGCAAAGGTTCCCTTTTAAAAGTGATTTCCTACAATTATGACGGTTAGCACGTCACACGTCAACTATTACAGGTTTGGCATTGTCGCATTATTCTGTCACACATGGTAAGTAAAATCAGGATTGTTGACGAAATGAAACGAATTATATTGAAAAAATTACGAAAAGTAATTAATGTATATAAGAATAATTGAAAGAACTAAGGAGTGAACTGCGTTGCAACGCGAAATTCAAGTTAATGAAAAGCTACCGGCAGGACCTGGGTTCCTGCTCAGCGTACAGCATTTGTTTGCCATGTTTGGCAGCACTGTGCTGGTGCCGAATATTTTCGGCGTCGATCCCGGCATGATTTTGCTAATGAACGGTATTGGCACATTGTTGTACATATGGATCTGCCGCGGCAAAATTCCCGCCTATCTCGGCTCCAGCTTCGCTTTTATCGCTCCCGTCAGTCTTGTGCTTAAAAACAATCCCGGCGGCAACGGCTATGCTATGGCCCTCGGTGCTTTCATCGTTACAGGTATTATTTTCTGCCTCGTCGCACTGGTGATCAAATATGCCGGAACCCGTTGGCTGGACGTCGTTTTTCCTCCAGCTGTTATGGGCTCCATCGTAGCCTTAATCGGTCTGGAACTGGTTCCGGTTGCAGCAGGTATGGCAGGCATTATCAATGCCGATCCTACTAAGGCCTGGACTCCAGATCCCAAAACGATTACTCTTTCGCTCGTTACACTCGGGGTCACTGTTCTGGGTGCGGTATTGTTTCGCGGGTTTGCCAAAATCATTCATATTCTGATTGGTATCGTAGTGGGCTATGTACTTGCTTATTTTATGGGCATGGTCAATACACAAGCCATTGCAGACGCTCCTTTTTTCGGACATCCTGCAATTACCACTCCCGTTTTTAATACCTCTGCTATGCTGACGATTCTTCCTGTTGCTCTGGTCGTCATCGTAGAGCATATTGGTCACTTGCTTGTGACTAGCAACATTGTCGGACGCGAGCTATCCAAAGATCCTGGTCTCCATCGCTCTCTGCTAGGTAACGGTATTTCCACCGTCATTTCCGGTTTTGTTGGTTCTACACCTAACACGACTTATGGTGAAAATATTGGTGTCATGGCATTAACTAAAGTGTACTCTGTATGGGTCATTGGCGGAGCGGCTGTCATTGCCATCCTATTGTCCTTCTCAGGCACGTTCTCAGCGATTGTTTCTAATATTCCAGCTCCAGTTATGGGTGGCGTATCCTTACTATTATTCGGTGTCATCGCTGCCTCCGGTCTAAGAATCTTCGTTGAGCAAAAGGTTGATTTCGCCAAGCCAACCAACATGCTGCTTGCGACCATCGTGCTTGTTGTCGGAATCAGCGGTACTACGCTCACTTGGGGCGCTGTAACCTTGAAAGGTATGGCATTGGCTACAATCATCGGCATCATCCTCAGCTTGTTCTTTAAGCTGATTGACGTGCTCGGCTGGTCCAACGATAAATCGCAGGAACCTTTAACCGAGAAAACACCAGATTGATATCTTTTTTTCAACTTTAAAACGCCGCTCCATGTTAGTTATTGATCAACACGCTCAGGCTGTATAGACAAGCGTGTAAAAAAGATCCATATCTCATGGAGCGGCGTTTTTTTATGCACGGCCTTTTTTTAATAGATAATCCTTCATCCTTCTCCAGAGCGCCCCCTCCACGTTAGTTGCAATATCCGCTTTAACCCTCGATATGCAACGAGCAGCATTTTTACTTATTTCCTTATCTAGCTTCTGCTTAGCAAAAAAATAAGGACAAAAAACTGATTGAAATCAGCATGACCTCTATGCTCCTTATGGCCACCTCTACTCTTTTTCTTCATAGACAATTTTTTAAAAAATTATTAAATATCTCCAACAAAGTGGCTGGTGGTTTGTACCAATTAAACAAAGCCCAAACTTAAAACACTGCTAAACAAAATAGTCCGATGGAGCAACTCTTTAGATAAAGAGATGTTCCATCGGACTATTTAGGCGATCCGCACATAATTATTTCCCGGGAAACCCGGGTTTCGAAATACTTAATACGTAATCAGGGTGAATACATCTACATCAGGCAGTTTCGCCCGACCGTTTAGATCAGATAGCTCAATAAGAAAAGCAGCCCCTGCTACATTGCCACCAAGTTGGCGTACCAAGTTCACGGATGTAGCGATGGTTCCACCTGTAGCCAGCAGGTCATCAGCAATCAGAACATTTTGGCCTGGCTCTATAGCATCCTTATGCATCGCCAGTGTATCTTTACCATACTCCAAACCGTATGCTTCCTCAATGGTTTCCCCAGGGAGCTTGCCACTTTTACGGATGGGAATAAAACCAACACCAAGCGCATAAGCCAAAGGAGCACCAACAACGAACCCACGTGCTTCTGGCCCTGCAATCAAATCAATTTTCAAATCCGATACCAGTTCCTTCATATCGTTGATAGCCTTGCGGTACAGTTCACCATTTTTCATCAGGGTCGTAATGTCCTTAAAACTAATCCCTGGTTGTGGAAAATCGGAAATCACCCGAATATATTCTTTGTAGTCCAACTTAGTTCCTCCTACTGTAACTTCAAATTAGTATATACATTTTACAACATAAATTGCGAAATAGTATCTCAAGACGCACCCTTCATAAGCGACATAATCCAGCTCGTCATCTGGGTAGTGTCCGCATCCAGCAAATACTTCTCCATTTCAGCCATATTATACAATTCCTGATAGCGTGGAGAAGCGGTTAAATCCCGCTTAGGCGGATTGGATACAAAACGGAATTGACCATCTGTACGCGTCATAAACTCAAGCTCTTCGAAGATGTCCAATACTTTGGATAACATGCGTACTGAACAGGAACACTGTCGGCTAAGAGCAGGCAGCATTGCTTTTTCATCAATAGGCTGTGTCCCCATTCGAGAAAGCACAACGTAAATGCGCTTGAACAGCTCTCTGTCAGGGCTTACGAGTCGACCGCCACGCTCACTGACCGAATGAAGGAGAAATACGTTCTCTACATTCTCAAAGGTAGACCATAATGCCTGAAACTGAACCGGTGTATCCGGCGGCTCTAGTACGAACAGCGACTTTACAGAGTGCTGTGCATCTCTTTGACCATCACTGGGAAAAACGCTACCGTCTTTATCGTATAACCATAAGGATTCAGCGTCCACGGAGCTCGATGGACGAAGCCTGGATGACGGATGAATCAACACCGCAACGTCTTTCTTTCTTTCCTCAATACGTGGATGAAAAATCTTCAGTCCCCGTTCTAATTCGGCAAAAGGGTCCGACACTCCACGATAATCAAAAATTTGTGGCGCCTGCACTCGAATGTCCTGCATCATTAGCTGAAGAGACCGTTTACCGTTCCATTCGTTAATTGACAATTCACCCAGCAGATCTATCTCTGTTTGTTGCTGTAAAAAATCAGCCAATTCGCCACGACGGAAGGCAATCGCGTCCAGCGATAAACCGTTCTGCTCCAGCAGGAGCTTCACATGATTTTTCTCACGTCCCATTTTACGAGCCTCGCGCAATTGCAGACCCTGTAATACGAATCGTGGAGAAGGATTCCCCATACCAAAAGGCTGAAGCAACTCCAGTTCTTCAACCACTTGTAAAGACACCTCGTCCAGACGACAGACCATATCGGCCTCAGCTACAGGAATGAGATCTTCTGGTGTCAGAATGGAACCCGCATAGCGGTTCAGCTGCTCTTCAAACAATTTCAGATTGTCACGGGACAGCGTCATACCCGCAGCCGAAGGGTGACCACCAAAATGCTCCATAAGCTCATGGCTGTCCGTAAGAGCACTGTAGATATCCAATGCAGGAATAGACCGGGCAGAACCTTTGCACGTGCCTGTCTCAGCATCTATACCAAGAATAATGGTCGGTCGATAATAGCGATCCAATAGCTTGGATGCCACAATTCCGACAACGCCGACATTCCAGCCTTCACCAGCCAACACAATAACTGACGGTAGCTTGCCTCCATTCAGTTTGGAGGCCAATTGTTGCTCGGCTTGCTCCACAATACGTTCGACCACCTGTTGACGCTCACGATTGAGCAGATCCAGCGCATGCGCAAGTTGGTCTGCTTCTTCCTCTTTTTCTGTCGTCAGCAGAGAAACTGCTCGTCCCGCATGATCCAGGCGCCCGCTGGCATTAATCCGCGGAGCCAATGCAAATGCGATATTGACTGAAGTCACTGTAGATATATCCACGCCCGCTACATGGAGCAACGCACGGATACCCGGAAATGCAGAGTTTCTCATGGATTGAATCCCTCTGCTTACCATCGTCCGATTTTCACCATGTAGTGGCATCAGATCGGCTACCGTGCCGATAGCGGCGATTTCAAACCATTCCTCTGGCACCTCACCCAACAGCGCCTGAGCGAGCTTCAGGGCAACACCAACCCCTGCAAGACCTTTAAATGGGTATGGGCAACCGGGTAGCTTCGGATTAATCAAAGTATATGCCTCGGGAAGTACAGCAGGCGGCTCATGATGATCCGTCACTATAACATCTATCCCCAAGGAAGTTGCATAAGCAATTTGCTCTACTGCACTAATTCCCGTATCTACCGTAATGACCAGCGTAACTCCCTGCTGATGAGCCCAATCAAGAGCATGGTTATGCAGACCATATCCCTCATTAGAACGATGGGGAATATAAATATCATAAGAAGCCTTGAGAAAACGCATGAGCTGAATCATCAATGATGTACTGGACACGCCGTCCGCATCATAATCGCCATAGATTAATATATGCTCGCCACGTTCCAGAGCCTGGCGAATTCTCGGTACAGCCTCTTTCATACCAAGAAGCAAAAAAGGGTCGTGTACATCGTCCACACTTCCGTACAAAAAGCGGTTTGCTTCCCCGGCGGTAGTGACGCCCCGGTTCACTAAAAGCCGGGACAACAATGGTGAAATCCCCAGCTCTTCTGTCAACAGCTGAGCCGCTTCTAGGTTAGCCTCTGGGGTCTTCCATCTGTACTGCGAATGAAGCAATCCTGTTCACCTTTCTTTCATAGTCATCCTGCTCTATTGAAGCAACGACGACACATCATTATCTGGCAGTTCATGATTGGATTTGTAAGGATACCCGGCTTGATAAGGAATGAACTGCATTTGTACATGGGTCACCTGTGGAAAACGGGCTAACAGTAGATTTTTGGCTCGATCGGCGATTTCCTGCGCTTCCTGTACCGTAATCCGCGGGTTCACACTTATCGTTACATCCACTGTTATGAAATGGCCTGTTTCCTGGGCATGTAAGTGCTCAACCGTTACAATACCATACACCCGTTGAATCGTCTCCATAAAGCGGCGGGAGTCTTCCTCCTGCAAGGGCTGTGCAGGAACCTGGTAAGCGGTATTCATTACCATCAAATATCCTTTGCGAAGCACCAGACAGGCTACCAGCAAAGCTGCGGTTGGATCAAGATATAATAATGCAGGCCATTCCATTGCTTCGCCAGTCATTGCACCGATCATGCCGATCAATGCAATCAACGATGCATACAGCGAGTAACGTTCATGGTTAGCGTACCGATCTGCTTCCGCTTTATGACCATGTTTAATCGAATAGCGATATTGAAACTGAAATAACGCCTCTCTCAACACCAACGCAATAAATACGGTAGTTAATGCATACAGACTAGGAGCCTGCGGTTCCGAACTGCTTAATGAACGAACCGCCGAGATAGCTAGCTGAAGACCACTCATCAGCACTAAAATAGCCAGCACTACAGATATGATCGTCCTAACTTTTTCACCGTTCCGCAACCGTGCCAGCATTCCGTGCCCTGTAGCACCCTTGGAAAACAGAAGCTCCTGCAAACGGGAAGCACTATCCGCAGCCGTGTGCAGTGCATCCCCCAACAACGCCTTGCTGTTTGCCGCATAACCGACGGTTCCCTTTAGAACAGCCAGCGCGAAATTGCCTACAATCCCGCTCAACGCCGCAGTTTCCAATGATCGGCTGCGTTCGCTATTCACAACGTTTCCCCCTCAATCCTGAACTAACCCTTTCCTAATAAAGCTCCATTCTAAAATAACCGAATTTCTCAAAACAAAAAACCATTCTCATTTAAGTGTCCACTATTGTGCCTTACTCAAGGTAAATCTCAAAACCTTAGAAAACCGCGCCCAGGCAGACGCGGCTTTCTCTTTAATTTATACTACTGGTATTTACGTAACTTAAGACTTTGCAGTTTTGGCCGCGCCCCCGCCGGCTGTCGGAGATTTTTGTTTTCCTTTCAAAGCTACCCACAGCGGACTGGCAATGAAAATGGAGGAATAAGCACCAAACAACAAACCAATGACCATCGCAAGTGAGAACATACGGATCGATTCGCCGCCAAATATGAACAAACATAAGGAGGCAATAAATACCGTAAACACGGTTGCAAGTGAACGAGTCATTGTCTGGGCAATACTGTGATCAACTACCTGCTCTAAGTCGTCCCTAGACTTCTTCTTCGCAAATCGTAGATTTTCCCGTATACGGTCAAAAATAACGACAGTGTCATTAATGGAGAAACCGACAATCGTCAGAATTGCCGTAATAAAGGTCAAATCCACCTCAAGCCGGAAAATCGAGAAAATACTGATGACGAGGAAGGCATCATGCAGCAACGAAACAATTGCTGCAACGGCAAACCGCCATTCAAAACGGATTGAGATATAAATAGCGATAGCCACAGAAGCCAATAAAATCGCCCATAACGCATTTCGTTCTAGTTCTTGCGCCATTTCCGTATCCACTGTATTGACCTCAAAGGAGGCCTTCGGATCCAGTTCTTTATTAAAAGAAGTCTTAAAGTTATTCACTTGCTGATCCGTCAAAACCTGCGAGAAGCGAATACCGAAGCGTTCTTTACCCTGCGTATAATCGACCTCTTTGCCGATCTCCTGCTTGTTCAGCAAAGTCTGGATCTGTTCTTGTGTAACTACTTTAGTCAGATTGACATCCACATTGGAACCGGAACGGAAATCCACCCCGTAATTCAGACCAAATATCGATAAGCTCAGAATACCAAGCAGTGTGATAATAATCGAGAACGTGTAAAACCACTTGCTCATCTTAATATATTTCAAGTTCCAATTAAAGCGCACTGATATCACTCTCCTTCACACCAAAATACTTGGCCTTCTTCACAACATCCGCTTTAACCAGCAGATTGAGTAAGAAGCGGGAGAAGAAGATATTCGTCAAAATACTGGTGACAATATCAACGATGAGCACCAAAGCGAATCCTCGAACGGAGCCTGTTCCCAGACCAAACATAACCGCTGCCGCTATAATTGTCGTAACATTGGCATCCATAACGGTACGGAACGAAGCCTTACTACCTGCAATGACAGAAGAACGAATCGTTTTGCCTGACTTGATTTCTTCTTTAATCCGTTCATACGTAATGATATTGGCATCTACCGCCATCCCGATCCCGAGCACGAAGGCTGCAATACCCGGAAGCGTAAGCACGAATCCACCCAAATAAAAGATGGCAAGCACCACCCAGGTATGAACGATGAGACAGAAACTAGCGACTAATCCCGGTACACGGAACATCGCAATCATAAATACCAGAATAATGATCGAGCCGATCAACCCAGCACGAATCGTCTGATCTAGTGACAATTGGCCCAGCGTAGCACCTACACTCTGAGAATATTTTTCCGTCAGTTTGAGCGGAAGGGCACCCAGATTAATTGTATCCGCCAGTTTATTCGCTTCATCACGAGTGTAGCTACCTGTGATTGACGCGCTACCGTCCGTTAATTCCCCACGTACTGTAGGTGCAGACAGCAATTCCTGATCCAGGAAAATAGCCAATTCTTTATTCAGAAGTCGCTTTGTGATTTCTGCAAATTTAGCTTTGTCCTTCACTTTGATACTAATCTCAGGTTGGTTCAGCTGATCATAGCCGACAACAGCGCCATTCTCCACAAAATCATTACCGCGGAGCTCAATTTTGCTGTATTGGCCTGGCTTTTTAGCATCCGCTGCCGTTGCACTGCGGAAGGTCAACTCGGCAGGCTTTTTCAGCATAGAGCGCACTTCTGCTTCATTAGAGACACCAGCAAGCCGCACACGAATACGGTTGGTACCCTCTGTTGTTACTTCCGGCTCAGTTGTACCAAGCGCGTTTATCCGTCTCTCCAGACTTTGAGCTGTTTGTATAAGAGACTGGCTGGTTACACTCTGCCCGGCTTCCAAAGGCTGGGCTTCATATAAAATTTCAAAGCCTCCCTTTAAATCGAGGCCTAATTTTAAACTGTTCAGTAGGCCCGGGCTTGTCCCGATCATAACACCAGTAGTTATGAGCACGACCACGATGAAACTTAGAATTCTCTTCATTCCGTCCCATGTTCCCCTTTCATTCTCAATATTCCTATTATAGCTACCCCTCAAAAAGCAGTCAATTTGAACGCAAAAAAAGACCCCCTTCTATTCGAAAGTGGAGCCCCGTAATGCGGACATCGTCAAATAGTTCATAAAGCTCGTCGCTTTAAGGGAAAGTATATCATTAACGAGCTTGTGCAGCGGAGGAATACCCTCCTTTTCATATTTATGGCTGACGCAATTCCACACGTCCTTACTTGTGACATGCTCATAGCCTACGAGAATCAACTCGTCCGCCTTACTTTGACAGAGCATCTCAATTGCGTCATCCCAATCCTGCTCATTCAGCTCTTCCATACCCACGATGGCCGTTCCTCCTCCCAGCGACTACCGGTTCCGCAGATCAGCAATTAGCGGGGTTATTGACTGCTTTGTAGAACATTTCTGTCCTGATCCTGGAAAACCCTTCTTTTCGTTGAAAATAGCCTTAAATCAACAATATATGCATTCATTTCGCTCGTCAATAGCAGAATTCACCACTCGCCCTCTTGTTGTCTAAATCACTTTGTTTCTGAACGGAAAAGCTTGTCATGAACATGGACAGGTCCAGCATATCTTCTAAAGTAATGCATAGACGCAGAATTACATTTTGGGGAAGAGGGAGTTGCGATTGAAAAAGCAGACTTTCATCCATGGAGCAATCATTTTATTGGCAGCGGGAATTATTAACCGGATACTTGGTTTTATTCCCCGAATCGCACTCCCGCGTATCATCGGCCCCGAAGGAGTTGGCTTGTACCAACAGGGGTATCCCTTTTTTATCGTTCTGGTGACGCTTATTACAGGAGGCATCCCTCTTGCGGTAGCCAAGCTTGTAGCCGAAGCTGAAACGGCTGGACAGCCCGAAATGTCGCGGCGTATTTTGCACACCAGCCTGCGCTTCACCATTACACTCAGTCTGATCGCCATGGTGCTCTGTCTTGTGTTCGCGCCTTGGATCACAAGCCATCTCCTGACCGACAGTCGCGTGTATTATACATTTGTGAGCATGAGCCCAATGATTGTCATTGTAGCTGTTTCTTCAGCTTATAGGGGCTATTTTCAGGGAAAGCAAAATATGATCCCTTCCGCCAGCTCCTCCATTGCGGAGACCGTTATACGCATTTTTTGCGTCATTTGGTTTGCTTACTTGTTACTTCCCCATGGGGTAGACTACGCTGCTGCAGGTGCCATGCTCGGTGCTCTGGCGGGCGAATTCATTGGCATGATTGTACTGCTATGGCAATACGTGTGTAACCAGCGAAAAGATCGCATCCTTCAGCCAAAGTCGCCTGTCCCCTCTTCTGAAGTTCATCCCGAGCAATCATCCGTTTTGTCACGTCTTATGTCTATATCCGTTCCCGTTACTGCTGGAAGGCTTGTCAGTTCCTTATCCTATTTGCTCGAATCTATCTTGTGCATGCGCAGCCTTGCCGTAGCAGGCATCGCAACTGGCGTGGCAACCGCACAGTATGGAGCCATGCAGGGCATGGTCATTCCTGTGTTATTACTACCTGGGGTTCTAACCAGTTCGCTAGCAGTTTCACTCGTTCCTTCGTTATCCGAAGCAGCAGCTAAGGGGCATATTACAGCCATTCACAAACGTCTACATCAATCGCTTCGGCTCGCTTTGGTTGCAGGAGCCCCATTTGCCGTTATCATGTATGTATTGGCAGAACCTCTGTGTCTGCTACTCTACAATAATGGCGATATTGCAGGCATGCTTAAGCTCATGGCACCTTTTGCTCTTTTTATGTACATTCAGGCCCCGCTTCAGGCAGCACTTCAGGCATTAGACCGTCCTGGAAGTGCCTTATTAAATACCTTTATCGGAGCCGTTATCAAAATTGTACTGATCGTCTGGCTTGCTTCCCAACCTCAGTATGGTATCTATGGAGCTGTCATCGCCATTTGTATTAATAGTGCCATTGTTACTCTCCTTCACGGCTTCAGTGTCAGCAGACTGCTTCGCTTCCGCGTACGTTTGCTCGATTTCTGGAAGACCGGGATAGGCATGATCATCATGGCAGCAGCAGTATTATATACCTACAGACATCTAACGATGTTCAACCAAATGTGGCTTCAGTTTATTTTTGCCGCAGGATTGGGAATTATACTGTACCTTTTCCTAATGACCTTGATCAAAATGATTGATTGGGACAACCTTACACGCATTCCAATCCTGAGAAGATGGTTTAAAGCATAAGAAACCTAATCTGAAGATTTTCCATAGGCCGGTGGTGTAATGTACACATCACCTCTATGGTTAACTGAGCATAAAAAAACATCCTTAAAATCTTTGTGTCCCTTCGCTTGAATTTGATTCTTAAGCCAAAAACGGTTCATATCCATCCGTTCCAAATTTCTATCCAGCACTTTGCCATCCATGATTAATGGAATAGGCAGTCCCTCATATCTAAACTTTCCACCGATTTGTGGAGAAGGATGGACTTTATTCACCTGTTGCTCTTTGTTTGTCAAATCTGTTCCGTTTAATTCCTGCTTCATTTTCTCGTGTTCCACTCCATCATTATCATCCTTACCTATAACCGTTAGCTTACCTGTCGTTTCCAAAATAACATATTCAACTTCGTCCAGACTTTCTATATTTTGTTCGCGAAGTTGTAACAGCAAGTCATCTAAATTATAACGTTGTTTTACCATTTCATCCTTGTTTAATTGTCCATTAGAGTACAATACACTGGGCCTACCATCAAATAGTAAGCGCAGTCGCCGACTTTTCAGACTGAAAAATGAAATACCTATTTGCAAAATTAACAGCACTCCTAAAGGAATCAACCCTTCATAAAGTGGACGTTTTATATCCTCCAGGCTGAATACAGCAATTTCTGCAATCATAATGGATATGACGAGATCGAAAACAGACAATTTGCCGATCTCCCGTTTACCCATCAAGCGCATCACCAGATATACAATAAAATACATGAGCAGCGTCCGAAAAATATGAGCAAAAATATCGTGACTCAATATGTTCGCCTCCTCCCCTGTACTTGCAATAAGACATGAGTCGTTCATTGTACACGTATTCTGACCGTTCCTCACTTGGCTCATACAAAAAACAAAAGGCTAAATTATTGAAATAAAGAGAAAGACTGCTTGCGACTTGGTACTAAGCCGGGAGGCTTGGCCATAGAATGATAATAGTTCAAACCTTGGTACAGGAGGAATTATCAATGGAGCTCATTCGCCGCTGGTGTTCGTTTCGTCTGGCCCATCCCATTTTATCTGGTTTATTTTATGCTTTTGCATGGATGCTGCTTGGCGCATTGATTCTTTCATTACTCTTGTGGCTGACACAGATGCAGGAACAGGACTTATCATTGTATACGTACATCGTCCATGCATTCGCCATGCTATCTGGCGGCTTCGTCGCCGGTAAAAGATCCACAAACAAAGGCTGGTATCAAGGCGGTATTACAGGCATCCTGTATGGACTAATCGTTCTTCTGGTCGGTTTTCTGGCATTGGATGCGGGCATGAACGGCAAGGACCTGTTACACTTAGGTTTCGCGTTTGTCATAGGCGCAGGTGGTGGGATGTTTGGCATTAATCTCAACAAGTAATCAAATTGTTTGTATCCATGTAATAAAACAACACAAAAAAACCGAGCCTCCTTAAAGGCTCGGTTTTTGCATAACGGTCACCAGCATTTTACGATTTGGAAACAACTTCCTCAGATGCCGTGTCTTTTGCAATCGCGTTGCTGATTGCACTGCGGTCAAAGGTCAGCTTCGTGACATCATTCACACGCAAAACTACTACATCATCCGTAATCTCCATAATTGTACCGTGAAGACCTCCGATTGTAATTACTTTATCTCCCTTTTTCAAAGCTTGAAGCATCGTTTGACGCTGCTTTTGTTTTTTCTGATTCGGGCGAATCAGCAAGAAATAGAAGATTACAAACATCAGAGCCAGTGGCCAGATCATTTGGAAAAGTCCGCCAGTTCCACCGGGTGCAGTAGCGGCTGTAGCAAAATGAAACATGTTAAATCCCCCTTTCGTATACTCTCCCTAAAACTTAAAAGCCTTTATCATTATCATGAAGACCGTACTGCTCAAAAAATTCATCTCGGAAATCAAGCAGCCTGTCATCCATAATCGCTTGTCTGACATTACGCATCAATTGTATTAAGAAATGCAAGTTATGATACGTTGTCAGTCGAAGCCCGAAGGTTTCATCCGCTTTAATCAAATGTCGCAAGTAAGCACGTGAATAATTGCGACAGGTATAACAATCACAAGCGGGATCGAGCGGGCCAAAATCACTTGCATATTGGGCATTGCGAACGACAAGACGACCTTGGCTGGTCATCGTTGTCCCGTTGCGAGCAATTCGGGTTGGAAGTACACAATCGAACATATCCACACCACGGATAGAGCCTTCAATCAAAGCATCAGGCGAACCCACGCCCATCAAATAACGTGGCTTGTTGGTGGGAAGCAGAGGAACCGTATAATCGAGCACTTCATACATCAAATGTTTCGGTTCACCTACGCTCAGTCCACCAATAGCATACCCCGGGAAATCCATGGAAGTCAAATCCGCAGCGCTTTGCTTGCGCAGATCTTCATGCATGCCTCCCTGAACAATGGCAAACAGACCTTGATCATGAGGACGCGCGTGTGCCTCTAGACAACGCTCAGCCCAACGGCTGGTGCGTTCCAGTGACTTTTTCACATACTCATATTCAGCCGGAAACGGCGGGCATTCATCGAAGGCCATCATAATATCTGAGCCAAGCGAGTTTTGAATTTCCATCGCCACTTCTGGTGAAAGAAACTTCTTATCTCCATTTAAATGAGAGCGAAAATGAACACCCTCTTCTGAAATTTTACGCATTTCACTTAAAGAAAACACCTGGAATCCGCCGCTGTCTGTTAAAATAGGGCGATCCCAATTCATAAACTTGTGCAGCCCACCCGCTTCACGAATAATATCGTGTCCGGGACGAAGAAACAAATGGTACGTGTTACTCAAAATAATTTGAGCATCCATCGCTTTCAGTTCCTCAGGACTCATCGTTTTAACAGTCGCTTGAGTTCCCACCGGCATAAAGGTTGGTGTCTCAATAACTCCGTGAGGTGTGTGTACACGCCCGAGACGAGCTCCCGATTGCTTGCAGGTTTTAATATGTTCGTATCTTATTGCTGGTGCCATATTTTCTCTACCATCCTTAATTAATAAATGAACATTGCGTCCCCGAAGCTGAAGAACCGATATTGTCGGTCAATCGCCTCCTGGTAAGCATGCATAATATTCTCCCTGCCCGCCAGTGCGCTGACCAGCATAACCAAGGTGGATTTAGGCAAATGGAAATTCGTAATCATCGCATCCACCACACGGAATTCGTAGCCTGGATAAATAAAAATCTGTGTCCAGCCACTGCTGGCCTGCAGCACTCCATCTGCGAATGTATTGCCCACCGTCTCCAGCGTTCGACAACTGGTTGTTCCCACTGCCACGATTCTCCCACCGCGCGCCTTGGTTGCATTAAGTACATCTGCCGTTTCCTGTGATAATGAATAATACTCTTCGTGCATGACATGCTCTTCAATCGTATCCACAGACATCGGTCTGAACGTCCCTAAGCCAACATGAAGTGTGATAAAGGCAACGGTAACGCCCTTCTTTTTAATCTGGTCCAGCAATTCTTCTGTAAAATGCAGCCCTGCCGTTGGAGCCGCAGCCGAACCTTCATGTCGAGCATAAACGGTCTGATAACGCTCGCGATCATCCAGTTGTTCCTTGATATACGGCGGAAGCGGCATCTGCCCCAGACGGTCCAAGATCTCCTGAAAAATACCGTCATATGAAAATGAAAGCACCCTTCCGCCCATATCTCCTTCTTCCTCAATTACTGCTTTCAGCTCATCACCGAAAACAATAACAGCACCCTTTTTTAGCTTTTTACCGGGTTTCACCAATGCTTCCCATCGGTCCCCTTGCAGTTGCTTAAGCAGCAAAACCTCAGCCTTAGCTCCCGTGTCTTCCTTGATGCCAAACAAGCGTGCAGGAATCACTCTCGTATCGTTTAATACCAGCGTATCCCCTGGTTGGAGATACTGCACAATATCCGAAAACGTATGATGACCCACTTTACCGTTATTTTTGTTTAACGTCAGTAATCTGGAAGCGCTCCGATCAAGCAAAGGTGTCTGTGCAATTAATGTTTCAGGCAGTTCAAAATCGTAGTCGTTTACATTCATATATTGGTCAGTCCTTAACTATATCCACATTTTTGTAATAGTGTTGCAAAATTTTCTTGTAATCATACCCCTGCTCGGCCAAACCGTTGGCACCCCATTGGGATAAGCCCAAACCATGACCATTTCCTTTACCTGTAAAAATAAAGCTTTGTGTTTTGTCAATGACTCGTGCATGACGATCTTCATTCATGACGATCACCCCGTTACCACTTGAAGTACTGCTGCCAGATGCGGACAGGATTTGAGTGCCTTGTGTACCACTTACATGAGAAGTAGCCCCATCAGCGCCTAATACAGTATAACTTCCGGTACTCGCAATATCAAACAGTGTGCTCGGGAGTCCGCCCATTGCTGAGCGAAACATATCCGGATATTTCACTTTCAAAGGGGATCCGTTCGCTTCAACCTCCAACACTCGCCCTGATGGACCACGTTTGGTGACATCGAGGTGATTAATAGAGGAAGGCACCGTGCCCGTTACTTTCCCTTGCAGGGATTTAGCAAGCTGAGCTGACGTAAAGGGCCCCCGCACCCATGCATAGTCTCCGGACTGAGGCACCTTTTCTAATACAATGATCTCTTCGCCCGGCTGCGCCTTGGCTATTGGTGTAACCGTCGATTGAATTTGGGGAATAGGACGCACATTTGTATTTTCCGCAGTGACGGTGATTTTGTCTAACCCCGCTTCTGTGACACCCTCCAGTTCCTTAGCATTATCCTCACGAATATACCCTGTCTTGCCACTGGAGAGAAGTACATGATACCACTCCTGTGCTCCTTTTTGCGCTGAAGTATCTCCCGAGCTGTCTACGCTGGCAAAGGCTTCGCCACCACTGTTCCACACCTCTGAGGCATCTGCTGTCACACCGCCCGCATTAGATGAAAATACAGCTTCGACCACTTTGCCGCCACTTTTAATGACTTCACCAGCTGTTGCATCTACAGCCTCATTGACATTGGCATGTTCCGAGCTCTTACCGTTGTAAGCCTGGCTTAACGTGCCATCTACTACATTGCCGATCTGAAACCGATTGCCTTGAGCAAGCGCGTAGCTACGAGCCGCTACCGCTTGAACCTTGAGCGCTTCATCTGGCCATGAGGAATAGACCTCTGCTCCTACCACGGAATACAAATACTGCTCCAGAGGAACTTCATTCACAAGCGCCAGCTGGCCTGACGTCATGGCAATCTCCATCTCGCCGCGATATGTACGCTGTGATCTCTCCATCACTTGTATTCCATCATTACCGCCGTTGACAATTACCTTGCTATGATCAGAACCACTTAGCATGTAATGAGACATCACCTGCGAGCCAGTCGTGACTCCTGCTTCCTGTCTTATAATGAGGCCGGTTTGAGTAGCATTAACTTTAGACAGCGTGAGTCTCGGCTGCTTGCTCTCCAGCTCTGTTTTCAAAGCCGACAGCTTGCTGTCATTACTTTCTTCTCCAACCCATACAGCATACTGGCCTCTTGATTGAATTACAGTAAAAGCATCAAAGCCTGCCGCAGCAATTGTCGTTCGAACGAGATTAGCTTCCTGCTCGCTTCCGTAGCTTCCTGTGGACCAATGCTTGTTTCCCTTAACCTCGGCCTGCGCTCCGGTTGCGGAGGAAATCCGCTGTACAGCAGCCTGCGCAGACTGCTCACTAGCATATATTCCCGCGTACACTTGATACACTGAGCTACCATTTTTTGAACCGATAAAAACCGTAGGTTTATCATTAGTCTTTTGCAGGGCTTGGGCCGCTTTTATCGCCGCTGCTTCATTTCCTTCAAGTACCTTCACCCGATAGCTGTCTACACTAAAACGAGCCGTACTGTCTGGCAGTCCCATCCAAGTTTGAAAACTGCCCCCACTGTTCTGTCCAACACTCAGACCTCCTGATGATTTCAAGGTTACAGCGGGGACTGTCGCTTTATATTTGCTACCTAGATCCGCAAAAATCACTACACGAATATCCTCTTGGGCGGCAGCAGCGTGAACGCCCGAAGACCAAGGTATGCACACTGTAGCTAATACCATAATCGCTGCTGCTCGTTTGGCCCGGCCCATCCATGCACCGAAAATACTTTTTCGGTTAAATGCTTCTCCACTCATTTCTGGCTCCCCCAATCTAGCTGTCTAGCACTTATATTGCGTAATTTATCGGGATCTCGACCCTTGTCTATCCCTTTAAATACATCGGCGGAATAAACCAAAATATGAACCCGCTCGAATCTTACTTACACTCTCACTTCCCTCAATCATCCGTCAGCCAATATCGTATTCACCATAATTGCGTGTAATCATGCAATGATTTTTTGAAAAGCATCATGTTTCCTACTCACCGTGGATCCGTTGGCAGTGGGATTCCAAGGTGGCCATATGCCGCCGGAGTCACTGTTCGTCCCCGAGGTGTTCTTTGTAAAAGGCCAATTTGTAACAAATAGGGCTCGTACACATCCTCAATTGTCTGACTCTCCTCACCAATAGTTGCAGCAATGGTGTCCAATCCTACAGGCCCGCCCCGGAATGAATGAATCATGGCCTTAAGCATTTTATGATCAATTTCATCCAGCCCGAGTGGATCTATTTGAAGTCTCTTTAGCGCCTCTGCAGCCAACTCAGAATGAATAATACCGTCTCCAGCAACCTGGGCAAAATCACGCACCCTTTTTAACAGTCGGTTAGCAATACGCGGGGTCCCCCGTGAACGCAATGCGATTTCCTCCGCCGCATCCCCAACAATCTCAATCTCCATAATATCCGCATTCCTAGACACGATGTAAGCCAGCTCGTCTGTCGTATAAAACTCTAATCGACTAATAACACCAAACCGGTCACGCAATGGCGCAGAGAGCAGCCCAGCGCGCGTAGTGGCCCCTATAAGGGTAAAGGGTGGCAAATCCAGACGGACCGAACGTGCACTCGGGCCTTTGCCAATCATAATGTCCAGCGCAAAATCCTCCATCGCCGGATACATGACTTCTTCCACCGTACGATGAAGGCGATGAATCTCATCAATGAACAAAACATCACCCTCTTGAAGATTGGTCAGCAATGCTGCCAAATCTCCCGGTCTTTCAATTGCAGGACCTGAAGTCGTACGCAAATTAACCCCCAACTCATTGGCGATAATGTTAGCAAGAGTTGTTTTACCCAACCCAGGCGGTCCGTACAACAGTACATGGTCCAACGCTTCTTTACGCATTTTGGCCGCTTCAATATATACTTTCAGATTTTCCTTAACCTGATTTTGCCCGATATATTCATTTAGATAACGGGGGCGAAGGCTTAGCTCCGCCGTCTGGTCTTCCATCATCAAATTGGCGGAAATAATCCGGTCATCCATGTTCCATCGCTCCTCTTTTCACCAGACATTTGTTAGCGGACATCATCGTCCTATCCGGCAAACAACAGTTGCAAAGCCCGCTTCATCAAAATATCGGCAGATTCATCAGGTTTCGCATCTTTCTTCATTCTGCTCCATACCTTATCCAACTCAGCATCCGTGTAACCGAGCGCCTTGAGCGCCTCACGGGCCTCGCCCCAATATGAACCTTCGCCTTCTTCTACGACAGGCTCAGCAAACAATCCGGTTGCCATCCCCAACGAGCCAATACCGTCCAGCTTGTCTTTCAAATCCAGAATCATACGTTGTGCCGTCTTTTTACCGATCCCCGGTAACTTGGTGAGAAATGTGATATTCTCCTGATAAATCGCCGTTACCACATGAGCAGGCGTACCGCCTCCTAAAATACCAAGCGCAACACGCGGTCCAATACCAGATACATCAATCAGTTTACGGAAAAGCTGCTGCTCCTCACGGGTCGCAAAACCGAACAGTAAAATAGCATCTTCCCTTACATGATGGTGAATGTAAATAACCACTGGACCTTCAGTTTTGGCGAACGCGTAAGGATTCGGACAAAATACCCTATACCCTACACCCTGCACATCTAAAACAACATATTCATTTTCCAAATGGGCCACAGAACCACGCAAGAAATCTATCATTTTCGCAATACCTCATTTAATTTTGAATTTAGTCCATAGGAGTGCGCATGACAAATAGCCACCGCCAAAGCATCCGCTACATCGTCCGGTTTGGGCACAACTTGAAGCTTTAGGAACATTCTAACCATTTCTTGTACCTGTTTCTTCTCAGCCTTACCATACCCTACAATAGCCTGCTTTACCTGCATCGGTGTGTATTCACCTATAGGCAAATTACGTTGTTTTGCAGCTAGTACCAGCACCCCACGTGCCTGACTTACAGACATAGCGGTTGTAACGTTGCGATTAAAAAAGAGCTTTTCCAGTGCTACCGCATCAGGCTTATATTTATCTATTAATTGCAACATGCCTTCATACACATGAAGCAGCCTTTCTTCTTCCGGTGTATGAGCCTCAGTCTGGATACAGCCATACTGCACAGGAACTACTTTACTGCCAATCTTGTCTACAAACCCGAAGCCCACAATGGCAATACCCGGATCAATTCCTAAAAAACGCAAAAAAATCTCTCCCCTATCGCTCAAACATGGCGTACCTAACCAAAAGCCAGCGTTATCCTGAATATAATCATGGCCAAATACCATATAAAGCGAACATATGTGTCGTTCTTTTCATTATAACAAAACTTTGTATCTAATAGAGGAAAAAATTTAAACGTGAGTAAAAACATAAAAAGAGACGCTTCAAGCCTCACCACATGGGCAATGCCTAACGTCTCGTAGTTGTAATCAATAGTGCTGCTTTAATACCCTTTGTGTTCGCTCCAGGGCAAAGTCACTAAAAGTGGAGATTACACTGTTATACTCATTTATATCCTGTACACGTATTCCCTGCTGAAGTTGTTTATATACCCCTTCTGGCAAGGCCGTCTCCATGGAACCCACATCCAATTGAAAAAAAGTGCGGATAACTTTTTCCTTTTTAGGTAGCCCTTCATACAGTGTAAGCTGCCCGTCAGTGCTTAACCCCATGTATCCATGCTCTTTGCATGACTCTGACAAGTCTTCCACCCTGCGCTCCAGCCACACCTCTCCTTTGGTATTAAGTCGTCCCTTCCAATCGGGATGTTGCTTCAGTAAGGTCTCTAGCTGCTGTGAACTTAGCGTTCCCAAGGAAAGTGTTTCCGTACCACACACGTAGGTGGTTAACAGACGGGTCTTCCTGCTTATACCGGAAGCACGAATACTTTGCAATAGTTGCATCTGTGAGGAGTGATCTTCAGTTGGACTCAGATGTAAAGCCTCCTCCATGCTCTCCTCTGCCATGACGGTAGTAGCGAGTGGCTGTGACAACATAGCCTGCAAATAATTCGAAAACAGAATACCCAACCCTGCCAGCAAACAAGCCGCACCAAAAATGCTGCATGCCCACACTGTTCTTCTCCACTGTTTCCAGCGCCGTTTCATCTGTTTTTTCCAACTTAATCGCTTCACAGTAATCCCTTCCGTCCCACTTTTTGTGTTAGTGTGACCTGAGGATTACTGATTTATACAAAAAGATATGAATATAAAAAAAAGCCGCTGCTTCCAGCGACTTTCCTTTTGAATCGGGATGACACGATTTGAACATGCGACCCCCTGGTCCCAAACCAGGTGCTCTACCAAGCTGAGCTACATCCCGAAATAGATGCCGGTGAGAGGACTCGAACCTCCACGGTTTCCCTCACGATTTTGAGTCGCGCGCGTCTGCCAATTCCGCCACACCGGCTTATGAAGTTAATGGCGCGCCCTGAGAGATTCGAACTCCCGGCCTTTTGATTCGTAGTCAAACGCTCTATCCAGCTGAGCTAAGGGCGCAAATATGGAGCGGACGACGGGAATCGAACCCGCGACCCTCGCCTTGGCAAGGCGATGCTCTACCGCTGAGCCACGTCCGCAATATCATTATATCCATGACATATAAGTTCATGAATGGTGAGCCATGAAGGACTCGAACCTTCGACACCCTGATTAAAAGTCAGGTGCTCTACCAACTGAGCTAATGGCTCCCAACAGGGTAATATAACTTTGTAAAAATGGCGGAACTGACGGGATTCGAACCCGCGATCTCCTGCGTGACAGGCAGGCATGTTAGGCCTCTACACCACAGTTCCATAGCAGTTTACATTCAAAAGTTAATTGGTTGCGGGGGCAGGATTTGAACCTGCGACCTTCGGGTTATGAGCCCGACGAGCTACCGAACTGCTCCACCCCGCGATAATATTAGGTACTGCTTTTTAAATAAATGGTGGAGGCTGAGGGGCTCGAACCCCCGACCCTCTGCTTGTAAGGCAGATGCTCTCCCAGCTGAGCTAAGCCTCCATACTACTTATGACCCGTAGGGGATTCGAACCCCTGTTACCTCCGTGAAAGGGAGGTGTCTTAACCCCTTGACCAACGGGCCATACAATAAAATAATTATGGCGGAGAGAGAGGGATTCGAACCCTCGAGACGCTTTTGGCGCCTACACGATTTCCAATCGTGCTCCTTCGGCCAACTCGGACACCTCTCCATATGGCTCCCCGAACAGGACTCGAACCTGTGACAACTCGATTAACAGTCGAGTGCTCTACCAACTGAGCTATCAGGGAATATTAATCATAAAGCTCTGCTTGGCGACGTCCTACTCTCCCAGGACCCTGCGGTCCAAGTACCATCGGCGCTGGAGGGCTTAACGGTCGTGTTCGGGATGGGTACGTGTGGAACCCCTCCGCTATCGCCACCAAACATGAATTTGCTATGCAAATTCTACATTCAAGGTTACACCCTGAAAACTGGATCCGAAACTTATTTGCGTTTTACTTTAGGATAAGCCCTCGACCGATTAGTATTGGTCAGCTCCATGCATTACTGCACTTCCACCCCCAACCTATCTACCTCGTCGTCTTCAAGGGGTCTTACATACTGGGAAATCTCATCTTGAGGGGGGCTTCACGCTTAGATGCTTTCAGCGCTTATCCCTTCCGTACATAGCTACCCAGCGGTGCTCCTGGCGGAACAACTGGTACACCAGCGGTACGTCCATCCCGGTCCTCTCGTACTAAGGACAGCTCCTCTCAAATTTCCTACGCCCACGACAGATAGGGACCGAACTGTCTCACGACGTTCTGAACCCAGCTCGCGTACCGCTTTAATGGGCGAACAGCCCAACCCTTGGGACCTACTTCAGCCCCAGGATGCGATGAGCCGACATCGAGGTGCCAAACCTCCCCGTCGATGTGGACTCTTGGGGGAGATAAGCCTGTTATCCCCAGGGTAGCTTTTATCCGTTGAGCGATGGCCCTTCCATGCGGTACCACCGGATCACTAAGCCCGACTTTCGTCCCTGCTCGACTTGTAGGTCTCGCAGTCAAGCTCCCTTCTGCCTTTGCACTCTTCGAATGATTTCCAACCATTCTGAGGGAACCTTGGGGCGCCTCCGTTACTCTTTAGGAGGCGACCGCCCCAGTCAAACTGCCCACCTGACACTGTCCTCGTACCGGGTCACGGTACCAAGTTAGAACCTAGATACGATCAGGGTGGTATCCCAAGGATGCCTCCTCTCAAGCTGGCGCTCAAGATTCAACGGCTCCCACCTATCCTGTACAGATCGTACCCAAATTCAATATCAAGCTGCAGTAAAGCTCCATGGGGTCTTTCCGTCTTGTCGCGGGTAACCTGCATCTTCACAGGTATTAAAATTTCACCGGATCTCTCGTTGAGACAGCGCCCAAGTCGTTACGCCATTCGTGCGGGTCAGAATTTACCTGACAAGGAATTTCGCTACCTTAGGACCGTTATAGTTACGGCCGCCGTTTACTGGGGCTTCGGTTCATAGCTTCGCCCCGAAGGGCTTACCACTCCCTTAACCTTCCAGCACCGGGCAGGCGTCAGCCCGTATACTTCGCCTTGCGGCTTCGCACAGACCTGTGTTTTTGCTAAACAGTCGCTTGGGCCTTTTCACTGCGGCCCCCTCGGGCTATTCACCCTACCGAGGCACCCCTTCTCCCGAAGTTACGGGGTCATTTTGCCGAGTTCCTTAACGAGAGTTCTTCCGCGCGCCTTAGAATTCTCTTCTCGCCTACCTGTGTCGGTTTGCGGTACGGGCACCTTCTCCTGGCTAGAGGCTTTTCTTGGCAGTCTGAGATCATGACCTTCGCTACTATAATTTTCGCTCCCCATCACAGCCCAGCCTTAACGATGTGCGGATTTGCCTACACACCAGCCCCACTGCTTAGACGGACATCCATCAGTCCGCGTCACTACCCTACTGCGTCACCCCATCGCTCATAACGGATTACGGTGGTACAGGAATTTCGACCTGTTGTCCTTCGACTACGCCTATCGGCCTCGCCTTAGGTCCCGACTTACCCTGAGCGGACGAACCTTCCTCAGGAACCCTTAGGCTTTCGGCGGATCTGATTCTCACAGATCTTTTCGTTACTCATACCGGCATTCTCACTTGAATGCAGTCCAGCGCTCCTTACGGTACACCTTCAACCCGCATTCAACGCTCCCCTACCCCTGATGCAAGCATCAAGCCATAGCTTCGGTGGTGTGTTTAGCCCCGTTACATTTTCGGCGCAGAGTCACTCGACCAGTGAGCTATTACGCACTCTTTCAATGGTGGCTGCTTCTAAGCCAACATCCTGGTTGTCTGTGCAACTCCACATCCTTTCCCACTTAACACACACTTGGGGACCTTAGCTGATGGTCTGGGCTGTTTCCCTTTCGACAATGGATCTTAGCACTCACTGTCTGACTCCCGGAACTAAATCTATGGCATTCGGAGTTTGACTGAGCTTGGTAACCCTTGCGGGCCCCGCACCCAATCAGTGCTCTACCTCCACGATTCTTCTTTCCGAGGCTAGCCCTAAAGCTATTTCGGGGAGAACCAGCTATCTCCGGGTTCGATTGGAATTTCTCCGCTACCCCCACCTCATCCCCGCATTTTTCAACATGCGTGGGTTCGGGCCTCCAGTGCGTGTTACCGCACCTTCACCCTGGACAGGGGTAGATCACCCGGTTTCGGGTCTACGTCCACGTACTCAAGATCGCCCTATTCAGACTCGCTTTCGCTGCGGCTTCAGCTCTTCACCTTAACCTTGCACGGGAACGTAACTCGCCGGTTCATTCTACAAAAGGCACGCCATCACCCATAGATCGGGCTCTGACTTCTTGTAAGCACACGGTTTCAGGATCTATTTCACTCCCCTTCCGGGGTGCTTTTCACCTTTCCCTCACGGTACTGCTTCACTATCGGTCGCCAGGGAGTATTTAGCCTTGGCAGATGGTCCTGCCGGATTCATACGGGGTTTCACGTGCCCCGCACTACTCGGGATCCGTCTCGGAGGGAACAAGTTTTGAACTACAGGGCTTTTACCTTCTCTGGCGGGCCTTTCCAGACCTCTTCATCTAACCGGTTCCTTTGTAACTCCATGTGAGACGTCCCACAACCCCAAGGAGCAAGCTCCTTGGTTTGGGCTAATCCGCGTTCGCTCGCCGCTACTGACGGAATCACTATTGTTTTCTCTTCCTCAGGGTACTTAGATGTTTCAGTTCCCCTGGTCTGCCTCTATTCTGCCTATGTATTCAGCAGAAAGTGACTGTCGATGAAGACAGCCGGGTTTCCCCATTCGGACATCCCCGGATCAAAGCTTGCTTACAGCTCCCCGAGGCCTTATCGTTGTTCGCCACGTCCTTCGTCGGCTCCTGGCGCCTAGGCATCCTCCGTGTGCTCTTTGTAGCTTAACCTAGACTTTTCTTTCAAAGAAAGAAAATGTCGATGTTTGATAAAGAATGATTTTTGCTAAAAGCAAAATATCTTTCCTTACCTGCTACCTTTATTTCACTTGTTTACACAAGATCAGCTTAAAGGAATATTCTAAAACGCAATTTCGTTTCGGTATCCAGTTTTCAAGGTGCAAAGCTGTAAACAACCAGCTTTTTTGAGAGTTTGAGCTCTCAAAACTGAGCAACGAGTGAGTAGTTTTTGAAGCTTACGCTTCATATTTGAATGTTTCCGCTCTCCGGAAACGATTCTCCATAGAAAGGAGGTGATCCAGCCGCACCTTCCGATACGGCTACCTTGTTACGACTTCACCCCAATCATCTACCCCACCTTCGGCGGCTGGCTCCCTTGCGGGTTACCCCACCGACTTCGGGTGTTGTAAACTCTCGTGGTGTGACGGGCGGTGTGTACAAGACCCGGGAACGTATTCACCGCGGCATGCTGATCCGCGATTACTAGCAATTCCGACTTCATGTAGGCGAGTTGCAGCCTACAATCCGAACTGAGACCGGCTTTTCTAGGATTGGCTCCACCTCGCGATTTCGCTTCCCGTTGTACCGGCCATTGTAGTACGTGTGTAGCCCAGGTCATAAGGGGCATGATGATTTGACGTCATCCCCACCTTCCTCCGGTTTGTCACCGGCAGTCTGCTTAGAGTGCCCAGCTTGACCTGCTGGCAACTAAGCATAAGGGTTGCGCTCGTTGCGGGACTTAACCCAACATCTCACGACACGAGCTGACGACAACCATGCACCACCTGTCTCCTCTGTCCCGAAGGAAAGGTCTATCTCTAGACCGGTCAGAGGGATGTCAAGACCTGGTAAGGTTCTTCGCGTTGCTTCGAATTAAACCACATACTCCACTGCTTGTGCGGGTCCCCGTCAATTCCTTTGAGTTTCAGTCTTGCGACCGTACTCCCCAGGCGGAATGCTTAATGTGTTAACTTCGGCACCAAGGGTATCGAAACCCCTAACACCTAGCATTCATCGTTTACGGCGTGGACTACCAGGGTATCTAATCCTGTTTGCTCCCCACGCTTTCGCGCCTCAGCGTCAGTTACAGCCCAGAGAGTCGCCTTCGCCACTGGTGTTCCTCCACATCTCTACGCATTTCACCGCTACACGTGGAATTCCACTCTCCTCTTCTGCACTCAAGCTCCCCAGTTTCCAGTGCGACCCGAAGTTGAGCCTCGGGATTAAACACCAGACTTAAAGAGCCGCCTGCGCGCGCTTTACGCCCAATAATTCCGGACAACGCTTGCCCCCTACGTATTACCGCGGCTGCTGGCACGTAGTTAGCCGGGGCTTTCTTCTCAGGTACCGTCACTCTTGTAGCAGTTACTCTACAAGACGTTCTTCCCTGGCAACAGAGCTTTACGATCCGAAAACCTTCATCACTCACGCGGCGTTGCTCCGTCAGGCTTTCGCCCATTGCGGAAGATTCCCTACTGCTGCCTCCCGTAGGAGTCTGGGCCGTGTCTCAGTCCCAGTGTGGCCGATCACCCTCTCAGGTCGGCTACGCATCGTCGCCTTGGTAGGCCTTTACCCCACCAACTAGCTAATGCGCCGCAGGCCCATCCACAAGTGACAGATCGCTCCGTCTTTCCTCCTTCTCCCATGCAGGAAAAGGATGTATCGGGTATTAGCTACCGTTTCCGGTAGTTATCCCTGTCTTGTGGGCAGGTTGCCTACGTGTTACTCACCCGTCCGCCGCTAGGTTATGTAGAAGCAAGCTTCTACATAACCCCGCTCGACTTGCATGTATTAGGCACGCCGCCAGCGTTCGTCCTGAGCCAGGATCAAACTCTCCATTAAAGACCAACCGAAGCTGGTTTATAGAAAGAGCGATAAGCTCATGTTGAAACTGACGAGATAAAAATATCTCTTGTTTGATTTTGCGAACAAAATCGTTTTACTCACTCGTTGTTCAGTTTTCAAAGATCAAACCTGCATAATGCCTTACTTTGTTTCACCACCGCATCTCAGCGGCGACTTAAATAATATATCATGTTTTCTACGTCTTTGCAACACTTTTTTTCAAAAGAATTTTTTAATCAATTCTGCTTTGTTTTCGTGTTGCTAACTATCTTGCAAAAGACAGCTATAAGAATATACCACAAAATTACGCTAGAAGGCAACACCTTTTTTTAGTTTTTTTCTCATCTTTAAAATCACTGCATTTAAATAAAGAGACCATTATTCCCACAAGCAGAATAACAGTCTCTTTAACATTCATTTCTTCCTCTTAATGAATAATAAAGCCGGGCACTACCAGGAGGTTCCTCTCCTTTTACATATAGCCACGTCAGTCCTTAATCCACGGATTTTTACGCGAACGTGCATTATAGGATGAGGAGCCGGATTTTTGCTTTTTATTAGTAGCATTTTTACTGGAAACCTTGGCTTTGGATGTCTCTTCTTTGGATGTACTGCCAGAGCTGTCTTTTGATTTACCTTTACGTACGCTACGATCCTTTGGTTTAGAAGAAGAGCCAACTTCATTTTGGGATGCAATAGTCAGATTGTTACCAATCTCCTGCGATCCTGGAATTGCTGGTGCCGACTGTACGTTCTCTTCCCGGCATCCACAGTCTGGCATAAACATATAGGGTGTTGTATATCCCTCTAATGGATACATAGGTGCATTCCCATGCGCAAACGGATGATAAGGGGAATTCGCAGATTGTTGTCCTTGTAGTTGGCTATAATCGGACACGTGCCCACCCGCAGGCGAACCATATGGAGGTCCTCCCCATGCCTGGCTCCATTGACTGCCCTGGACTGCACTCTCTGGATACTGCTGTGGATGCCCTTGATGGATAAATGGAGGATAGACAGGGTAGGATGCATTTTCAGACGCCTCATGACTCGGATAATATCCAGGGGCGCAGCAATCTGAATAGGCAGGATAAGGTGTTGGATGGGCATTTATAGGTGGTGTCTGCACAGGCCCCCAGCACCATGGATGCTCACAATCATGATGATAGCCCTGATCAGAAACTACAGTAGGAGAGGCGTGTTCTGCTAAGGAGGTATTAATAGGCGCATTCCCCCAAGTTTGAGGAGACTCAATCCCCGGATACCACGAGTTCGGCATTGCATTTATTTGTGGGCTATAATCAAATGTCGGCTGTTGTATCGACCACTCGGAATTTACCATCGGCTCCGATTTTGTGCAGCCGCAAAATTTTTCAGCTACAGGTTGCTTCACAACAGTTGTAGGAAGCTGTGGCTTAGATGCGATGGGTTGGGTAACTATAGGTTGCATTTGAGGTGGAGCAGGTGGAGTAACTATGGGCTGCATTTGAGGTGGAGCAGGATTTACGGGTGCCATAGGAACTTCAGGCAGTTTTAATTCAGGAAGCTTAGGAGGATTCACTGTTTCTTTCGGCTGTGTCATCTCTTCTTTAGGGCTAGGCATATTCTCCTGCTTAGGCTGCGTCAACTCCTCCTTGGGCTGGGTAAGTTCTTGCTTGGTTGGGGATTCAGGTTTAGGCTGTGTCATCTCTTCTTTGACTGCGGTATTTTTTTTATTCTCAGTAAAATCAGACGCCTCTTCTTTGTAGTGTGGAATATTAACTGTTTCTCCAACCAGAAGTGCGTTCGGGTTTTTAAGCTGGGAATTGGCATCAATAATTAGCTTAAGCGGTACATTCCACGCCTTGGACAACTTCCACAATGAATCTCCTTGCTTAACCTTGTGTTGATATACCGTTGACGGCTGTGTTTCCATCGTAACAGGGTCTGTTGGAATTTTAATTTTCTCGCCGATACTCAACTGATTAGGGTCTGCCAATTGGGGATTGGCGGCAATAACTTTCTCCAGCGTCACATTATACTTCTGTGCCAGCAAGTACAGAGTGTCACCTTTTTTGACGATGTGTATTTTCACAGGTCACAAACCTCCTAGACTTTCGTTCGGGCGGGATAAACGCCCGGCTTCTGTTATTACATCCTATGCACCTCCCGGGCGAATGACCCCATACAAACAAAAAAATCCTCTCAACCGAATACTCACGCGAGCATTCAGTTAAAAGGATTCGGTTTTATTTTAGTCCTGCCACACTTTGTAGCCATCCTGATCCACAATCTTACGGAACTCAGCCAGGAGCTCCAAAGTCACTGGGCCAGCAACGCCGGAGCCGATCGTACGACCATCCACTTCATAAGCTGCAATAACTTCTGCCGCAGTTCCTGTAAAAAACACCTCGTCCGCAACATATACATCATGCAGTGTAAAAGGTTGTTCCTTAAGAGGGTATCCAAGCTTAGCACACAAATCGATAATAGCATTACGAGTAATCCCTTCAAGCGCCCCTAAATAGCAAGGAGGTGTATATAACACTCCGTTTTTGACAATGAAAATGTTGTCCGCAGAGCCTTCCGTCACATACCCTTGGGAATTGAGCATAATAGCCTCACCTACACCAGCATAGTTAGACTGGATCTTCACGAGGATATTGTTGAGATAGTTCAATGATTTAATCTTCGGATTCAAAGCGTCCGGGATGTTGCGACGCTGAGAGACAGAAATTGTCTTCAGGCCAGTCAAGTAAGCTTCTTCCGGGTAAATGGCGAGCTGCTCCACGATAATGATGACACTCGCCTTCGCACAACGAAGAGGATCTAAACCTAGATTTCCTGCACCTCGGGATACAATCAGACGGATATATCCGTTACGCATTTCGTTAAGACGAATCGTTTCAGCCATTGCTTCCAACATTTCATCAGGAGACAAAGGAATGTTTAACTGAATGGATTTCGCAGAATCATACAGACGCTCCAAGTGCTCCTTACATTTAAAAATATTCCCGTTATATATACGAATGCCCTCAAATATACCGTCTCCGTACAAGAATCCATGATCATATACGGAAACCTTTGCGTTTTCCTTAGTCACATGCTGCCCATCCAGATAGATCCATTGTTCTGCCATTAAAACCACACCTCCGATTAATGTTCCTTTAAAATAGGTTCGATCGCTGCTTCAACATACTTGTAGCTTGGATAAGAGCCAAGAACACGTACATGGCACCCCAAAGCCTCGATCTCTGCAAAGGCTGCCGGAAGCAGCACGGAATGCAGAGATTCCAAAACTTCAATGTAAAAATAATAATTCCCCAATTGCTTTTTGGTCGGACGCGATTCAATACGGGACAGATTTAACCTGCGCCATGCAAATGCGGATAAAACCTGATGCAGCGCTCCCGGGAAATCCTGCGGCGGCGTGACCAAAATACTGGTTCGCTGACCTTCAGGCGTACCCGGGAGACTTATAGGTTGATGACCGATCAAGACAAAGCGGGTAAAGTTGTTATCGTGATCCGTCACTTTGCTGGCCAAAATATCCAATCCATGTTTGGCAGCCGCAAGCTTGGTTCCGAGAGCGGTCCAGCCTTTACCGGGGTTATGTTTAACAATTTCGACGGCTTCTGCCGTACTTCCTGCACTCTCCAACTCGGCCTGAGGAGCGGAAGCCTGTATGAATTCTTTACACTGGGGAAGCGCCACAGGATGAGACATAATTTTGACCACTTTGCTCAAATCCAGCTTGTCCAAATCCTTCGTAAATTCACTACGATGACCAATAAGATTTTGAATTGAAGGATATACCCATTCCGCCTGCATTTGAATGTCTACTTCATGTACAAGCCAATCCATATGCAAACTTACAGAGCCATCAATCGTATTTTCAATGGGAATTACACTATAGTCTGCCTGACCCTTGTCTACTGCCTGAAATACGTCCGCAATATGTTTGTAAAAAAGTAATTCATGGGACGTATCTCCTAACAAATACTTAATCGCTTCATGAGAAACAGTCCCCTCAGGAAGAAGTGCAATTCGTTTCATATCGTAAGTTCCCCTTTAATCATATCCATAAAAGGGAGAGTATTCCCTTCTGTATATACTTTAACTCCTTCATTCTCAGGACGCAATTTTAAAACAGAAGCAGTGATCCCCTCTTTGTTCATGGTATCCGTTAAATACTGCTCCAGCTCTGCTTTCCGATTTTCTCGCCGATCTGTCAATGCCAGCAACGTTGGTCCAGCCCCACTTAGAGCCACACCCAAAGCACCATAATGGTGCGCATCCTGCAAGATCTCTGTCATACCTGGCACAAGTGCCGCGCGGTAAGGCTGATGAAGCTGATCACGCATCGCTTCGGCGATTAAATCGGTTCGTCCCGACGCCAATGCTGCTACCAGCATGGAAGCATGACTTATATTATATACAGCATCCTTCAACGATACATGAGCGGGTAGAACCTCTCTGGCTTTCGACGTGGACAGCTGAAAATCTGGAATAACTACCATAACCTCCAGATTAGCATCTGGTTCAAGCCGTAAATGCCTAGCATGCTCGCCGTCCCACATCGCTGTAATAATACCACCAAACAGGGAAGCCCCAACATTATCCGGATGTTTTTCAATGGCGCTTGCCATATCGAACAGCTTGGAATTCGGCAGAGGCGAGCCAATCAACGTATTGGCAGCGACCAAGGCGCCCACAATAGCAGAAGCACTGCTGCCCAAACCACGAGTGAGCGGAATATCCGAGTACATCGAAATATCGAGCTCAGGAACAGATACACCTGCTTCCCGAAAAACCATTTGTGCTACCTTGAAAATCAGATTAGTTTTATCTTGGGGAACACCATTCATTTCATCTCCGTATAAATGAAAAGCCGTCTGTTCGGCCTCCTTCATTTCAATCCATGCATATAAGGACAATGCCATGCCCAATGTATCAAAGCCGGGACCCAAGTTGGCCGTACTCGCAGGCACACGCACTCTTGCTGTTTTTAAAACGGTCATACAGACAATTCCTCCTGCTTTTATTGACTATCCCTCTACTCGATATACGCTCTTGATGCGACGAATGACGTCTAAAGTTTCAAAATGCTCCAAAACCTTTTTCATACTCGCTTTACTGGCTAAATGAGTCACGATAATAATTTCAGCATCGGGGTTAACCTCATTCGGTTGCTGCACAACAGATGCCAGACTGACATTAAATTCAGCAAATACTTGCGTAATCCGTGCCAACACCCCTGCTTTATCATCCACATGCAGAAGCACGAAGTTTTTGAAATACACATCTTCGTCGTTACTAATTTTTTTAGGGTTGTAAGGAACGATGGCTTTCAGCCCATTGACACCAAGTTTGAGATTTTTCACTACAGCTACTAAATCAGCTACAACCGATGTTGCCGTCGGCATTTCACCTGCACCCGCACCATAAAACATGGTTTCACCCACTGCTTCACCATGCACATACACCGCGTTGAATACCCCGTTCACCGAAGCCAATGGATGCTGCTTGCGTACCATGGTCGGCTGAACATTAATCGTAAATTCATCACCCTGACGCTCTGCAATGCCGAGCAATTTCATTTCATATCCTAGTTTTTTAGCAAAAGCAATATCTTCACTGGTTACCTTTGAAATGCCGCTGACACTTACATCCTTGAGCTCTACATTAGAGCGGAAACCGAGCGTGCCGAGAATTGCCATTTTACGAGCTGCATCCAGTCCTTCCACGTCTGAGGTCGGATCGGATTCAGCATACCCAAGCTCCTGCGCTTCCTTGAGAACTTCCTCGTACGAGGCTCCTTCCTGACTCATTTTTGTTAAAATAAAGTTGGTCGTACCGTTCACAATCCCCATAATGCGGGTAATACGGTCGGAGGAGAAACCTTCAATGAGTGTACGAATAATCGGGATACCGCCTGCTACACTAGCTTCATAAAAAATATCACATTGCTTTTCCTGCGCCTTTGCCAATACTTCAGAACCGTGCAAAGCCATTAAGTCCTTGTTAGCTGTTACGATATGTTTACCCCGCTCCAACGCTTCAAGAATGTACTCCTTCGTCTGATCAACCCCGCCCATGACTTCGATAATTACATCAATTTCAGGGTCTCGAATAACTTCCCATGGGTCCTCAGTAAGCTTGGCCGTGTCCACTTCAATGGAACGATATTTTTCTATGTTTTTTACAGCTATTTTTTCAATGATGATCGGTGAACCGACTTGTCTGCTCAAATCTTCCTGATTGCCTTCTACGATTCGAACGACTCCCGTTCCTACCGTCCCCAAACCTAACAATCCTACTTTGACCGGTTTCATCCATTCCCCTCCCGCAAACTTATATCTAATGAACTGTATTGCCTTAACCTTGCCCAATCAGGCGAACACGTTTGACTCCAGAGATGTCCTCCAAGCCCTCCAGTAGAACACCCAACTCTTCACTGAGTCTGGACATTTCTACCGAGATAACTACGTTGGCTCTGCCTTGCAGTGGAATGCTTTGCTGGATCGTCAGCACATTGCCTCCGAAATCAGCCACTCTGCCAAGCACCCTGGACAACATTCCGGATTGATGTTCTAAATCAATAGAGATATTGACAATTCGCTCACGCTCCAGCTGGTTAACCAAATGTATGCCATCCTTATATTTATAAAAGGCGCTTCGGCTTAACCCAACTTGCTCCACGGCATCATGCACGGTTTTAACATCTCCTGAAGCCAGCAGCAGTTTCACCTGTATGGTCTTAACAATAGCTTCAGGCAAAATATCTTCCCGTACCAAGTAATAGCGCTCTTTCAAGAACGTCCTCTCCTCAAAGACTTATGTTTTTGTATAGAGGACATTATATCGAAACTCATGAAAATCGGCAAGCTAACAATGCAAAAAACGGCTACTGCCTTCTATAGAGTTTCCTATAGTACAGTAACCGTTCAGGTTTTAGACCTTTATTTGATTTTTAGTAGTAGCTGCTGCCTTCAACAAATTCGAACTCGAAATCAGCAATGCGTACAGATGTACCATCTTTGGCGCCACGCTTGCGTAACTCAGCATCCACACCCATGTGGCGTAACGTTCTTGCTAATTTCAAAATGGCATCATGCGAGTTCAACTGCATGCGCTTCATCATGCGCTCAATTTTAGGGCTCTGCACCACGAATGTGTCGTTTTCACGTACAATTGTAAAGCCATCGTCTTCTGCTGTATCCAGCTTAAATACCTTACGTTCATTGACTTCTGCTACTTCCTCAACAACTGGCTCGTCCGGTATTTGATCCAGCAAATCAGCAGCACGGTAGAGTAGTTCCTTCACACCTTGACGTGTCAGTGAGGAAATAGGCATGATTTCAAGATCAGGACGTATAGAAGCAATCTGCTCTTTGAAGTGAGCCAAGTTTTCTTCAGCTTCTGGCATATCCATTTTATTGGCCGCCACAATTTGCGGACGCTCAGCCAATGCTGCATTATATTGCTTCAATTCGTCGTTAATTTTAGTCCAATCTTCAAACGGGTCACGTCCTTCGGAGCCCGCCATATCCACGACATGGATAATAATACGCGTCCGCTCAATGTGCCGCAGAAATTCATGTCCCAGCCCAATACCTTCATGAGCTCCTTCAATCAAACCAGGCAAATCCGCCATCACAAAATTACGATGATCACCCACATCCACAACGCCCAAATTCGGAGTAATCGTTGTAAAGTGGTAGGCCCCAATTTTCGGTTTTGCGGAAGATACAACCGACAACAAGGTAGACTTCCCAACACTAGGGAACCCGACCAAGCCTACGTCAGCCATTACTTTTAACTCAAGCGTGATATAACGTTCTTGTCCCTCTGCGCCGTTCTCAGCCAACTCAGGCGCTGGATTACTCGGCGTAGCAAAACGGATGTTTCCGCGTCCTCCGCGTCCTCCTTTAGCTACGACGACTTGTTGACCATGACGTGTCATATCTGCTACTACTTCACCAGTATCATCATCTATGATGACCGTTCCCGGTGGTATACGTACGATCATGTGCTCCGCATTGGCTCCGTGTTGACTTTTGTTGCGACCTTTTACTCCACGCTGGGCTTTAAAATGACGTTGGTACCGAAAATCCATCAAGGTACGCAAACCCTCATCTACACGGAAAATTACGTCACCACCGTTCCCTCCGTCACCACCACCTGGGCCACCTTCAGGAACGTATTTCTCACGGCGAAACGCAATTAATCCGTCTCCACCGTCACCGCCTTTAACAAAAATCTTCGCTTTATCTACAAACATGGTTACACCTTCCTTATGTCTGGCACTGCATCCGAATTTGAAGCATTTCGCCCGTAGGAAGCTTCTCTGTTCGAATGCGTTTACTTCCGGGTACGGATCTGACCTGCTTTAGGATATTCAAATCCGCAGGTATGTCACTTCCTTCAAAACGGACGATAACATCATTCTGATCCATACCGAAAAAAAGTGTCAATCTGCGCACTTCTCCCCAGGACGACCGGCCCCCGCCATATTGATACGCACGCACCGTTTCTATGACGGCCGAGGCAAGCGACTCGCCGTCTTCGGGAGACATGACAGCGTCTAACTTTAACTGCTCCTCAACCTGTACCGACAACTGTAAATTACCGGCGTTCACGCGAAAAGACTGCAAATAAAACACCAGTGAGGGAATACCCAACTTAGATATTTTACTGTCTTCCGCTACGCGCCCTTTTATTGTTTCCACATAAGCAACAGATTTATCATGCTTATTCATACGAATATATCCATAAAGCACCTGCAAGTCATTCATCCAGTCATGCCGATGATGGTTAAGCATTGAAATCGCTGTACGTTCAAAAGAACGCAAAGCAGCTTTCCGTTCATACTCAACCTGTCTTTGCGTATACCACATACCAAAGCATGCAGCAACTACAGACCATACTGCTAATAAGATAATCGTTAATACTTTAGGATAGAGCAGTGAAAAAACCAAAGGAATCAGAATGGAACCCAACGCCAGATAAGGCGCTCTTATCCGCTGGAACATGGCTTCTCTCCGTTCTGCGAAATTAAATGGATTATTAAAGAACCTTAATCCAGTATAGCACAGACTAACTTTCCAGTTCATTACCATCATGCAAAAAAGCCTCCGACAAAAGTGCCGGAGGCTTTTCAGCGTGTCTAAGCCGCTATTAAGCTTCTACAGTAGCTGCTACTGGAGCAACGTCGATCGGGTAGATGCTCACCTTTTTGCGATCACGGCCCCAACGTTCGAACTTCACAACGCCGTCCACTTTCGCGAACAGAGTGTCGTCCTTACCGATGCCCACGTTCGTGCCCGGGTGAATTTTCGTTCCGCGTTGACGAACCAGGATGCTACCGCCGGTAACTGCTTGACCGTCAGCACGTTTCACTCCAAGACGTTTCGATTTACTGTCACGTCCGTTCTTTGTGGAACCTACACCTTTTTTCGATGCGAATAATTGAAGATCCAATGTCAATTTCAACATGATGTCTACCTCCTTCTTTGATTATTTTCTATTTGAATATACTTACCGTATGATTCAGCAATACTTGTCAGCATAATCACCATGGACTCCAGCAACAGTTGAACCTGTGCGTTCGCATCATGATAACTTTCAGGAGAAAGATACGCGCTTAAAAAGCCGTTTTCCATTTCCGTTTCCATCTCAACGTCCGTAAGAGCTCCAATCGAATTGACAGTTCCTACTGTTACCGCCGAAACGCCAGCACATACGATATCCTCGCCAGATTTAGCGAAATTTGCATGTCCTTTAACGGAAAACCCCTGTATGCTGCCATCCTCCAGTCGTGTAATACGCACGATAATCACTTATCGCACCCTCTTACGCTTGGATTTTTTCAATCGTCACTTTCGTGTACGGTTGACGATGACCTTGCTTCACATGGTAGTTCTTTTTAGGTTTGTATTTGTATACGATGACCTTTTGACCTTGACCATGCTTCTCAACTTTAGCTGTTACAGAAGCTCCAGAAAGAAGCGGTGTACCTGCTGTCAAGCCATTGTCGCCGGACACTGCCAGAACACGATCGAACGTTACAGTTTCACCATCATTAGCTTCCAACTTCTCGATGAACAATACGTCGCCCTCTTGAACTTTGTATTGCTTACCACCTGTTTCGATAATTGCGTACATTTGCTTGCACCTCCTTATGTCTCAGACTCGCCTAATAGCAGGTGGCAGATTCCCTTAGGATACTGCACTTCAGTACCTGATTGGAGCGGTTACAGCATGTGCAGCCAATCTTACGCATCACACATACTAAATGATTGTAGCACAAGCTTTGTACACATTCAACCTTTAGTTTTAAAATGATTTTTGGTTACGCATCGCTCTACACGAGCGTCTTTTCCTCACGCACTTTTTTGCGGGTCATTTCCAGCAAACCTAACCGCGTCCAACCGACAACATAAGATTTGGTCCGATCCTTCTTCAATCTTGCTTCCAGCACAGAGGATACTTCCCGACGGTTCTCCTCTTGTTCCATGTCAATAAAATCAATGATGATGATACCACCAATATCACGCACACGTACCAGGCGGGCAATCTCTTCAGCTGCTTCAATGTTAGTCCGGGTCACCGTTTCTTCCAGATTACTGCCTCCCGTAAACTTCCCGGTATTCACATCAATGACGGTTAATGCCTCCGTATGATCAATGACAATGTATCCGCCGCCCTGCAGCCATACCTTTCGCGCAAAATCGCGTTCCAGCTGCTCATGAACGCCATAAGCTTTGAAAATTGTTTCTTCTGGACCACGAAATATACTTACATGAGCTTTCGCAGGACCAATCTGTTGTAGCATTATTTCTGCATCCTTTGCTTGCTCTTCACTGTCAATGACCAGTTCATCCTGTTCAGGTGTAAACACATCCCGAATCAACCGCTGAACAATACTTAAATCCCGGTGTAATTCGCACGGAGCCGAGTGTTCACCAGCTTTACGCTGAATAACCACCCACTGCTTACGCAGTTGATTTAAATCATTTTCAATCGCCTCTATACTCATGTCCTCCGAAACGGTACGGATTATGAGTCCTTCCTCACTTGTGCGTAGCTGCTCTCCCATTGCTTTCAAACGGGTACGTTCGCCCTCACGTTCGATCTTCTTAGATACGGCCACATAATCAGCACGGGGCATATATACGATCCAGCGACCCGGAAGTGAAAAATGAGTGGTGACCCTGGCTCCTTTACTACCAACAGCCTCTTTTAATACCTGCACTACAATTTCCTGCCCTACCTTTAACACTTCAGAAATGGATGGCTTTACCTCCGGCTGCTTGTCCAAATGAGCATGAAGTACGTCATCTACATACAAAAAGGCATTCTTTCGCTGTCCAATGTCAACAAAGGCGGCTTGCATACCTGGTAGCACATTGACCACCCTCGCTTTGAAAAAAGAACCTAGAATTCCCCGTTTTCGCGGTAGTTCAGCCGCATATTCAACCAATCGTCCCTCTTCCAACAGCGCCATTTGGGTCATCTGCTGCTGGCATTGTACAATCATTTGCTTCATGGTTTTTCAACCTCTCTGGATACAGCCTCTTCCTTAACTCATAAAACATTATTTGGGCTTGGGTTCTCCACCATCTGGCGGGCGTGTCGCAAAATAAGAGCGAATAAGACGTTGCTCCGGCAGTACGGCTACAATCCGTCCCTGTTCATTCATAACATAAACCATATGATACCGATCTCTTCTGAAAAGACGCAAAATATGCTCCAAATGTTTCACTGGCAGGGATACAATAGGTAAGGAAATACTTCCCTTAGCTACTTCGCGGTAAAAAAGCTCGTCCCTCCCCAGCAAAAACCGTATAAAACGGTAAGGGATATTCCGATAATCCACAATATTAGAATAAAGCAAAAAAATCCCTACCGCCAGCAGATTTAAATGGATAGGTCCATTTTGCCTTAACAACGGCGAAATACCATATATACAAAATAGCAAACTCGTTAAGATACTGGCTCTAAAAGTCCACACTAATGTGCGGTGATAAGAACAAGATAAGCTAATCAGTGCCTGCAATATTTTCCCACCGTCAAGTGGTAAAATGGGCAGCAAATTAAACAGTGCAATAACTGCATTCCCCTGAATGATATAATTTACATAATCATACTCCAGCCCACTCACATTTCTGAACCACAAAAGGATGATGATCATGATTCCGTTTTGTAGGGGCCCCGCTAGCGCAATGACAATCTCCTTCCACGCATTGAGCTTCCCCTGATCCTCAATGACCGCCACTCCTCCAAAGGGTAACATCTGTATGGAAAGCACCCGCGCACCCAACAACGAAGCAGCTGTCGCATGGCCTAGCTCATGAATAAACACCAATGTAAATAAAGTTATGATCTCGATAAAATGTCCCGTTAATATAGAGGTCAGCATAACCAATACAAACAGTGGATGTAGTGATAAGGTCACCCCTCGGACATTAATCAAGGGCTACCACTTCCGACGGGTCAATGTATTGCTCCCCTCTCTGAACTGCCAAAAACAAAGTTGCCGCCTCGCTGCCGCTGTGACTTGCTGGCAGTACACCGATCTCATCTCCCTCCTGAACCCAGTCGTTCACTTTTAAGGTAGAGCGGGAAAGCCTTCCGTAAGTTGCTGTGATACCGCCAGTGTGTCGAATTGTAATCGAAATCCCGCTTTTGGGATGATTTAATATGTCTAATACTCGACCTGCATCTATACTTTTAACAGCGATTGCCCCGTTATCGGTAACATTCGGCGTAATTTCTACCCCTTTAAGGCTCAGTACAAAAGGCTGTGTTATATTGCCTTCAATCGGTGGAGAGCCCTTTCGACTTGCGTCTACCTTGTGCGTTTCATGCTCCTCGCCAAAAATCGGCAAAAAGGAAGGTGCTCCGTCAAAATAAGTTTCATACCATTGTCCGACGGCTGCAAAATCCATATCCTTATTCAAGGCATCCGCAATAAACATTCTCAAATTCACTGCATAGGGAATATCCCAACGAAACATTCCCCATACCATTCCAAATAACACCGTTGCTATGACTGATCTTCGCCAAAAGGAAGTCCAAAAAGACGGACCACGATTCGTCCCAAAAGATTGCTGCCAGCGTTGCCGCTCATTTTTCCACTCAGTTTCTGGGTCTCTGGGCGAGTTGGCACTGACTATAGGCATCGACTTCATATCTTTATCCCCGTGCCTGTTCTGATATATGCCAGAGGGATACGTCTCCGCTTTGCTTCCCGCGATTAGCTGCTGTATACGTTCTTCTCTGCGCTGCTTGATTCCGGAATTTTTATTCATCCTGTTCAGCCCCCTCAGCGAGGTATGTTTGATACATCTTATGAGGACGGGCTTCAACTTATGTTGTCCGGTTCGGGATTACGCACCTAAAAATCAAAAAAACCGGCGCTAGCGCACCGGATATGTTTTGTATTTATGATATTTATGTAGTGACTCTAAATTTTGA
Source organism: Paenibacillus polymyxa (assembly GCF_001719045.1). Taxonomy (NCBI): domain Bacteria; kingdom Bacillati; phylum Bacillota; class Bacilli; order Caryophanales; family Paenibacillaceae; genus Paenibacillus; species Paenibacillus polymyxa. The sequence continues at coordinate 1,444,910 of NZ_CP015423.1, forward strand.
GAAACCGTATTATAGGAACTTAAAAAGATAAACCAAAAACACTTAAATAAGATTATCACTTATTTAAGTGTCTAATATTACAAATGAATACGACTACAGTTCCTACCTTAGAACCAATGGAAAATTATGTAGGAAGTGTGGAAGCAATTTACCAGCCATAACTTCCTGTTTTCCTCATCCACCCATACCAAAAAACTTCTTAAAGCGTGTCATCACGCTTTTCTTTTGGTCCAGCTGCATGAGGGGCACTGTATCGCCTAAGATTCGTCTCGCAATGTTACGATAAGCAATCGCGGCCTGTGAATCTGGATTCATAACGGTAGGCTCCCCTGTATTAGCGGCTTTAATTACCATTTCATCATCCGGCACAATCCCAATAAGGTCTATGCTAAGCACTTGTAAAATCCCATCAATATCCAACATATCTCCGGATTTAACCATGCTATTGCGAATGCGGTTAACCACCAACTTGGGTGATACCACATGTGAGCTTTCCAGTAAACCAATTACCCGGTCTGCATCGCGTACGGCTGCATTTTCCGGGGTGGTCACAACAATGGCCTGATCGGCCCCGGCAATGGCATTTTTAAAGCCCTGTTCAATACCCGCAGGGCAGTCGATCAATATATATTCAAAATCCTTTTTAAGCTCCAAAATAATATCCTTAACCTGCTCCGGCGTAACAGCACTCTTGTCCTTGGTTTGAGCGGCTGGCAGCATATACAGCTCCTCAAAACGCTTGTCCTTAACCAGTGCCTGATTTAAACGGCAACGACCTTCCGCTACATCAACAAGGTCATAAATAATCCGGTTTTCTAGACCCATCACAACGTCTAGATTACGCAAACCGATATCCGTATCCACCAAACATACCTTTTTGCCGAGCAGTGCAAGTGCTGTTCCTATATTGGCTGACGTCGTCGTTTTGCCGACGCCGCCTTTTCCTGAAGTGACGACGATAGCCTCTCCCATGTGCTACACCCCTTTGAACACGTTAAAATCGCGGCCCAGACGCACAATATTGCTCATTTTATCTATTTGCATAGCGCCATCCTTGAGATACGCAAATTCCATACCGGATTCACGTGTCTCCCATTCGTCTGGTGGACGGCTGATCATTTCGGAAATTCGCAGCTGTGTCGGTGCAAAATAGGAAGCCGCAATAATCGCTTCACTATTCCCCTCCATCCCTGCATGCGCCATGCCTCGCAAAGCGCCGAGGACATAAATATCACCAGTACATGTTATAATTCCGCCCGGGTTTACATCTCCCAAAAAGAGTAGGTTCCCATTGTGATGAAGCACTTGACCAGAACGGATAATCCCTGTCACCGTGTGAATAGGGGGCTTTCCCTGCACTTCCACAGGCAGTCCAGGTGATTCTACAGACCTGATGAGCAGATTCCCCTTTTGCTTCAAGATCTCCAGAATACTTTCCTTCTGTTCCTCTGTCACTTCTCGGCTTCCCAGCTTAATATCCACATGAATGATCGGGCCTGTTAAAATATTTTGATGACTGTGCTCCAGCTTAAAACGCAGCTCACCTAGCAAATCCTCAAACTCGCATTGATCGTCCAGCAGGAATACCAGGCCATCTTTGATGCCTTTAATCGTGACATGATTCGATTTCACCGCCATTAGCCTGTCCCTCCTATCTCAATCATTTCGTCCCCGGGACGTCAAATCCCTGCTAACCCGGACAAAATGTGTGTAAAAAGACCTAGACGGCCTCTTCCTTTTTCACACGGGTACCCAAACGCTGCAATTGCTTGCGAACCGGGACATAAATGATGAGGGCGAACAGAAAATGGATAAATAAATCAGGAATCATATACTGAGCAAGTGCCCAATTGAAAGTCTGATGATTCAGCTGGAACAGCTGATCAATAGCAAAAAGCATAGAATCCAGCAGGAAACTACCAATCAACACGGCTGCCATCATAATAGGCATCGGCGCACGTCGAGCTGTAAAAACAAGCCCCAATAAGTATGCAGACAACCCCATTGCAAAAGAGTAAGGCCCAATGATAAACCCGTAGAACACTACATCATGAATAAGTCCAAAAACAATACCTAGCACCAATGCTGTATGACGACTGTAATACACAGACACAAACAAGATCACGACATATACAAAATTCGGAACCATTCTTGAATGCCAACTATCCGGAAGAAGCCACGGAAGAATCGTCCCTTCAGCTATAAACAGTACAAACAGCAGCAGTATTAGAACCTGACCGCGCATCTTCATTATTCCGGTACCTCAGGAGTATAAAGGATGAGCAGTTCTTTCCAATCCACAAAGCTGGCTGCCGGTTTAATAATCGCTGTCCGTGTTTTGCCAAATTCCCCAACCTGAATCTTCTCTACCGTTCCAATCATTAGGTTTTTGCGGAATTTCCCACCTGCACCAGATGTAATAATCTGATCGCCCTTTGCGATTGGGTCTTTTTCTTCAATGCGAGTCATTTGAAATCTGTTCGTACCCGGATCATAGCTTTCAATCATACCAAACGATTGATTCTCCTTGCCCAAGACTGTCGCTGCAATGGCATAAGAATTCGGATTTTTAGGATCCAATGTAGTCAACAACGTAACGGTGGACGTAAAATTCCCCGTACGACTAATGACTCCTACAAATCCTTCAAGCGAACTGACTTCCTGACCAACCTTCGCTCCGTCCTTCTCACCAATATCGATCACAAGCGTTTTGGAATCATTGCTGACGCTGTTCACTTGAGCAACACGATAATCATAATTATTTTTCGCCTTTTGCGTTTGGGTGAACTTCAGTTCATTCTGCAGTCTGGCATTTGTTTCAACATAATTATGGGTCTGAATCTGGTCACGAGTCAGCTTTGCCACAGCAATTTTTAATCGTTCATTTTCTTCGTAGATGCTGCGCATATTTCCGATATCTTCAAAGAAGCCCGCTATTGCTGAAGCGGGCCTGTAAAAGATACCTTGCACAAAGCCAATTGAATCTCTGGCGAACTTCTCGGGCCAGGTTAAGGAATTTCTCTGTCCAAGTGTAATCCCCATAAGGGCAATAAACAGAACGATTCCGATCAATAGAACAAATAGTCTTTTATTGCCAAACAGCTTAAACAGTTCCTACACCCCCGATTCAACGTTTGGAACGGACGGCAGAACTGCTGCGCGATTTGAACAAATGAATATTTTCCAGCGCTCTGCCTGTACCGATTGCCACACAATCCAGAGGATTTTCTGCTACGATCACCGGCATTCCGGTTTCACCTGCCAACAGCTTGTCCAGATTACGCAGAAGTGCTCCACCACCCGTCAGTACGATTCCTCTATCCATGATGTCCGCTGCCAACTCGGGAGGGCATTTTTCCAGTGTTACTTTGACCGCATCCACGATTGCATTGACTGTATCCGATAATGCTTCGCTAATTTCATCAGAAGTAATCGTAATCGTCTTCGGCAAACCTGTTACCAGATCACGTCCGCGGATTTCCGAGGTTTCCACTTGCTCTAATGGCATAGCTGAGCCAACTTCCATTTTCAGTTGCTCTGAAGTCCGTTCACCAATCATCAGATTGTATTGACGCTTTACGTATTGGATGATGGACTCGTCCATTTCATCACCTGCCACACGCACGGAGCGGCTTGTTACAATCCCGCCCAGGGAGATGACTGCCACCTCGGTTGTACCACCACCGATATCGACAACCATACTTCCTGTTGGCTCCCATACAGGAAGATCAGCGCCAATTGCTGCTGCAAACGGCTCCTCTATCGTATATGCTTCTCTTGCACCTGCTTGCTTCGTCGCATCTTCAACAGCACGCTGCTCCACTGCAGTAATGCCTGAAGGCACACAAACCATCACGTTCGGATGACGTGGAAACAAAGAGCGTTGGGCTTGCGCCTGACGGATAAAATATTTGATCATCGTTGCTGTTGTATCAAAATCAGCAATGACACCGTCCTTCATCGGACGAATCGCACGGATATTTCCCGGTGTGCGACCGATCATTTTTTTCGCAGATTCACCAACAGCCTCAATGGTTTTTGTATCTGTACGCAAAGCAACTACAGATGGTTCACGAACCACAATTCCTTTACCTCTTACGTATACAAGCGTGTTTGCCGTCCCCAAATCTATTCCCAAATCTTTTGTAAAGCCACCCAGCATGATGTAATCTCCTTTTCTCTTCCCTGAAATCTGTTATCCATGTATAAACGGTTTATTCAGGCCGGATTATCCGGTCGTGTTTAAATGTTTGATTTAAATATTATATTATATCAGACCTTGTTCCTTCAAACTTACAAAGGTCCCGTCCCCGATCACAATATGATCAAGCACGTCGATACCCACGATGTTGCCCGCTTCCATCAGGCGGCGAGTCAACTGAACATCCTCCGGGCTTGGCTTCGGATCACCGCTCGGATGGTTATGAGCGCAAATTATTGAAGCACTGCTGCATTTGATTGCTGCCCGAAATACTTCACGAGGATGCACGATGGCAGAATTCAGGCTACCCATAGATAGTGTTTCCTGAGCAATGACATGATTTTTAGTATTAAGGAACAAGCATACAAAATGCTCTTTCTGCAAATAACGAAGCTGCTCAAACAGCAGATCTGCCACATCCCGCGGGCAACTAATCACCGGGGTCTCCAAATGGCGAGACAATGCTAATCGACGCCCCAGTTCGATACCCGCTTTTAGCTGTATCGCTTTAGCATCCCCAATGCCCTTAATCTGGGTCAACTCGCTCAAGCTCATATCCACCAGTTGACGCAAATTTCCTGCCTGCTGCAAAATACGCTGCGCTAAATGCACCGAAGACTCATTTTGCGTTCCTGTACGCAGCAGTATTGCCAGCAACTCCGCGTTGCTTAAGGCATCCGCCCCATATGTCATCATGCGCTCTCTTGGTCGTTCTTCATGGGGGAGGTCGCGAAGCATCAGTATTGGCGACTCCAGCATATGTTTATCCCCTTTATGGACGCAACACATTCACTCCAAAATCGGACAGCATGTCCGACAGCAAGGAAAGCGGCAATCCTACGACGTTAAAATAACAACCCTGAATAGATTCCACCAGCGTAGCACCCATGCCTTGAATGCCATACGCTCCTGCTTTATCAGACGGTTCACCAGTATTCACGTATGCCACAATTTGCTCTTGACTCAGAGGCTTCATTGTAACCTCCGTTTGGCGATGTCTGACAAGCATTTCGCCGGTTCCGGTATGTATGCAGGCTACCCCGGTGTACACACGGTGTGTTCTTCCCTGCAATGCAGTCAGCATGCGAACCGCGTCCGCATGGTCGGCAGGCTTGCCCAGTACCGAACCATCCAGCACGACAATGGTATCACTGCCAATCACCAGTCCGGCTTCCTTCGACTGAGTGGCGGTGTTCACGACCGCTTCGGCTTTGCGTGCCGCAAGGGTCTCCACGATTTGCTGAGGCGTCCAGCTCTCAGGCGTGCTCTCATCCGCATGACTCGGCACCACCTCAAAGGGGAGTCTCAAAAATGCGAGCAATTCCTTCCTTCTTGGTGAAGTCGATGCCAGAATAATGCGGGGCGTAATTTTCCCGTCCATAAGGGAAGCTCCTTTTCATCAGTTAGAGCCTGCGGTACAGCCAGAACGCGGCAATGATGCCGATCAGACTAAGCAGGCTCAATTCAAAATTTATCGTTATGTTGTAGCTGATAATATCCAGGTCCGCTCTCGGCGACCAAGATATCCTAGTGGGGTGGGTCAGAAAGGAAAGGAATTTGATCGATTGAAGGGCTTTGGCAATCCATGCACCCAAGAGCCAACCGAGCAACAAAAACAGTATAAGCATTCCTACATTTTTTTTCATCCTGATCTTCCCTCGCCATTTTTTGACACCTTCATTATTATACGGTGATTTGTACTGCAATACAAACAGAAATCCGGCATGGGGAACTATTTCCAGTTCCTTGCCGGAAAATATGGCTAGTCTATTGTTTTATGAATTGGATAAATTCCTTCTCACGCAAAACATATTCCATCATGGAGGACTGAATCTCCCAAATGTGTTCCTTGGCTGTATTCTTATTATATTCCCCAAGTGCAGAGATCGCGCTGTTCATCGCCTTTTCAAGTGAGGTTGCGGAAGCAACCGCTTCCTTTGGAAGACCGGTAGGAAGTGCAGTGATATTTTGTGTCCACTGCTGATGCAGGTCGTTCAGCTCCTTCATGTCGGAGGCTGGCACCGTATTCGCACCTCCTTCTCCCAGCAAGGTTGAGGAAAGTCCGCTCAACTTACCCACCAATGAACTACTTAACTGAAAAAAGCCAGTGAGTTTATCGCCTTCGCCTCCGTAAGCCGCTTTTTCGAATCCAGGCAATTCAAGCTCACGAACATACAATTCGACTCCTTGTGTTTTCAACTGATTGCTGAGTAACTTAGCTTGCTCCCTATCCGGTGATATTCCTGCATATACCCGGTTTTGGTCCTCGGTATCCCCTCCTGCTGCAATGCCTGCCTTCAACAGTTCTTCTTTTGCTTGTAAGGCCCGTTCTGGAGTGCTGAAAACCCCATATTGCAGCAAATAGTAGGTTTGTGGAGGTACCTGAGCCTCTATGACAGTGACAGGGACAGAATTCTCTTTTGCAGATATTGCATCCACACCAACGGATTCTTTAAAGACCGGTACAGCCTCCTCTACTGAGGGATCTGCTCCCGGGACCATGCCTCCTCCGTTAAACAGTAACAACATAATATATCCAAACATCCCCCCGGTCACCAGTGCGCTGGCTACAGAACCAACCAGTTTCCATCTAGAAGGGTGGGGCGGACGTTTTCTGTACTCTTGGCCAGAATGATAAGCTTCCTCATTCTCTTCTAGGCTATCTGGTAGAACGTCCACATCTGACCAAGAAGCCGCCGAACGGCCAAAGGGGTCATCCCATCCCTCTTGTACTCTTAATGTCGGAGCAAAGTGCCGACTTGAAATACGTTTATTCAGATCCTCAGGCTCATTGAGCTCGGTTTCTTGCGTAGTTACAGCATTTTTATTCATTCCTCTAATCGTTTCACGCTGTTCGTTCGTAATCGACTCGTTTTTGTACGGAAGCACCTGTAGCTTATCCTCCCGGCTTGTCTCCGGCAACTGTTGGTCGAACCGGAATGTCATCTTGGTCTTGTTCATGGATGCACTCCCTCCTTGTCCCATACTTCCTCATAGTCTGTTGTATGAGTCAAGCTAAGAATATATGCCCCAGCATTACAAAAAAAGGTATCCCGAAACACAATCGTGTTCGGAATACCCTTGAATAAATGTAATTCATTGGCGTAACAGCTCTTTTTTATACGTATTACACTTGCTGTCCGCGAAGATGGCGCGCTAACGCGTCACCTGCTTTCCAGATATCTCCCGCTCCCATCGTCAGCACAAGATCACCCGGCTGTAATCGATCTTTCAACTCCTCGATCACGGCTTCTTTGGTCGGCAAATAGATTGCATTAGCATTGCTGTTTTGGACGATTAAATCCACGAGCTTGGAAGAATGCACGCCTTCAATCTGTTTTTCTCCCGCTGGTGAATAAATATCGGTAATGATGACTTCACTAGCCTCGCTAAACGCGCGGCTAAACGCATCGAGCAGGAAAAAGGTGCGGCTATAGCGTTGCGGCTGGAATACAGCAATAATACGCTTGCCAGTCGCTCTCGCTGCGCTAATCGTAGCCTCAATCTCTGTTGGGTGATGCGCATAGTCATCAATAATCAGTATGTCATTGCTTTCACCTAGTACTTGAAAACGACGCTTCGCTCCGTGAAATTCTACAATAGTAGCAGCGATTTGATCGAATGGAATCCCTGCTTCCAAACAGGATATCACAGTAGCCATCGCATTATACATGTTATGTTTACCCGGCACTGATAGTTCGATCGTTCCGAGTGCTGTTCCTTTACGGCTCATAGTGAAGCTTAATCGACGGTCACCTAATTGGATATCTGTCGCCATATAATCCGCTTCATGCTGCACTCCATAAGTAATGACCCGAGTCTGGAGCTGAGGCAACATTTCCCGGATGTTCTGATCATCTGCACATACAATAGCCGCCCCATCCGGTCGAATTTGACTCAAAAACTGTACATAGGCACTTTTCAGACGATTAAAGTCGCCATCGTAATTTTCCAAATGATCCGCTTCAATATTGGTTACAATGCCTTGCCAAGGATGATATTGCAGGAAAGAACCATCACTCTCATCCGCCTCAGCAACGACAAACTCGCTTTTACCTGCTTTGGCATTCGTCCCCAAATTCGTGATTTCGCCGCCAATAATATACGTTGGATCAACGTTACATCTTTCCATAACCAGAGCGATCATGGAAGAGGTTGTCGTTTTACCGTGCGCACCCGCAACAGCTATTCCCTTACGTTCGTTAAGCAAGCGAGCCAGCATCTGCGAACGATGCAGAGTTGGAATATTCAATTCCTCCGCTGCCACCCGCTCCACATTGTCACGTGACAATGCTGTTGAATAGACGACGATATCCGCGCCTGCAATATGCTCAGGTGTGTGTCCAATATATATTTTTGCGCCTTTTGCCGCCAGTTTTTCTGTCAGCTCCTGTGATGCCACATCTGAGCCAGTCACGGTATAACCCATCTCCAGCATGACCCGAGCAATCGCGCTCATCCCGTAGCCGCCGATACCGATAAAATGAACATGTTCCGAAGTAATCAACAAATTTCACCAACCTTTTTCCGAATCGGTTTGATACATAAGGGTAGCCCGTACATCCGCAATAAGGTACAGCGTGCCGGACACCACCCCCAGATCTTCCGCTTCCGTATGTGACTGAAGCAGGCCAAGAGCCTTTTTCCAGTCACCTTCTACAATTATTTTTAAATCCGTTTTGGCATAAGACGGCCGCAGCTTCTCCACGAGATGAGCCAATTCAGCGGCATTCATTTTGCGGCGAAAATCGGGCTCGGTCAGGATAAGCGTATCCACTAGTGGCAGTATATGCTGCAAGTATGCTTCATGATGCTTGTTTGACAGCATTCCCATCATTAAAACCAATTTTTTGTACGAATACACTTGAGGAAGACTCTTGGCCAGCGTCTGTGCTCCTTCTGGATTATGAGCTCCATCAAGGACAATCCTCGGCGAGGTACTGACTTGTTCGAGACGCCCTGCCCAGGCAGTTTGCCTAAAACCCTCCAGCAATTCTGCATCATCCAACACAAAAGCCATATACTGACGTAGGACCTCAAGTGCCATCATAGCTCCTGCCGCATTAGAACATTGGTGCTCGCCTAACAACGTGATGTCAATTTCCATATGTCGGAAGGGCCCCGCGAATGAAAAGGTCTGAGCTGTTTCATCCCCATTTAGCCGTTCATACGTAAACTGTTCTCCTGCCAGGTACAAGGTAGCTCCTTGCTTTGTCGCCGTTTCACGTATGACCTGAATAGCCTCGGGTTGGGAAACACAACTGACGACAGGTACACCCGGTTTGATGATACCGGCCTTTTCCCTTGCAATCTGTTCGAGCGTATCTCCCAAAATATCCGTATGGTCATAGCCGACATTCGTAATAACTGAGACGATTGGATTCACGATATTAGTTACATCCATCCTTCCCCCGAGACCTGTCTCCCATACCACAACATCTGGGAAAGATACCGTAGCATAGTATAAAATAGCCAATGCTGTCGATACCTCAAACATCGTAGGTGATCCCAATTCACTATCTGCGATTTCTTTCACCAACGGATACAAGCGATTGGCAAGCAAAACCAGCGTTTCATCGGGAATATCGGTCCCATTAAATTGAAAACGGTTCGTAAATCGGCTGATGTACGGAGACGTAAAAGTTCCGACATCGTACCCACATTTCAGTAGCACAGAGGTCAGAAAGGCACAAGTTGAGCCTTTACCGTTGGTTCCCGCAATATGCACAAATTTCAGATGTCGTTGCGGATCACCCAATTTACTCATTAGCTGTTCAATTCGTTCCAATCCAGGTCTGATACCAAACGGAATCAAGCCGTTAATCCATTCCACTGCTTCATCATAGCTTTGTAAAGGAGCCGTGTCTCCGCCCCTGATCGTATCTGACATCCTCTTCACCTTCAGGTCATTTTATTGTGAGTGAAATTATCCCTTGAGTTCTTCAATACGTGCGATAACTTTAGCGCGCTTATCTGAGTAATCGGCTTGCTTGGCCTTCTCTTCGTCGATTACTTTAGCTGGTGCCTTCGCCACAAAGCCTTGGTTAGATAACTTTTTCTCCACGCGCTCCACTTCACTGTTCAAATGCTGAAGTTCTTTTTCCAGTCTGCTAATTTCCTGGGCAATATCAAGCAGTCCGGCCAGCGGCAGGTAAAGCTCTGCGCCGCTAACTATAGATGTCATCGCTTTATCTGGAACGGTGAATTCTAATCCCGCGTCGAATTCAGACGTATTACAGAATCTACGTACATATTCCCCATTGCGGTTAATGATATCGAGAACGGCTTGATCACCGGGTTTTATGAGTAATTCAATTTTTTTACTCATCGGCACGTTGACTTCAGCACGGATATTGCGCACAGCGCGAATTACGTCGATCAGCAAATTCATTTCTGCAACTGCATCCTTATCCTCAAAAGAAGGATCATAAACAGGCCAAGCGGCCAGTGTAATCGTCTCTCCCTCATGCGGAAGATGCTGCCATATTTCCTCAGAGATAAACGGCATGAACGGATGAATCATGCGCAGTGTCCGATCCAATACATATGCAAGTACGGACTGCGTTTTCTTTTTCGCCTCTGCATTTTCGCCATATAGGGAAAGCTTCGCAAACTCGATGTACCAGTCGCACAAATCATCCCAAATAAAGTTATACAGAAGGCGGCCTGTCTCGCCAAATTCATAAGCATCTATTAGACGCGTGATGTCGCGTGAAGTTTCGTTTAGACGATGCAAAATCCAACGATCAGCAGTGCTTAAGTCACCAGTAATGTCTATATCTGCCGAAGTGACGCCTTCCAGATTCATCAGCGCAAAGCGTGACGCATTCCAAATTTTATTGGCAAAGTTACGGGCCTGCTCTACCCGCTCCCAGCGGAAACGAAGGTCTTGCCCAGGCGTGCTACTGGTGGAAATCATATAACGCATGGCATCGGTACCATATTGGTCAATCACGTCGAGCGGATCAACACCGTTGCCGAGGGATTTGGACATTTTTCTACCGTCCGCATCACGAACCAACCCGTGCATAAGTACGTCCTTGAACGGAATCTCTTCCGTAAACTCCAACGCGGTAAAAATCATACGCGATACCCAGAAATAAATAATGTCATAGCCTGTAACCAAGACATTAGTCGGATAGTAGCGTTTGAGGTCCTCTGTCTGCTCAGGCCAGCCCAGTGTCGAAAACGGCCACAAAGCCGAGCTGAACCAAGTATCCAGCACATCCTCATCCTGTTTTAGCTTTCTGCCAGCATACTCAGGCAAAGTTGTAGGGTCCTCCGCCGATACAATAACTTCTCCGGTCTCTTCATCGTACCAAGCCGGAATACGGTGTCCCCACCATAATTGACGGGAAATACACCAGTCACGCACATTTTCAATCCAATGCAGATAAGTACGTTCAAAGCGATCCGGTACAAAGTTTACCCCGTTGCCAGCCTTCTGCACTTCAATCGCTTTAGCTGCCAGAGGCTTCATTTCCACAAACCATTGTGTGGACAGATAAGGTTCAACAACTACACCTGTACGTTCGCTGTGGCCTACTTGGTGTACGTGCTCTTCAATACGAATCAGTACGCCCTGCTCTTTCAGATCAGCGACGATTTGCTTACGGCAATCGCTACGATCAAGACCCTGATATTTGCCTGCTTCGGCATTCATCGTTCCCGTTTCGTCCATCACCGTAATTTGTGGCAGCTGGTGACGTTGTCCCATTTCAAAGTCATTCGGGTCGTGAGCCGGTGTAATTTTAACCGCGCCGCTACCGAAATCTTTATCAACATAATCATCCGCAATGACCGGAATTTCCCGTCCGATGATTGGGAGCACAAGTGTTTTGCCGATCATTTGCTTGTAGCGTTCATCTTCCGGGTGTACAGCTACAGCTGTATCGCCCAGCATCGTTTCAGGACGTGTAGTGGCTACCGTAATAAATCCGCTACCGTCTTTCAGTGGATATTGCAGGTGATACAGATTTCCGTTCACCTCTTTGTATTCCACCTCAATGTCCGATAATGCAGTACGTGCAGCAGGGTCCCAGTTAATGATGCGTTTACCGCGATAAATCAGACCTTTCTTGTACAGTTTAACGAATACCTCACGTACCGCTTGGGACAGTCCCTCATCCAGCGTAAAACGCTCACGAGAATAATCGAGAGAAAAGCCCATCTTTTCCCATTGGTTATGGATATTATCTAGATAAAGATCCTTCCACTCCCACACTTTCTCCAAAAACTTCTCGCGGCCCAAATCATAACGTGTCAGGCCTTCTTCACGCAGCTTTTGCTCTACCTTTGTTTGGGTAGCAATACCCGCATGGTCTGCCCCTGGTAGCCACAAGGCATCATACCCCTGCATCCGCTTAGCGCGAATAATAATATCCTGCAAAGTAAAGTCAAGAGCATGTCCAATATGCAACATACCTGTAACATTCGGTGGTGGAATAACGATTGTAAAAGGCTCTGCCTCTGGATGTTGTCCAGCGCGGAAATAGCCCTTCTCCATCCACGTTTTGTACCATTTTTGTTCTGCTGATTTTGGATCGTACGTTGTTGGCATTTCCAAGGTTGTCTTGTTGTCTTGTTCTGACATATCAGGATACCTCCATGATTTTTCAATTGGCAAATAAAAAAAGCCTTTCATCCTCAAAGGACGAAAGGCTGTTCTCTCGCGGTACCACCTTTGTTTCACCCCTTGTGTATGTATCCACTGATCCATTACACATGGTGTGACACTTTATGCAGATAACGGTTGCGGACCGGCCTTATTCTACCGTGAGCCTCTTATCTTCCGTAGGAATTAAATGAGGAACCGTTCAAACAGGCGACTCCCGGGTGACTTCGGCCAGTAGCTTCCTGCGGAACCTCACAGCGCTGCAATTCCACTCTCTGAAGGGCTTGCTGCCTACTCTTCCCGATCTCAGTCTTTCAATAACTATACCACATCATACATTTCCCATTGACTATAGTCAACACCCGCCGTGCATTTTTCAGCAACCGGATCAAGGGATATACAATACCTGTCCTTCTTCCACATGATGCTCCGCCAATCTGTTATACAGTTGAAGCTCACGTGTGCTGAGCTGATAACGGTCAGCTATGGTTTCCAGTGTATCCTCGCGCTGTACAATGCATAACCGCACCTTGCGAAAAGGTGTTTCATCTTGTGTATGAAAAAAAAGGTTCTTCCACTTGGCATTCTCTCGCTCTTCTTCGGCTTTCTGATCCTGATTCTGCGGCTCCTGCTCCAACTGCTGCTGGTATTCGGCTTCCTTCACCGAACGGCTGGATTGGAGCAATGATGAGTAGACAACCGGGTCTGGCTCGTCTGCCCCTTCATCCTTTTTACTGTTGAGCGCTACACGCATCTCTGGCTTATCCTCAGTAAAGGTGTCATGGGCCTCGTGGTTAACCTGTTCTGACGCTTCAGGCCTGAAGTCGAAGTTATCTACTTGACTCGCTTCCAACTGTGTCTCCAGATAGACCTCGGACTCCGTGCCAGGATGCGGTTCAGACAGCAAAGGTTCATATACTATATTAGGAGATGCGGAAGATACTTTGGGCTCATTTCCCCCTGCCCATGCTTCCTCTTGCTGAAATCCCCACACTTCCGGAGACCCATGCTCATGCTTGACCTCGGGAGAGCTGTCTTCAACTGCTTTGCCCGTCCAAGGCTCATAGAATCGGTTAGGATCTACTGCCGACTCATAAGCTTGCTGTTCCGACAATGACTTCTGTTCCTCATGGTCCTCAGACGGCTGTTCCCAAGAAACGGACTCCTGTTGTGATGGCACTCTGTAGGAAGTTTCAGGATCTGTAACGTGATCGGAGGACGAGTCATTGGTAGAATAGGCCTCTGCATGATGATGCTCTCCATCGGCGGAAAGGGATTGAACCGGATGCTCAGGTGCATGCACTACGGTAAATTCCTCATCCAGCCAAACCGCCGTCTCCTCCGCGTGCGAGCTTTCCACGCCATGCAAAGAAAGAACGCCTGTAATGTTTAGACTACGTAAAGAAAGCAGGTCCACATCAAAATTTTCAATCTCGACAGAGATATCTTCCAATCTCCCTACGCGGTTTAGCGGAATGGTAATTTCCACAGGGATCAAATGATGAAGCTCGCTCGTGATCTGTTCAGGTGTGCGGTACACGCCCTCCAGCAGCAAATGCCCTCGCAAAGCGGCATGGTCGCCGTGGGTTACAACCTGAATGCGTGGCAGAAGCTCAATTTCCTCCAACTCAGCAATCCCGGCAGCTTCCTCCGTCAAATGAATGCGTTCATAAATATCAAAACGCAAGCCTTGCGGCTGATCATTCTGTTGTTTGTTCAAGGATGGCATCCTCCTTTGGGCAGTCTCCGCACATCCTCTGACTTCTGGTCAGGCGCACGGAAACTCCATATTGCAAACCGTTTCTAGGTTCAAGTATATGCGCCAAAATAGAAGGCATGCCATCTTTTATAGCTGTTTGTGTAGCTTTTGAAAATCATCCGGCCAAGCATCCTCCACGGTAATCGTTTCGCCACTCAGCGGATGACAGAAGGTAAGACGCTCTCCGTGCAGCGCCTGCCTGCCAAAATCAGTAGCCCGCCCCCCGTATAATACATCCCCAAGCAACGGGTAGCCAGCATGACTAAGATGTACGCGAATCTGGTGCGTCCGGCCTGTCTCCAGCGTCAGATATACGAGACTCACTGCACTTGGACCGCTTCCCCATACTTCCCCGAGTTCAATATGGGTAACCGCCTTTTGCCCAGTTGGAGATACACGACGGCGCTGCTTATGATGCCTGTCCTTGCCAATCGGCCAATCCAACGTTCGCAGCGATGGGGGTACTTTCCCTCGTACCAAAGCTACATACCTGCGGCCTATATCCTTAGCTCGCATTTGCTCGTCCAGCTTGAGCAACGCAAATTCATTTTTGGCATATAGCACTGGGCCCGTCGTATCCACATCCAGACGATGTACATGCCTTACCGCCGCATGAATGCTATTCATCTCATAGTAGGATGCGACAGCATGATCCAACGTCAGCGGACCATCCTGCACAGCGCCGTCCGGATGTACTGCCATACCTGCCGGTTTATGCACTACCAGGCAAAAATCATCTTCATACAGTACCTTCAAATCATACCAACGAGGGGTGATTCCAAGGTTCATTACAGGAAAAAGGGCCAGCCGCAGCCGGTCCCCTGTAAGTTCAATCTCTTTTGCATGACGCAGTCTGCGCCACAGCTTTTCCGGTAATTCCAAACAATTCAGCAACCACTGATCTACAGCATCAGCATTGTTTTTTTCCCCGTCTGTGATTTCCCGTCCTGGCGTGACTTCCAGCCACGGTCCTCTTCTTGTCCAGCCGCCTTGCCAGCTCATAGACGTTTGAGCGCGCG
Source organism: Paenibacillus polymyxa (assembly GCF_001719045.1). Classification (NCBI taxonomy): domain Bacteria; kingdom Bacillati; phylum Bacillota; class Bacilli; order Caryophanales; family Paenibacillaceae; genus Paenibacillus; species Paenibacillus polymyxa. Next base: position 1,460,503 of record NZ_CP015423.1, read on the forward strand.
ATAGTTCGCCTCAATGGTGGCATCAATATCCTCTACCGTATGCACGCCCGACACAAACATACCCTCAAATTGAGATGGTGCCACACTGACTCCCTCATTCACCATTTCAGTAAAGTAACGGCGGAAGTGGTCCTGATTACTCGTTTTAGCTGTGTCAAAATTGACAACCTTTTCTTCTGTAAAAAATGGACAAACCATGGAACCCACGCGATTGATCGTGACAGGGATACCCAGCTCGCTCGCATTACGTTCGAATCCGGCTTGAAGTCTTGCTGCCCTCTCTTCCAGGCGATCGTATACTTCTGGCGTCAGCAATTTAAGTGTCGAATAACCTGCTGCCATAGCCAGCGGATTTCCGCTAAGCGTACCCGCTTGATAAATTGGCCCCGATGGAGCAATCTGCTCCAGAATATCGCGACGTCCGCCGTAAGCACCTACAGGGAGTCCACCACCAATCACTTTACCCAGACAGGTAAGATCCGGCGTCACACCAAAGCGACCTTGAGCCGAATGAAGTCCAACCCGGAATCCAGTCATCACTTCATCAAAAATCAGCAGACTTCCGTACTGCTGGGTTACCTCACGCAAACCTTCCAAAAATCCAGGCTGTGGCGGTACAACTCCCATATTGCCTGCTACTGGCTCGACAATAATTGCGGCAATCTCTTCGCCAAATTTCTCAAAAGCTAGCTTCACCGAAGCCAAATCATTATAAGGGACGGTGATGGTATGGGTGGCTACGACTTCAGGTACGCCCGGACTATCGGGCAAGCCTAATGTCGCAACCCCAGAGCCTGCTTTAATCAGCAAGCTGTCTGCATGACCGTGATATGATCCCTCAAATTTAAGAATTTTACTACGGCTCGTAAATCCGCGTGCGAGTCGAATCGCACTCATAGTCGCCTCAGTTCCGGAGTTAACCATACGTACAATGTCCATAGAAGGAACACGCTCACATACGAGCTTGGCCATTTCGGTTTCTGCCAACGTTGGTGCGCCGAAGCTGGTTCCTTTTACAACAGCAGCCTGTAAAGCTTTAACCACTTCGGGATGTGCATGGCCCATAATAAGCGGTCCCCATGAACATACATAGTCTAAATAGGATTGACCATCAATATCATATACACGCGATCCTTCGCCATGGTCAATATATACAGGTGTAATCCCAACAGATTTAAAAGCCCGTACCGGGCTGTTAACGCCACCCGGAATGTATTGTTTTGCCTCATCAAAGGCTACTTTGGAGTTCGTATCCTTGCGCACTTTCCGTTGTTCGTCGATCAATCTGACCACTCCTATCTTCTGAAAATAGACTTATTGCTTCAACCATCTTGCCGCATCCTTGGCCGAATAGGTAATAATCATATCTGCACCCGCACGCTTCATGCTTGTCAGAATCTCCAGCACCATTGCTTTTTCATCAATCCAGCCTTGAAGAGCGGCTGCCTTGACCATGGCATATTCACCACTAACGTTGTAAGCCACCATAGGCAGATCAAATTGATCCTTAATCGTGCGCATCACGTCCAGGTAAGAAAGAGAAGGCTTCACCATCAGCATATCCGCACCCTCTAGCACATCAGACTCCGCTTCTCGCAATGCTTCACGTGCATTGGCAGGGTCCATCTGATAGGATTTGCGGTCACCAAACTGCGGCGCAGAATCTGCGGCTTCCCGGAAAGGACCATAAAAAGCAGACGCATATTTGACGGAATACGACATAATCGGAATATGTGAAAAGCCTTCCAGATCCAGCCCCTGCCGAATCGCTTGTACAAAACCGTCCATCATATTAGATGGCGCGATAATATCCGCACCAGCTCTGGCCTGAGAAACGGCTGTACGTACCAGCACCTCCAGAGATTCATCATTCAATACTTCACCGCATACCTCACCATCATGCTCATGCATGTGTACCATACCGCAGTGTCCATGGTCCGTAAACTCACACAAACAAGTGTCAGCCACAACCAGCAGTTCGGGATAACGAGACTTGATCAAACGAGTAGCTTCCTGAACAATACCATCGTCCACAAAAGCCGAAGTCCCTACACTGTCTTTTGTTTCCGGTATGCCAAACAGGAGCACGGCGGGAATGCCAAGCTCACTAATCTCTTTCAGTTCTTCCTCCAGCCGATCCAGAGAAAAACGGTATACACCTGGCATAGAGCTAATTTCCTGTTTCACCCCAGTGCCAAATGTTACGTAGATCGGTTGGATAAAATCAGCGGGATTTAATACCGTCTCACGCACCATACTGCGAATTGCAGCCGACTGGCGCAAACGACGATGTCTAGTAAAAGGAACACTCATGAATACAAACCTCCATTTTTTATACATTCATTAGCAAAAACAAAAAATTATAATGTCATAAGAGTACTTGATCGTTTCCAGTCACATAACGATTGAATCAGACTTTCAATGGTTGCCTTCTCTGACATAAAACTCACAGTCAAACCGGCTTGGGTAGCTGTCTCACCGGTCAAAGGACCTATCACAGCAATCGTAACTCCCTCCAGCAGCGACAACGGATCATGGATTCCCATTTGTCTGAGCGCTTCCAGAAAAAAGGTGACGGTTGAGGAACTCGTAAACGTAATCGCGTGAATGGCTCGTTCCTCAAGCAGCTTGAGGAGCTCGTCATCCTGTGTGTTGGCTGCCAGCACAGTTTGATACAAATCAGCCTCGGTCACATGAAGCCCCATCTCCCTCAGCTTTTCTGGCAGCCAAGGCCGAGCTAGATCACCTCTAGGTAGAAATACATTCTGCCCTGCCTGCAAATCCTGCTCAAACCCTTCGAGCAAACCTTCTGCCTGAAAAGGGCCTTCGATCTGTTCTGCCACAATTCCGTGTGTCCGAAGCGCAGCTGCTGTAGCTGGTCCGACTGCGGCAATACGAGCTTTGAACAGCATGCGTACGTCCTTGCCCTGTTCCTTTAAGTGCGTGAAAAAGTATTCAACTCCATTAACGCTAGTGAAAAACACCCAATCATATTCAGGTAGTCGCGCAAATGCCTCTTTAATCTCCTGTTTGGTTGGCTCGTCCGAGGGGGCGACCGTCTGAATAACTGGAAATTCATATGGCTCGCCACCAAGCTCCTCAATCCGGCGAACCAGACTGCTGGCCTGCGCACGCGCGCGAGTAACCAAAATCCGTTTGCCAAACAAAGGCATGTCCTCAGCCCATTTTAACTGTTCACGTTGATTGACCACTTCTCCGACAACGATGACGGCGGGAGGTTGAAAATTCGCGGCCTTCACCTTAGCTTCAATATCTGCCAGCGTACCCACCAGCGTATCCTGCTCGGCACGGGTCCCCCAACGGATCAAGGCAACAGGAGTATTTGACGGCTTGCCGTGTTTTATCAGCTGTTCACTGATATAGCCGATCTTGGCTACACCCATCATAAAGATCAGTGTGCCCGTTGCGTTCGTCACTTTATCCCAATGAATACTTTTGTCGAGTTTATCGGGACTTTCATGACCTGTAATGATAGACAGCGATGAGGCCATATCCCGGTGTGTGACTGGAATGCCCGCATAGGCGGGCACACTGATTGCTGATGTGATGCCGGGTATAATTTCATAAGAAATACCATGTTTACGCAGTAGCCCGGCTTCCTCGCCGACTCGTCCAAATATAGTGGGGTCTCCCCCTTTAAGACGAACAACTGTTTTTCCTTCCAAGGCCAAATCCACCAGCAGCTGATTAATTTCCTCTTGCTTCATGGTGTGACGATCTGGCAACTTGCCGACATAGATTTTTTGGGCACCTGGCTTCATCAATCCCAAGAGGCGCGGGCTTGCCAGTCTGTCGTATACAATGACATCGCCCAATTGAATGCATTCCCAACCCTTGACCGTAATTAATCTTGCGTCTCCGGGTCCTGCACCTACCAAATATACTTTTCCTGCCATGCTATCATCCCCTCACCTGCGCAAGAATCTGTTCCGCTCCTTTGGCTATCAAACTGGCCGCCACCGCTTCTCCCAGCTTTTGCGGATCATTTCCCTGGAGCGTTTCCTTCAAAATAACCTCGCCATCTGGCGAGCCTACCATGCCCGTGAGGCTGATTTCTTGACCAGCCCAGACCGCATGAGCCCCGATCGGCACTTGACACCCCCCATTTAACACGCCCAGAAAGGTTCGTTCTGCCGCAACGGTAGCCGAGGTATCCCGGTCGTTGTAAAGGCGCAGCAAGGCCAATAGTTCTTCATCGCTCGCACGACATTCAATACCTAGCGCTCCCTGCCCAACCGCCGGCAAACAGTCTTCTTCCGGTATATAGGATGTAATTCGCTCTTTCCAGCCCATCCGATGCAAGCCTGCTGCCGCCAAAATGATAGCGTCAAAACCTTCCGTCTCCAGCTTTTTCAGACGGGAATCAATATTACCCCGCACAGGCTCCAATTGTAGATCAGGTCGCATGGACTTGATTTGACTGGCTCTGCGCAGGCTACTCGTGCCCACCTTTGCCCCTTGAGGCAAATCCTCCAGGCTCTTGGCGCCCAATGTGATCAGGCAATCACGTGGGTCCTCACGGCGCGGCACAGCGCCGTTGACAAGCCCTTCCGGCAATTCGGAAGGCATATCCTTCATACTATGTACTGCCATATCAATCTCACCAGCCAGCATGGCCTGTTCAATTTCTTTGACAAAAAGCCCTTTGCCACCCACTTTGGACAAGGTTACATCCAATATTCGATCACCCTTGGTCAGGATTTTCTTTACGACAAATTGCAAATCCATTCCATGCTTCGCGCACAGCGCGTTCAAATCTTCAATGACATGCCCGGTCTGAGTTAACGCCAGCGCACTCTGTCTGCTGCCTACCACAATTGTTCGCATGTTATTCCTCCTGATTTTGCGCAATCCATAGGTCTATTTCTTTTTCGGTCCAAGCCATGAATTCATGACGCCGTATTTGATCCAAAATTCCGCTACTCGCCAAGCGCCTCAGTAGTTTGGTCCTTTGCTGTGGGGAACTTATCTTACGTTTGATGATCTGTCGCATATCGTGCATGAAATCCAGATATGGCTCGTATTCGCTACCAAACAACGTATTCAAAGCTGATGTAATATCAGTGGTCACAGCAGGGCCAGCCCCTTCTGTGGAAATACTAATCGTCAGTCTTCCTCGTCGAATGGTACCCGGCGTTATAAAGTCTCCCTCTTCCGATCGATCCGCCACATTTACCAGTATACCCCTTTGTCTGGCCTCATGCGCAACCTCATAATTCACTTCTCTCTGGTTCGTCGCCGCATATACAAGAAAGGCTCCCTGGAGGTCACCCTCGCGATATACGCGATTTACCCAGTGGAGCTGCTTGTGATCCGCCAGAACCTGTAAATCCGGCGTTATATTCGGGCTAATGACGGTAATGAATGCCCCACTTTCCATCATCCCCTTTACCTTTCGTTCCGCAATCCTACCGCCACCTACAACACAACAGATCTTATTCTTACAATTCAACGAAATCGGGACAAAATGCTGCAAAAGGCTTTTCACTCTCCCGTCCACTGATGAAATACAGACCAGGAATTCAGCAAAAAATTAAGAATCAATAGCGTGTAGCCCACCAATGCCCACTTTGCCATTACAAGCCCTGAACGCTGATTCAATCTTTTGCTCACTAAAAATATAATATACACGCACAAGGCAATCGCTGTCATCAGCACCTTGGTATCCAGCAAGAGACGCCAGCGTTCCTCGGCAATAATAGAAATAACGGCAACTACAATAGAGACTCCCAACAAAGGAGTACCAATCAACAGCGCCATATGCGTATACCGGTCCATCATTTCCAGACTCGGCAGGCGTCTGATCGTGTCATTCCATTTCTTTACTTTCAATTTACGATGCAAAAACAGATATAACCCCGAAAATACAGCTGCTACCGTCATTGCTACAAAACCAAGATTAGCCAGCGCAATATGAATCAGGAGCAGACCATGCACTGTATGCCAATTTCCAAGCGGGTTGTCGAGAGGCTCCATCCATATATTGTTGAGCACTAGCACTGCAAAACTAATAATATTAAGCAACAATACCGCAAATTCGGATCGCTGATAACGTGTCAGAATCAAAGAAATCAGTACCAAAATAACTGAGAACAGAAATAGAAAATCGTAGGTCACGAAAATAGGAAGATGCCCTTCATTCCAGGTTCTTATCCCCATATAAGCAAGCTGGAGCACCAGAACGACAACAAGAAGCCCTGTACCTGTCCGTTTAGCATTCGCATTGCGACGAATCCCATCCGAGAATACAAACAGAAGGCTCAGGGCAAAAACATAAATCATTGAATCATATATAAGCATGCCTGAAGCCACTTCTGTTCACCCACCTTTACAGGCTGGCCGGCGCAAACGACGCTGGCAAAGCCTGAGCCTGAACGGTTTTTTCATGAACACCGGCTTCCGGTTTCATTAACGCAGATGCATCGCTTTTATCTACTTTCTGAGCGGCGTCATCCAAACGATCCTCCAGAGCAAAAATATGGCTAAACATGTCTAGGGCCTCATTTCCCTGCTTTTGAACAGCCAGTTCTTTTACCCGATTGATCGGATCATGCATCATCTGATTCAGCATACTTTTCGTCAAGCGGCTAATCACTTTGCGTTGCCGTTCATCCAGCTCAGGAAGCTTATTGAACAAGCTTTCCAACGTATCCTGATGTACAGACTCCGCTTTTTCCTGTAATGCACGAATCACCGGACGCACTCCCATCGTTTTCAACCATTGATAAAACTCGCTAAGCTCATCTTCGATCATATGCTCGATTTTTGTAGCTTCAGTACGGCGCATTTCCAAATTGCTCTCCACGATCCCTTCCAGATCATCAATATCGTACAGGAAAACATTCTGTAATTCACCAATAGCCGGGTCGAGATCACGCGGAACCGCGATATCAATCATAAACAAAGGACGGGACTGTCGACGTTTCATACTTGCTTCAACCCGAGTCCGATCCAGAATATAACCCTGGGCACCTGTCGAGCTAATGACAATATCCACATCCGCCAACCGATTCATGCCTTCCTCCATCGTAACCGGCGTTCCATGGAACTTGGAGGCAAGGTCTTCCGCACGGGACAGGGTTCGGTTTGCTACAATAACCTCAGCTGCTCCACCGCTGTACAAATGCTTAACAGTAAGCTCACTCATTTTACCAGCACCGAGAATCAGTACCTTTTTATCGGTAAACATCCCGAAAATCCGTTTGCCCAGCTCAACTGCTGCATAGCTGACAGATACGGCACTTTCTCCAATAGACGTCTCCGAATGGGCACGCTTGCCCAATGTGACGGCCTGCTTAAACAACATATTAAACCACGTTGCCGTAATTTTCTGGGATTGAGCCTGAAGAAAAGCGTTCTTTACCTGTCCCAAAATTTGTGTTTCTCCGATTACCATAGAATCAAGGCCACAAGTCACACGGAACAAATGCCGAATCGCCTGCTCGTCCTCATATATATATAAATGTTGTGTAAATTGATCACGTGGAATGCCAAACCATTGCTCCATAAAACTGCGTATAAAATAACCGCACATGTGAAGGCGGTCCACCACAACATATATTTCAGTCCGATTGCAGGTTGCGACAACTACGCCCTCCAACACACTTTTGGTAAGTTTGAGTTGTTCCAGCGCTTTTGGCAAATCTTCTTCTGCAAATGTAAAACGCTCTCTGACTTCCACAGGCGCCGTACGATAATTCAACCCAACAACGACGATGTGCATTGCAAATTCACCTGCCTAAACTGTAATAAGAATAACCACTGTTATCATAAACTATGTTAATTATATCACAGAAGTCCGAATGTCCTCCGGCTGTTTTATGAATTGTTTATGAAAATTGGATGACGTTCATGAATATCTAGCACGTTCTGTATGATTTGATTTAGTGTAAACCACTTTTAAAACAAATAACCATGGAAATGTTCCATGGTTATAATATAGGACGCACAAATGGCTCCATAAAAGAACGATTTACACCAACTCGGCCAGCTTGCACTCCGGTGATTCCACCTGAAGTTCTCCCAAGCCGCGAATCAGCTTCTTCGCATATGTTTTTTTCGGTTTTAGAACGGATACCAGGTAATCAATAGCCAGCTGCGGATCGACAGTCTCACCGCAAGTATAACAATCAATAGCGGCAAATCCTCTCTCAGGATACGTATGAATAGAGAGATGACTCTCCGACAACAGTACAAGCACGGTAGCTCCCTGTGGTTCGAATTGCTTGGATTGAACGGACATCACCGTTGCTCCGCAAGCTTCAGCTGCTTCAACTAATTGAGCCTCCAAAAACTGCGCATCATTCAGTAATTCAAACTCAACACCCCAAGTATCTACGGCAACGTGTCTTCCGAAAGTTGAGTACTCCAATTCCATCTTTCGGTTCCCCCTTCCTAGGAATAAAATGTTTGAAAAAATTTCATCCGCTAGGACCTACGTCATTCACTTCCCGAGGGAATAACCTCTCGCAACATTCAATGTCCTGAGTGAATCCTGGTTCCTATATTCATTTTCAACGAGATTAAAAATAACATCTATGTGCAGCAAATGCAATCATTTTTTTGGAATAAAAAAGCCCCTTTCGGTAAAGAAAGGAACTACACTGCATAACGATTCATTCCATGTATTCATGCCTTATTAACCTTCCAGTGCAAATAATTTCGAGCAACTCATTCGAAGCTTGTGGTCAATCTGTTCCAACTCCGAGAAAGTACGCGCCAAATTTCGCTGGTCAAGCAACGAATTAATGAGATGATATACGTCTGATATTTCATTTTCGACGTTCTGATGCTGAAAAAGCTGTTGCAGTTCCTGAACCGTATTTTTATATTCAAATACCAGCCTGGAGCCTGCGGCATTCTTCTCCATAATTTTACGAACCGTACCTTCATTATAAAAATACACCATAGTGAATCCTCGATACATTCGGTAAACGATGCCTTCGCCCTTAAAACGAACAAAAAGTTTGCGTATAAACAAGGTTAATTGCGGATGAATTAAGCGGCAAGTCAATTCACACACAAACGCTCCCTCTTGGGCCTCAAAAAACAAATGAACTTCCTCACCCGCACTATGCTCCAGAACGATTTCCTGTCTTCCGTTATCTAGAACTTTAATATAGTAATGCACCTGGGAATCATCCACTGCCCGCAAAAATTCGTCCATTTGAGTTTCCGACAAGGTCAAAGTGGTTTTAACATACTCTGTGGCTAACCGCTGAGCCATACCAATCTCCTCAATTCTTTCCTGAACCTATAAGTTTAAGCTTTATGCTTTATTATACATCAGACCTACAACGCTTTTCTTGCACATCAAATCATAAATTTCCGCCATACATCGGAAATAAACGGAAAATGATAGGGTTGAGACTGCATTATCCCTCATATCCTCACTCTTCTGCTTAAATTCCACGAGTTCCTCTTTTTTTATATATTATTCCCACCAATTTAGTGAGTTTAATTTTTCAAAAGCCCGAATCATGAAAAAAGGACGCCCTTAAGGACGTCCCTAACCTTACAATTCCGTCTGCTCTTCGTCGTCATTCTCTATATAGCTGGAGATGACAGACCACAGCTCTTCCTTGCCCATACCTTCTTCGGATGAAAAGGGGATAAACAATCCCCCGGGAAGTATTCCGAGTTCCTGCTTGATTACCTTATAATGCTTTTCTCGCCGCGTTTTAGGGATTTTATCTGCCTTAGTGCCTACAACGCAGACTGGAAGCCCGTGATGGCGCAGCCAATCGTGCATCATGATATCGTCCTTGGATGGCGGATGACGCAAATCCACCATTTGAAGCACCAGCTTAAGTGGCTCACGCTCCAGCAAATAAGACTCAATCATCTGCCCCCAAGCCTTGCGGGACGTTTTGGATACCTTGGCATAACCATAACCGGGAAAATCGACAAAATAGAGGTCATCATTAATCCGGTAATAATTGAGTTGCTGGGTTTTACCTGGCGTAGAACTGGTACGCGCCAAATTTTTACGGTTAATCAACCGATTAATCAGTGAAGACTTTCCTACATTGGAGCGCCCCGCCAGAGCAATCTCTGGCAAAGCGTCCACAGGAAACTGATCGGGGCCAACCGCACTTATTATAAATTCTGCTTTTGTTACTTTCATTGTGTTCTTAATTCCTCTCTAATGTACCCTTGCCTGCTCAACCAAAGCATGCTTTAGCACCTGATCCATATGGGCAACGGGGACAAATTCAACATCCTGCCGGATACTGTCGGGAATATCCTTCAAATCCCGTTCATTATCTTTGGGAAGCAGAATTTTTTTGTAGCCTGCCCGATGGGCAGCCAGCGACTTCTCTTTCAAACCACCAATCGGCAATACTCGGCCGCGCAAAGTAATTTCGCCCGTCATAGCTACATCCTTGGATACATGACGGTTGGTCAAAGCTGAAATTAATGCGGTAGCAATAGTAATTCCCGCAGATGGACCATCCTTCGGAATCGCACCCTCAGGAATATGAATGTGGATATCATTTTTCTCATAAAAGTCCAGTTCAATGCCCAGATCAACTGCTTTCGAACGAGTGTAGCTGAATGCCGCCTGGGCAGATTCCTTCATAACGTCTCCCAGTTTACCCGTAAGAATCAGTTTACCACTACCAGGTACGACCGTCACTTCAATCATCAGTGTTTCACCACCGACCTCTGTCCATGCCAAGCCTGTAACCGTACCGATCTGATCCTCCAGTTCTGCAACACCGTAACGGAATTTAGCGATACCCAGATAATCCTTCAGATTATCCGGTGTGATTTGAATCGGCCCTTCGCCACCAGATACAACGGACTTCGCCGCCTTGCGGCACAGAGAAGCCATTTGCTGTTCTAGATTCCGCACACCGGATTCACGGGTATATTCACGAATGACACGCAGGAGCGTATCCTCCCCGATGACCAACTGTTCCTCGTTCAAGCCATGCTCTCTCTTCTGCTTGGGCAATAGGTACCGGTTGGCGATTTCCAGCTTCTCCAGTTCGGTGTAGCCTGGAATATAGAGTGTCTCCATACGGTCCATTAGCGGACGCGGGATGTTGTGTGCAGCATTGGCTGTCGTTACAAACATCACATTGGACAGATCAAACGGCAGCTCGACAAAATGGTCACTGAACGTATTGTTTTGTTCAGGATCAAGCACTTCGAGCAATGCTGCCGATGGATCCCCCCGAAAATCGGAAGCCATTTTATCAATCTCATCCAGCAAAAATACCGGATTAGACGTTCCTGCAGTCTTCATCCCTTGAATGATCCGTCCCGGCATCGCGCCAACATAAGTCCGGCGGTGACCACGGATTTCCGCTTCATCCCGCACACCTCCGAGAGAAATGCGGACAAATTCCCGACCCATGGATTTGGCAATCGAACGGGCCAACGAGGTCTTGCCGACCCCTGGCGGGCCTACGAGACACAGAATCGGTCCCTTAATGGTCTTCACCAGCTTACGCACAGCCAAATACTCCAATACACGTTCCTTGGGTTTATCGAGTCCGTAGTGGTCGTTATTGAGTACCTCTTCAGCTTTGACGATATCCAGATCATCATCGGTAAACTTGTTCCACGGCAAGCTTAACAACCAATCAACATAATTACGGATGACGCCACCCTCGGCAGAGCTTGCCGGCATTTTTTCCAGACGATCGATTTCCTTTTCGACCTTCTCCTTTACCGGAACAGGTAGCTCCAGTTCACTTAGCTGGTTGCGCAGTTCTTCAACTTCTCCTGCGCGGCCTTCCTTCTCGCCAAGTTCCTTTTGAATCGCCTTCATTTGTTCACGCAGATAATACTCCTTCTGCGTCTTCTCCATTTGCTTCTTCACACGCTGGTTGATTTTACGTTCCAGCTCCAATACTTCACGCTCATTGTTCAAAATATCCAGAAGCTTCTCCAGACGCTGAGTAACGTCGACGGTCTCCAGTATATCCTGCTTTTCCTTAATTTTGAGCGTAAGATGACTTGTGATCACGTCTGCAAGCCGTCCCGGCTCCTCAATATCGGATACCGCAGCTAGAGTCTCCGGTGTTACCTTTTTGGACAAGTTGATATAATGCTCGAACTGAGTTAATACAGTACGCATAAGCGCATCCGTCTCAGGCTGTACGTTTTCTGCCTCGTGCAGCTCCTTCGCCATTACCTCGTAATATTCTTCATTGTCCGTATATTGAATAATCTCGGCGCGTTCCAGCCCTTCCACCAATACTCGAATAGTTCCATTAGGAAGCTTGAGCATCTGGCGTACCTTGGCTACCGTGCCGACTCGAAAGATGTCCTCTTGTGTGGGTTCTTCAATATTTACTTCTGATTGAGAACACAGGAGAATCAAATTGTCTTCAACCATCGCTTTTTCCAAAGCCTTGACCGATTTTTCCCGGCCCACATCGAGATGCAGAACCATGCTCGGGTAGACCAGAAGTCCTCTTAAAGGCAGCAAAGGAAAACGACGACCTTTTGTCTTGGTGGGTCCCATCGCTTTCGCACCTCCAGTGATTCTCAGGTTCCGGATTTTACAATCCTCACGTTGTTATCTTTCATATTTTATCAAATGTTTTATGAAAAAACCAATGAAAGGGTGGTTCATCAGCAAGATCCTGTATCTGATATCGTCCCGTTATGCGTTCCATCAGCCTGTAACAAGGAAGATTGGGATGGGCGAAAAGTCTCAATTGGCGCATGCACAGGCAAATCTGACGTCATTTCTTCCCCAAACACATGTCGGAACACTTCGGTGACTGACTGTACAGGAATGACTTTTAAACCCTCAATACCGTCAAAAAGAGCTTGCCAGTTGTCCTGCGGAATGATCACCTTTTTGGCTCCAGCCTGAAAAGCGGCTTCAACCTTGGCTAATACACCACCAATCGGTTTGACACGACCATGGATGCTAACTTCGCCAGTCATAGCAATTTCATGATCCACCGGAATTCCCCGCATCGCGGAAGCAATGGCTGTTGCCATCGCAATTCCTGCGGACGGGCCATCTACTGGCGTACCCCCAGGGAAATTGATATGCAAATCGTAATTCGATGGAGACAATCCGAGCGTACGCAAAACGGTTAAAACATTTTCCACAGAACCTTTAGCCATGCTCTTACGTCGCAGCGTGCGGGACCCACCTCCAATTTCTTCCTCATCCACGACCCCCGTAATATTATAAATTCCCTTTCCCTCAGGAACCGGAACTGCTGTAACTTCAATTTCCAGCAGCATCCCCATGTTCGGGCCATATACAGCTAATCCGTTAACGAATCCGATTTGCGGCAAGCCCGGTATTTTTCGGTCAGGACGTGGTTGAATTTGACTGCTGCCCGCTACCCATTCCACGTCGGAAGCATTGAGACGTTCCCTTTTCTCGGTAAGTGCCAAACCAGCAGCCAGCTGGATCATATTGACCGCTTCCCGACCGTTCGTTGCGTAACGCTGTACAACTTCTACCGCCTCAGGGCAAGGGCCAAAGCCTAGCTTGTGGACAGCATCCTCTGCAATACGAGCAATCTCCTGTGGCTGCAAGGCACGGAAATAAATCTCCATGCACCGGGAGCGAATCGCAGGTGGCAGTTCATGCGGCGAACGGGTCGTCGCACCTACCAAACGAAAATCGGCTGGCAAACCGTTTTGGAAAATATCGTGGATATAAGCAGGAGTGTTCGAATCTTCCGAGTTGTAATACGCACTCTCCAAAAATACCTTGCGATCCTCCAGTACTTTCAACAGTTTATTCATCTGCGTTGGATGCAGCTCACCAATCTCATCAATGAACAGCATCCCCCCATGCGCCTTCGTCACAGCTCCGGGCTTAGGCTGCGGGATTCCCGCCACCCCCATCGCTCCTGCCCCTTGATAGATTGGATCATGCACTGAACCTATCAGCGGGTCCGCAATACCGCGCTCGTCAAAGCGGGCCGTCGTAGCATCAATCTCCGTGAATTTGGCATCTCCCTTGAACGGGGAGGACAGATTCTTCTTAGCCTCTTCCAGCACCACGCGTGCAGCAGCCGTCTTCCCTACACCCGGCGGGCCATAAATAATGACATGCTGCGGATTCGCACTACATAACGCTGCCTTGAGTGCGCGCAGTCCGTCCTTCTGACCCACGATATCCTGTAATGTGGCAGGACGTGTGCGTTCAGCCAACGGCTTGGTAAGTGAAATAGAGCGTAATTTGCGCAGCTTATCCAATTCCTTGCGGGATTCCCGATCCACCGCACTACGGTTCGTTTTCTGGCTCCGCAGGAGGTTCCAGAAATACAGACCAATTACAATCCCGAAAAACATTTGCACCAATAACAAAATCATAGTCAAGTCCATCGTATTTCCTCCGTTTCTCATCTCAGCAATTTGAAAAATGCCGCTCTATGAAAAACAGTATTTCCTTTTCCGCGATAGCTAAACGGCGGTCTTTCAAAAGATCAGAGAGAAATACATAAACGCCGTGAAGAACAGTTCTGTAGCAGAGCTGCTCTCCACGGCGTTTAAATGATGACAATAGATTATGACTATGCCTCTTTATATAACTGCTTTGCCTACACCTTCTCGGCGGTATGACGTTCTTCACGTCCAGGGATTTTCCCTGTTTCCTCATATGCCTTGACGATGATATCAATTTCTTTTTTCAATTCGTCGACCATATCAGCCTCAGGTACTTTACGAATCATTTTTCCATAACGGAACAAAAGGCCTTCACCGCGTGCCCCAGCAATTCCGATATCAGCTTCCTTCGCTTCACCCGGGCCATTTACTGCACAACCCAGTACTGATACTTTAATCGGCACCTTGAGTTTCGCAATGTAGTCCTCCACCTCGTTGGCAATAGAGAACAGATCTATATCCAGACGTCCGCACGTCGGACAAGAAATCAGTGTAGCTGCGTTTGTGATCAATCCAAACGTCTTGAGCAACTCACGTGCTACCTTCACTTCTTCCACCGGATCGGCACTGAGCGAAATACGCATTGTAGAGCCGATGCCTGAGGCCAGCAAAGCACCCATACCTGCCGCGCTTTTAACCGTACCAGTAAAGAGCGTACCCGCTTCGGTAATACCCAGATGGAGCGGGTACTTAATAATTTCAGCGGCCTTCGTATAAGCTGCAATCGCCATAGGAACGTCAGACGCTTTCAGTGACACAATAATGTCATGGAAATCAAGTTCTTCCAGTATCCCGATATGATACAGTGCGCTTTCTACCATCGCTTCTGGCGTAGGGTAGCCATACTTATCCAGTAAATGCTGTTCCAGTGACCCGGCGTTCACACCAATCCGAATCGGAATCCCTTTTTCCTTACACGCCTTCACGACAGCTTCCACTTTTTCACGTCGTCCAATGTTACCTGGATTAATGCGAACCTTATCAATTCCATTTTCAATTGCCAGTAGAGCCAGCTTGTGATTAAAGTGAATATCTGCAACCAACGGAATATGAATCCGTTTTTTTATTTCCTTAATGGCAGCGGCAGCTTCCTCATTGTTGACGGTAACCCGCACCAGTTGACATCCAGCTTCTTCCAAGCGAAGAATCTCGGCTACAGTCGCTTCTACATCTGCTGTTTTGGTTGTACACATACTTTGGATGATGACTTCATTGCTGCCGCCAATCGTCAGATTCCCGACTTTAACGGGACGTGTGTCTTGTCTTAAGAACATGTACTTTTCTCTCCCATTAACGCCAAACCTCCACCCCTTAAAACCTCATACAGGTTTAGTGAAGTGGAGATCCGGCTTCTCATGTTTTAGAGATCGCGAAGTATCAATCCTTAGGCGCTCTCTTCTTGTTTTTTATCCTTATCTGTACCACCGAGTTCCGGTGCAATTTTGTCTTTTACAACCTGCTCATTGATGACGCAAGTAGTCACATCCTCACGGGAAGGAACCTCATACATTACGTCCAGCATAATACCTTCGATGATCGCACGAAGGCCACGGGCACCCGTGTTACGCTTGATCGCTTCACGAGCAATGGCTTCCAGAGCATCTTGCTTAAACTCCAGTTGCACATTATCCAGTTCAAGCAGCTTCTGGTATTGCTTGGTTAACGCATTTTTCGGTTCGGACAGAATACGAACTAATGTGTTCTCATCAAGCGGCTCCAGCGTAGAAATTACTGGCAAGCGTCCTACAAATTCCGGAATCAGGCCGAATTTCAAAAGATCCTCAGGCAATACCATTGAAGTATATTCGCCTGGTTTCAGATCTTTTTGTTCGCTAGTAGCGTTGAAGCCGATAACCTTTTTACCGATACGGCGTTTGATCATTTGCTCCAGACCATCAAAGGCACCACCGCAAATGAACAGGATATTCGTGGTGTCGATTTGAATGAACTCTTGATGTGGATGCTTGCGACCGCCTTGCGGAGGTACAGAAGCAACTGTGCCTTCCAAAATCTTAAGCAACGCCTGCTGTACACCTTCACCCGATACGTCACGCGTAATGGACGGGTTTTCGGATTTGCGGGCTACTTTATCAATTTCGTCAATGTAGATAATGCCACGTTCGGCTTTTTCCACATCATAATCGGCAGCTTGAATCAGTTTCAGCAAAATATTTTCAACGTCTTCACCCACATAACCTGCTTCCGTAAGGGAAGTGGCATCTGCGATAGCAAAAGGAACGTTCAAAATTTTAGCCATGGTTTGCGCAAGCAACGTTTTACCCGAACCAGTAGGTCCAAGCATCAAAATGTTACTTTTTTGCAGTTCCACATCATCAATTTTGTTTTGAGTATTAATACGTTTGTAGTGATTATATACCGCTACAGACAACGATTTTTTCGCTTGATCCTGACCAATGACATATTGGTCCAGAATGTCACGGATTTGCATTGGTTTCGGAATGTCTTTCAGATCTACTTCTTCTTCATGACCCAATTCCTCTTCTACAATCTCCGTGCACAACTCAATGCATTCGTCACATATATATACGCCCGGTCCAGCGACAAGCTTGCGAACCTGATCCTGAGATTTACCGCAGAAAGAACATTTCAATTGTCCTTTTTCATCATTAAATTTAAACATAGAGCCACCCCTTTACAGATTAATCGGTTTAGACAGCACCTGGTCAATGATACCGTATGCTTTTGCCTCTTCCGCTTCCATGAAGAAATCCCGGTCAGTATCACGTTCGATTTTTTCGAGGGGCTGACCCGTACGCTCTACATAGATTTGATTCAGCTTAGCACGTGTTTTGATAATCCAGTCCGCATGAATCAGCATATCGGAGGCTTGCCCTTGAATGCCACCGAGCGGCTGATGGATCATGACTTCACTGTTGGTAAGCGCGTATCTCTTGCCTGGCGCACCCGCTGTGAGCAGCAACGAACCCATACTTGCAGCCATGCCTACACAGATCGTCGATACGTCCGGCTTAATGAATTGCATTGTATCATATATACCCATGCCCGCAGTTACAGAACCGCCTGGCGAGTTAATGTACAAATTAATATCCTTCTCTGGATCTTCCGCAGAAAGGAACAATAACTGTGCAATGACGAGATTGGCGACATCGTCATCAATCGGGCCACTTAGGAAAATAATACGATCCTTAAGCAACCGCGAGTAAATATCGTAAGATCGTTCTCCTCGATTCGTTTGTTCCACAACCATAGGGACGAGACTCATCACGACCAACCTCTTTTCTTTATTAAAATGAACACCTGTATTCATCCGCTTCCTTATGTCCCATTAAAACGGAAGCAGCAAGCATGAAACGTGAACACCTTACAAAATATTTTAACATGTTCAGAGTCTCGTGTCATATTTGCATGCGCTCATATATGCAGTGCGGGCTGTTTACAGTACACTCTGCCGAGACCTTCTCATATTTAACCATGTTTCGTATGTATGTGCAAA
The DNA here is from genome assembly GCF_001719045.1 of Paenibacillus polymyxa. Classification (NCBI taxonomy): domain Bacteria; kingdom Bacillati; phylum Bacillota; class Bacilli; order Caryophanales; family Paenibacillaceae; genus Paenibacillus; species Paenibacillus polymyxa. The sequence continues at coordinate 1,478,378 of NZ_CP015423.1, forward strand.
TATACGGTAGTGACTTATGTAAAACAAAAAACACGACTCACAGCACTTTCCATAAACGACTAAAATTTGGGTTACCAAAGGTAAAAATAAGGCACGTAACTTTCACTACGTGCCTTATCCCTATCTAATTGCTACGTTGCAGCTTGTTACAGCATACTCCGTATATTTTATCGTCTGAATTATTCAGCAGCTTCAACTGGCGCTTCTACTTCTTTGCTGTTTTCCACCAACAAAGCAATCGTTTTGCGCAGTGAAATTTCTTCTTTCAGGTTAGCGAACGAGCCGTTACCTTCCAGAATGCTGCGGATTTCCTCAACTGAACGTTTGTAAGCTTCAGCCATGTTTTTCAGTTCTTCATCAATTTCCGCTTCGGAAACTTCGATGTTTTCTGCTTTAGCCACTTGCTCCAGCACGAGGTTGTTACGTACGCGCTTCTCAGCATCAGCTTTCATTTGCTCTTCCAGGTCTTCCTTGCTTTGACCAGAGAATCCGAGGAACATTTCAAGGTTCATACCTTGGCTACGCAAACGGTTGTCGAAATCGCGAACCATGTTTTGCACTTCGCTCTTCACCATTGCTTCAGGAATGTCGATTGTTGCATTCTCAGCAACTTTCTCCACTACAGCACCCTCGCGGGCTGCTTTAGCTTCGTTTTCCTTACGATCCAACAATTGCTTTTTCAAGTCTTCCTTGAATTCAGCCAGTGTATCAAATTCGCTTACATCTTTAGCAAATTCATCGTCCAGTTCAGGAAGAACTTTGCGTTTCAGTTCGTGAACTTTCACTTTGAATACCGCTTGTTTGCCAGCGAGGTCAGCAGAATGGTAGTTCTCAGGGAACGTTACTTCAACGTCCTTGGAATCGCCAGTGTGCAAACCAACCACTTGCTCTTCAAAACCAGGGATAAATGTGTTAGAGCCCAGTTCCAAAGAATACTTCTCAGCTTGTCCGCCTTCGAATGGTACACCATCCACGGAACCGTCGAAGTCAATAATAGCTGTATCACCGGATTGAGCAGCATCTTCATCAACGACAACCAATTCAGCATGACGTTGTTGCAGGCGCTCCAGTTCTTGAGCCAGTTCTTCGTCGCTTACTTCGAGTTTGCTTACAGGCACTTCTACGCCTTTGTAATCGCCCAAAGTCACTTCAGGTTTAACAGTAACCTTTGCTTTGAATTTGAAAGATTCGCCTTTAGCAAATTGATCAATTTCAACGTCAGGGCTGTCAACCGGGAAGATGTCTGTTTGCTCTACAGCTTGGCTGTAAGCTTCTGGCAACAGGATGTCAATTGCATCCTGGTACAGACTTTCAATACCATAGCGTTTTTCAAAGATAGGACGTGGTACTTTACCTTTACGGAATCCTGGTACACTTACTTGTTTTGCCACTTTATTAAAAGCTTTGTCGAGTGCAGCGGCTACACGATCCGCGTCAACCTCAACTTCAAGAACCCCAAGGTTCTTCTCTATTTTCTCCCAAGTTGCTTTCATTTTATGCTTTCCCCTCCAACAAAATCTTCACTTAGTTTTCATTACAATCAACGCACACAAAATAACCACTATAGTATATCTAACATTACTGTCTTTTTCAAGAGCAGCCCTTTGAATGCTTCACAGGTAAACGTTTCCGGTCATTAAGGAGTGTTCATTCCCGCCGCTACGAATAGTCGCATCGACCGATACGCCTGCTCAAAACGGAAGCGCAGCGCATCTGTAATACCATATATAGCACGGGTTTCTTCCTCATTATTATTTCCGTTCAAACTTTCCGAAACCGTCTGATGGAGTGCTGCAGCCCAAATATCCGGCATTCCGTCCTCTTCCACCAACATTGATCTATAATCTTTCGTACCGTATACTGCCATCACAAACTGTGACCACAGCTCCTGTGCAAAATAGAATAGTGTAGGCTCGTGTACCTCAGTCTGATCGGCCACCCGTTCCAAAATACGCATAATCGATTCTGGGAAATCACCTGGCTGTAACGGAACCGTTTCAATGTCGATTTCCGCTTGTTCATCACCCCGTCTGATTTCTATCGTCCCTTCCATTCCACGTCGTCGCATTGTCTGTAGAACACGGAATTGAAGTAAAGGATGGATTTCCCGTTCCGTAATCCAGCGAAGCAAGGCATCGTCGATTTCTGGCAGTTCCAGATAGGACAACTGCTCCAACGCTAAAATCGTCTGTTCGGATAAGGGTTCATCCATAGCCATCCGCAACAGCTTGTTGCCGTAGCCTGCATCCTGCTCCTGCTTAAAGCGTGCATGACGGCGAGCTAACTCTACTTCACTGACCTCTTCTTCCACAGCGTCCGTTACCGCCCCGCTGTCAGCGTACTGTGGAAATGCAGCTTCCAGCCATTGTAATAGAGCGTTCCATTCATCGTATTGCTTCTGCTCCTGTCCCTGACACTGCATTAAAAAACGCAGCATCGCCATCGCCTCTCCGTAACGTTCGTTTTCAAGCATTACAGTAAGTTGAATTTGATAATAGTCCAGTGTCTTCGGAAACAATACAATATTATTTTCTTTTGTCGTCACCTTGGAGTCCTTTATTCAAGGCACCCCCTCTCCTTCGCAAGCTCAAGTATTTGTAGATTATATGAGAAACAGTAGCCGAAGTCCAACCACTCGTCTTACACATATTCACCTGTATTCTAACATACCCTTTTATAAGGCAAAAAAAACTACGTCTACTCAGAATTTATGCTGTATAAAGCCTAAATAAGCGATATATGCAAAATAAGACTTGAATTTCTTTTATCCATATGATATATTAATATTCGCTTGAATTTTATGTCCCAGTAGCTCAGCTGGATAGAGCAACGGCCTTCTAAGCCGTCGGTCGGGGGTTCGAATCCCTCCTGGGACGTCATAACAAGAAGCCTCCATAATGGAGGCTTTTTTTGTTCTCATGAGATAAACCACGGGGGAACGTCGGGTCATCGGTATCGTTAGCCTATACTTCGCAGCCGACCATAGGGAGAGTATCTCTCTTGATAAATTACACCAAAAATAGCTTCCGCAAGGGAGCCTTTTTCATTATAAATAATGTAGAAAGATTAGTCTGCCCATCACTACTTTAGGCGCTGGTTTCAAGTCTCTACTCTTTCAAAAAAACGCAGAAATTGCTATCATCTATCATGTTGCACCATTTCAGGACCATTTTGATAAAAAGCCTATGAAGTCCAGATAGAAGATTTTATAAGCTTATGTCAACAAAGGATATCAAATTACATCGCTTGACTGCGTGAATTAGCAAGGAGATTAATCAAATGAAATTAATATCTTGGAATGTAAACGGCTTAAGAGCCTGTGTGACCAAAGGGTTTTATGCTTATCTAAAAGAAACAAATGCCGATATTTTTTGCGTACAGGAAACGAAGCTTCAAGAAGGCCAAATCCTCATGGAGAACATGGAGGAATACACACAATACTGGAATTACGCTGAGAAAAAAGGATATTCCGGCACGGCTATTTTCACCAAAATCAAGCCGCTCTCTGTGCATTATGGACTTGAGGAAAACGAAGAACCAGAGGGCCGAACCATTACTCTGGAATTCGAAAAATTTTATCTCGTCAATGTGTACACACCGAATACCAAACGGGACTTATCCCGACTGCCCTACAGACTGGAATGGGAAGACCGTTTTCGCAGCTACCTGCAACAACTGGATGCTTTGAAGCCTGTCATCATTTGTGGAGATTTGAACGTAGCTCATCAGGAGATCGACCTCAAAAATGCCAAAGCTAACTACGGAAATGCCGGATTCACGCCTGAGGAACGGGAACGCATGTCACAGCTACTAGACGCCGGATTTATAGATACCTTCAGATCCTTTTATCCTGACCGGACGGATGTTTATTCCTGGTGGTCCTACATGCCGAAGGTGAGAGAACGGAATATTGGCTGGCGGATTGATTACTTCCTCGTCTCGGAGAGACTTCGTCCGCTATTGATGGATGCGAGCATTGATTGTCATATTACAGGCAGTGACCACTGCCCTGTGATATTGGATTTGCAAGATATTTCAGCATAGGTCCCCCCTGCCCTGACACAGGATTTATGAAATCTTAAAAAGCCGTTATGCTCTGTTATGGCAGCATGACGGCTTTAATTAATGGAGCTATGTCCCCAAATATACCTCGATACGGGAAATCAACCGATCTCTCACATCTTGCGCTTCTTTTTGATCTAATACAGCCTGGCATATCGTCTTCTTTTCGCCACTGACGTAATGCAGTACATATTGGGTCACTCTGCATTCCGGTGCATAAGTATCCTTACGATCCGTATTAAAATAAGTCACCTGGCAGCTTCCGAGAAAACAGAAAGATAGCTCACCTGTAGCTGTGAACAGCCAGCCTGGCAGCTTGGGCTTCAGCCTCAAGGATAGTCCCCTATGATCATAGCCAAACGGCTGCCCGCCCGTCATCATCCATAACCACATATGAATAAATTCTGCCGTAGATCCGCTCAGCCTCGCAATATATCCCGTTCCATGCAAACTTGCATCAGGATTAGCAATACTAGCAATAAAGGAGCTGTTCTCCAGCGTGCTTCTTCCGTAGACCTCTGGGTCCATAAAAGGCGGAAACGCTTTTTTAATGTCTGAAAAAAATTCAGTGTATAGACCCGCTCTTAAGCATTCAAGTAAATATTTAAATTCCATATGCATAAATATAGATTCATTTTCCAGCCAACCCGGCGTAAAAGCTGTGGAACGACCGAGTTCAAACGGCTGCCCCGCCAGACTTTCATTCACCTTATACATGCCCAGCTTCCTGTCGTAAAGCCCACTCTGCCTGATTTGCCGATATAGCTCCTGCCCATTTACAATGTCGCCAACCACTTTCATAGCCCGGGTCGGTCCCTCTAGAAAATATGGTGTATCCTTACGTTCGAAGGAATGTATGTTTACGAGCTTGCCCCCGCAGTCATCCTCCTGTACCTCGAATTCTCTGGCTTCATAATAAAAGAAGGTTGGGTATATCCCCTCACCGATAAGCAGAGCCTTATCCATCCCCTGTTGGAGTTTACGTTCAGCTTGGCCCAAAAACACCAGTACATCTTCAAACGCTAATGGTGTTTCTGCCCCTTCAATCCAAAACGAACCGTTTCGCGATACGCTTCTCTAGCATCCGAAATCCGTGACCAGAAGCTGTAATCCTTACTTTCATCCCTGCAATCAGCCTCATCCGAATCGTGGTAGTATTCCTCCATTGCGAGCTTCAGCTGTTGGATCAACTTAGCAACTTCTCGCGGCAACCGTAGCACAGAATCGCCCGAAAGCTTCACCTGTGCATGTATTAAAAATCTTACAAGTCGCTGTAATTCACACAGTTCACTGAATCCAGAAGCAAACAGCCCCGGAAGTCCGTTCATGGAATCATTCCATCCCGGCTTGCCCGCCTCCATCTCAATTCCCAAGCCCTCTGGGTCCAGCGTGGACAGCTTGATGGCTGCTAATGACAGCAGCTTTTCATATAAATTTGACTTATAAATCTCTCCGCTTCCATGTTCGGTTCGAACCCAATGAACATCGCGATCCCGGGCGTGCAGCTGAGCTTCTTTCTCCTTGCTCTCTACGACCGCCCCGTACTGACAGATACGTCCGTCCTTCATCTGCACGCATTTGTTTCGACGTGGCTGTACCCATGCCGGACTGTCGTAATACATGTACTCTCGGGTCGCGAGCAAGAGTTCCTCTTGTTTGTCTGGATAGATACTTAGATAACTTTCGATTAGATCCATGTTATATGTCCAATGGTCGATCCAGAAACCTTCACCAAAATCAGCCTCATAGCATTGTTCGGAATGCTTGAGAGCTTCGGTTACAAACGTCTCAACCGTTTGCTTTAGCGCGATGTTGTCATGAATGATATGTTTAGCTCACCCGGGGTGAACGACAATTGGAAAAAAGCACGCAAAGACGAATGATCTGCCACCTCCACCTGTCCCAGCAACGGTTCCAGCTCTCGTATTTGAAAGCTACACCCCTTTACAACAAGCGGATTATAGCCGTCCGGCTGAATCAGGCTCATAAACAAACGGATATTGAAATCTCCTATGCCGGGGTTAAACCACACATCATTTCTCCGGTTCTGGTTTGCATCGCGAAAATTACCATTTCCTTGAGAATAATATCCCGCCTGGAGCTTAAAGAAATTATAGTCCCGCTCCAGATCCCCATGCTTGCGTGAAAATACATGATATACAAACGGTTGCTCAGTGCCGTTGTCCAGCAGCAATGGATAACCACCACGTAACAGGTTATCCAGATAGTTCTGACGGCAGTATTCGTCAAATAACGGAATGGATGTCCGCGTTGCCATTTCATCCGTCAACTCTTCGATCAACGCTTTGGCTTCCTCCGGCTTCCGCTCGATATAAGGCATGGTTGCGATTTCCGTAATCCGTTATTGATAGAGTGAATATCATTCACATACCCGATGATCGTACAGTGATTGACGGCAGTACCTGCCGCCAGTCGTGCTGTGTAGCCGCTAAACCCACAAGGCACTTTATTCGTCGTCACAGGCTGCTGTGAAACCAAGTCTTCGACGCGTGTTTGGATAAAGCGATCCGGGAAGGTCAGTGCCGTATTTATCGTGCACCCCTTTTCTATTTAAAACCCGTTATTCGCCATCACTTGCTTGAACCACAGCGCACTTTGTTTGGGTGTCCGTTCCTGCGTGTCGTAATTGATGTGTATAATACCAAAACGTTTGCTGTATCCCCAGGCCCATTCAAAGTTATCGAGGAATGACCAGACAAAATAGCCCTTAAGCTGACCTCCCTCCCCAATAAAGCGATGGCATGCCTTTAAATGTTCCTCAATGTAATACTGACGTCCAATGTCCTCAATCTTTCCATTCACCAGTTCGTCCTTCATCGCTGCTCCGTTTTCCGTAATCAGGATGGGTAATCCCTTGGAAAAATCCTTCTCAATCCGCGTTAGCAGCTTATAAAAGGATTCAGGGTGAATCTCCCATCCCATATCCGTTACCGGTTCCTCTATGGAAACCTGCTCGACCTGAAGCAACGAAGCGTCTGTAGTCGCTCGAATGATACTGCGGGCGTAGTAGTTGATGCCCAAAAAATCCCCTGGCTGCTGAATCAGCTCCATATCACCAGGCTGTACAAAATCCAATCCATTCAAGTGCGCCCCGTACCATTCCACCATATCCTCAGGGTATTTCCCGTTAAACAATGGTTCGGCAAACCATCGATTAATAAAACCATCCCGCCGGACAGCAGCGGCTACATCTTCGGGGTGTTCAGAGGCTGCATCGACATGCTCCATGTTCAGCGTAATACCGATGTTGCCCGTCAGGCCCTTTTCCTTGTGTAAGTTCATGGCTATCCCGTGACACATCAGAATATGATGAGCGGCAGTAAAGGCTTCCCTCCAGTTCTCATGGCCGGGGGCATGCTCTCCTGTGCCATAGCCCAAAATAGAGGCGCAGTAGGGCTCATTTATCGTATTCCACCAGCTTATACGCTGTCCAAATCGATCCATGATTACAGAAGCATACGTTTTAAAATGTTGGATAATCTCTCGCTGCGTCCAACCGCCTTCGTCCTCAATCCACTGCGGTAGATCCCAATGATACAGCGTCAGCATTGGAATTAGCCCGGCCGACTCAATCTCATCCAGCAGACGCTCATAGAAGAGCAACCCCTGTTCGTTAACCACGCCGGGTGCGGGAATAATGCGCGGCCAGGCCACGGAAAAACGGTAATGTAAAAAGCCAAGTTGCTTCATTAATTGCACGTCTTCCTTAAAGCGGTGAAAATGGTCACAAGCCACATCTCCGCAGTCCCCTCCTATCACCTTTCCAGGTGCTCGACAGAAAGTATCCCAAATAGAAGGCGCTCTTCCTTCCTCATCCACGCCACCTTCAATTTGATAAGAAGAGGTCGAAGTTCCCCACATAAACGCGGTGGGGAATGTATAGGTATTCTCACTCATACTCGGTATCATCCTTTCAGGAATCAAGACTTCACAGCTCCGGCCATTGCACCGCCGACAATAAAGCGCTGGAGGAAAATATACAAAATAACGAGCGGTAGTGTAACAATCAGAATGCCGCAAGCGAGCAGCGGCCAGTTGTTCATGTATTGTCCGTAAAAGGAGAACAATCCCTTGGTCACTGGCTGATAAGCAGGATCAGACAAATAAATAGTAGGACCTATAATGTCATTCCACGCCCCTATAGCTGTCAAAATAATGCCTGTTGCCAACACCGGCTTCATCAGCGGGACAAGAATCGTAAACAAATATCGTGAATATCCGCACCCGTCCATGGCAGCCGCTTCATCCAGCTCTCGGGAGACAGACTTGATATACCCCACAAACATCAGAAAAGCGATGCCGGTACCTGTTGTTTTCAGCAAAATAAAACCAAGCTGGGTATTGTAAAGTCCCAGGCTATTAATGAGAGCAAATTGCGGAATCAGCGGATTCGGGAGATACATGGATATCAGGAAAAACACTTTTTCAGCATTGCAAAATTCCCCCTATACTCTTAGAATAAATGCATTTACTTTTACGAAAGCGGTTTAGTTAATTACAGCTACTATTATGTATCGGATAGCCTGTATTTGTAAATAGAGAGTTGTAAATTATCAAATAAAACATAAATCACCGTTATTACTCCTTAAAATATTAGGAAACATCCTTTATTTACACGGTTGACTCACTTCTATGAGGTAGCATAGAATACGAGTAATCATTAAGTTTGAAAAGAAAAGTCAATTTAACTAAATCAGTTTAGTTACGGAGGATTCCATGAATATAAAAACAATAGCTAGCATGGCAGGCGTTTCAGTGGCAACGGTTTCGAAAATCATTAACAATTACACAGACATCAGTGAGGAAACCCGACAGCGGGTACTTAAAATCATGGAGGAAACAGGCTATAGACCCTCCTCCTCGGCTAAAACGCTTGCTACCAAAAAATCTAATCTGGTAGGCGTTATATTTGCCGGCAAGCTGAATGTTGATTTTAGTCATCCTTTTTTTGTAGATATCATTAATGTCTTCAAAAAACAGATTGGCTTGCTCGGTTACGATCTGCTATTTTTCTCAAATGAGAAATTTCTGGATAATGGAGAGGACTATTTGGCTCGCTCGAAATATTTTTCAGTGGACGGGTGCATTATTATTGCTGGAGATGAGGTGGAGAAGAGTGTTTTTGATCTCGATGCCAGCCCTATCCCCTGCATCGGTGTCGATATTGAGCTAACCGGAGCTAGTTCCTGCTATATCATGTCCGACAATCAGAAGATTTCAATGAAGGTTGTTGAGCATTTTTACATGAATGGATACCGCGAAATGGGTTTTATGGGCATTGAACGCCCCTCTTTGGTTATTAAAGAGAGAGAGGAAGCCTTTATCGCCTCACTAAAACGGTTTAGTCTTGACGTTAGACCTGAATGGGTCGTGTATGGTAAGGACTACGCGGCAGAAGATGGATACCAGGTCGCGAAGGCGTGGATACAGCAAGGAAATTTACCAAAAGCTATTTTTGCGGCGACCGACCTGCTTGCTTTTGGTGCCATACGTGCTTTCAAGGAAAGCGGCTTGAGGGTACCCGAGGATATTGCTGTAGTGGGATGTGATGATATAGAAGCCTGTCGTTATACCGAACCTCCACTGACGACTGTAAAACAAGACAAGCAAAAAATAGGCCGTCTAGCCGCTATGGTGCTGTTTGACCTGATGAATAAACAAATGGATACGAAATGTATTAAAGTAGAGCCGGAACTAGTCATTCGTAGCTCCTGCGGAGCCCGGCAACATTGGAACCATACGAAGGTCAAGAGTTAGCATATGCCTTAAAAAAGATGACTCCTGATAAATTCAGAAGTCATCTTTTTGCAGTTTAATATTCATAGACCCATCGCTTATCTATTACTTGTAGGCCATCGTCGCATTCACGGCCTTTTTCCAGCCTTCATACAAGCTTTCACGTGTTGCTTCATCCATATTCGGGGCAAAAGAGGTTTCCACTCTCACCCGCTTGCGAAGTTCATCCGTACTCTTCCAATATCCAATAGCCAAACCTGCCAGACATGCAGCCCCCAGTGCCGTCGTCTCATGGATAACTGGCCGCTCCACTGTTGCATCCAAAATATCGCTCTGGAATTGCATCAGAAAATTGTTCAATACAGCTCCTCCATCCACCCGCAGCAATTTCACTGCAATACCTGAATCAATCTCCATGGCTGTAAGCACATCCTTGGTCTGATAAGCGAGTGACTCCAATGTGGCGCGGATAAAATGCTCCTTCGTGGTCCCGCGTGTCAAACCGAACATCGCTCCGCGCACCTCGCTATCCCAGTAGGGGCTGCCCAGTCCGACAAAAGCGGGTACAAGATACACTCCTTCCGTAGACGAAACACGGGCGGCATAAGGTTCACTGTCCTTCGCTTCACGGAACATACGTAGCCCGTCTCGCAGCCACTGGATCGCCGACCCCGCTACAAACACACTCCCCTCGAGTGCGTATTGCACTTTGCCTTCCTCCAGTCCCCAAGCGATGGTCGTAATCAGGCCGTGCTTGGATTCCACTGGTTGATCCCCCGTATTCATCAGCATGAAGCAGCCTGTGCCGTAAGTGTTTTTGATCATCCCTTTTTCGTAACATGCCTGACCAAACAAGGCTGCCTGCTGGTCACCTGCTGCACCGGCGATCGGTACATTCTGACCAAAGAAATGATAATCCACAGTGTGCGCATATACCTCGGAAGAAGGTCTTACCTCAGGTAGCATGATTTTCGGAACACCCAGAATGTCCAGCAGCTCTTCGTCCCACTTTAGTTCATAAATGTTGTACATCAGCGTCCTGGCTGCATTGGAGTAGTCCGTTACATGTGCCGTTCCGCCGGATAGTTTCCAGATCAGCCACGAGTCAATCGTACCGAATAACAGGTCACCTCGTTCCGCCTTTTCCCGCGCGCCCTCCACATGGTCCAGTATCCACTTTACTTTAGTGCCTGAAAAATACGGGTCGATCAACAGCCCTGTTTTGCTGTGAAAAAGCTCCTCGTGCCCTTGCCGCTTCAATTCTTCACAGATGTCCGAGGTTTGGCGTGATTGCCATACGAGTACGTTATACACGGGCACTCCTGTATTTTTGTCCCATACAGCCACCGATTCTCGCTGATTGGTAATGCCGATGGCAGCCACTTGATTTGCTTTTACACCGGATTCGGAAAGACAGGAGGCAATGACCCCGAGAATAGAGCTCCAGATTTCATTCGCATTCTGCTCTACCCAGCCGGGATGAGGAAAATACTGCGGAAATTCTCGCTGAGCCGAGTACACTACATCTCCTTCGCTATTGAACAAAATTGCTCTTGAGCTTGTCGTTCCCTGATCTAGTGACAAAATATATTTTCCCATTGTTCATCTCTCCCCGTGTAAATCCATCGTTTTTACGCTGTAAGTTTGTGATCCATTTTATGATTTTTATAAGTTCGACTCATACGGAAGGTAATCAAGAGTACAATCACGATGATCCCTAGTAAAATCCAAAAAGCCGGAGTCACACTCCCCTTAAAAACGGCCTGATAAAATGGCCCTGCGAAAGATCCCCCCAATAGCGGTCCTATAACGGGCACCCATGCATATTTCCAGTTGGACGCCCCCTTACCGGGAATCGGTAGTAAATAATGCATCAGACGCGGCCCAAAATCCCTCGCTGGATTGATGGCATAGCCCGTTGTGCCTCCAAGGGATAAACCGATACTGACAACTAAAAAACCAACAATCAACGGTTTCAGGCCGTCTGTAAATGAATTGGCGCCAAACGACAGTAAAGCAAGAACAAAGATGAAAGTACCTATCATTTCACTAAGCACGTTTCCAAACGGATGATCAATAGCTGGTCCTGTCGCGAATACACTGAGTTTGGCTGCTGTGTCCTCCGTCTCTTTCCAGTGGGGCCAATAATGCAAAATAACGATCACTGCACCCGCCATGGCCCCGAGAAGCTGAGCCACAATATAGCCGGGAACATCTTGCCATGGAAAACTACCCTGAAATGCCAACGCCAGTGTAACTGCCGGATTCAAATGCGCTCCGCTGATTTGACCCACTGCATACACCGCAATAGCTACCGCGAGCCCCCAACCCATTCCGACCACAATCCAGCCGGAAGCGTGGGCAAATGACTTTTTCAGGGACACCCCTGCGCACACTCCGCCACCTAGGGCAATAAGAATCATTGTCCCTATGAATTCGGCTGCGTATGGCGACATACAACCTACCTCCTCAATAGATCATCCGATTTTGATCGTTTTCATCGCACAAAAAAAGAAAAGCCATCACAAACCAACCCTGTGCTGTACCATGGGATGTCTGCGTGGCTCTCTTGTCTCCGTCACGATTATTAACTTAAATTTGATACTATATAAGCATGTAAGCGATGTCAACTGCGGATTTACGTTTCTTCATAGCTTAAAATAATCGTTGACCATGTTAGATTCTCCGATTTATGATGTGAAAAAATGGTTTAATGTGAGGATTTCAGGATGAATACGACACTCCCAAACTCGATGAAGAAGGGAAGAATGTTATGCTGAAATTTCTGCAAAAAATCGGCAAGTCGTTAATGCTTCCAGTAGCCACTCTACCCGCTGCAGGGATCTTGCAAGGATTAGCTCTGATTAATTATGAAACGGATATACCACTTGGTCCCGGAGTTGGCGGATTTCTGAATCATTATATCACTCCTTTTCTGAACGAGGGGGCGGGGGCCATCTTCGGTAACCTTGCGCTCATTTTCTCCATTGGTGTTGCCATTGGTCTGGCAGGCGACGCAGTAGCCGCATTATCGGCAGTCATTGCCTATATGGTGCTGACCCGTATTTTGGCGGCAGTGCCGGGTATATTTGCATATATTCCAGACGACGTCAAGCTGGACATGGGCGTATTGGGGGGTATTTTTATCGGTGGATGGTCTGCTTTTCTGTTTAAAAAATATCATAATATTCAGCTCCCGGATTGGCTTGGCTTCTTCTCAGGCAAACGCTTTGTCCCCATGATCACCGCCTTTACGACCATGATTCTGGCCATTCTGCTCGGCATGATCTGGAGTCCGATACAAGATGGGATTGCAGTCTTCGGCAACTGGATTGTCGGCTTTGGCGGAATCGGATCAATGGTATTCATGATTGCCAATCGGCTGCTGATCCCGCTCGGTTTGCATCATGTGTTGAACTCGATCGCATGGTTTCAAATTGGTGACTACACCAATGCTGCCGGTGAGGTCGTTCATGGTGACCTGACGCGTTTTTTTGCAGGCGATACATCGGCGGGTATATTCATGTCCGGCTTTTTCCCCATTATGATGTTCGCGCTGCCAGCAGCAGCCCTCGCATTCATCCATACCGCCAAACCGGAAAAACGTAAAGCCGTCGCTTCCATCTTCATCGGTTCTGCGCTGGCATCGTTCCTGACCGGAATTACCGAGCCCCTCGAATTTTCGTTTATGTTCATTGCACCATTGCTTTACGGCGTTCATGCTCTGCTGACAGGCCTGAGTGGCCTGGTCGTATACCTACTGGATGTCAAACTTGGCTTTTCTTTTTCAGCAGGACTCATTGACTATCTGGTCAATATGAAACTCTCCACCCATCCGTTGCGAATGATCCCGGTCGGACTTGTCTTCGCCCTCATCTATTACTTTCTGTTCCGATTTATCATTCTCAAATTCAACCTAAAAACTCCTGGGCGTGAAGACGATGTAGAAGACAGTCTCCTGTCTGAGGCTAACGAATCTGTACCCAATGGAAAGGCAAGCACCACATCCAACACTCAGTCCAGTCAGGCAGGCAGAATACTAACCTATCTCGGCGGTTCAGACAATATCCAAAGCATTGATGCCTGCATCACGCGGCTGCGTCTTGTCGTCAAAGACGACAAAGCGGTTAACGATCAAGCTCTCAAGCAGCTCGGAGCGTCGGGAATCATCAGGCTTGGTAATGGTACCCTGCAGGTTATTTTCGGGACTCGGTCCGAAATTCTGAAAGATGAAATACAGCGGCTGATGTCATAGCTGAATCCCTAACTTAAACACGTGCGTTCTTCATATAACAGACGCGCGTGCTTTTTTTTAGTAATAAACGTTTCAAATTTTTTGTTTTTGGTTAAGGCAATGCACATAAATGGGTAACAGCTTCATATGATGGAGCTAAACCATTTACAACTTGTTTAGCAGGCAGATTATCTCAGACAGCAAGGAGGGAAATGATGTGAAGACAGTACAATGGCTGGTATTATGTCTTGCTTTTCTCACGATGTTCAGTGCTTGTAGTGAACCCTCGTCCTCTGAAAGTCAATCATCTGAAACTAATTTGTCAAACAGAAAAAAGATAACGCTTACATTGTGGTACTGGAACCGTTCCATTGACGATGAACTACTCGCCCAGGCGGAAAAACAATTTCCCAACATTGAATTAAAAACTCAAAAAATAGGCGGTGACTTCAAAGCCAAACTGAAGACAACGCTCGCAGCTCGTTCCGGTGAACCAGACATCGTAGCTCTGAACGATTGGATGGTGGAGCTGTTCCCCAGTGCGGATCGTTTTTATGACTTAAGGGAACTCGGAGCAGACCGCTTGAAGGATCAATATTTGGAATGGAAATGGAATCAAGGGATCACTCCTGATGGTAAAATGATTGCATTTCCCATGGATACTGGGCCTACCGCCCTCTTCTATCGAAGTGATCTGTTTGCACAAGCAGGCTTGCCTAGTGAGCCTGAAAAGGTTAGTGCCTCCATCCGCACATGGGATGATTACATGGCAGCCGGAGAACAACTTCAGCAGAAATTCGGAAGCCGTTCATTTTTGGCTGATAATATTGTAAACGTTTACAATCAGGTACTCGCTCAGCACACAAACCTTTACTTCAAGCCGGATGGCAGCTACATCGGCAATCAATCTCCTGACATCCGTCTGGGCTGGAAAACCGCTGTCGATTTCCACAAGAAGCATCTGCTCGCCAATGCGGATGGCTGGACTCCCGAATGGAACGCTTCGGTCAATAACGGCAAAATTGCCTCTTTTGTAGGGGCTATCTGGATGAAGCAAGTTCTCACAGAGGCCGCGCCGGATACAGCGGGCAAATGGAGAGTCGCCCGTGCTCCTGGAGGAGACGGCAACCTGGGTGGTTCTTTCATTTCTATCCTCAAATCCAGCAAACATCCCAAAGAAGCTTTTGAAGTCCTGACCTGGCTGCAAAACCCGGAACACCAGCTGGAAGCCTACCACAAAATCGGACTGTTCCCGTCCACTCCCGGCGTCTATGACGATCCTATCATGGAGACACCCGAGCCTTTCTTTGGTGGTCAGGCCACCGGACTCATCTTTGCCACTTCCGCACGTCATGTGAAAAGCAGCTATTTCGGCGAGCGCTATCCTGTCATCCACGGCATTGTGACCCGTCGCCTTGCTAATGTCGCCAAGCAGGATGCCAATCCCGATGCATTATGGACGGAAACCATGGATCGAATCGAACGGGAATTACAGCGATAAAAAACAAAATTCAAAAAAGGCGTGTGGACATTATGCTGAGAGAAATCTGGAAGCACCGTGTCGTTTATGCTGCGATCTCGCCGTTTTATCTGCTGTTTGGCATCTTTGGACTGTTTCCGATTGGCTTTTCATTATATCTAGCGTTTCACAAATGGGACGGGATCGGAGACATGACCTACAACGGCTGGGGCAATTTTCGCTACCTTGTGACAGACAATGAATTTTGGCAGGCTGTAGGCAACACCTTTGTGATCTGGGTGTATGCAACGATTCCGATGCTATTCTTCGCACTGATTATTGCCTTTCTGCTTTATGCCCCTTTTGTGAAAATGCGCACCTTATGGCGAGTTGGATTCTTCCTGCCCAATGTGACGTCTATTGTGGCTGTTGCCATCATATTTGGTGCCTTATTTGCCAACAATTTTGGATTTCTCAACTACCTTCTGCAACTCTTGGGACTACCCATGGTTCAATGGTTGAATGTGCCATGGGGTATCCAAATTGCCATTTCTTCTATGGTCGTATGGAGATGGATGGGCTATAACGCAATCATCTATTTGGCCGGACTCCAGAGTATTCCGCATGTGCTGTATGAGGCCGCCAAAATAGACGGGGCAACCGGAGCGCAAGCTTTTTTCCGCATCACTATCCCCATGCTGCGCCCAGTCATTCTGTTTACGGTCATTACGTCCACCATCGGCGGTATGCAGCTCTTCACCGAGCCACAGGTCCTGGTCGGTAATGACGGCGGTTCCGGGGCAAGTGGCATGACCATCGTTTTATACCTGTACCGCGAGTCGTTCATTAACAACTATTTTGGATATGGTGCAGCCGTCGGATGGGGCATGTTCCTCATCATTGCTCTATTCTCCATCATAAACTGGAAACTCGTTCAAGGTAAAAAATAACGATGGGAAGGAGCTTCACAACATGATGCAGACACGCGCAAAATCCTTTGTTTTATATGCCGGATTGTTGGTGGGAATCATCCTGTCGATGTTTCCATTTTACTGGCTGATCGTCATGGCAACTCGTACCACTTCAGACATCTACCGTTTTCCACCGCAATTGTGGTTTGGCAGCCACTTCTTGGATAACATAACGAGAGTATTACAGCAGATTAATTTTGCCGGAGCCTTTTTTAATACCCTTTTTGTAGCCAGTTCTGTTACCCTATTGGTTCTGTTTTTCGATTCACTGGCAGGTTTTGCATTCGCCAAGTTTGATTTTCCGGGCAAAAAAGTGCTATTTATCGTTCTGCTAGCTACAATGATGGTCCCTTCACAACTTTCGCTTGTCCCCTCCTTTGTCATGATGGCCTCCTTTGGATGGGTAGGTACGTTCAAAGCGCTTATCATCCCGGGGATGGTTAATGCCTTCGGCATTTTCTGGATTCGTCAATATGCGGAAGAATCCATCCCAAAGGAGCTGCTGGATGCGGGCCGGATGGACGGATGCAGCTTTTTTCGACTGTACTTGAATGTAGCACTGCCTATTCTACGTCCTGCGTTCGCTTTTCTCGGCGCGTTTACCTTTATAGGAGCTTGGAATGATTATTTATGGCCGCTAATCGTCTTAACGGATGAGCGTAAATTCACGCTCCAGATTGCACTGTCACAATTGAACGGGATTTACAATACGGATTATGCGATGGTCATTGCGGGCACCCTGCTGGCTGTACTGCCACTTATTATTTTGTTTCTTTTCATTAGCCGCCAGTTTATTTCCGATCTTGCCGCCGGAGCGGTCAAAGATTAGATTTACTTGAATTCCCTTATTCATTTCATGTATAATAGTTAATCGTCATTTCAAATAGCTTACATGATGAAGTTAGGTATCCAACAGGCAATCAGGTTAAGCGATTTACGATTTGAACATGAACTATGAACTGAGGGGAACTTTCCAGATGAACAAATTCACATATTATAACCCCACCAAATTAATATTTGGAGACAATCAAATTGAAGAACTGCAGCAGGAGCTGCTGAATTACGGCAAAAATATTTTACTGATATACGGAGGCGGAAGTGTCAAGCGAAATGGTCTGTATGACCAAGTATTAAACGCGTTAGAGCCGCTACATCTTAACATTCATGAATTGTCCGGCGTAGAGCCGAATCCGCGCTTGTCCACCGTTAAGAAGGGCATCGACATTTGCCGAAATGAAAACATCGACTTCTTACTTGCAGTAGGCGGCGGAAGCGTTATTGATTGCACCAAAGCCATCGCAGCAGGGGCTAAATATGACGGCGATGTGTGGGATATTATCAACAAAAAGCACATGCCGACCGAGGCTCTACCATTCGGCACCATCCTCACACTCGCCGCCACCGGTTCAGAAATGAATCCGGATTCTGTTATCACCAACTGGGAAACGAACGAAAAATACGTATGGGGCAGCACGGTGACGCATCCGAAATTTTCGATTCTGGACCCAAAAAACACCTTCTCTGTGCCACGTGATCAGACGGTATATGGCATGGTGGATATGATGAGCCATGTGTTTGAACAGTATTTTCACAATGTTAAAAATACACCGTTGCAAGATCGTATGTGCTTTTCCGTGCTGCAAACCGTGATCGAAACTGCACCTAAACTGCTGGAGGATTTGCACAACTACGAGCATCGTGAAACGATTTTATATGCCGGAACGATTGCTCTTAACGGAACACTGCAAATGGGCTACTTCGGGGATTGGGCTTCGCATACGATTGAACATGCATTATCCGCTGTATATGATATTCCTCATGCTGGCGGTCTGGCAATTCTGTTTCCCAACTGGATGAGACATACAGTGGATCAGGATGCTGCACGCATGAAGCGGCTGATGCTCAGCATGTTTGACTTAGACACCGTAGGTAAAACAGATAGAGAAATCGCCTTGGAAGGTATTGATCGTCTTAGTGCATTCTGGACAAGTCTCGGTGCCCCTTCTACGCTGGCCGATTACAATATTAATGATGAGCAATTGGAAAAAATCGCGGACATTGCAGCCCGTGAAATGGAGTACGGAGGCTTTGGTAATTATAAAAAGCTGAATCAAGAAGATATTTTAGCTATTTTGCGTGCATCGTTATAACATTTAAAAGGGAGTGTCCTCAAGCCTGTGATGGCTGAGGGCACTCCCTTTTGGAATTTATGAATTAACCGTGTGTCCCTTTTCTTCTACTTGAATAGCTGCCCCTACACTGGCACCTGCAAGAATGCCCTTTTTCTTATTAGGATACAGAGAATCCATATAGGTTCGGGTTTCCGCAACTACAATTCCTGATAAGCCGAGCAGTGCAATCAGGTTCGGGAAAGCCATCATTGCGTTAAAGATATCTGCCAGCAGCCAAATGGCTTCCAACTTGATGAACGCACCTCCTGCCACAAGTGCGATGAACAAATAACGGTATGGTTTAATCCATTTGACACCCAGTAAATATTCAACACAACGTTCCCCGTAGTAACTCCAGCCCAGTATCGTTGTGAACGCAAATAAAATAAGGCTAATCGTCACGAGCTCTGCACCAGCCGGAAAGGCACTGGAAAACGCATGCTGGGTCATCAGACCTCCATCGTCATTTCCACTCCATATTCCCGTAACCAGCAACGTAAATCCCGTCAGATTACAAATAATCATTGTATCAATAAATACGCCTGTCATGGATATCAGCCCTTGTTCTGCAGGCCATTTCGTCTTAGCAGCAGCTGCTGCAATTGGCGCACTTCCCAAACCGGCTTCATTAGCAAAAATACCTCTGGCAACTCCGCTTCGCATCGCCAACATAATCGTCGCTCCGGCAAATCCACCCGTTGCAGATGTGGTCGAGAAGGCCCCTTGTAATACTAAAGCAATCGCATGAGGAAGCTCTCCTGCAAACTTAATGAGTACAATTAAGCAAACTACGATATAGAGCCCCGACATGAATGGAACAATCTTTGTGGATACCTTGGCAATACTTTTGAGTCCTCCAATCGTAACAACAGCCGTTAACACGGAAATAATGATCGCTGTAACTACCGTTGGCACTCCAAAGCTACTTTCCGTCGAAGAAACGATAGCCTTTACTTGCGGAAAAGTACCGATTCCAAATAGGGCTACAAGAACACCAGAAAAGGCAAACAACATCGCCAACGGCTTGAAACGGCGGCCAAGTCCGTTTTCAATATAATACATCGGACCACCCGAAAATTGTCCGTTCCGGTCTTTAACACGGTATTTAACGGATAATAATCCTTCCGCATATTTGGTTGCCATCCCGAAAAAAGCTGCAACCAGCATCCAGAATAATGAACCGGGCCCACCCAGTTTGATTGCTGTTGCCACGCCGACGATACTTCCTGTACCTACAGTAGCTGCCAGTGCCGTGCTCAATGCTCCGAAGCTGCTTACATCTCCACTACCTTCGTCCGGCGCTTTACCAATTAGCTTGAGCGCCAAAGGCAATCGAATAACCTGGAGCAGCTTCAAACGGATCGTTAGCCACAACCCAGTGCCCATTACGAGAATAAGAAGCGGTGCTCCCCATATCCAGCTGTCAATCGTCTCTAATACATGTACCAAATTCATTTCAACCCGCTCCTCCAGCATATTAGAAAACAAAAAAGAGTCAAATCCGCTGATTCGACTCCTGGAGAGGTTAAAGGCACGAAAAAATACAACCATCTTGTGCAGGTTTCTACCTCAATAGCTCATAAAAAAGCCTAGGGCATTCCCTGTCACAGGTTATTCGCGTCTCTGTCCTTTTGCCTGAGAGTTTAAGCAGATGTTATCTGCGGTGCACCTTCGGCGCCCAATTAAGGGTCTCTCCAGAGTTCTGTCCGTTTACGGTCCCCGCT
Source organism: Paenibacillus polymyxa (assembly GCF_001719045.1). Taxonomy (NCBI): domain Bacteria; kingdom Bacillati; phylum Bacillota; class Bacilli; order Caryophanales; family Paenibacillaceae; genus Paenibacillus; species Paenibacillus polymyxa. The sequence continues at coordinate 1,498,756 of NZ_CP015423.1, forward strand.
TGTTGCTGTAATCAGCCTAAGCACCTGAGAGTTTTGCCCCTTCGGTCGGAACCTTCGTTCCATCTCCCGCAAACATCAACCAGACATATGAAATTTTTATTCATTATACAGAAAACTTTCAGCTTATTACAAGTGAAAAGTTTGTGAAGCCCTCTGAAATATTATTATTGTGTCTATCGAAAAAGCGGGTACAGCAGATTGCATCCTTAGAATGTCCTCTGCTATACCCGCCCGAGACGATATGGAATTACAATTCTTCACCATTGGTTGCTATCACATTTTTATACCAGTTAAATGAGTCCTTTTTGGAGCGTTTGAGCGTTCCGTTACCGTCATCATCCAGATCAACGTAAATAAATCCGTAGCGCTTGGACATTTCGGAAGTAGACATGCTCACAAGGTCGATAGGACCCCAGCTGGTGTAACCAATCAGATCAACACCGTCGGCAATCGCTTCCTTCATTTGGGCAATATGCTGACGCAAGTAATCAATGCGATACGTGTCATGCACAGAGCCGTCTTCTTCCACCTTATCATACGCACCCAAACCATTTTCCACGATGAACAGCGGCTTTTGATAGCGGTCATAAAACGTATTCAGCGTAACACGCAGGCCGATCGGATCGATCTGCCAGCCCCAGTCGGAGGACTGCAGATACGGATTTTTCACGCCACCAATCAGGTTTCCTGCTGCTTTTTGGCCTTCTGGACCTGCAGATACGGTCAAGGTCATATAGTAGCTGAATGAGATAAAATCAACCGTATTATTTTTCAATATTTCGGCATCGCCTGGTTCTGTGTGTATTACAACATTATTTTCTTCAAAATAACGATTCATGTAGTTAGAATATTCCCCACGGGCATGCACATCCGTAAAGAACAGGTTCATCTGATTTTCATGCTGGGCTTTCAGTATATCCTCTGGGTTACACGTATGTGGATAGCTTTCAATACGTGCCAGCATACAGCCGATCTGAGCGCCCGGGATGATCTCATGTCCCCGTCTGGTCGCCAGTGCACTAGCTACAAATTGATGATGCAATGCTTGATATATCGCTTGTTGTTTGTTTTCTACACGGTCAATAACCACACCGCCACCGGTGAACGGACTCATGGTCATTACATTGATTTCATTAAAGGTCAGCCAGTATTTTACTTTATCCTTATAGCGTGTAAACACCGTTTCGGCATAATTTACGTAATGCTGTATGACTTCACGTCCCAGCCAGCCATTATACTTCTGCGTCAGACCTAGCGGTGTTTCATAATGTGACAATGTTACCAGCGGCTCAATATTATACTTTCGCAGCTCATCAAATACATTGTCGTAGAATTGCAATCCTGCTTCATTTGGCTCGGCATCATAGCCATTCGGGAAAATCCGCGACCAGTGGATGGACATACGGAATACTTTAAAGCCCATTTCAGCGAATAATGCAATATCTTCTTTGTAATGGTGGTAAAAGTCTACACCTTCACGCTTTGGAAAACGTGCATTGACTTTGCCTGCCAAAATGTCTTCGAGTCGTTCGGACGAAATCTCTATAGCGTGATCGTTCTTGCGCTCTGCTTTGGGTACATAGGCAACCATGTCTGCGCTGGACAATCCTTTTCCATCTATGTCAAAAGCACCTTCCAATTGGTTGGCTGCGGTTGCCCCGCCCCACAAGAAGTTTTTCGGAAACCCTTTTAGCGTCTTCGTCATAGTATAAAAACCTCTTTCCGTATTTAAGATTTTTACTTTGGTCAAGTCATCCCATCAAGTGCTGCAAATATGAATCAATACCTAACGATAACCGTTCTCCTTTGAAATGCATTGACAGATACTTTAAAATAGACGTAATGCCTTCATAAGCATCCTAATCGTTGTAACGCGTTTCATGTCAAGAATTTATTTTTTTCTTATGTGAGGAGAAGCACCATGTCGAATCTTGATCAAATTGCAAAACTGGCGGGCTTTTCCAAAGCTACGGTATCCAGAGTATTAAATCAGTCCCCCCATGTTAGTCACGAAACAAGAGCTAAAATTTTGAAAATCATGCAGGAATTAGATTATGTTCCTAATCGAAATGCCATTTCTCTATCCAAGGGTCAGACGCTTCAGATCGGTATCATTACTTCAACTATTAATGAAATTGTTCTCGCTTTTCTGGACAGCTTTGTGGAAGTAGCGGGCCAATATGAATTTCAAACCATTATTTATACTTCGGGAGAAGACAAAAAGAAAGAGCTTCAAGCCTTTGAGGATTTAAAAAGAAAAAGAGTCGATGCGCTGGTCATCATTTCCTGCGTGAATGACACTGATTTTTTGAGCACCTATTGCAAATATGGCCCGATCGTGTCGTGGCAACGAATGGAGCATACCGATATTCGCTCCGTCGCTATGGATCAGTATGAAGGATATATGTTAGCGCTCAAACATTTGATACAAAAAGGCTATACTCGTATAGCCAATGCTTTTGGCCGTCCGAGCAGTATTAATACCCATAGTAGACAACGAGCCTACGAACAGATCATGAGTGAGCACAATCTGCCCGTGTTGCAACACTGGAATCACTCTTCTATTTATAATATCCGTGATGGCGAACAGGTCGTACGGGATCTGTTACAGCATCCGGACGAATTTCCAGAGGCTATTTTATGTGCTAACGATTATGTAGCAGTGGGCATTCTCTGCGAAGCACGCAGACAACAACTGAACGTACCGGAAGATCTAGCAATTGTTGGATTCGATAACACGGAGCTGGCGCATACGCTGGGGATTACAACGATTCAAAATCCTATCATGGCTCAAGCACAAAATGCCTTTTTCATGCTTTCCCCTCAGCTGATTGGACGCCAAATGAAGCTTCATTCGCTAGAGTACAGCCTCATTGAACGTACGACTACATAAGGTAACGATGTACTTGCAAATTAGGCAAAAGGGCCTTGATATGAAATATTTTTTGTCGAAAGAGAATAAAATATGTTGAAATCGCTTTTTTTTGTGCTACAATAGCACTATATCGAAGGATTGTGACCGGTGATGCGGGCAATGCCTGAGTTCAATTGAGTGCTATTGCTAACAATAGTATTGAATTGTGCTTAGGCATTTTTTATTGGTAAAGGATGGGAGGGGGAACTTCAATGATTATTGAGAAGGTGCTCAATAACAACGTCCTATTGACTAAAAACGATAAAGGCAAAGAGGTCATCGTGATGGGAAGAGGTATTTCCTTCAAAAAGGTGGCTGGTGATCAAGTCGATGATGATAAAATAGATAAGATTTTCATGTTAAATGAAAACGAGTTCACGGCCAAACTAACCGAGTTGCTGAACGATATTCCTGTATCTCATCTGGAGGTCGTGAATGAAATCGTAACCCATGCAACGGAAGTGTTGGATACGGAGTTAAGCGATAATATTTATTTAACGTTGACCGACCATATTCATTTTGCCATACAACGGCAAGAAAAAGGACTGGCACTCCAAAACGCGATGCTGTATGAAATTAAACGCTTTTACAAAAAAGAATTTGCAGTTGGGCTGGATGCTCTCCAAAAAATTGAAAATACGCTCGGAGTAAAATTAGGCGAAGATGAAGCGGGATTTATTGCATTGCATATGGTGAATGCACGGATCGACGGTAACGAAATGAAGTCCACACTGAAAATGACTGAGATTGTCCAACATATCTTGAACATTATTACGTATCATTACGGAATTGTGCTGGATGAGTCTTCTTTTAGCTACTCGAGATTTTTGACACATTTGCAATATTTTGCGATGCGAGTGATTCGCAAAGAAGTCATTCACAGTGGTGAAGAATTTTTGTACAACCAGGTAAAGCAGACGTATACCGAAGCTTTTGCTTGTGCTCAAAAGATCAATGAGTATCTGGAAAAAACATACGATCAATATTTAAGCAAGGATGAATACGTATATCTAACTATCCATATTCATCGCGTAACTGAACGTAATAACATATAAGACTAACAATTTCATACTTTCATCGTTCATGGATTGTGACTGGTAAGGCAGGCAAAACCTAAACTGATGGTGAAATCGACGTTCCCTTATAGGAGAGAGTGCGTAGTTTTCACCACGAGTTTAGGTTTTTCTTGTTTACAAGTTTAAAAAGATGCACGCCGGCGTATCTTAGCAACAGCTGTAAACAGTAAATCCTATCAGTAGCAAGAATAACCCATAAGGAGTTCTGAACATGAGTGATAAAGAACTATCTAAAAAAATAGTGACCCTCGTTGGTGGCGAAGAGAATGTCAATTCGGTATTCCATTGCGCTACACGCTTGAGATTTAAATTAAATGATCGTACAAAAGCAGACAAAGCCGCACTGGAAGCAACCCCTGGTGTCATTACAGTAGTGGAAAGCAGCGGCCAGTTTCAAGTTGTTATCGGCAACAATGTAGGTCAAGTGTTTGAGCATATGATGGCAGAAACAAATTTACAGGATGCTGACAATCCAAATGCGAAAAAGGAAGAGTCTTCCGAAAAAACGAATTTCCTTGGAAAAGCGGTCGATATCATTTCCAGCATTTTTTCTCCTCTTTTGGGAGCTCTTGCAGGGGCGGGTTTGCTCAAAGGGATTCTGGCCTTAATTTTGTCGCTCCAATGGATTGATAATACAAGCGGTACGTATCTGATTCTGAACGCCGCTTCAGACAGTGTATTTTATTTCTTGCCTCTATTTCTGGCTATTACATCGTCCCGTAAATTTAAGACAAATGCCTTTGTATCTGTCGCAGTTGCTGGAGCCCTTGTCTACCCGGATGTTATTGCAGCGGTGGACAATCCGGCAAAACTGGCTTTTCTCGGGATTCCAATCATTTTAATTAAATACAGTTCCAGCGTAATCCCAATTATTCTCGCGGTATGGGTACAGTCCTATGTGGAGCGCTGGTTCAATTCCTTTATCCATCAATCGGTTAAAAACATTATCGTACCTATGCTATCACTACTGGTCGTTGTTCCGTTGACGTTTTTGGCCTTTGGTCCAGTCGGTAACCTGATCAGTCAGGGCTTGGCGAACGGTTTTACATGGGTATACAATTTAAGCCCATTGATCGCCGGAGCTGTTGCCGGAGCATTCTGGCAAGTATTTGTTATTTTCGGCGTACACTGGGGCTTTGTTCCTATCATGCTGTCCAATATTGCAACATTGGGTTATGACACGATGCTTCCGATGCTTACAGCAGCTGTACTTTCTCAAGCCGGTGCAACACTGGGGGTATTCCTGAAATCCCGGAACACCCAGATGAAGGCTTTGGCTGGTTCCTCTACACTGGCAGCTGTATTCGGGATTACTGAACCAACGATTTATGGTGTAACTTTGAAATTGAAAAAGCCTTTCATTTATGCTTGTATTTCCGGTGGTATTGGGGGCGCCATTATCGCTTCTGGCGGAGCGACTGCAAAATCCTTCTCCCTGCCTAGTTTGCTGGCGTTGCCAACTTATTTTGGAACTGGATTCTTGTGGGTAGTCATCGGTTTGCTCGTTGCCTTTGTACTCGCAGTTGTGTTGGTTATGATTTTGGGCTTTGAAGATCCAAAAGAAGAAACTGCAAAAACAGAAGCTGCACCCGTAAAGAAAGAAGTGGCAATCGAGAAAGAAATTCTCGTAAGCCCACTGCAAGGTAAAGTATTGCCTTTGGAACAATCTTCTGATGTTGCTTTTGCTTCAGGTGCTATGGGAAAAGGAATCCTCATTGATCCTACAGAGGGTGTGCTGACATCTCCTGTCAATGGAACGATTACGACAGTATTCCCGACCGGACATGCAATCGGTATTACTTCCAATGACGGAGCAGAAATTCTGATTCACGTGGGTGTGAATACAGTGAAACTAAAAGGACAATTCTTTGACAAGCGCGTTAAGGAAGGCGATGTGGTTAAGCAAGGACAACTGTTGCTTGAATTTGATATGGAGCAAATTAAGGCGGCAGGCTATATTACAGCTACACCAATTATCGTAACAAATTCCGCTCAATACCTGGATGTGTTGAACACAATGGAAACTGAAGTGAAGCGTGAGGATTACTTGTTGACTGTTGTGGTCTAACGTTTTAACTATCAGACTAAAGAAGCTTTCCCAACAATGGAAAGCTTCTTTTTTTATACATAATGAGACAAGTGTTACAGCTAGAAATGGAAATATCATTTACTGTAAGTGTAAGATTGTAAAAAAAGGAGGATTTCTGTGAAAAAAGGATATATCGCCGGGTTAAGTGTCATTGTATTACTTATCATTGGTATCGCTATTTCAGCTGTAGCTAAATTTCAAGACCTAGAGCAGGTTGTTCAACAAAAAGACAAAGAAATCCAAGCGAGCAAAAGCAATTACCCGGAAATATATGACCACTTGAATGCGGTTACATTCGAAAATTTTAAGAGTTTAATTCAACAGGATCGAAGTGTACTTGTCTATGTCGGCAGACCCAGTTGTGGCGACTGCAACCGGTTTGAGCCTAACTTTAACAAGATGATTGAGCAGTATAATCTAGGCTCTAAAATTACTTTTTTGAACGTACACAAAATCCATAAGGACAAGTCCCAATGGAATAAATTCAAAGAGGATTACAACATAAAATACACCCCCACCATTGCAGAATTCAGAAACGGCAAACTGGTTGATAAAATAGAATGGACACCTAAAAGAGACCTCAGTACGGACGCCGTAAAAGAGTGGCTGACTTCCAAGAAAATTATTTTATAAGTCTCTTTTCTATTCATTTCATTACAAACACAAAGAACTGTTTATGCAAAAAAAGGTATTCATGTCTATAATGCATGAATACCTTTTCTTAGGAATGCACAGGTCATCTAAGCTCTAATAAAAAATAGTTCCTCCTACTCTTTACTGCCTTCTGATAAACCTCGTTCGTATCTATCAGTCCCTATAATGGTAGGCACTTATAGAGTATGGTCGTCAATCGAATCAGGCAATTCATATCGGATAATATCTGTTTCGGATACGATATGTCCGATTTGTGACTCAATGAATTCTAAATCTCCCTCTACTGCCCCTATAAAATGCTTTGTACCGGGTTCTACGACAATAATCTCACCTGGGCTGACTATCTGTGTCACGCCATTGATAGAGACACTTCCGGTTCCAGAAACTATGGTCCATACTTCTTTACGGTACTGGTGCTCATGATAGCTGATAAATCTTCCGTTCGATATGACCACGCGTTTGGTCACTGTCTGCAATCCACTTGACGCCTGCTGATGGGATAATACAGTTTGCTTTCCCCAGAAGCGCTCCTCAAAACGCGGGCCGATTTCAATTTCCGCCACCATATCCTTAATTCCTGTTGACGACTGTCGATCCGTAACCAGCACGCCATCTGGACCAGCAACGACAATAATGTCCGGGACATTCCAGATGCTAACCGGAATCTCCAGTTCATTGATGATATGCGAGTCATGTGAAGCTTCTGAAATATATCCCGGGCCACTTAGCTTCGAACTTACTTCCCGCACCAACGAATCCCATGTGCCCAAGTCTCTCCACTCTCCATGATATGGAAGCACGGAGAGCTTATGAGTATGCTCTACTACCGCAATATCGAAGCTAGTTTTAGGCAAGTCTGCATAATTTGTCGAAAGAGAATTGTAGTCGGCTGGTAAACCCATTTGCTCCAGAATATCCAACAAAAAGCCCAGTCTAAAAGCAAACACCCCGCAATTCCATAAGGCCCCTTCGCGGATCAACGCTTCTGAACGGATCAGATCCGGCTTTTCTACAAATGAACTAACTCTATAATATGGCTGGTCAAGTGAAGAAGAGGCTGAAGGCACAATATATCCGTATTTATCAGAAGGCTCCGTTGGCGCAGCCCCCATTAATGCGATATGGCTTCCTGATTGCTCTAATATTGAAGGAAGCCTGCGCAGATGTTCAAAAAATTCATCCCCCGCATACCCGTCCACAGGCATGACCCCTACGATCTCGTCGCGTGATGCACCTGCAACGTCATGCAAGTAGGCTGTAGCCAGGGAAATGGCCGGGAAGGTATCCCGCTGAGTAGGCTCCTCAATGACTACAGCACCTCCGCCAATTTGCCCCCGGATCAGCTCGGCCTGAGTTCCACTCGTCGAAAAATAGGCCTCATCTACCAAATTCGCCTCATCTAATTGCCTCCATATTCGTTGCAGCATACTTTCGGGCCGTTCGTCGTGACGTAGTATCGAAAGAAACTGCTTGGGACGGTTCACATTGGATAAGGGCCACAGACGTTTACCCGAACCTCCAGATAATAAAATCATTCGCAAAGATGCAACCTTCTTCCTGTAAATTAATACTTTCTTACATTATAGGACTGTTCAATTTTCGCATTTCTGCCGAATACATAAGTATGTATTATCGTGGCAAATACATGATTATGCAATGCTATTGTATCTTTGTCTGTACAGGAGATGTCAGTCATGCCCATAAAAATACTCGTCATTGAAGATCAAAAAAGTTTGGCAGATATGATTGCTCTTCATCTTCAGGAGGAAGGCTATCATACCGAGCTTATTTATGACTCTAAACTTGCAATTCCTACACTTATGCGTTTTAAGCCGGATATTATTGTGACCGCTCTGATGTTTTCCGGTAAAGTCGAATGTGCGCTGATCAGCCAAATCCGTCAATTTACCACAGTCCCTATGCTGGTCATCTCTAATAACAACGTGCTGAATATAAGAATAAAGGCTCTGGATGACGGAGCAGATGACTTCTTATGCAAGCCGTTCAGTCTGATAGAGTTAAATGCCCGCATCAAAGCCCTGCTGCGCCGCTGCGGCCGCAACATGCTCACTGAATCGCAAACGGTAACTCAAAAGATTAAAAAAGTAAGGGTTTGGGTGAATGATTACCGTCATTGTCTGTTAGTCGATGACCAAGAAATAGAAGTTACTCAAATCGAATTTTCTATTATAAAAGAGATGTCCTGCTATCCAGGTAAAGTCTTTACCCGCAGTGAGCTGATGGATCGGATCAAAGGCGGAGATGGCGCTTATCTGGATCGCACTATCGATGTACATATTTCCAGCCTCCGCAAAAAAATAGAACGTGACCCTAAAAATCCTCAGCACATCCGTACTGTATGGGGCAGAGGCTACAAATATGAGATGTAGCTGTATCATGGCTACCCATTTCCCCACAGAGCAGCTTGCTTTTTATGGAAGTTTTCGCTTCTTCCACCGCCGATAAGGAAGAAAACAAGCTGCCCCACCCAGTATCCCTATGAGGAACAGCACCCAGCCGAAACGGTAGGCGGAAGCCAGAATAACGACGACCTTCCCGTTTCCGTTACCATCGGTGATGAATCCGGTAGTCACTCCATTGACGGACAGACGGGCTCGCTGATTTTCGCTACCCAGCCTGAACTCCCACAGTGGATTGGGTGATTCGGTCTCCCGGATCAGCACCTGTTGATGCGTTGGATTATATAGCGTAAAACTGCGTTCCATGGAATTTTCACGAGTAGCCTGAATGCTTTCCGAAGCATGGGGAGCCATAAAAAAGGTATCCATATCCGTTCCCTCAAACAACGTAAATTGATCCACAGTGATCATCGCTTGATAAGGGATGATGGAATATTGCTTCATCTGAAATAAGCCTGACTGCTTCTTGTGCGCATGCGCTAAAATCTGAAACTGCATCATGGCGGTTCCTGCCGGAGCCTTCACAATTTGATCATAATGATTCCATTGTTCCTTATCTCTTTCCTCCACCTCATCAATATAGGAGGTTTGGAGAACCTGTGACGCTTTATTCAAAAAAATGACCTTCATATGCCGACTTCCAATTTGTTCTGATCGCGCATCCAACTGCACGGCATACTCTTGCAGCGGCTCTGCCTTCATTTTCTTGGACGCATAAATATTCCAGTCACAGGAATAGCTAGGTGCGTAACGAATAGACAGTTCTTTGTCCTTGATTGACATATTCGTCTGACCAGGTCGAATATCCGCCACACATCCGACATCCGTCGTGCTCAATGATTCCTTCGTATCCTCCCCAGGCATCACCGTCACTTCCTGCCCGCCCATTCGATGAATATCTCCAAAACTACTTAATGACGGTACTTGGCTGTCCAGCACAAGGGTTAAGTGATACTTTCCCTTGGTTAGGAACAGATTTTTGAATTCCACTCGACCATAGTCATTCAGCAGACCGGGAATTTGTATGATTTTCTTGGCAAAACCATCCTGATTGGGCACCGTTTCAATAACCTGTGTTTCGGATAAAGAGGTAGCGGGTAACCGCTTATACGACTCCCCCGTATGAATCGTTCTGGTCAACACCTCTCCAGTCTCTTCATTCGTCCACTTCATCGTTAATGACCCCTGGTACCCGGCGGGGAGATTAGCCAAAATAGCTGTGGCATAGGTTCCCGTTTTGGCGACTTCCACATCCCTGCTTAACGCCCCCTTCTGATAGCTGATTCCCCGCCCCATACTAAGTCTTGGTGAAGCACGCTCCGTCTGCACATTTCCTTCGGCGTTAAAATCGTTCTCTGCCTCCAAGGTGAAAAAGAGCTTGCCCCGCTTTAATGCCTGCTCCACGGGAAAAGATAGCTGATCTAGCTGATCCACAGGCACAATCGCAAATTGATTGACCGCATTAAAGCCTTGCAGGTTATTAACCGTGACCGGGGTATCTCCTTTGGGAAAGGCATGCACTCCCAGATCGACCCATTGGAATTGGTTTAAACCATCATCCTGAGTTTTGATATTAACCACTTTGTCGGGCAGTGTGACTTGCAATTTCCCGCCTGCCTTATTCATAAACACTCTAGCATATACATGCGAGGTTTGAGGCTGATCCAGTTTTTTGTGCATCGTAAACGTGTTAGGCTTGCTGTATTGCCCCAAATCACGCAGCTGGATATCATGAATCCACCAGTAATTTTTTTGCTGTGGACGCTGTAAGGTTAACAAATCCATTCGCATCCAATAGCTGCCTGGCGGCGAAACGTATTCCCCGTAAAATTTCACACTGTCAAAATTATATCCCTCCGAGGGCGCCACAACATAGCTAACCCCCAGCTCACGCATTTGCTTATCGTAAAATCTCATTTTTACATGCATTTTGTTCGTCCCGCGGCCAGAAACAGTAATTTGGAACTGATACGGATTATTTTCCTTGGCTTCCAGCAAACCCGATCTAGCGACCTGCCATATATTACTCGGGTCTCCCTTCATAATTTCGCCGTGCAGAGTGGGCACATCATTCAATTCCTCACGGGGATTAGCCTGCACACTGAACAACTGCGGATTATCCGGCTTGAAGAAGGTTTCTGTTCGCAACATGGAATCAAAGTCCACGACCGTCTTCCCAGCGATGCTGCTCATCTGATACGGGGCCACATCCAGCTTCTTACTGGCAAAGGTAACCGCAATCCCTGCATCCATTTCCATATCGAACGGAAAGTTCCGTATATTTTGGGAGGATAAATACCATAACCAATCGTTGGTCGAGGCAAAGGTTTTGGACCATTTTAAAAAGGCATTACCATCCTCAATGGCATCAAAAGGCCGTAAGTAATCCTCTGCTGGAAGCTGTGACAACAGCAAGTCATTAAAGGACGCCGCTTCCACATAATCCCCTTTGTTAATCGTCTGGATGGTTTTTAGCTCAGGCCTTAACGCACTGAACAGCACTCCAAAGCGGTTAAAATCAAAACCAGGCAGATGACTGTAGCTCTCCAGTCGGCTAAAACCGTAAGGTGTTACAATTTTACTCGCAAGGATGTTCATATAGGGCGGTGTCTGATCGAGATTGAATATGGAAAATAACCCGTTTTGGTACGTACGTTTCAACCCGGTCTGACCTTCCAGCTGAGACAGGTGGAAATCCTGCCGCTTCTCCTGGCCCACATATTCATCATGGTAGACCAACTGGTTGACCCCAAAGGTAGAGAACAGCCAGCCTAACCGGGAGCTTAATCCGTTGTCCATAACATACTGCAGAAAATTCATATAGTATGTAATGCCGGGATCATTCCCCTCATGATGAAAGATCGTATTTTTAGGAGAAGAGTATACCTGAAAGTCTCCGGTTGCCTTCTCGTTTGCGGTCTTCCCTTTATTCCATTTGGGTGTGGCTACTCCGTTATAGCTCTGAATCATATTGTCAGCAATCGGAAAGTATAATGCCTTGCTATCGAAACGATCCGGGTCAGTCAGCTTTTCAGCCATTTGACTATAAGCCTCCGGCACTTGTACCGGCTTGTAGTACCCCTCTATGAACTGAGTACGCAAGGGAGCAAAATACACCCCCAGGCACAAGACGACGATAACAACCGCCAGCCTTTTATATACACGTTGCAATGGGGATGATCCGAACCATTCCATAAATTGAATGACACCAAAGGTCAGCAACACCCCGAAATTAAGGGCAATCAGTCCAATAAATTTGTTAGGATCACGGAAAACCGAACCAATCACAGGGGTTTTCGTAACCAAAATGACAAACCACTTGGCAATGGATGGGAACGTCGTCCCAGTAGCTGCAACCAGAAACAGCAGCGTAAGTAGCGAGAAGATCAGAATAATCGGATTTTTATGTGAACGTGTCACCATCGCATACCCGATCAATAGCAACAAAAATCCCCCTCCTATATAAAACATGCTAGGCAGTGAGGACAAGGAAAACATGGGCCACCAATAGCTCAGTAAATAACCTACGTTATATAAACTGCTGTTGCGGCTGAACAGAGACAACGTATCCACAACGTTGATATTATGCTGAGACGCTTGAGCGTCCATCAACATGCTACCGACATATAGAGACAACCAATAAAAACTGAGCAGACCAAAAAAGACGCCAAAAATGATCCCTTTACGCAAAAAATTGCCGTATAACGGCTGCAAATAGCTGCGACCAGCCTTTCGGTGGGTCCAGGTTAGTTTGATCAGTAGCAACAAGGTGAACAATCCCAAGTAAATCATGCCGAAGAAAAAATAATGAATTGCCGCAGCACTAACGGTGAATACCGTAGCCAACAGGAACAGGTCGATCCAGTTCCGTTGATAAAGCTTGTGGGGATGATAGTTTTTTATTTGTTGAATTTGAAACTTGGGGTCCACCGCACTAAAGAAGAATCGCAGCATTAACGGAAACAAACTATATCCACAGAGCAAATAAATATGCTGAATGCGGAAAATAACCCACGGATTCAGCGCATAAAACAACGAGCCGACCATGATGGCAAAAATACGTGTCTTCGTAAAGCTTGGTGAATAATACACACTGACCAGTCGCTTGGCAAAGGCATACATCGAAAATGCCGAAACAAATAACAAGCCTGTAATAAACGACTTGAGCAAGACCGGGCCGCTTTCGTCAAATAAGAGTGACAGTCCATAGAAGGGCAAGATGTACAGGATACGTGGAGCATTGAACAAGGTCGAGGTAGACCATCGCTCGTTCCATACTCCGGTTATTTCCTCCAGATACCGATGAGAGGTGGCTCCAAAAGCAATGTCGCTAAACACAATTTGCCCTGGTCCATAGATGGGTGCAAGATATGCAACAATCGCAATCAGCATCAACATCATTGCCGCCATATCGTAGCGGTAGCGAAATATCCATTTTTTCATGCTTGTCCCCCTCTCTTGAACTTCTCGTATATCTGTCGGTTATCTTGGACCTATCTTCTCAAACGAACGATTGCCTGCAAGCCCTGATCGGTATTACGCAGCTTTAAACGACCGCCTATGGTCTTCAGGTATGCATCCATATGGTACAGGCTGAACGCATGCTCCTGCGAGTTTTGGGAATAGTCTGGCTGGAAATAGCTCCAACGCATTTTATCATCAATCCCGCCGCCCGTGTCTTCAATGTTAATAATAATTTCTCCTTCTTCCAGCCGTGAACTAACCTTAAGCACTTGAGATTGCCGCTTGGACCGCAGACCTGTTCGGCCCTTTTCCTGCTTCTCAGGCTGCTCCCCACCTTGGCCCATGGCCTGCACTGCATTTTCCAGCAGCCCCTGAATCGTTTTGTACAGCATGGGTGCTTGTGCTGCAATTGATGGAACAGGCTCTTGCCGCAAGATCACTTGAATGTTCTTCATGTTCAATGAACGGTTCGCCCATTTCAGCGACTCAGACAATACTTCATTCATATCTGTAAAGCTAATTCCACTATTATCATGCATCTTCTCTTCCAGCTCATCGCGCAAGCTACGAACTCCCGTCAGTAACTCTCCCAGTGAGGATTCCTGTCTGAGACGACCCTGGATGAAATTTTCATTCAACTCGCGAAAATACTCCAGTTCCTCATGAGAGGCTCCTTTTCCCTGACTCGAAGCCGCTTCAAAGCGGTTTGCTAGATCATGATAAAATCCCAGTAGCTTCAAATCATCACCGCCTGTGAGACGGCTAGTCTGCTCTTGCAGCTCTTGTAGTTGCTGCTCAATCGTCTGCATTAACGGCAAATAATAGGTGTCCTGCTGCTGTCGCATATCTTCATCTCGCCGTTGGTCACGCACCTGATTGTTCACGATGGCATCCTTTACAATCCGTTTGCGGAACTGTACGAGCATGGCCCACAGAATGAACAATATCAAAACCATGACCATCCATAACTGTTTACGAAAGGAGCTGATTCGCTGAGCTGTATCCTCACTGGCATCCTTAACCGATATGTAAAGGGCCTCTTCCCCAAGGCGGCTGAATCCTATTCCGTGTTTCTCTCCGCCATCTTCGATGATACCTGTATTGCCTTCCAGCAGCCTACGGGTTACGCCCGTGATGTCCGTTCGGTTAATATCCGAAGTACTTCGGGAAGCTACGACCTTAAATTGACCGTTATAAAATAAAGTCTCATGCTGGTTAATCGGTTTACTTTTAATAATCCCGCTGAGCATATCAGCGTCAACCGTGCGCACCATAAAACCGCTCATCTGTGCCCCTTGAATCCTGCATGCTATATACTGGGCAGGCTGATGATCCTCTGTCACAAAAGAGCTTACTGCACAACCATTTTGCAGCCATTTAATCTGCTGGACTACACTTTTCATCTCACGATTGTCTCGTCCGACCATCACATGATACTGCTCATCCAGCACATAAAAGGCCCCGCTTTCACGCTTAAAACCCTCAGGATACTGGCGTGTTCCCTGATTCAGCATATCTCTGCCCAGACTGGACGACAGCTCCTTCAGTTCAGCCTGCCATGCGGCATAACGCTCGGTTATGCTGCTAGAAAGTTCCTGTACCTCATACTGGAGCTGTTCGTTCTGAATCTCCGCCAAGTGAACACTGAATTGTCGCACGACAAACCATTGAAGCACAGCGGCCAGAAACACTGTCACACCCAGGACGATCAGGTACAGGATCAGCTTTTGCCAACCTGGTTTCAACAAAGCCCATTGTTTCATGCTTCCCTGTCCCCTCCATTTTGTTCAAGACGGCTCAAAATAGCCTGCATCAGGCATTCCAGCTCGTAGCTGACCAGCGGTAGCCGTGCGCACAGCAACCGGGGAGTGCGACGCTGGAGGGCAGCAAACCTCGCAGCGGTTTCCGTTGCCCCGTTCGTCAGTAGGATCAACTCGCATGTTTTTGCGATATATAAGCGATCCAGCTCTTCCTCGCCGTATTCTCGCAGATCAACAACGTAAATATCATGACGATCGTCCATATGCTGAAGTGCGCTGGAGACAGCCAGGGTCACCCCTGTATGCCGTGCAGCATGATACTGATGAAGGAGACGCATACCTTTTTCCCAGAGGGCATGTTCAGCCGAATCAAATCGTTCACAAAAAAGACGCAACGCCCGTTCTGTATTGACATCTTTCAAAAATGCCAAAACGCTGATATTATACATGTAGTTCCTCATTTCTTACTTCCTGATTGGAGTTGCGCAGTTCTTATGACACCCCAAAACATTCTATTTGTTGACGACAGCCCTATGGTTCTGTCCCTGCTCGAACGGACCTTGACGCAAGAAGCATTTACCTTACATACCGCTCACACGCCCAAAGAAGCCTTACAAGTGCTGGAACAGCACCCGATTGATGTGGTCGTTTCCGATCTGCTCATGCCTGGTCTGGATGGGATTACCTTCCTTCGCATGATTAAGAAGGATTATCCACATATCGTACGAATCATTTTGTCTGGTCACCTGCATACGCAGTCCATTTTATCGGCAATTAATCAAGTCGGTGTGTTCCGTTTTTTGACGAAACCGCTGGAGTTGGATGATGATACGCTAAAGAAAATACTGTATGAGGCGCTTGATCAGGCCAAACTCAACCGAAATAGCCTGCATGCAGAACAGAACGTAGCTTCCGACCTGTCAGCATTTATAGACAGCATTTTGAACGCTCCGTACCGACCCTATGTGCTACTGAATGAACAAGATATCGTAACCGCTGTACACATTGCACTCGCTGAGCTGTATCCTGTCGGCTGCTCACTACGTCATCCTGACGGGGAAGGTATTCAGTTAACCACGCATTCATTATATATACCGTATGAGGAGTCGGAATCTTCCGATCCCGACCTGTACACGCTGGATACGCTGACCCTTGGCCATTCATCGTTACGCCTTATCCGCCTTAGCGAGATCGCCTGAGTGACGGGTGCCGCCCTTTAACACGGCGGCTACCCCAATCACAGTCAGGCATACATACATCCACAACATCCCCATCGTCAGCAAGGGGTGACGGATATAGTTTTTCAAATTCCCCCATGTATACAGCACCGGACGGAAGAAGTACCAACGTTCCAGCGCCTTTCGCAATCCGCCCTCTTCAGATGACATCGTACGATCCATCACCGAAAAGTAGTAAGCTTTTTTACGTAATACATCGTGCAGATACACCTGTTTTTCATCATGGTATACCCGTGTAAATACCGCCCGGCGAATAACTCCGCCAGACTCTATATAACGCAAGGTTGGCTGTATTTCTTCAAAAGCAATCTGCTCCGCATTAAATCCGCCCGTCGATTCATAAGCGCTCATTCGCCAGAAGCGTGCCGCTTCAATGGAGCGTTTTCCCAAGGTCTCACCCGCGTTATTAATCACATTTCGCTCAAAAACTTTCACTTTGGAAAAAAAATTGTCCGCTTCCGAATACGCCTCCTCCGGAATGACCAAGGCGCCAATATCCTGATGATCGTCAAAAAAGTCGATGCTCTGCTGAATCAGATGTTCGGCTAAAATCATATCGGAATCCAATACAAATATGTATTCGGCCCCCAAGTGTTTTGCTTCCTCAACCGCCCTGACCCTGGCGACTCCCCGCTCCCCATGGGGAAGCTCCAGTACCGTTACGGGTACTGAACTCCCTGCCGACAGCATACGAATCGTCTCGACGGTCCGGTCATTGGAGCCATCATCAGCAATTACAATATGCAGATCCTTGTAATTTTGCCCCATACAGCTTCGCAAACAAGGCTCTATCGTCCGCTCATTGTTGTACGTGGAGAAGAGTATGACCACTTTGTCCACTCTGTTCTGCCTCCTCTACCCAATCTTCCATCAACTGCTCAAACGTAGCAGCCGTATGATCAAAATGGAATCTTAACGCATATTGATACGCCCGCTCACGGATGGCCATGTAATCTTCGCCGCCCTTCGCTGCTCTTTCCATTTGTTCAGATAATCCCCGGATGTCGCCGTGAAAGCATAGATACCCGCTTTTTCCGAAATCCGTTGCATCCACCAGCCCCGGTGAATTGCTGACAATGCTGGGCGTTCCAACGGCTGCGGCTTCGGTAATCGTCAATCCCCAGCCTTCACGCAAGGAAGGAAACACCAGCGCGTGGGCACGACTCATCAGCTCCAGCTTATGCTCTGCTGAAACAAATCCGTAAAAGGTAATATCGGCTTGCGATTGCCCCTGTTCATCCGGTTCTCCGTATGTTAATCCATATCGTTTCATAATCGGCAACAATTGTTCTGCCACATAGGTTTTATCGGTTTTTCCGGCAATCCATAACATAGCCTGAGGGAACTTTTCCTTGAGCTGCCCAAAGGCCTCAACGACCAGATCAATGCCTTTATATTTGACGAAGCGCCCAGCATACATGAAGGTCGGATTAGGCTCCTTCGTTAAAAATTGTTCGCGCGGCCAATGATCAAACTCAATGCCTTCCGGTAAAAGATGGACACGATCCGGGTGAAAGCCCAGCTTAAGTAGATCGTATCGAGTAGACGGAGATACCGTAAGCGTCCGATCCTTACGAGCCAGCTTAAGCATCAAGGGCTCCATATGAAACCCAATAACATTTAGCGGGAATTTGGCGTTCTCAAACCATATCTCCCTTGTTAGCTGATGTATGAAAAAAATCCGCTTGGATGCCTCCACCCAAAATCGGGTAAAGAATTGATGCGTATTCGCCTGGTTAATCACATAGTCGATCTTCCTTCGATGACGACGGTAATAGCGCATCGCATAATAAATAACACTGTATATGTTCCCTTTTCGAATATACGTAATACCGTCAATAACTTCATGCTCAGGCATCCCCTCAAATTGAGGTGAAAAATGAATGAACTGGAAGCGGCCTTGCTGTGAACGTTTAAGCATTTCGTGGGTGAAAATTTCTGCTCCCCCGCTTTTAGGTGAACGAATGTCACGCCAGGAAAGCAATAGAACTACGGTTTTACCGTCCTGTTCATGTATGGTATTCATGGGGTAAATCCCCCTTTATCTTTATTTTGAACAAATGCACATAGGCGTCTATTACAAAGTAGAGAGCCATAGCTCCGTAAACAATGAACTCAGATAGCAAAAAATCTACCGGGTCTGTGTGGGCTATATGAAAGGCTACTAATAAGGCCGCGGCTCCTGCCATCAGACTGAACATAAATTTGCGTCTGCCCACCAATACGTGCACATGTACAAAAAACAGCACGATGGAAAATAGCCAGTACACCCAGCCCCCCCATGGAATATAGGCCTCGGCCGATTGGTAAGAGGCTCCGAATAATATGGGAATAGAGGATGGGAACACAAAGGTCGTGCCCACATATACACAGATTGCAGCTACAGCCATTAATCCGGCATAGACGGCAATCAACTTGCCCAAAGCTTGGCGGTCATGCCCCTGTGCACCGATCTTTGGAATAAAGGCAGCAATGAGGCTATACGAAACGTAATAGACCAATTGGCTGTACTTCAGTGCAATGGCATAGCTGCTGGCCTGCTCGGGAAAGTAATGCTGTACATACAACATGTCGATGGAGATACAAAACAAAATAAATAAATTCGTCATAAGGCTATCGGTGAAATCCTGACTCAATGATTTCCATAGCCCAGAAGGGATATGTTCTCTACCGTATGTGAATAAGGACAAGCCACGAGCAGAAACGATCCAGCCGTGGAGCAGCGACAGTAACATTCCCCCACAGCTCGCTAACAGTAGGGCTTCCAGCTTTAACCCCAGTGCAGCCAGGACAAAAAACAGGCTCAGCTTCCCTAGTACCTCAATGTAATAGTTCACATTGAGCGCCAACATGCGTTCCCTGCCCTGTAAATCTCCGCGGCACGAACTCACAAGAATATGCAGTCCGATCAAGCCATACAGCATGAACAGCGGGTCGGATTCGACGCCTAATAACGAACGCAGTAACGGATGAAAGATGAGTAAAATGATCATGGCAAGCACGGTTAGCACCAAAGGTGCTTTGAGTAATAGAGAACCGAGCGGTAAGCTTCGTAGCGCAAGCTTTTGGTCTCCCTTAGAGACCAGTTTGGCAGTTAATAGCTGGATGGATAAACCCAAAACGGATAAAAGCGCAAAAAGCGCCAGCAGCGCATTCGCCTGGCCATAAGCTTGTCCGGTAAGATACCAACTCGCTGCAATGTGGAAGAAAAAATTAAATCCGTTAAGCAGCACATTAAAGAGAGGAAACATCAACGATCGCAATCGGTTGTTCACGTTGTTATCTCACCCGCCGATCCAGTCGCCAAATATCAATGATGGAGCGCAAAAAACGAATAGAATCCTTCCAGACATGGATGTGCGAGCCATCCCGGTCAATACATTTGACGGGTAATTGCAGCACACGAAGCTGGAGTCGCTTGGCAATAAACATCATTTCCAAATCCAACGCCAGTCCGAGCTGTTCCTTTAAATGCGGAAACATTCGCTTCACTGCAACCGAACTCATCACTTTAAGCCCAGTCTGGGAATCCACCACACCTGTGGGTAAAAAAGGACGGGAAATGACTCGCTTACCAAAGCTGACGACAGATCGCAATAAAGATCGATTCTCAGCGGTCATATCCTTGGTTCCGATCACGACATCATAATAGCCCTGCTGAACAACATTAATCATTCTGGCAATATCCTCAATAAAAAAGGAGTCATCTGCGTCCACAAATACGTAGTAATCCGCACCAATGGTCCGCATCCCTTCCAGATACGTCCCTGCCTTACGTGTATTGCGTCCCAATTCCCTTGTTTGAAGCAGCGGGCTAAGATTCTGATTAATCCGGTTTACGGACAAGTCCGTGGCTGCCTCCAGCGCTTTAATCAAGGCATTCGTACCATCGTAGCTGCCATCATCAATGAGATAAATCGAACCTTCAATAATATGGCTGCGGATAAAGACCTGCAATCGTTCAGCAAAGGTTTTGACATGAACAAAACGTTGCTCTTCGTTATATACAGACAAGATAAATGCAATATGTTGGCTTTTGGTCGAATACTCGGGATAGAGCAAGCTTTGTATTTCCGAAAGCATTTCTTCGTTGTCATTGGCTTGCCAAAATAGTAGCCGCAAACGACCTACTCCGATGATTTGCACCATATGCTGATCACTGAACGGAAATGTTACATCCGTCACCAGTAACAGTGGCATTTGCGGAAATTGGCTACGGATCTGATTGGCTTTCCGCACTGCCTGCCCCGGCTCCCTATAATCAATCAGGCAACAACATGCGTTCTCGTAGACTGAAGCTGCCTCCGTGTCCTCGCACTGTATATATTGGTAAAAACAAATCACATTGGGATAATCAATAGCCCTGTCGTTATCGCTAAAAATGGCTATAGGTCCCTGCACACAAACCTCTCCTTTTCCTCCGAATAGTTCTATTTTGTTGAAAAAGAATTAAGAATGTTTGCTTATAGGAGTTAAATTAATGTCCAAATACTTCATATTTCCTTAACAAAATAACTGACACTCCATGATATATATGGAGATAAGAGAAGAAAAACTAATTTTCATATTTGATAAAAACAGAGCATTTAGACCTGATTCATTAGAACCAAAATCATCAGGAATGGTTAGGGAATCTATATTGAAAGTTAGTTCTTTTATATCATTAGAAAGAAACAAATATGGTTATTTTGTCATAGATAAATGCAAGAATAAAACATATTTGCACGTCCATACTATGGACAACATGTCATCTTTCGTTATGAATAGTTATGAAAATGAAGAGAAGGAAGGTCTTTCTATGGAAGCATTTTATGTCAATCGCGATGGGTCATTATCTACTCCATTACGGGGAAAGGATGTGTTGGCAAATCCCCTTTTGAACAAAGGTGTCGCTTTTACAGAAGAAGAACGCAAGGAGCTGGGTTTGGAAGGAATCCTTCCTCCAACCGTCCTTTCATTGGAGAAACAGAGCGTACGGGCATATCAGCAGTTTCTAGCACAACCCACCATGCTGCGAAAAAATGCTTCTCTCAACGACCTTCACAACCGAAATGTCGTACTCTACTACCGGCTGCTAACCGATCATTTGAGTGAAATGCTGCCCGTAGTCTACACGCCGACTGTAGGAACCGCGATTCAAGAATATAGTCACGAGTACAACCGCCCTGGAGGCATATATTTGTCGATAGATAACCCGAACGGTATTGGACAAGCATTCCATAATTCTGGTTTGAGCGGCCATGATGTGGATCTGATCGTCGTGACAGATTCCGAAAGTATTTTAGGGATTGGTGACTGGGGCGTTGGGGGGATTAACATTGCTATCGGCAAGCTTGCAGTGTATACGGCTGCGGCAGGTATTCATCCCGGGCGGGTGCTGCCAATTGTACTGGATGTAGGTACAAATAATGAAAAGCTGCTGAATGATCCACTGTACATCGGAAACCGCCATAAACGGGTTCGCGGAGAAGCCTATAACCAGTTTATTGATACTTTTATCAGCAAAACGTTAGCGCAATTCCCAAAGGCGCTTTTACATTGGGAAGACGTGGGTAGCGTAAATGCACGCCATATTATAGGAAAATACGGTCAAAGTATACTCACCTTCAACGATGATATACAAGGTACAGGAGCGGTGACCTTGGCTGCGATTCTTTCGGCGGTGGGTGTCACCAAGACTCCGCTGCTTGAACAAAAAATACTTGTTTTCGGCCCAGGGGCAGCAGGAATCGGTAATGCTGATCAAATTCGGGGTGCTATGATCGAGGACGGCCTTTCCGCAGAACATTCCTTCAAGTCCTTTTGGGCCTTTGATTATCGCGGGCTGTTAATGGAAGATATGGAAGACGTATTGGAGTATCAGAAACCGTATGTGCGCAATAAGGATGAAGTCAGTTCATGGACCCGGTCGGGTGACGGCAAAATACCACTGCTGGAGGTCATCCGTCAGGTGAAGCCTACGATATTGATTGGAACTTCCGGTGTAGCAGGTGCCTTTTCTGAAGAGATCATCAAGGAGATGGCGAAACATGTAGAACGCCCGATCATTATGCCCATGTCCAATCCTACAAACCTTGCAGAAGCAGTACCCGAGGATTTGATCCGGTGGACCGATGGCAAAGCACTGATTGCAACCGGAAGTCCTTTTGAGCCCGTCACCTATAACGGTACGAAATTTGAGATTGGACAGGCGAACAATGCCTTTGTTTTTCCGGGACTGGGTCTGGGTGCGATTGTGGTTAAAGCCAAAAGGATTACCCCTGCGATGTTTACAGCGGCAGCAGTTGCTGTTGCCAATGGTGTAGATTCGAATACGCCTGGCGGTGCACTACTCCCTCATATCCGAAAATTACGCGAAGTTTCGTACGCTGTTGCGATTGCGGTTGCAAAAGCCGCGATACAGGATCAGGTAGCTCAGGCGCACATTTCAGATGTGGAACAAGCTATACGAGATGCAATGTGGAAACCGGAATATGCCAAGGTCAAAGCTGTGGAAAATGTAATTCATCACCCTCACTAAGCCCAAAACACCTAACTAGAGGAAATTTCATATTTTGCACACTATGTTTGACATAGCGTATGAACGTATGTACAGTAATAGTCAAAAGAATAGAAGTCCACTAGGGGAGCCGCTATGGCTGAGACAAGAACGTATCTTGGACCCTTTGAACCTGATCTAGTTCGTACTAGCGTAGGAAAGTGGAGCCTTCGTATATAAGGTTTCAAACGTTTTTTTGCGTATTGGGCCTATTGTTGAAGCCGCTCCCATTTTTCCGGGGCGGCTTTTTAGCGTTGTTCCGGAATTATATTCTTACAGGACTTCTTGCTCTTCAATTTGATGGAGGTGGGGAAATTGAGTTTTACAGAAGAACTCCGTCGGCAGGCGGACGGCATTTTTCAAGCGATTTTTGAGCACCCCTTTGTGAGAGGTATTGCTGAAGGAAGTTTGACAAGGGGACAGCTGATTCATTATGTAAAACAGGACTTTGAATATTTGAACGCCTACATGCGGATATACGGCATCGCAATCTCCAAATGCACGAATCGGGAGGACATGGCTGTATTTAATGAACAAATCTCTTTTATTCTCCACAGCGAGGTTCATCCGCATCAAAATTTCTGTGCTGTCGCAGGGGTGACCTATGAAGAGTTGCAGGGATATCCGCTCGCTCCGTCGGCTCATCACTATATCCGTCACATGCTGACGGTTGCGCATGAGGGTAGCCTGGGCGAGATCTTGGCTGTGCTGCTGCCATGTATGTGGACGTATGCCGAGATTGGTCGCAGGCTGCTGGATGAAGTAAAGCCGGATGAGTCTCATCCGTTCAATGAATGGATTGGCTTCTATGGAGACCAGCTTGATGATACAACACTCAAGTTCCGAGAACGTGTAGATGCTTGGGCGGAAGACGCAACGACTGCTGAGCAGGAGCGGATGATTGAGCATTTTATACTGAGCTGCCAGCTGGAATATAAGTTCTGGGATATGGCTTATAAGCAGGAAGAATGGCCGGTCCAGATGCAGGCAGCGGTCTTGGAATAGTCAGCCTGGCGATTCGATGCGTGAAGTACGGTTAATGCCCTGTTGAACCACCAACTATAGAGAGGATAATCATTATGAGTACATGGGAAAAAAGTTATTCGGATCTCCTGACGAAGGTACAAAACAGCAAACCCCTCGTTCACAATATGACCAATGTGGTAGTCACCAACTTTACGGCCAACGGTCTGTATGCATTGGGCGCCTCCCCGGTGATGGCCTATGCACCTGAGGAAGTAGCAGATATGGCAAAAATAGCAGGCGCCGTCGTGTTAAACATCGGTACACTGAACCGCGAACTGGTGGATGCCATGATCATTGCTGGACAATCGGCGAATGCACACGGTGTTCCGGTGCTGCTAGATCCGGTCGGTGCGGGAGCAACAAGCTTTAGAACTGAATCGGCACTGCGAATCCTGAGTGAAGTCAAAATCTCATTGGTGCGGGGCAATGCAGCCGAAGTCGCACATCTTGTTGGAGAAGCGCGTGAGATTAAAGGCGTAGATGCCGGTGACAGTGCTGACAGCGGCCATGTCGATCTGGCAATTCGGGTTGCTCGAACGCTCAATACGATGGTTGTCATTACTGGAAAAGAGGACGTCATCACTGATGGGGCCGAAGCACGAATGATTAGCGGCGGAGACGCGCTGCTCACGAAGGTAACCGGAGCAGGCTGCCTGCTGACCTCTGTGTTGGGTGCCTTTGCAGCTGTTGAACCCAACCTGCTGCTCGCAGGTACAGCAGGTTTGGCATTTTACGGTGCAGCAGCTTCTCGAGCCGCAGCACGTACCGCAGAGCTGGGGCCCGGCAGCTTCCAGATTGCCTTTCACGACGAGCTGGCCAAACTGCATACAGGTTCACTAGAGGGGCATGTCTCGATCCATGAAGCCGGAACAACAGCAGCAGGTGGTGCGCGATGACAGACGTTCGTGTACCCAGAGCGCTGACGATTGCTGGTTCGGACAGTGGCGGCGGGGCCGGAATTCAAGCCGATCTCAAAACCTTTCAAGAACTTGGCGTATACGGCATGTCGGCTATTACGGCTATTACCGTACAGAATACCTTAGGAGTCCACGGCGTATATCCGCTACCAGAGGAAGCAACAGCGGAACAGATCGAAGCCGTAGGATTAGACCTTGGAGTGGATGCCCTGAAGACTGGCATGCTGTTTAATGCCGGCATCATCCGTCTTGTGAGCGAGCAGATCCGAAAGTTCGGCTGGAAAAAGGTCGTCGTCGATCCCGTGATGATTGCCAAGGGAGGCGCTGAACTGCTGCAGCTGGAAGCGGTGCAGGCTTTGAAGGACGACCTGCTCCCCTTGGCCCTGGTCGTTACACCGAATATCCCGGAGGCGGAAGCCCTGACAGGGATCAGTATCGATACGATGGAGGATCGCCGCGAGGCTGCGAGACATATTAGCAGTATGGGACCAAAATTCGTTGTGATCAAGGGTGGCCACGCTGACGAGAGCGAGAGCAGCGGACAGATTGTTGACCTGCTTTTTGACGGAACCGCCTTTATAGAGCTGAGCGGCAAGCGAGTACGGACTGTCCATACACACGGAACAGGGTGCACTTTCTCGGCAGCGATTACCGCGGAATTAGGGAAAGGGATGTCTGTACCGGAGGCTATCTCGAATGGTAAAGCCTTCATCCAGGCGGCGATTGAGGATACGTTGTCTCTGGGACAGGGACACGGCCCAACCAATCATTGGGCCTACCGACGTCGTCAGGAGATGCTTCTATGAGCGGCAGAATATTGTCAGAGGTGGTGCGCCGCCATCTACAGATATACCTGGTGCTTGGAAGCGTGAATTGCCTCGCGGAACCAGTCTGGGTCGTGCAAGAGGCTCTGGCTGGCGGGGCAACCATGGTCCAGTTCCGAGAAAAGGGTCTCGGCGCGTTAACGGGCGTTCCTATGTTCGAACTCGCGCGCCAGCTACAGGAACTGTGCCGTCACGCTGGTGTCCCCTTCATCATCAATGACGATGTGGAGTTGGCTCTTGAACTCGACGCCGACGGTGTTCACATCGGTCAGGACGATGAATCCGCCGATTCCGTCCGCGAGCGAATCGGAAATCGAATTTTAGGCGTCTCCGCCCATACCATTGAGGAAGCACGTCGAGCCATCCTGCAAGGTGCTGATTATCTCGGCGTCGGGCCAATCTATCCCACCATCTCGAAAGATGATGCCCATGCCGTACAGGGACCGGCAATTTTATATGAGATGCGTAAAGCGGGAATTGATGTGCCGATTGTTGGGATCGGAGGTATTACAGTGGACCGTGTTGAGGAAGTCGCACGTGCAGGTGCAGATGGTGTAGCGGTGATTTCAGCCGTGACACAGACAGAGCAGGTTAGAGGTGCGGTCAAGGATTTAAAGAAAAATATGGTCTCATTTCTCAATGATCCGATCTACATGTTTGATATTGATTCAACAGATCATCCAGCTTTTTAGATTGTTCTATTACTTTGGGATGCGTTAAAAATCCATACTTTTTCTGGACCTGGTACAGTTTCTTCCTAGCCCTTTCGACACAAAGTAAAGTCACACTTTGATTCATCAGCATGATCCCTCCTATATGTCATATTTTATAACAAAAAGACGTTTTTTGGATTTTCGAATGATGCGCCTAACAAAAAAAGAACATCACAAAAGTTTGCATAAACAGCAAAGCCCCAAAATCCACGTAAAAAAGCCTCCGTCCCCCCTAATAAAGCGGGACCGAGGCTCTTTTTCATAAAAAGATTCAATGAATATTAGAACATACAACCTAACCGTTTTAAGCACCTCCAATTTGTACTTGAGGCGTTATTCTTTGATTTTGGTTATGCGACTGAACAGGCATTGATAAAATAAACAAGAAGCTAGCTGCGATGACCAGCAGAATCATTTTTTTCAACATTGTCTAACCACACCTTTTCTAATAGTTTGAAATACTCTTCCCTTGTTTCGGGAAGCGCATGTGCTTGGAAATGTGCAAAAAGTCCCGTACAGTTTATAAAATAAGTCTCATTATTTAGTATGTGAGCTTTTACCAATGCATATATTAAGTGTTTAAAGCCATCATTGAACATTCCCCGTCTTAAATAGTAATAAGCCAGTTCGTAACCAAACCATGCAAAATAATCCGGCATCACTTGTTGGGTGTACATATCAGTAGATTGTGATAGCAGAGCAAAAGAATTAATCTCCACTTCAAAACGTGAAAGGACATCATTGATATCTATTGCATATCGGTTAGCAGCTATCATAACGTTCAGCAACTTGGATAGCTTTTCATTCTCGGAAGTGATTGATGTGGATGCAATATATTCAACATAATGAGGAAGCACATTCGTATCTCCAGATAGGAGTTTATTTACATAAGTATTACCTTCTGCCCAATGCTTGAACAAGTTGACCCAGTGTTGAGTTTTCTGGTCTGTCTCGATCACCCAATCTAAATCTGCGTAGGCATTTGTAAATTGTAATGCTTGCTGATAATCGCCTTGGGCTTCACAGACACTCGCACACAGTAAATCAGCATAGGTAATGTACACAAACATCGGGCGACTCAGCCTCTTTTCAGACTCCTCCCACTCTCGCTTTTTCTGTTGATGTTTCAAAGAATATTGGATCTCCGCTTTGGCTCTCATTTTCCGAGCAGTTGCATCGAGCTTGTCCCATTCACGCAGAGAACGATACACATTCGCCAAATCTTTTAACGCATCGAGTTGATCTATTTCATTCAGACGTTCGACAAAGGGTTCAAATCGTGTAGCCGCCTTGAGATTTCGAATCTGATTGTTACCCACCTGAATGGTAAACATACGATACTGACAGATAGCCAAACGTTCAGAATGCTGGTACTTCTCGCCTTCCGCAATCCCTTCGTAGAGCAACAATGCAGCATTGTGCTGACCTTGTGCGAATAATTTTTCTGCTGCATCAAATAACTTTGGGGAATATAGAAGGTTGTCCATAATATGTCCCACTACAAGCTGGATAGCATCCAACTTGTCCAGTTCCGCACAGCGAAACAATAACGGCTCAATTCGCCTCCAATCCGGGGAACGCTCAATGATGTAGTTATCTATGTATAGTTCGTAAAAAAAACCTTCTGGTAGTCCCATAGCCCAAGTGATTCGATCAAGCTGATGTATAGCAACAGGACGATGCTTGGCAATCCAATTATTAAGTGTTCTTTGGTGAACACCTGAATGTTCGGCAAATTGTGCCAGCGTCAAATTGTTTTCCCCTAAATAATCCTCTAACTTCGTCAAAATCGTAGGTGTATGTCCCAAGTCATAACCACCCTTCATACAAAAAATCCAAATTTTATACTTTCACCTCAAATTATTCACCAAGTTTTAACATGTGTCAACATTTTTCTTCCATTATTCCTACTATATAAACTTTAATATGGAAATTAATAACCACTAACATGAAGTCCCTTTTGGAATCAGGTGGTCGCTCGCTCTACTAATTTGAATTCCAGATGATGTATCGTTTCATCCAGCCCTTCGAGGGCATTTCGAATCATAATGAACGCATTCTCAGCTTGCTTGTCTATCGGGTAATGAATCGTAGTTAAATCAAGCAAATGCGAGATTTCGGTGTTATCAAAGCCTACTACTGCAAAATCACTCGGTACAGAAACACCTAGCCTACGCGCTTCAGTCAAAAGACCTGCTGCCAAATAATCCGTAGAACAGGCAAAGGCGTCCGGCCTGTCTGTTTGTGCTCGTTCTGCCCACCAATGAGCTATTTGTTCACCAGCTGCTATTGAATTTAAATCATAAAAATGCGGGAAGGCCTCAGCGTCCAAATCATATTTTTCGCAAAAGTCATGATAAGCTCGAATGCGTTCTTTTGTATTCAACCCCCGCATGCTGCCGTACACATTCACAATTTTCCGATATCCTCGGGCGTACAAATGTTCCAATGCCAGCGTATAGCCCTGATACTGATCCATAAATACAGACGGGATTGCCTCAATGTTTACACGCTGCCAGGTCACAATCGGACCATATTTTGTATAATGCTCAATCACACTCCACTCATTAACACGAATCATACAGACCAAAGCGTCCAGTTGCTTTCTCCGCAACATTTCCAGCGCTTCAAGTTCTCGACCTTTCTCCCCATTCGTAATAAACAGCGCTATATTAAAGCCATGCTCCTGGGCATACATTGTAAATCCACGCACAAATAAACCCAATGAATCATTAAAAGAAAGTGAAATAATCCCTATGAGCTTGGTCATGCCCTTTTTTAAAGATACCGCATTTAAATTGGGAACATAATCCAGCCGATCTATGACCTCCTGCACACGCTGCCTTGTGGGTTCACTCACGTACGGATGGTTGTTAATGACACGGGACACCGTAGCCGAGGATACCCCCGCCAGCTTTGCAATTTCATGAATATTCGCCATTTTTCTCACCTCGTTCTTTCTATTTTAGCATGTTCGTGTTTAGCATGTTCGTCGTGTCCGCCCTATAATTGTCACCTCCCAAAATAAGTTTTTTAAAAGCGCTTGACCTGTAATGCATTACAGGGATTACAGTGAATTTGTGCTTAAGAAAGCGGTTTACAAAACATACTTAGGAGGCACTAACTATGAAAAAAGGCATAAAGATTGCAACCATTGGCGGAGGCTCCAGCTATACACCAGAACTAGTAGAAGGCTTCATCAAACGTTATGCAGAGCTTCCCATTCGGGAATTGTGGCTGGTAGATATTGAGGCAGGACGTGAAAAACTGGAGATCGTAGGTGCTATGGCCAAACGGATGGTGAAGGCCGCAGGCATTGATTGTGAGGTACATTTGACGCTGGATCGTCGGGAAGCGTTGAAGGACGCCGATTTTGTAACGACCCAATTTCGGGTAGGCTTGCTGGAAGCCCGGATTAAGGATGAAAGTATTCCGTTAAAACATGGCATGATCGGTCAGGAGACCAATGGGGCCGGAGGAATGTTCAAAGCGTTTCGCACCATACCCGTTATCCTCAGTATTGTGGAAGATATGAAAGAACTGTGTCCGAATGCATGGTTGATTAATTTTACCAACCCTGCGGGTATGGTCACCGAAGCCGTGCTTCGTTATGGTCAGTGGGATAAAGTCATCGGATTATGTAATGTTCCAATCGGCGCGATCAAGAGTGCATCAGCTGTGCTGGACAAACCGGAAGAAGAGCTGTTCTTTAAATTTGCAGGGATTAACCACCTTCATTGGCACAAAATTTATGACAAAACAGGGACCGAATTAACAGAGCAAGTTATTGAAGGACTGTACGCTCCGGGTGCAAAGCCAGAGAAAGTCGTTGAAAATATTAAGAACATGCGCTTCCTGTATGATCAAGTTCGTCAATTGAAAATGCTGCCTTGTCCTTACCATCGGTATTACTATATGACGGATAACATGCTCAAGGAAGAATTAGAGGAAGCCAAAAACGAAGGAACTCGGGGCCAAGTGGTCAAACGTCTGGAAGAAAGTCTGTTCGAACTGTATAAAGATCCGAATCTGGATTACAAACCAGAGGAATTATCCAAACGCGGTGGTGCGCATTACAGCGATGCAGCCTGTGAAATCATTAATTCCATTTATAACAACAAAGGCACATTGATGGTGGTTAGTACACGTAACAATGGTGCGATTGATGATGTTCCTTATGATAGCGCCATCGAAGTGACCAGTGTTATTCGCGCCCACGGTGCCGAACCTGTCAACTTTGGCAAATTCCCACCTGCACAGCGGGGCTTGCTGCAAGTAATGAAGGCAATGGAAGAGCTGACGATTGAAGCGGCGGTCACCGGTGACTATGCAACAGCACTGCAAGCCTTCACCCTGAATCCGCTCGTACCAAGCGGGGACATTGCTCAAACCGTGCTGGATGAATTGCTGGAGGCACACAAAGAGCATCTGCCGCAGTTCTTTGCTCATAAAGAGAAGGCGACGGTATAAAAAGGTAGGTCGCTATCATCCTGCTGGAACACAAAAAAGCTTCCTACATGTAGGAAGCTTTGCTATACGTCCCAGGAGTACTTGCTGGGACGTTGGTGTTATTGGGTTTGTACTTGGCTTGACAATCCGTCATTAAGCTTATTGATAAATTTGTTAGACTTTTTTAAAGTATGATCTCCGTTGAAAAAGCAATAACCGCTTTCCCCGTAATTTGAACTAATACGGGTTTTCCCTGTTCCTTTTTCACATGAACATGCATTGTTCCCTCTCTTTTGATTGCCTCACCTTGTAAAATATCAAAATCAAAAGACTGCTCATTCTCATTTTGCAAAATGTTATAGTGTACCAAATAGGCTCCAAGCGGTCCGTTTGCATTTCCTGTCACCGGGTCTTCAGCTATTCCAATTGCAGGAGCAAACATTCTTCCGTGAACCAATATATCCTCTTGTGGATTTAATGTAAAAACATAATATCCATTACATCCAATATGCTTGCTGATTTCTGTAAGCTTCTGCAAATCAGGTTTTAAACTATGTAGTATTTCATTGGAGTAAATCGGAACCATTACCTTAGAATGACCTGTTGAAGATATTGCAACTGGATATTCCATGCAAATATCTTTACAAGAAATACCTAACGCATTTGCAATCTGACTTCTTATTTCATCATTTAAAGGCTCTGATACAGAAGGTTCTCCCTGTGTCATTACAATAGAATAGTCATCTTCATACTTTATAACATCAACAGGCAATATACCTGCTTTTGTTTTTTGGATAATTCTTCCAGTTTCAGCTTTTCTCTCAATTGCATAAATATAATGCGCTGCTACTGTTGCATGACCACAAATTGGAACCTCAGTTGTTGGAGTAAAAAATCTTACTTCAACATCATAATTTGAAGAATCTGTTTCAAAAATAAATGCAGTTTCCGAATTATTTAATTCTCTTGCAATTCTCTGCATCTGCTCATCTGTAAGTCCATTTGCATTTGGAACAACTCCAGCAGGGTTACCATGAAATCTATTTTTTGTAAATGAGTCTACTTGATATATTCTATATTTTTTCATAATTTCGCCTCTATAAATACTAGTTTGTCTGTCTGTTAAATCTGATATTAACATACTTTTTAGGCAGTTTCACTTAAATTAAAAGATATAATATGGCCCTTTAATGAAAACGAACTGATCCTTATTATAGAATCGCGCTCTTTTATGGAAGATTGTTATTAAACTAAAGCCGCAGTTAGCTGAAATGGTCTTCTCAATCCTTATCTAAAAGCGGAATAAATCTTTTATGATTATAGATACTTTTAGATTCTGCCACGCCTGTTGAATAACCAAAATAAGTAACTCAATTCATGAAACAAGAGGTGCACTGAAGAAGAACGCGCCGAATCTGAATCAGCCATTCAACAGGTAGTTTTGAAGAAGAAATAGACGAGAAAATCGCGCAAAGGAAAGAACGGCATGTTGGGGCCATGAAGTCTGAGCAGTAACAAATAGCCAATTGAGCAGGACATAGACGATTAGAGCACAGAATAATTGCCCATAGACCGCATTTTCAGTCGTACCAAACAGCGTTGGAATATTCAAATGTTGCTTGATCCAACGAAAGAAGACTTCAATCTGCCATCGAGCCTTATAGATCTGTGCGATTTGTTCTGCGGTCACCTGCATTAAATCGGTAACCACCCGAATTTCCCGACCTTCAAAATCCCGAAACATCACCACACGATGACGTTGTCTGGAACGACACTGAGGGGTCCCCAACTGGCAAGTGATATCCCGAATGACGGATGAATCTGGCTTCGTAAGGCGACGTAGCGCATGAGGCTTTTCCAAATGGACGTTATCGCGAAGCCGAATGACAAACGATTGTCCATGGGTTTTGAAGTGATCCAGACGCTCCAGTTTCCCATAAGCACGGTCCATCACCAAAATGTAGTCCGGTTGAGCCAACGCTTCACTCATGGGGCCATCATGCTTGGAGCCCAGCGTTTCGACCACCTGAAGGGGTTGCCCATTTTCTGCTCGTAAAGCGAGTAGATGGAAAAGTTCCTTAAATACGGAAAACGGGACTTCGGCGGCTTTGGTTGAAAAGCGTGAGTAGTGGACGACGGACAAGCCACAGAGAGCCGCATAATCTACGCTGGATCGATAGCTACCCCATTGTTCCAACGCAGCCATGCACCAGTATTGGAGTAAATGGTACACCGTAAACTTGCGGGCTTTGTCTTCATAACCTATTAACTTCACAACCCTTTGAACTTCTTCAGGAGTCAGCATAGATTCAAGGATAGATGTAATCGTGATAGAATTTTTCATGAGATCGTCTTCTTTCGGATTCGTTTGGATGGTACCAACGATTCTACAGAAAAGACGATCTTTTTTCTACCATTTTGTGGTTATTCAACAGGCGTGCTACTATATAAAGGTATTAGTTTACTGTATGTTTCGGAGCGGCTTGGTCACGCCTCATTAGATATCACTACCTCTACATATGCCCACCTTATGAAAGAGCTACGTGAACAGGATTCAAAACAACAGACATTTTTGAACGTTTATATAGCGTGTAAAAATCGTGTGTATAATTTGAGTAAACAGGTGTATTGATCACACCTTTTTCTAACGTTTTCTATCGTAACCCCAATAAAAGAAAAAACGCCCCAAACCCTTATATATCAAGGATTTGAAGCATTTTTAATTTCGTTCAAACTTTACATATCTGAACACTTCGACGTCCCAGGAGGGATTCGAACCCCCGACCGACGGCTTAGAAGGCCGTTGCTCTATCCAGCTGAGCTACTGGGACAAGATGCTGATCAATAATACCTTATGTATTCAGCGCATTGATTATTATATCACATTTCGAGCAACTGTCAAAAGCATTTTTTCATGATGTAGGGAAGTGGGCTGCAAAAGGAATCATTTGGACGCTAACGGGGTATTATGTACAAAGAACCATGCATAAAGGAGGGGTTGAGCCGTGAGAGGTCTTTTGTCGTCACTTTGTTATTTCAGCATTTTCTTCGCACCTTTTCTAGTGCCTGTCATTGTGTGGATTGCAGTACGGGACGAATATGTTCAGGGACATGCAAAAAAAGCCATTTTATCGCATATTTTCCCCATTATTGCGGCAATTCCGCTAGTGTATTTTATTATTACCGCGAATCATGCAGGTTCAGTGATCGGTTTTGTACTGCTATTCGTAGTGGTCTATCTCGGAGTTTTTGTTTATAACATCTACAAAGGGATTATGACGCTGCGTGAAGCGGCTTAGTTCAAAAAGAAGCCTCCTACATACCGCTAATTTGGCGGGATACGGAGGCTTCTTTAGGTTCATTTTTGATGAGTTGCTGTTGCTATTTGGTTCAATGGCTGCTTATTTATTCCCAAAGCGTTTAGGACTTCTCCGTACTTCATGTCTTACGTTTTTCTCCAGCACTTCTTCCGCGAACTCATTGTTATGAATATAACTGCTGCCTTTATTTTTCTTATAATTCGCTTTGCTGTCTATGATTTCCCCCTCCTTTCACGCTGATCCGGCGATGGCGCCGGGGCCCAAATCAACAAAAGCCGAGGCATAGCACACCATATCCTCATGCCCCAAACTCCTTGGCGAACTCTGTGCTGAGCTGCCCATAGGAGAGCAATTCTTTTTTAAACTTCTCTCGCTCCTCACCAGCAGTAATGTGTGTAGAGTCGGTAAAAGCCTTGTCTGTCACTTCCTCAAATGCCGAATGCAGATTATTGTCGTACCAATCCAGCTCCAGATCGGCGTCATTGCGGATGATCCGTATCATGTCATAGTCATGCTGACCATCCGTCTGATCCTTGGCCGTAATATAGACCAACAGTTCCGGGTCATCTGCGGCACCGGGCCGCACCTCTACCTCAGCGCAGCGCACTCCGTCAAGTTCAGTGAAGCGGCGTATTTTGGCATCCTTGATGTAGTACATGGTCTCCCTCCTTCCTTGCGAGTAGACGGGTTGCCCCATCTGTAGTTTTCGGAACGGACAGACATTTTATGCTTCTTTTCGGCATATATACTGATGAACTGGGGATTTAGTTTTTGATTCATT
Organism: Paenibacillus polymyxa; assembly: GCF_001719045.1. NCBI lineage: Bacteria > Bacillati > Bacillota > Bacilli > Caryophanales > Paenibacillaceae > Paenibacillus > Paenibacillus polymyxa. Next base: position 1,533,939 of record NZ_CP015423.1, read on the forward strand.
CCAACACTGGATGAACACGACAAAGAGAGGATGAACAGACATGTGCGGAATTACAGGTTTCATACAGTGGAACGGAGACTTAATGCATCAATCTGAGCTGCTGCTGAATATGACACAAACGCTCTCCGATCGCGGACCGGATGCTGCGGGTACCTGGATATCCAACCCGTGTGCCTTCGGACACCGAAGATTGAGCGTTATGGACCCGGAAAATGGCGCTCAGCCCATGATCCGGCAGCTGGAGGATATCACTTATACGATTGTATATAACGGGGAAATATATAACGCGCCTGAGCTGAAAAAAGAGCTGCAACAGCGCGGGCATTTTTTCCGTACACAATGCGACACGGAGGTGCTGCTCGAATCCTATATCGAATGGGGCCCTGAATGTGTGGATCGGTTAAACGGCATTTTTGCGTTTGCGGTCTGGGATAGCGAGCGGGAGCAGGTATTTCTGGCACGGGATCGGCTGGGAGTGAAGCCGCTATTTTATAGCCAAACCGAAGAAGTATTCGTATTTGGCTCAGAACCCAAAGCACTGCTCCAGCATCCAGCGGTAGAGGCAGCAGTGGACGCCGAGGGATTGGCCGAAATTTTTATCATCGGGCCTGCACGTACCCCCGGACACGGCGTCTATTCGTCTATGAAGGAGCTACGCCCCGGGCATACGTTAACCTACAGCCGCGACGGCGTGCGCATCCATGCCTACTGGACACTGGAAAGCATTGCGCATGAGGATAACACCGAAGAAACGGCACTTAAGGTAAGAGAACTGTTGCTAGATACGGTGGAGCGGCAGCTCATTTCGGATGTTCCAGTGTGCACCTTATTGTCTGGCGGGCTGGATTCAAGCGCTCTATCCGCATTAGCTGTCGATTATTACAAACGTACCGGGCAGGGACAAGTTCATACGTATTCGGTCGATTATGTGGATAACGACAAGCATTTTAAAGCCCATGCGTTTCAACCCGGAGCCGATGCCCCCTGGATTCAGCGGATGGTGGATGAATTAGGGACAAATCATCACTGGATTGAATTCGATACGCCAGAAGTCGTAGCAGCTCTGAACAACTCCACACTAACGCGGGATTTACCCGGAATGGCGGACGTGGATTCGTCGCTGTATCTCTTTTGCCGGGAGATTAAAAAAGGAGCTACGGTCGCTATTTCCGGCGAGGCTGCGGATGAAGTTTTTGGCGGATATCCTTGGTTCCACCGGGAGGATATGCTGAATTCGGGTACATTCCCGTGGGCAGTTGCACCCGATATGAGAGCCAGTCTGTTGTCTCCTGAGGTACGGGACTGGATCAAGCCGCTGGAGTATTTGAACGATCGCTACTCAGAAGCGGTAGGAGAAGTGCCGAAGCTACCGGGGGAAACAGGAAAAGCTGCGCAAATGCGCGTCATGTCCTATTTGAACATCACCCGCTTTATGCCTACTCTACTGGATCGCAAGGATCGGATGAGTATGGGAGCCGGACTGGAAGTGCGGGTGCCGTATTGCGATCATCGTTTGGTACAATATGTATGGAACATTCCGTGGAGTATCAAGATGACAGGCGGACGTGAAAAAGGTATTTTACGCAAGGCGCTGGAGGGTGTATTGCCGGATGATGTGCTGTATCGCAAAAAAAGCCCATATCCCAAAACGCATAACCCTTCCTATCTTGAGGCTGTGAAAAAGCAGGCGCTGCAGCTGCTGGATGATTCCTCTTCCCCACTGCTCAAGCTGATCGATGCGCAAAAGGTACGTGATATTGCCGCCTCACCGGAGGCATCCACCAATCTGCCTTGGTTTGGTCAGCTGATGTCGGGTCCCCAGTTGTTCGCCTACTTGGCTCAAGTGGATAACTGGTTACGCACTTACAAGGTTGCTATTCGATAAGCTACGCTGAATGCTGAAGCAATAGAGCTTCTAAGCGGCAGCGGCAATTTTTCGCTGTGTACTATATGGGGAACAGAAAGTACCAAAAAGGCTATCCGCAGCTTATGACTGACGGATAGCCTTTTTTTCGTTATGTGAATGGGGGATGATTTCGCCCCTGTTACCAATGCTATGCCTGTGGATTACCCAGCTTTGTTGCCAAATCACGCAGAGCTATCCCTCGGTGACTGATAGCCTGCTTTTGTTCCAACGTCAGCTCGGCCATTGTCTTTTCAAACTCTGGCAAATAAAACAGCGGATCATACCCAAACCCGCCGCTGCCGGCGGTTTCAGTAGTAATCCAGCCCTCCACAGAGCCTGTCGATTCCAACGTCTCGCCAGTCTGCGGATTATATAGAATCAAGGTACAGACGAATTGAGCCGGGCTTAGCAAAGGCTGTCCCGTATCATCACCCAGCTGCTTCGATTCTAGAACGTCGAGCAGCTTAATATTGTTTTCGTGATCGCTGGCACCTTCTCCAGCATAACGGGCAGAGTATACCCCCGGTGCACCGTCCAGCAAGTCCACGCAGAGGCCGGAATCATCGGCCAGTACGGGCAAACCGAGCACATCTCCTACCGCTTTAGCTTTTTTCAGTGCATTTTCGGCAAAGGTTTTGCCATCTTCAACGACATCAGGAATGTCGGGATAATCGTACATGCTTCTGACTTCCTTGCCAAACGGCGCAAAAGCATGCGCAAATTCCCGCACCTTTCCTTTATTTTTCGTAGCGACAATGACGACCGGACCATCCAGCCGCATTAGGCGCCAGCTCCTGTACGTCCAGCACCGATCTTATCAGCAATCGGTCCAAGCACTTCTTTTTGGCGCTCAATCATTTGCAGAATCCCTTGTTCGCCCAAGCTAAGCAGTTGATCCAATTCGTTACGGTCAAATGGGCTTTCTTCACCTGTACCTTGCAGCTCAACATATTTTCCACTGCCAGTCATGACAAGATTCATGTCCACTTTAGCCTTGGAATCCTCTTCATAGTTCAGATCCAGCAACGCTTTTTCACCAACAACCCCTACGCTGACGGAAGCCAGAAAATCAGTAATTGGAAAAACAGGCAGCTTGTGCTGGGTGGCAATTTTATTAACCGCAATCGCCAACGCTACGAAAGAACCGGTAATTGAGGTTGTGCGTGTTCCGCCGTCCGCCTGAATGACGTCACAATCCAACGTAATCGTCCGTTCACCAAGCGCCTGCAAATTGACCACCGAACGCAACGCTCTTCCAATCAGACGCTGAATTTCCATGGTACGGCCTGTCAGCTTCCCACGCGCAGCTTCACGCTGATTACGGCTATGAGTCGCACGCGGAAGCATGGAATACTCCGCGGTCACCCAGCCCTTTCCTTGTCCCTTCATAAAGGGGGGTACGCGTTCTTCTACAGTAGCCGTGCAAATGACTTTCGTCTCGCCAACCTCTATAAAAACAGACCCCTCCGCGTATTTATTTACTCCTGCTGTCAATTTCATCGGGCGCAGCTCATCACCGTTTCGTCCGTTAGATCTACTCATGCTTTTTCCTCCTACGTCGTATGCAACCTGTTCTTATATGTTTATTTTACCAAAGTGTGCAGGCAAAAGCACCCCAAGGACGATTCCCGCCCTTAAAGAGGGATTTCGTTAATATGTTGCGGCTTGGCTACAGGCTCTCCATAATTTTGATTATTTTGTCCAATTACGCTTTTTTCACCATTCAGTTCAATCCGAATTTTTGTTTTGACCGCATCATCTGAATTGTCTGCCGCTGTCAGCACAACCGATTCCAAAAATTCAGCAGGCACAGCTTCTCCTTTAGCAAACATATCATCTGAGAGAGATACCGTAATTACGTTGTCTTTGGAGCGTTCTACCGATTTCAGCGCCGTCTCCCCTGTCATCACTTCTTGTAACCCATCTTTGGTCTGCGGCCCTTGAATCAATTGATGCAGTGCTGACTGGACACGATCTTTCTCAGGGCTAACCAACCGTGTTACAGGTACATAGTATTGAACTCCAGCAGGAGAAGAGGAAGAGAAATACACAGTGACTGGACTGGAATCCAGGGGTGTCACGCCATGACCAATTTCCAAATTAATACCTACTGCACGCGTCAATGGATGATCCAGCGGTGTGCCGCCAACAGGCATTTCGTTCAGTTTTTTGCCCTCCACCCAGATCTGTACGCTCTCAATATCGGGACGGTCGGTTAGGGTCCAGGTCAAGCTCTCCATTAATTTGCGTTCTTCCTGTGGCTTATAGTTGGCGAAAGATTTGTTGAATTCGACAACAGCCAGCTTGTTGTTCTTGTCCACTGTCACACTTTTTACTTCTGTACCCTGGGGTATTACCCCTTTAAATCCCTCTGGTAATAATCCAGCATATGGCCCGCCCTCAACCAATGTTTCCAGCGCTGACTTGGCATCTGCCTGCACATCACCTGTAGCAATCGGTAAAGATACCGGGGCCAGCAAACCGTTATGATCTTGCAAAAAAACAGCCCTCAGTTGCCCTGTACTGGCAGGTGCTTTTCCCGTTACAGCCTTAATCATGGACTGCTCTGTCGTGGACGGCGGGGGGTCAATAGATGCCGATTCGTCGCCGAAAAGGCTGCAGCCTGACAACAACAGGGGTAGGGATAGCAGTCCAGCTACAGAGGTCATACGCCATGGGTGTTTTATATTCATAAGTGAAGTTCCTCCCTAACAATTTTGTACAGATTGTACTAATATGTATACGAGCCTCGCGTAAAAAATAACTACTTTTTCAGCAGACTGGACACACTGATCATAATTGCAGTGGAAATCAGGATCTATACGAGGAGGGGAATTTCAACTTTATGGACAAGAAAAAAGCACCATACAGCTTGAATAGTAAAAAGGTAGCCGATGCCACCCGCGAGTTGCTGCACAAGCGTGGTGTACACCTGACTGAAATCGCAGAACTGGTCATGCTTTTACAAAAAAAATATTACCCGACCCTAACGATGGAAGAATGTATTGAGAATGTGGACAAGGTGCTGATGAAGCGCGAGGTTCAAAATGCAGTGCTCACGGGCATCCAACTCGATATCCTTGCCGAACAGGGCGCCCTTCTTCCCCCATTGCAGGACATGATTGAGAATGATGAGGGATTATACGGAGTGGATGAGATTCTGGCCTTCTCCATCGTAAATGTGTACGGCAGCATTGGATTTACCAATTACGGTTATGTTGATAAACTCAAACCCGGTGTTCTGGAACGCTTGAATGATAAAAGCCTCGGGCCGATCCATACGTTCCTGGACGACATCGTGGGCGCTATCGCAGCTTCGGCCAGCAGCCGTATCGCCCATCGCAAACAGGCAGAGCGCGAGCAGGAGCTTGGGGAAGAAAGTGCACCGAATACAACACGTTAAAAAAACAACAACACCCTAAATTATAAACAACACGTTGGAATATAACAGATATAGACAAGCTTAGAGGAGAACTAGACATGGCAAACGTAACTGAAGGATATACATTCCGTACGATGCAGGCTGACGATTATGATCAGGCCATTGAGCTTTGGAATGGCTTAGACGGATTAGGATTAAGCGAGGCCGACTCACCGGAGCGGATTGCACGCTTTTTACAACGGAACGAAGGACTTAGCTTTGTCTGTGAGTACAACGGAAACATTATAGGCACGATTTTAGCGGGTCACGATTCTCGCAGGGGGTTTTTGTATCATCTCGGTGTAGCCACAGCACATCGTGGTCAAGGGATCGCGCCCAGACTGGTGGATAAGGCGTTATCTGCTTTGCTGAGAGAAGGCATTGATAAATGTCATCTGTTTGTAATGGAGCATAACGCAGGGGGTCAACGCTTCTGGTCAGATAACGGCTGGGAGAAACGGGATGGAATTTTACTATATTCCCGAGGGCTTTGAATAGGGTCTAAGTGCTTGATCTATACAAATAGGAACGCCGGGTCTGATTCAAGTCGAGTTAGAAACGATCAGACCCGGTGCATAAAACTCACAACATATTGATTAGCAATCCTGACATTTCAAGCCCAGATTACCTTCATTCATAAATTACAATCCATTTTTTGGACGCAGTGCACGTTCTACAATTCCCAGCGTGGATTGACGAGAGAATAACCGGGATACCTGAGCTACCCAATAGTTCTGGCGACCGGAAATGATGTGACTACGCCCCTTTTCAAATGCTCTCAACGCGTTCTTCACAACGGTTTGGGGAGTTTCCCTAATTCCAACTGACGCTTCACTTGCGCCAACAATATCAAAAAAAGGCGTTTCTGTTGAGCCTGGACAAAGGGCCAGAACTTTAAGCCCCCGTTTCCGATTTTCGGCCCATAGCGCTTCAGTAAAAGAAAGCACAAATGCTTTGGTTGCTCCATACACCGCCATATAAGGATCGGGCTGAAATGCAGCTGTGGAAGAAACATTGATTAATCCACCATCCCGCTTACGCAATAAATCAGGCATAAATGCATGTGTGATGTCGACTAAAGCAGCCACATTGAGCATCACTTCCTCATGCTGTCGTTCTCCTGAAACCTGCTCAAAGTATCCATAGGTGGCAAAACCGGCGTTGTTAATCAAGAGATCTACCTTCAGCTGTTGCTTTTGAACCTCCTGATGCAATGCTTGTGGTGCTCCTGGTGTGGAAAGATCCATCGCAATCACCGTTGCTTTTACGTTAAATTTAGCTGAGAGTTCTTTAGCCAGCGTCTCTAATTTGGTTTCATTGCGTGCTACCAAAATGAGATTACATTTCTTAACTGCGAGCGAATAGGCAAAGGCCTCGCCAATCCCGGATGAAGCCCCTGTGATCAGAGCTGTTTTGTTTGCGTACATAAACATGATGATAACCTCCATAGTATCATAGTTTTATTTTAGAAACATTGTTACCGCTACTCTATAATGAACTGAAGTCATCTACTATGACGACCTCAGAACACTTCATATTTACGATGGGGATGAGGATGTTTTAAATGCTACGAGCGTATTCTTCAGTGTAAATGTATACACTCCTTGAGCCATATCTACATCTGAAAAATGACCTGCAAACTGAAGATGTATGACTCCATGTAAAGCAGACCACAGCATTCGGACAACCAACAGCGGATCTTCCTCTTTCAGTGCCCCTATCTCCATAGCATGTGTGACGGTGTGCAGAATTCGTGACAATGCCGTTGTGGTACCCTCCAAGCTCTGTTCATCCGGCTTGAAATCAGATAATGCACCGCCAAACATCATTTTGTAATAAGCTGAATGAAGCTGCGCAAATTCCCAGTACGCCCAGCATAGAGCTTCAAGATCAGCGAGTACGCTTTCGGTAACAGGTACTTGCTGGAAGGATTCAGCCAATAGCCGACATCCATCCAGGTACATCTCATTGGCAAGACCGTCCTTACTGCCAAAAATACTGTAAATGATCTTGGTGGAACAGCTTAATTTCTGCGCAACTCGCCGCACGGTCACGGCCTCTGGCCCTTCTTCCGCAAGAAGGATGCATGCCGCATCGATGACATTTTTACGTAGCAATTGCTGCTGCTGTAGCTTCACTTCCGAATAGGTTTTATAGGGATGCGATGGCTCGGACATGATTCAATACACTTCCTTTTGCTTATTAAGAACTGTCGCTTGATGCTACTATAATAAATTAAAGATCTACACAAGATTTCAGGAAACAGCGTTTCCGTTAAGAATCATAGTATTCTAAGCCTGAGTGTTTGTCAAATGAAAAAAAGAACGCAATGAGTAGGTACACTTACCGCGCTCTGGTTGAATACTTAAAAATGAAGCTATGTTTGGCGTTCCATGATTAGTAGGCAATGCCTACTCGTGTACGGACAAATTCGTAACTCTTGCATTGACGATAGGTAAAATCAGCCGTATCCGCGGTGGTAATTTGTGAGCCACCTTCAGGCAAAAAATCTTTTTCCACACGATAAATCCCTGTCCGCGCTCCATCCGGCAGATAGGTTGGACATACGATTGTCCAGTCTAGTGCTGATTCACGCAGCAATTCGTACACTCGCCGATGTTCCTCAGCCGCACGAGTGCTGCGTCGCCGGGTCTCGGAGGACTCGTACCGATACAGGTCCGGTTCGGTCTGGCTTTGTAAAATCCCTGCCGTTCCTACCGTAATGAGCCGGGAAATGGACTGCTCCTGCATGAGCCGGATCAGCAGGGCTATATTAGCGGATAAGGTAGTCGTTCCACCCGTATTCAGCGCACTGATCACAGTCGTCGCCCCACCCTTCAGCGCTTGTGCTACGTTCTCTGCATTAGTGGCATCGCCTTGTACGATTTGCAGCTGATTCCCGTATCCGGGTGCGTAATCCTCCAGCTTGTCCGGTGAACGAACAAGGACCGTAACGGCATGACCGTCCGCTAATGCATAATCTAATATGTACCGTCCTACGCGTCCGGTAGCTCCCAGCAGCAGCAAATTCATAAAATCCTCTTTTCCGGCATGCATGCCGCTTGTCATGTTGCTCTTGTCATGTCACTTTGTTGGTTAACTTTCCGCGACTATTGGCGGCAAAGGGGATAGAAGCGCGTGATTGAGTCCGTCTCGCTCATAGAGGCCCGTTCACGGCGTACCAGTTCCACCAGATGAGCCAGCGTCTCGGACATGGCAAACCTTAGCTGGTGAATACCCAGCTTGCCACCGAACATGGCCATGCACAGCTCATAGGCTGTGCTGCCCTCCGGTTGGATCAGCTGCTGGAATTTCTCCAGCCGTTCTTCATGATGCGCCAGCAACGCTTGCGTCCGCTCCCGAAAATAACCAAACGGATTGCGGTGCCCCGGATATGCCCACGCTACCTCCAGCTCGCCTAGACGCTGCAAGCCGTCTACATAAGACTTCAACGGCTGGGCATCACTGTCTGGCAGCAGACTGATATTAGGAGAAATCTGCGGCAAAACTGCGTCACCGCAGAGGATAACGCCGCTATTCGGGTCATATAAGGACACATGTCCGGGCGCATGTCCTCCTGTCTCGACGGGGAGCCAACTGCGTTCACCCCATTCCAGACGAGCGTCCATTCCGGTAGGAATAACGGTAATCTCAGGCTGTGGATTCACTTGCAAATATGCCTGCCGCATATGTAATTCCAAGGCCGACACTTGCTCCAAAGGAAAGCCATGCTGGACAAAAAAGCGGGGAAGCCTGTTCTCCATAGCGACCGTCGATTCTGGAGCGTCCCACATCATCATCGCTTCCTTATGGCTTCGAGCTGACATATGAACACGAGCCTGACTTTGCTGCTGCATCCAGCCCGCCAATCCGTAATGATCGGGGTGATGATGAGTCACCACAATGTCAGAGATATCCCCAAAGGACATCCCCAGCTGTTGGAAGACATGCGCCCATTCTGCCTCAGTGTCCATATTGCGCGGCCCCGGGTCTACAATCGTAAAACCGTGCTGTCCCTTGAGCACATAGCTATTCACCCAGCGCAGCGGAAAGGACATGGATATTTTGACCTGAAAGCCTCCGTCTATTCGCTCACACGGTGTAAGCTCTGGCATTTTCATGGCTTCCATCCGCCTTTCTGTTTCAAGCCCGCACGCCGACAAAAATCATTCGAGGCGAAGCATCTTCAATATATTGATCTTCATTATAGCTTCCGTGTACCTGCTCTATAGATAGTCCGGCTTGCTCTAGCAATCCACGAAACTTTTCATATGGATATAGCTTCACTCGTTCATGATACACGCGCGCAGGTTCTCCCTCAGTAGGAGTCGTGCCCAGAGCAGAGGCTACCTCAGTGCCCGCAACGGATGCACTTGACCGAATCGCAATTTGTTTTTTCACAAAGCCATCTTCAATGACCCGACGCTCCTCAATCCAATTCCCTTCATCCTCCCGTGACGAATGCGGTACCAAATGAGCGGTTACATAAGCAGGGTTCAAATAATCTATGATAAAGCGTCCTCCCGGCTTCAACAGCCGATATATTTCCTTTAATACTTTAAGCTGCTCCTCATCCTTTTCAAAATAACCGAAGGAGGTGAACAAATTCATCACCGCGTCATAGCTTTCATCCAGCGGCACCTCTCTCATATCCCCTTGATGCCAACTTACCCGCCCTTCGGAATCAGCTGCACGAGCCTCTCTTAGCAGCACATTGGAAAGGTCTACACCTGTCACCTTATAACCTGCATCTGCGAGCGCAAGCGAATGACGGCCCATCCCACAGCATAAATCCAATACGCTGGAGCCTTGCGGTAATTTGAGCCAGGAGATCATTTTTTGCACTTCCTGATAGGCTCCCTGAAAGTCGCGATGCTTGTATACCAATAAATAATCTTCCCCAAAGCTTTGCTCGTACCATTCTGCCATATCGTTTCTCCTCCATGAACTCATTTCGCTCTATTACATACTATATTAGCTTTTTCAAACTGGAAACTCAAAAGCATTACGAATAAGGGTTTTACAAAAAATCCTGAGCAACAAACATGTTACAATAATCGTTATTTGAATCCATTTCATAATACCTTCAGTAGCTTTAATAAAGAGTACATATAGATCAAAATGGTTTAATCATTTATGAAATGGATTCATTTGAGCTTAAATATTCATAGGAACTTCATACCAACTTCATGTGATTCACCCCATTTTATCATTAAAATGATTCATGGGAACGCCTTTAGAAGGATTCATAAGAGAAAGGAGCGGGGAAGTTATGATTCAAATTGGACTTACGGGTTGGGGCGATCATGATGACTTGTATCCAACCGGCACCAAAGCTAACCAAAAACTAAGCGTCTATGAAAGCCATTTTCCGGTAGTAGAGATGGATAGTTCTTTCTATGCGGTGCAGCCCACAGATCGTATGGCACGCTGGGCGGCGGAAACCCCTGACTCTTTTTCATTTCTCGTCAAAGCCTATCAAGGCATGACTGGACATACCCGCGGCAAGCAGCCTTACTTCAAAACAATAGATGCCATGTACGAAGCACTGCATGCATCTATACAACCTCTTCGAGAAGCGGGCAAGCTCAAAGCCGTGCTGTTTCAGTACCCACCTGTATCTATATAAAAATATATGTTCATAAATCTATTTTTTATATAATCCCTTGATTTTCATGAACGAAATGAATATTTTCTAAATGTACATAAATCTATATGTGTACATAAATAACTGGTCAGACATATAAAATGTACATAATTAAAGACAGTTCGTTTAATGAAACAAAAAATCAAACGTGGCGCGCTGGCCATTTTACGCAGTAAATAGGAACTTCCTGAAATCAAGCAAATTCCTACAAAACAAAAAACATGAGACCGGTAACTGTACCGAGCTCATGCTTTAAAAGATGCTTTTTGTTTGGTCTTTTTTTATAAACTCACTACTAATTTCATTACTCACTCACTCATCACCTGAACAGGGAAGCCCAATGTTAACCCATTGCCCGTTATTACAGACAAAAGTTGTTCCAATATTATCATTTGATCCGCCGATACATTTACTTGAACCTTCGCTACAACTTCTTAGAGATTTATTATTTTGTTTATTTTTTGATTTCATTTTTGCCAAAATAATCACCTCATAATTAGATTTGTATTAGTCAGTCTGGGGCATCAGTATCTGTATCGGTGGGACCTAATGTTACTGAAGCTGAAGTTCCAGTTACATCTCCGTCAACTATTGGGGCGGATTCACGAAAATTTATACCGAAAGGGAATAATTCGAGTTCATACTGTACTAATAAAATCACTTATTGCCTTATTATCTATGTTATCCCCAATATAAGGATTTGGCTTGATTCTCCACCATATCTTAGATATATCATTAAAATTTAATGACTTGTCGTTTATTATGAATTTTCCATGAGGTTTATCCGGTTTCATGATTAGGGCGATTTTGTGGTTTTTATTGTAAATATCAAAAATTTGGACTTTAACTTCTTTGCTATTAAACCGGCTCGAACAGCTAATAAATGTGGATCATTTTCGTGTCCAAATAACAAAACGTTCTTCATTATTATTTATCTCCTAAATCGATATTTATCCAACTAATTCAATTTGAATCTGAATTTCTACTGCTCATTTAAGTATTATTCTCTAAGCATATCTTAAATATACCCATCTGCTTGCTAAGCGGGCTATTCTGTTTTATTGCGGTCTTGAAAATAGAGAATTTAAATTTTGTTCAAATTGTACCTTGACGTCTGATGAGCGGTTTTTTTAGAAAGATATGATAAGAGAATTTGCAAGGGGTAGATGCTTTTGAAAAACAAGGAATTATGGACGGACAATAAATAGACGTTATGATTATGGAAAAATTGATCTAAGCCGAAAGAAGCAAGACCCATTCAAAGGGGCTTGCTCCTTTTTTAAAAAAATAGTTACATAGAAATGCAGCAGAATAAGGTCTTCTTTATTTCTATATAAAGGCTCATACTCTCATGGTTGGTCCTTTATGGCTTTGTTAGTAGTCAAAACATCCGATTTATACATAAACTTGAACCTGCTAGTACTCAAATCGTCTAATATGACTAGCAACTGACATAGATAAAGGAACTCCTATTGGTTACATCGATAGCTTAATACCATTTCCTTGTTATGAAGACAGCATCATCATATCAATTAAATCAATCGCCAAAGATTTAGATCCACTAATACCTTTAACATATTTTAAAGGACCTTCTGAGGACCAGTTCATTGAGGTGAGTTTTTTTAGATGTTTGTGCATCAGATTATAACCCAATCTCCCACGTTCATTTATACTCTTTGTTAAAATCTTAGCCCCGGCGATAGAAAGGGCATCAAGACAAACAATATGGGTTATACGATAATCCCCATAATCTATCCACTCTTTTGAAAAAATATCTTTGATGTAACGGTAATAATTTAAAGCTATTTGATATTTTTCTTCGCTGCTCATTCCTACCAGTTTTTGTTCTTTGAATAGAAACTGGAGTGTTCGATACAGGTTTTGAAGAGTAATATGGCGACCACGGGTACGTTTACCAACAATGCTGCCGATGTTGTGAAAGGGACTCTCAGGACGAGTGATTAGCTCTGTTGCAATCCAGCTATATTCATCAGAATTTCGACGTAGGTATTTACTTAATGAAGTCCCAATACCTTTAGCTTTAGTATTAATAGTATCAAATAATTGTATTTCTTCGTCTTCATCTAGATAGTGAAAAGCTAGGAAAGGTATATTTAATTCAGCATTTGTTTCTTGAATATAACGTTCAATACCACCAAGACGATGTTGTCCATCCATAAGGGATGCTTTCCCTTTACACACAAGTCTTCCGTAATTTGTTCTTATATTATCGTAAGCTGAAAACTCCCAATTCCCAGCAGCATTCAACAAAACAGGGGTAAATAAAGCATCGTCACCTTTAGATAAGTATATTGCAAAATCAGTACTTCTTTTAGAATCTATAGGCCGTTGATAGCCTTTACCAGCAGGATGATCGTAATGCTTAACAAAAGTAACATTTAGTGCTGTTGAAGCAGGTAAGTAACTTTGGTAGGCAACTTTACCACGCATTTTATATTGAAGAACATTTTCAATAACAATGGGCTTAGGCAAGCTATTCATAGTTTATTCACCTTTTCTGTTAATTTCTTCGTAGTTGTCATTAGATAATATAGACCTTTAATTGTATAATTTCAATTAGCAATATATAACATGAATATCTGTAACATGAACAGCAACTTACCTAATCTGTAAAGAGAGGTGGTTGCTGTGGAAATTCATATTACTGATTATGTAGGAGAGCGAATAAGAGCTATCCGAAAAAGTAAAAATTACACTCAGGAGCAGCTGGGTGAAAAAGTTGGCTTGCCTCAGCCCTATATTGGGGGAATAGAGCGAGGTGAGAGGAATATTTCTTTAGAGACATTGGAACGAATTTTAGAAGCTCTTGAAACCTCTCCTGACGAGTTTTTCAGATTTTACAATGACAAGTACTTCTCTGAAGATGAAAGGACTAGAGAAAGAATTCTAGACAGCTTGAGTGAATTATTATCAAAAAGATCTGTTAATGATATTCAAATGATTCAACAATTGGCGCATAATGTTTTAGTCACAATAGATTCTCATATAGAAAAAAAATAACCTATCCAAACAAAAGTTTGGGTAGGTTATTTTTTTGATCTACTTAGCAAATATGGAATTTTCTTAGTACACCTCATTAAATAAACACAAGCTTGTAACTGAGACAGATGAACACTATATAATTTTTGAGTATTATACTCCTTATATTTCTATGTCCATTGAATAAAGGCTGTTAGAGGATGAACTATCGTTTTCCCATCAAGCTTATTATTTATACAATAACTGCATGATTTCTAGTAGCTCGTTCTTTCTGTATCCATTACTCTGCTAACGCTATATAAACACTAAAAGAAAAAATTTCAGTATTCATATCCTACTTCAATTTTATCGTGCATTTTCAATAGTATTTCCCCTTAAAACAACTTTCTTTCAATATACAATCTCCACATTTTGTACACAACTATGATTTATGTACAAAAGAATTACGTATATATCCAGAATAACAGCTCATTTTGCCCGCATCGGAGAATGACTATGATCGAGATGTTGCCAGAACGTCGATTCAGAACTTAACGGAAAATAAGCACCCATTTCAGCAGGAGGGGTACATGGGGTGTGTCGTGACCGTTAGCTGCATGTATAACCCATATGAAGCACAGACCGGATTTTCACAACAGATGAAGTTGCCTGATCCAGCTAAATATTTGAAGCAACCAAAAAGATTTCTACAGGTTTTGGGACACATAACAGTCGGCCGCCTAGGTGTTAGCATAAGTAACTGATGCGAAAAGTTATAGTAGTGATAAATTGGGAGTGCATACTGGAACATATTTTCGTGCAGCAGAAGCCAAAAGTCCTTAAGGAGCATTCTCCATATAACAGATTGCCCAACCAAGCGTGATATTTTAGCCATGAACTTCGTGAGCGGACTTCCAGTCTAGACATTTTCGCGTATGAAAGTTAATGAGGTGAATCACTTTTTCCATTTTCTCATTACAATCCCCTCTTCGTCGGGGTTCCTGTCTTGTAACCGATTGGTTATATGTAAAAATTCGATTTTTAATATCTTAATACATTCCTAAATGGAAATATTTTCGATTATTTGGGTAAAATATAATCGAGCTAAAAATTGATTGTTAGTCCCATAAGGGAAGGGCAAAGTCTAATAAAATTCCAGAAATTGAAAGGATAATCTAAAAAGTCATGGTTAAGAAACGTAGAGACATCAACGAGCTGGACGAGAATCAGATTTCAGACTACATTCACGCGTTGAACATCTTGAGAGCACGGTCAGAACAGGCTCCCGACGATGAGTCAGGGTATGCTTTTCAAGCAGGCCTTCATAATGATCCATTCATTGGTCCATGTGAACATGGCAATGATCTTTTCCTTGCGTGGCATCGAGCACACCTGCACTACTTCGAGAAGCTCCTTCAGGAGGCCGACCCGCCTCGTACAGCCAACGTAACCATTCCTTTCTGGGACTGGATTCACCCGGAGACGAGTGGTAAATTCCCTGCTGCTTTTACGAAGCCAGGCCTATTAATGCCCGACCGGAATAACAGTCCTACAGAACTACCTCCCGATACACTCCAGATCGTGACCGAGGAGACGGACTGGAACGAATTTGGTGGCTTTCCCAAAGAGCACTCAACAAGAAATTACGGAAAGCTCGAACTTGGTCCACATAACTACATGCACTCTTTTTACATTGGAGGAAGGATGGCTAACCCCAGCACTGCTGCGGAGGACCCAATCTACTGGAGCTTTCACGCCTTTATTGATCTGCTGTGGGCAGAATGGCAGCGGAGGAATAGCATGCCATCCTCGACCTCTCCTGACGCGGACCTAAGAGGTTTCCTCACGAAGCCGAAGCACAAGGTCCGCGATTTTCAGAAAACAACCGATCTTGACTATGAGTACGAATACACAAACAAATTGGATCAGGCATTCGGAGTTGATCAGCCAGAACACATACGGTACGAGCTTCTTGCAGCAGAATCCTTGCAGCCCCTGTTTTCCGATGAGTTGGATTTAGAATTAAGAAGGGAGTTACGGGCACAGTTCACTTTACCATCGCCGCCTGCTGCTACTGAGATGGCTATCGTTCGTCTCCAAGATTTGAAGGTTCCTACGAGTGGAAGCTATATGTTTCGTGCCTATGTCCATCCCAAGGAAGTACCGTTCAACAAAGACGATCCGGGCTTTCAGCACCAGTATGGGGTCGGTTATGTAGCTTTGTGGAAGTCCCATGCGACTAGTAATTCCCACGGCGGACATGGCGACCACAGACACCATGGTCCATCCCATCATCCTTCCTCCTGCATAGTCGGTTTCGATGTATCGAGACAACTTGTTATCCATGGGAATGCCTCTGATCTCGTATTAACACTACAATACATCCTGGCCCCTAACCCAACAGGGGAGCCTCAGTCTAACCCTGATCTCGTCAAAGAGGTACAAATTGAGGACATTCTACTGGAGGCTTATGCACAGTCATGAGAACGCCTGTTTTTGAACTCCACATCCTACCCATGATCCGGGTCATGGATAGGGAGCATATGCGATTTGCATTCGATCTTTGGGACTACGATCAGGTCGTTCAGCATGCGGACGATGTTGCAGCACGAATAGCAGTGGACATGCCGCCAACTAATTCTGGCGGTCCTTGGCCGGATGAATGGGTTCAACTCTTCCGCCGCTGGATAACCACTGGCTTCAAACGACTTGAACTCGGTTTCGCACAGTATACTTGGAATCAGACCACAACAGCTTCAACGCTTCAGGCTACCGGAACATATCCTGCCGCCGGGTACAAAGGTTGGCTCCAAATGGAATCTGAAACAGATACGAAAAAGACCTACATGCTCTACTTTGAAGCTCCAGACACTCACCTAGGAGGCACACCTGAAGACTTCAATATCCGCGAGCGCTACAGCGCGGCAGATAACCGATCAATTTTTATTCGCGATAATGCGGGAATCCATCAGATTCACTGAGATTCGTTTCTTGCAGTTGGGCCTAACCGAGTCAGTTAAGCAATAGCCGGTTTCCTTTACAATGTTACGGAAGCCGGTTACTTTTTTTATGAATGCACCCTGAATAGTTTTGGGCTAATATTTCGTTTGGCTTGATGGACATGTGACGTGATCCTTATTCCAGTTCTTCGTTCCCATCATACTCAGCAGCAATCTATGCATAAAAGATTATCCATTTCAATTTTATGGATAGTGTCTTCAAAACTATATAATAAGTTATAGGACGACCGTAAATGATAAATCTACGTATCCTCCTTAGAATTTATCTCATCTTCTTAACGAACGCGAGGCTTTGTTCGGTACTTATTAATTCGGCTTAACTATACTGAATAGTTAAAAATGTTTTTAAATAGGTTGATAGAATGGTTTGACATGGGTCTCAATGGGCATGAGTACTGGCAAAAGCCGCAAAAAATAGGGACTTCGGCGATGCTAACCAGCTTATTATGTTCACCCCTCCATAAAAAATCGTAGGCTATTTTCCCCATATCGAGTATCGAAGAGGCCTTTTTATTCGAATATTTTTACAATCGTGTCGGGCTGAAAATCGTTTCCTCAATCAGCAAATCGGAGTGCAAAAAAAGTACAAGGAGTTGGAAAAGAGATATCACCTTAGATCGTAGTCGGTTGGATCGAATCAATTCGAGAAGAAGTACATGTTGCCAAGGCACTGACCTGGTTGGGAATTGCCCTTGCGACGTACTATTGCTGGAAAGCGAAATATGGAGACATTACCTGTAAATCTAAACATCGTCACGTCGAGACCACCGCTATACTACCTTATTTGTGGATGTAGATACCAAAACGGTACTGTCTGCACCAGCTGGAAAGAATAAGGATAGCTTTTTAAGCAACAACTGATTCATAAAGAAGATACAACCACTACGTTAAAGATAGAAAGAGACTCGTGAATCAGTAACTTTTTCACGAGTCTTGCCATTTTTGCTATTACAAACTTTTCTAAGAACCTACTAAAGGAACAACCATCGCCTTTATCGCTTCCACGGCTGCCTTAGCGTCGATCCGTCCATAACCATATCTGTCATGCCATCCTTCTGTAGCTGGAGGATGAGGTCTTGCTGTTTGCTTCAATATACTGCGTATCTGGTCTACAGTAAGCGTTAGTCCACGAGCTTTAGCCTCAGCTAGCATCAGTGCAACGACTCCAGTTACTGCGGGAGCTGCCATGCTTGTACCTGCCATTCCAATCAGTTTTTCGCGTGTACGGGAAGAAGCTGCTTGTACGGGTTGTTCTCGAGTACCTCCAGGCGCACTTATTTCAGGCTTTTGACGTCGGTCACGTGTTGGACCAGAACTGGAAAACGATGAAATAGGCGTACCGATAAATTTCGCGTCGTATGAACCAACCACAATACTCTTATGACCACAACAAATGGAACCCAATGTATGTGTATTATTATTTGGTGGAGCAAAACTGGATTGATCTGATTCTGTTTGGAAATTATCACGTTCAATCCAAGCATGAAATTCTCCATTTGTCACCCTAACTCCGTGAAGGCGGATTGTCCAAGTACTTTTAGATATGTCCCCTCTAAGAGGATAAAAAACCATTGCTACATTGTCGCCATTTTCCTCATCATTTTTTACTTGGGTAGCAAATATTTGACCTTCATCAAAACTTTTATTTTCTCCAAGTCCTATACTGCCAATACTCTCGTTTTCAGTATTTAGAATCTCAAGACGGAACTCATCATCGCCGTCGTACCATATTTCAAGTTCATTAGTTGTAAAGTCTCCATCTTTAAACATCCAATGAAGATCGACAAATTCCCCTTGTGATATAGATCCAGTGGCATGAATGTTATCATCAAAGGAATTACCGGCAGCGATAACGACTGCACGATTGGGTTTTTCAAGGACCAGTCCGTCAATTCCCTGTTCAACATGTGAAGTTCCATCATGAGGACCGCCATTTGTCCCAAGACTAATGTTTACTACACAGGGTTGATCTCCAGCCTGACTGAAAATAAATTTAATGGCTTCAAGAAGATTTGAGGAATCCCCGAAATTACCCTCCTCGCTAACATCAAAATAAGCAGGCTCCACAAAAATTAAGTCAGCATGTGAGGCTACACCCCGATTACCCGTACCAAGTCCATTTCCTGCGGCAATATCCATTACATGGGTTCCATGCTCCGCACGAGTTCTACGTTGCGGATCTTCTTTACTAACATCGTATCCAAGAGTGGCATAAGGATTAGGAGTTTGGAGCGCTTCATTGATTTTTTGCTTGCTGTAAATTTTACGGTTTATCTGATCATATAGTGCAATCAATCGAGTTGAACCATCTTCCCGACGAAAATTTCGATGAACAAAATCGCACCCATGATCCACAATTCCAACAATAACTCCTTCTCCTCCTCCACTTTCGTTACCAAGAAGAGGGGGGACACCAATTTCTCTTACAGTATCTTTAAGTAGAGGTTTTAATGGTTGAGCACCTTTTAGACTTAGTACAACAGGAGATTGTCGTACTTTCTCTAATTCAGTCACTGACACTCTTGCTGTTACAATTCTTCCAGATTTATCTGGAGCCATCGTAATATCCTCTCCTTGGTGAACACCAGGAATAGCATAAAAGGCATCGACATTAGTTACCTTGGCAATGACAGGAACTAAATTATTCTCATGGGCAATTTCATGTAAGGCATTGGTTTCTCTAGTCTGATTTATTACAATAGCCTTTTGCAGACGTGGGTCAAGATTTGGTGAAATTTTATTTTTCATCGTCATCCTCCTACTGTAACGTTAAAACTTAAAATTTAGAGTAACCATTCTGATAATCTTTATGTAATATTCAAATAAATTATATTTCTCCTAAGTTAATTACTCTCAACAGAAACTATCCTCGACAAGAGGTGAATGTAAAAATCACATAGTATCTTCTTGGTATTATTATCCCTCAAATCACATAAATCACTTAATTTCTCATCTAGTACTCCATCAATGCTTAAACCGTGGATATAGAACATCTCCATTTAACACTTGATTTGCCCGTAGTTAACCTGCCAGTCGCGCCTTTTGGGTCAGTGTTGCAACCTCGGACAGTTTAGTTCACCTGCTAACTCGAAGATGAAAGGAATACGACGTCCTAGTAGGCATTGCCGTGTCATACCCCAGTTCAATCTCACCATATTGAGCCAATCGCTATGTTTGAGCGTGTAATGAAATCACCAACTTGATTTTGAGCACGTCAGGATAGCGGACTTCAAGGAGTTCACGGACCTCGTCCGTCCAATCGACTCGGCTTCGTTTGTGGACAGACGCAGAAATGTCAAGAGACGGCCAGTTGCTCTGTGAAGATAAGATGCTGCAATACCTTAACGAATATATTCACTGTCTTCAAGGCTGAGGTGGCCAGTTTCATGGGATAGGGTCTCTAGATTATTCAGAAGCTGGTGGGGCTTAAATGTTTTATACAATTAAATAGAATGTTGTTCTCATGCGTTGTAAATAAATATAAGTATTACTTATTATCGTAACTATTATAGTATTCTAATTACGCAAAGATTTAGGTGTAATTTTATCTATGGCTTATCATTAAAGGTCTTAAACTAAACTACATAGTTGACAATCCACATAAAAAAGATTGGGGACATTATAAATGATCCTCCCTGCTGCAAATCTTCACTTCTAGTTCAGATAACTTGGGACTTGAGATAAAATAATAATGTTTTTTATCAGTCTGAGGAATATAATGGATATCAGTTGGTTATTCTCTAAAAGATGAGGGCGTATAATATTTATGAAAAAAATACTTCGCAATTTAAAAAAGATCATTCCTTTTCAAAATCCCGTTGCACGAAAAAAAATATTGGCCCAAGAACCTCTTTATCTCAAGGACTCGCCAGTCACAAGTAGAAAAGAGGATAAATTTCAGTATGGCCAAATGGCTGACATAATTTATGAATTACTAGAAGAAGGACAGCTACCTCTTCATATTGGTTTAATGGGCTCATGGGGAACGGGAAAAACGTCAGTTTTACGACTGCTTGAAACCAAGGTTAATGCGGGGAGAAAAAACAACCGTAAATATTTGTTGAAATTTATAAATGTGTGGAAATTCGCGGATGATGCGCCTTCTTTGCATCGAAAAATTGTAAGAGAAGTGGAATCGGAACTGAATATTAAAAAAAACGAAGGTATCACACATGAAACAACTACACTAGACATGAGAAAAACCACGGGAATTTGGTCGCTATTGCAACGAGAACTTTGGAAAAGACACGGATTTATTGTGATTCTCTATGTTATAGCACTTATAGTTATAACAGTTTTGTATGAATGGTTATTTAATTTTAAAGATGCTTGGGCACTATCTTTTATGAGTTCAACCTCTTTGTTGATAATCATGATTGCCAGTACAATTATTAACAAGAATGGAATTGAACTAACATATCAAATGACACAAAAAGAATTAGCTCTTCAGCATGGAGATCAATTCGAACATCGTTTTGAAAGTGCTGTAAGTGAATATCTGAAAGCCAACAAAGGAAAAAAACTTATTTTGGTTTTTGACGACTTAGATAGGCTTCCCCCAAAGCAACTGGTTGCGGCTTTAAATACAATTAAGACTTTTTTACGTTCAAACCAGTGCGCCTTTATAGTTCCGTGTGATGAAGAAATTTTGTTAGAAGGAATATCTTCAGCCTTTACGGAAAAAAAGATGTCTAATTTCTCAGTAAGTGAATATTTAAATAAAACATTTGATCTACAGCTTCACCTGCCCCATGTAGAGAAAGTGAATATGAGAACATATGCAAAAACCTTGCTTACGGAACAAAAGGTAAAATGGACATTGGACGAAAATATTTCGGTAGAAAGACTTCTGGGTATATTAATTCACTCAGGTGTGCGAACTCCAAGACAAGTAAAAAAAATTCTAAATGCATATGCTTTTGACTGGTACTTGGCTCTTAAACGAGATGCTGAAGCCGGGGTAGAATTTCTAAGCAAGCAGCCAAATCATATCGCAATTTTTACTGTTTTAAAAACTGATTTTCCTAACTATTTTCATATCATTAGCCAAAACCCATTTATAATTCAAAAACCTGTAGAAGAACAAATTAAGAATATCAATAAGGAGAAAGATCCATTACCAGAGGAAGATCCGGATGAATTCATTCAGTATCTTGAAGCATTTCTTTCCAGAGTCAACGGTCATATGCCAACAGATCCCCGTCCATTTATTTACTTTAACAATCAGTTACTTAATCCTTTAACAGGGCGACCTGAGCTTGAGACCACGAAGGAATATATACTAAACGGGCAAAATGAAAAATTCTCTGAAGAGTTCTTTGTGCTTTCACCAGAAGATAGAGAAGTAGTTATATCTTCAACATTAGAAGATATTGATACTACAAACAATATCTTTGCAAATAACACTTTAAAAGTACTTATTCAAAATAATGATGCGCTAAACCACACAAAAGAAATGGACTTAAATCGTTGGGAAAAAATCATTGTAGAAAATATAGATGCTGTATCCGAATTTGAAATATTTGAAGTATGTAGAGGGTTGGAGAACATAGGGTGTAATAATTTTGTCTGGGAAGTATACGGAAAAAAAATTGATATAGAGGATAACCATCAGGAGCTTTT
Organism: Paenibacillus polymyxa; assembly: GCF_001719045.1. Classification (NCBI taxonomy): domain Bacteria; kingdom Bacillati; phylum Bacillota; class Bacilli; order Caryophanales; family Paenibacillaceae; genus Paenibacillus; species Paenibacillus polymyxa. The sequence goes on from NZ_CP015423.1 coordinate 1,556,534, forward strand.
TGAGTTATGGGTTGAAAATCCAAAGTTTTTGGAGAATCTCGCGATCCCGGACATTGGTGAGAAAATAATTTCAACACTAAAAAATATAGGAAAGTCGCATATTGCCACTAATGAATTAACCAATATTAACTCAGACAATTCTATTCTGAAAAACGAAAACTTTGATTGGATCGGCAATTTAATCAATTCGATGTCCTCCGACAATTTACCAAACGGACTCTTATCTACTTGGCTCCCTACTTGGGCACAAAAAACTGGTGGCGATTTAACATCTGATCTCACTAACGGACTACTTGATGAATTTAATTTTAAGCATGAGTCCTTTTTAAAGGGCATTGGGGATCTGTGGTGTGCATTGTACGAATCATCCAATTCTAAACAAGCGGATATGAACACACTTCTAGATTTAATGAATACTAATGATTTTACTGGATTCACAGAGGATAACTTCAAGCAACTTGTTATGTTTTTTGAGGAGCTTGATTATAAATCAATTTCGGATCGTGTTCACAAAATTTTTAGTACATGGTGGGAAGAGGATGAGGACAAAACATTTGATTTAATGAATTATTGGAGATCTGCTCCAGGAGTTGTTGGGTTTTCATCCAAAATCTTTTCATTTGAATTAGGAGAAGAGGTACTAAAATTAACAACAGAAATTTTAACGAATCGTGCAATATACATCAAGGGTAAACTTGATGAAATTATATCTGTTATTAAAGATGAACTTAACAGTGCTAAAAACAATAACAGAAAAACAATAGCAACAAAAATTATTGATACGCTTATCACTAACTCTATGTGGGCTGAGCAAATGCAACCCCTAACTACTGAAATTTTCCCGTTAAATAACAAACTCATTTGGCTTTATTGGCCACAAGTTGTAGTGCAAGATCAGGCTGAACTCTTAGTATCTTTCATAAATATTAATAAGGCGCTAGCTGATTGGGTAGTAGATTCAATTTTTGAATTGCTTAAAGTAAAACGGGGTCAGACACCAATGAATACTATTTATAGTAACCACCACACCACTTATATCAATATATTAATTAAGCAGTTAGCGAACAATGAGAATATCGATTGGGAAGGCTTCTTGGAAAGAGCACTAGATGAACAGCTACTTGATAATCTTGATTCAGCTACAGTTGATATTCTGATTATTACATTAGGCAAAAAATTGGAATTATATAATAATAATTACCATGAATTCCTTGTTTCAAATCATACTTTAGAAAGTGAATATCACCAGGATATTGCCATCGAAAGATGGGATTTCCTTGATGTCTCTGAAAGAAAAAGGTATCTGGAAAAATATGATTCATCTGAAGAATTGAAAGATGAATTTGGAGAAAAATTAGTTGAGAGCTTTAGATTGAAGCCGAATATTAAATATATCAGCGAGCTAAGTGCCTGGAAATTTAGTAATACTATTTCTCAAAAAATTGTTCAGACTATTATTCAATCTGTTGATGCACCGAAACTTAATACTTGGTTCCAAGAGTCGCTTGTAAAAATAATAAAGGGAATAGATCGCTGGACTATGACTGCTTTATTTACAGCAGTACATTCTAGAAAAGATCTTAAGATCCCTAAAAAAGAAACGCTAGATGAACTGTTACTTCTTCAGGATGAGAGATCTCTCCTCTCACTAGATATTGTTAAAAAGGACAAAACCGTTGCAACTGCTCTTAGAAAATCTATTATGGCTTTAAAAGAAGCTTATCCGGAGCAAGTTGAAGAGGTTAAAAAATCATTTAGATGGAGAAAAGGTTAATACTCTCCCCCTTATCCTTGAGGGGATTCTTCATAGACAAATCGGTATACAAAATGCTCGAAAACAGAAACTTTAAGTGACCGCAACGAATTTAGGGACGTATTCTGAGCGATTCAGAGGCGTTTGAAGCTCTTGTCACTGGATTGGTAGTCTCAAGGCTCACTTAAGGGCATGAATGGGGTGAGATAGCTTGCTACGGACTTAAGAAGTACAAATGCTTCCCACAATGTGGGAAGCATTTGTTATTTGTTGTCCAATGAAAATAAAGTTGTAGAAAATAAAGTGATAGACTGTCGACGCTTTATTAACTAACAGGCAGGATTCTTAGAATGAATAGAAGGGTATATGTGGATCGTGTCGAGTCATATTTGAGGTCTATCTGGCGGTATTATCCCGCTAAGATAGCTCTTCATCACATCGGCGTGAGTGTGAATAGGGTTCTTCAATTCTTTGATGACCGTATAATTCAGCCGTTTCGTTAACTTCGTATGAGCAAGCAGGGCACCGACAGTAGCTAGCCTTGTATGAGTGGTCAGTATGAGTTCCTTGGATCGAACAAATTGAATTTGCATCGTGCACCTCGGAGGTGAAGTTTAGGATGTTGCGATATCCCATTATTTGCTAATCAGAGCGGTGAGTTCCTTCACTTTTCTCACAATCTCGTCATTACAAAATCACAGATTCAAGTATATGTTCTGTTTCACCAACACATGTATGAAAATTTTCATCAAGGAAATCATAAATCCGAAATTAAAATTAGGAGGGTTTAATAATGCCAGATTTTCCATTAAAGGGATCACAGCATACTGAACTTGGAGATCACCGCAGGATGAACACCGATATTACGATATCCTCTAGTGGAAGAATCGATGGTCTGACTGATATCTGGACGAGTAAAAAATGGATTGGGTTTCACGGAAGTGTGGTTGTCTTTATTACGGACAGTGATGGGAATATCTTATACGCAACGAAACCCCAAAAATGGGGAGTCAGCGGCACAGCAACTGGTCGAGATCACAAGAGACTTGATCTAAGATGGGAAGACTCGATTCCATCCGAAGTTATTGACAAAATTGAAGGCTACATGATTCATCATACGTACACGCCGATAACTACTGTAAATCCCGAAGAGTTCCAAAGATGGGCAGAGGCCATAGCTCCATTGATTAAAGCGTTCAATTCGCAGGAAAGACTGCTGCGCAGAACGATGGAATCCGAGGAACTAGAGGAAGTGCTTGTCTAAAAGCATCATCCAACTGAAAGGTCGCTCTCATCGCGACCTTTTTATTCAGTTCATCTAGCGAATGGAGGAAAGATTGTGACGTATCATTTTAAAAACCTGGTGTTTGAGGGTGGAGGCGTATTAGGGTGCGCTTACGTAGGGGTCGTGGAGATTTTGCATCAGAAGAATATATTGCCGAGCATCACCAGGGTGGGCGGTACATCGGCTGGCTCAATTGTGGCTCTGCTTATTAGTCTCAATTATTCGGCTTCAGAAATTATGCAGGAGCTTAAAGAGCTGGATCTGAAGAAGTTTGCCGATGACGACTGGGGACTAATCCGGGATACCAGCAGATTCTTTAACAAATATGGGTGGCATAAAGGCATAGCCATGTTGAAGTGGCTGGAAGAGAGAATCAACCGCAAAACCGGCAGCCCGGACACTACATTTGGCGACCTGCAGAGGCTTAAAGAAGAGAAACCATTTAAAGACCTCTACATCATCGGGACCAACACCAATACCCACTTCTCCAATGTCTTTTCACATGAGAAATACAGCGATATGCGTATAGCGGATGCAGCTCGCATCTCGATGTCCATCCCGTTATTCTTCGAAGCGGTTGAATTCGATAACGATACTTATGTGGACGGAGGCGTGCTATTGAATTATCCCATCAAGTTATTCGATAGACAAAGCTATCTGCATAATAACAACAATGGGATCGTCACTAGGATGTACGCAGAATATCAATTGGAAAATGCCGCGAATCCTTTCGTCTGTAACACGGAAACGTTAGGGTTCAGAATTGAAAGCAAACTGCAGCGGGATATCCTGATAGGACTACCTCCCAAAAGACGGGAAATTAAAAATGTGTATGAGTTTACCAAAAATTTAATCGGCACAATACTAGACTTTCAACAGAATGTTAGTTTACAAGATCTTGATTCTGATCGCACCGTGTATGTGATTAATACCAACAATACTTCAGCGATTAACTTTAGTATTACGGATAAGGAAAAGGATGATTTAATTGAATCTGGCCGCGTTTCAACAGTCACCTATTTCGAGCATTTTGAGAACCCCGAGATAGCTATGCTTAATCGCCCCCGATAAACTTTGGCATGGTACATGTGTAGCGGTGTCCTCCGCCACCACAAAAACAAGATTTGGCTCACCCGTTACACCGGTGTGGGCCTGTTTGCTATTTCGTTTCAATGGAATATCCGGGTCGAGCGTACGGCATAGCTGAACCATGTCGGCCGCCGGGCATGCAAGAATGATTTATCTCTTGCTGGAACATCAGCGCTCCCGGAGACAGACCATTGCCCTGATAAACGGATGTTGCCCCTTGTAAATCATGAATTTAGCAGCTAGCATCTCTCTTGTTTCCTTGCTCCTTTCTCTTAGTAAGGATTTTTCATTATACCTCCCACTTTTATGGAGAAGGAGAATTACTTTGGTAGCTTGTGGATTAAACTAACGAGGAACGTTAGTTTAATAAAACAGCGGTTGTCTAGGACTTTATTTTCTCGTCCAAGGTTGCAGCTGTCTTTTTTGTTGGGGCCAGTCTAATACTTATTTTATGGGATCTGTCGGTTTTTAAAATTGAAAAGCCGCATGGAGCAACATATCTAGTCTAATACTATATTATCTTCTGACATTTGTTCTTCTTTACTAGTACATTTGACTATTCACCTTCTGGGCATATTTTGAAAAACCTTAAATAAAAATAAATCAATCTTGAGTTAGCCTATAATCTGTTTTCAATTGTTTGGCTCATTATCATCAAATAGATTAGGGTATTTAGCTTTAATCTTTATCATCGGATTTAAAACCTCTAGATCATCCTCATCTGACACATTACTTTCTCTAAACATATCATCCATATTTCTTAGTGAACTATGCTTAGAGACATGTTCTTTAAAATTAATAATTGATTTTTCCAGTCCCATTTCTTTACGTTTATCGGCATACAAACTATTTACAACAGTGGTCTCATAAAGATTTTTATAAAAATGGGCTTGATCTTTATATTTTTTCAAATCAGCTTGAAGAGTTTCGATTTGAGCTTTATACGTTTCGACCTTTTCAATTCGTTTATTTGCCTCAGTCAACTTTTCAAAAACTTCATAGAAGGTAATCTCCAGGGAGCGCATCTCCGATAACATTCTTTTGGGATCAAGTCTAAATGCCTCATAAATCTTTTCAAAGTTCGGGAAATACACTGCGTCCTTATCACTGATTTCAAGTTCACGTACTATGGGAGTATTCAGTTCTGTAATATAACTGTTAATTCGTCTTTGAAAAGTATTACGGCTTATTCCTGTTTGCTTCTCTAAAACACTAAACGTTAATTTCGCTCCTCCCAGCTGGTACTTAACGTCTAAAGCTATTTGCTTAAGCTGCTCATCAGTATATTGTTTCGGTTTTCCTCTAGATTTTTGGGCTTTATTTGTCATAAGTACTCGCCTCGGAATTGATAAAAATCTCTAACAATTGCATATCGACGTTGATTTTCTGATCCATATGATGTTGAAGATTCCTAGAGGCTTGTTTTAATTCATTTTGAACTTCTTCAGCATTTAATTCTGTTGATTTCCCAAAAATAATCTCCATCATTTTTACTTGTTGATTCATTTTTTGAGTAATAGCTTCGGAATGATCTTCAAGCCATTTTATCCCTTCGGTGTATTGATTAATGGGAGGGAAGAAAATATAACTGGGACAATGCCTACAATCTTCAATACAGTTATTAGGAAAATCCTGATCCTTACACTTGCCAAATTCAACGTCGCGCATACGGATTAATTCTTCCTCGTGATACATATTTCCAGCATCATATGCCTTCCTTCTAAGGCCAAAAAAACCAGCAGAAAGTTGTTTCTCCACGTTTACTTCTTTCATGCGAAGAGATGCTAAGCGATATGTGTATGTTTCTGCTAATTTTTTCATATGTGAATAATAATGTTCAGGAGATTCAATCCGTGTTTGTCCGGCCATTCTAGATATAGATAACATATTATATCCCTGTAGGAACATATTTATAATTGCAAAATGTCTTGTGTCTCCCCCTCTTATTTTATGATGAACATAAACTCCGTATCTTTGTTCTACAATTTCTCGATAGAACCTATCAATCCAACCATTCAGTTGTGTAGTAGTAAGAAATTTAATGTCTCTGTATATCTTCTTTTTATTGCATTGCTTAACAAATTTATTGTGTATTTCGCTTGGGAAAAGGTACAAAGAATTAGGAACAAGTTCATCCAACTGATTTACATATTGATTAAGGATAGCAAATGTTTCGTAGTTAATTTGAATCCATTGATACCATATTTCCTTTTCAAGTGTTTGACTCAGTGATTTAGATCTCGGGATCTCCATCCAGTAAGTTCCATCTCGTTTGTGCTCCATACACTTTTGGCGCATTCTAAGGAACTCATTAGGTCTCATAGGCACAATATTGGTAACATACCACCATAACTCTACAATATAAAAATATAACTTCTGTGGTGAGTTCTTAGGCTCAATTTCAGTAAATTCATTGATGATATCATTGAACTCAAAAACTTCGTTAAAAGGCGGTAAGCTTCTATTTGTGTTCTTTGGATATTCTAACTTTGATAATATCTGCAAGCAAGAATCGGATTCAACTAATGAATAGAAGTCAAAAAAATAGCGTAATGCTAAAGCTGTCACATAAGCGGAATTTGTGGATAAGCCATGGAGGTATATTTCAAAAGCATCTAAATCATGAAAAGCATTGGATTGAATAATGGCCTTCTTCAGTAAATTGATATGTGTGACTATTGTTTGTTTTGATGATCCAGACATCCGCATAATTAAAGCGTATCCCTTTAAAGCATTATTTAAATCGCGGTATACTTCGATGTCAAATACAAGCTTTTGTGGAGTTGCTTCTAGTTCATCTTTGATAAACCAAATGATCGAATTATACGCCTCAGCAATTAAATAGCCCGATGTTTTCATCGATTGAAAAAGATCTTCGTAATAGTCCAATTTAGTAGCGTCGAATTGTATTTTTTGAATGACTTCAATATTAATCGATCCGCTGTTAATAATACTCTTCACTTTCATTTTTTCGCATTTTCTCCTTCCGTAAGTAGCAGTTTATCGCTGATCATCTGGATCATCTCATTTAATTCAGCCTTCGAAACAAATGAACTTAACTTTTCTTTTCCTAAGTATTTTGCTGCCTCCGAGAGTAAAAGCAAAATTGAATTAATAAATCTACTTTCACGTATAACCACAGATTCCAGAATTGCATTTTGCAGAATTGGCACTCGTCTTTTCAGTTCATCAATCGCTTCGAATAAAATAAACTCTTGTGGAATAAAAAAACTACAACCAAAGCAGGATTTCTGATAGGGAGTTCCACAAGTAGGATACGTGAAACATTGTCCTTCTCTATGCTTAGACGGCATTTTCCCCTTAAATATGTTATAGATTAAATTTATTAATTGTTCTTCTGAAAGTCTTGATATTTGAATGATTGCATTAGTATCTTTTTTGTGTTTGTTTAGTAAATATTCTGACCAACCTTCAATTTGAAGAGGGGAGAATTCATTTTTTACATTAATAATTTGCGCAGTACGTTCTTCTAGGGATTGAAATTTTGAACTCGTCATTAAATTGATCATGTAATTATACAACCATCCAAAATGTCCCCTACTAAAAAGATTAATTGAAACTCTGTTAATAGCCCCATCTTGATTGGACGATTCGACATAAATGGCTGTTGTGTTGTTTTCAGTATGCGATCTAACCATTTTCGTTAGCTCCAATGCAACGTCTGTATCGCCATTTCGTCCTTCTACAGTATTATGAAAAAAATAAACCATGGTACTTCTGTTCATGGCTAGACTACTAAAGTTTTTTAGGTCTTCATTGTTCCCAAAAAATTTTTTATGCGTGTGAAGCCCTGAACTAAATAGATAAACACCTCTTTTCCCTGAGATGAGTGTGCCCAACAACTCTTCTCGGTGTATACGAATAGATTTGGGTGGAAATCTGCTATGGATTTCACAAATAACAATAGCTGTTGCAAAACTCAATAAAAGAGTGGGGTCTAAGTAAAACCTAAGGATATTGAGATTCTTGTTGGCGAATTTATTCTGAAAATGAAGGTAGACCTCATTAGCAATGATTTGTGCTTGTGTTGTATTAATTGTATTATTCTCAAACCATTGAAAGTCGCATATACCCACATTTTCGATGGAGATCCGTGGCATTTGATAAATAATATCATTCGCTCTCCAAACATTCGTTAAATGCATGATGACAAAGAGCCACATATTGGCATAAGTACGGGTTTCTAATCCCTTTCTCGTATGAGTTTCTATATCCTGCACATAAGCATAGTATTTTTGATATGTTTCAGGATGATAGATAGTTTTCGTTTGACTTTGGCTATACTTCATTTTCTTATCACGTCTGGGTCTCTCAATTCTAAGTTGTTTATCTGGTAAGGCAGATGTAGAAGCAAGTGAATAGTTGTAAAATAAAACGAACTCCTTTTTTAGCCTTACATTTGTATCTAACGAAGCTAAGGATTCAACTATTTTGTAATCAAGATCATATATTTGAACACCCTCTGGTAAATGCTCTAATAAAAATTCATATAGCTCAATTCCAAATATGGATATATGTTTAATTGTTGTCGATCTACCATGTGATTTAGATATTTTCGAGGTAATCCATGTTTCAAAAAGAGTATGCGAGTGGATGGGGATACGCTTTAGAAGGTGGTTCAAATAGTTCTTTATCTCCCAAAGAGCATCTTCTTGATTGTAATTTTTTATAGGGGATGCGACTTTGGTAATCCACTTTTCCGCTTCTTTAATAGATATATATTTTACGCCAGCAACCTTCTTGATATCTTTAAAAAATCCATTTTTCACTCTTCGTTCTACTACATGACTCCCTAAATTCATTTGGCGCGCTAATGCTGCTGGACGAATATATTCACTAATATCACCGCATTGCTGTAAGTCAAACACTAATTTTTTAGGGATCATTTCAACATTTTTATATAAAATTACATCTAAAGAACTTTTATCATCAGCTAAGCCTAATATCACACTTTTAGTATAGGGAGTGTTTGTGAGGAGGTTAGCTGCCTCTTGGAAAGTAAAATAATTTTCTTTTATATAGTTAGGATCAAGGTGATAGTTCCTTTTTCTAAAATAATCAGATATCACAAGTAAATCTTGTTCTGTAAATTCATTTTTTTCTCCAGTCTTTTGGTTCGTAATTCGCTTTTCTTTTCTAAGTTTGCTGATTACATTAGTTAAATTAGCTTTCGTAAAATTGTGAAATTCTTTGTTCAATTCTTTGAATATGCTGTCTATTGTTTGGTAAATAGCATTCCTATGTTCCAAATAAATTCCCCCTCTCTAATATCGATCAATTAATTTAGGAATATAGGTCCCATGCATCTCTTTAAACTTATTCTCAATCTTGATTCTCATTCGTTCAGTGTTTGTCATATATGCAAGAGAAGAGAGTAAGTTACTATCCCCACGCATGAAAGCCAAATCAAACGCATTATCTACCTCATCCGCAAGTATATTCGTGAATGTCCCCCGTCCAATATGTGTACTCCAACTCGAGGAATTTAAGTGGTACGCTACAATTTTATCTTGAGGAGATCCGTGAGCTTGTAGAAAGTCCACCATTGTTTTTTTCACCTTAGTAAAGTACTGTCTGTAACTCTCCGCAGTCATGGCTCTTCCATCTCTATTAACAAATAGCGCACCTGAACCATCAGTATCTTTATAAAACTTGATATGATTAAGAAAGAGAGTATTCCCCCAATCATGAACTTGTAAGACGATTTGGGTTCTATTTTTTTTTGTATAATTAGAACCAGAAGTATTCTTTAAATCTGACCTAAGATTGGCTGACTCTAATTTCACTAACAAATTTCCGTTTTTAAAATTCCTCAAAGTAGAAGCTCTTCTCGAATTCATCAATTCTCCGACACGTAGCCCTCCAAATATTTGCATGTATATACCAAGTGCGATCGGCTTTGCACTTAATATTGCAATTTCTAAAAGCAGAGGGATGTACTTAATCGGAAGCATGTGTTCCGTATTTATTGGTTGTCTTTGTGGATAACTAACGTGACCAAATGGAGATTTATAATAAGCACCATATGGTCCTTCAACCTTTATGAACTTATCTTGCTGAATATTAAGCACTCCTTTTTTGGATAACCATAGAAAGAAATGAGTTAACGTCCGCTCATATGAAATGACTGTTTCTCTCTTTTTATTGTTCTGTGAAAGCCAATTCAGAAACAAAGTACCGTGCTCCAAGGAAAGATCACGATAATGAACGATTCGAAGGGTATTCATATTTGAAATAATGTAATTTAAAAAATAAACTAAGTTGTTCGCATGTTTTCTCTGGGTGTTGTAGCTTCTTCCCAACCAGTTCTCTACAATAAACTCTGTTATGGGATGAATAATTTGCTTTTCCTGTACGATATTTTTCAACCCTATCATGCAGTGCTGCTTCTTTGTCGTTTCCTTATTACCTCTATTAATCCAAATAGGAACGATAACGAACTTATAGCCATAGTTATCAAAGGGGGTAACATTATCGACTATTCCCGTCAAAAAATAACCTCCTCCTTGGAATAATTATGTACAACCCACATAATGTTAGAAAATGTTGGATACTGTCACAACTATATATTATAATATATGGGAATAATGTACAAAGGTCTTTCTAGTGAACATTGCTATAAAGCTTAACATCATGTCTTCATTAACTTATTATGTACATATTATTTATGAGATCTTTTATACAGATTCCCACCCTGGTTCGACTGTACACGTGAGAATGTCGCTGTACTGCGAGACACGAAAAAAAGGATGGGAGAGGTCCCATCCGTACTTGAATTCAGACATCAAAGCTGGTTCACACCTGATTTTCGGAAACAAACGCTGGCTTTCATGCGTGAAGAAGGCTGGATACACAGCGTATGCGACGAGCCGCAGGCGGGACCGGGGTCGGTTCCCATTGTGCCGTTGGCTACAGACGGCAATCTGACAGTTGTACGTCTCCACGGACGGAACATATCGGGCTGGAATCAAAGCTCCGCGCCTAATTGGCGGGAGGTTCGTTATCTGTATCGGTACAATGAACAAGAATTGACCGAATGGAGAGACAGATTGCTGGAGCTGGAACAGCAAAGCCGTGAGGTGTGTGTTATTTTCAATAACAATTCAGGTGGAGACGCCGCTGCTAACGCCAAGCAGCTCATGACCATGCTTGGCATGGACCCTAAACCTTTTCCCCTTCGCAAGCCACCCGAAGAGGATAACGGACCGGAACAGCTTGAACTATTTTGAGGAACGGGCTGAGGGTAAGGAGTTGGAAATAGCCTCCTTGAGCTTGCGTGCATTATCCAGTAAATGCGGGTCGTCGGGCAAATAGCGTAAAGCGGTTTGGTTATGCTCATACGAAGCGTCCAGCTGACCTACATGGGCATAGCAATGGCTAAGCCGCACATGAGGTAACCAGGAGTAGCATGGTAGTGGAACAGGTCGCATACCCGAAAGGTGATGCTGTTGCTCCAATGCCTTTTCATACCAGTATGCGGCGGTGGTCCATTCGTTTCGTGTGAAAAACCAGTCACCGATCATGCAGCACAAGTCTGATTGCGGTACACCGTATCGAAAGGAGCGTAACAGACTATCCAGCTGTTGCTCCGGCTTCCCGAGGTGAAGATAGCATTCCGCCGACCGCGCACAAGCGGTAATCCGATCCTCACGGTAGCCGCTTGGCTCCTCCAACAGATGGCTGAACGCCTCTGCCGCCTCGGAATATTCTTTACGGTCAAAACATTCATTGGCGTGCAAATACAGCAGACGCCCCTCCAGCTTGCCGCTTTCGCTGATCCACCGGGCGAGAATACGTTGGTTACGGAGCGTGTGGTCTTGCATTCGGCGGTGAGTTACGGCCACATCCGAATGCACGATTTGCCCCTGAGGTATCACCAGATCCTCATGCAGACGCCCTTCCCAGCGGTATTGTCGCTCACGCTTCACGAGACGGATACGGCGTGAGGTGAACAACAGTTCACCCTGCTCCCCCTCTGCCAAATGAAGTGGCATTACCACTGCGTCGATATCCATAGACAAACGCCGCTTCAAGGCACGCAGGCGCTCACGGTCCGGCTCCAGCAGCACATCGTCCGCATCCAGCCACATGATGTAGGAACACGCCGCCTTGTCAAACGATTCATTACGGGCGGCTGCAAAATCATCCCTCCATTCAAACGTATATAGCCAATCCGTATAGCGGGCTGCTATCTTCTTCGTCTGATCCGTCGATCCTGTGTCCACAATGATGATTTCATCCATCAGGTCTGCGACCGAATCCAGACAGCGGGCCAGAGTCTGCTCCTCATTTTTTACGATCATACACAAGCTGATAGTCATTGGATGCTCAGTCATGACTTCACGTCATCCCCTTTACCTTTGGCTGAATCTGCCGTCGTTTTTCCGGTAGACTCGCCATCAGTATATGCACCTCTCCTTTCAGCCTGCGTCTTGTCTAGCTGTTCGACACGTGCATACCTGTGCAACGGCAAAAGTTGTTCCTCCATATGCCGGATTCGCTGTACCGCCTTATCGAGTGCAGCCTTTCGCTGATTCATTTTGCGAACATGCTGCTGCTCCACCAGTCGAAATTGCTCCTCGTCCAGTTTCATCCATTCATTCAGATGCTCTACCCCTGGTTTGGCCTCACGCAGTTCTTTCGACTTCTTGCGGCCGGCAAAGCACAAATATTTGTGATGCACCTCCAGCGCTTGTTCATCAAAATAAGGATACAACACACGGGAGAGGCTCCCGGCATAGTAAGTCCGCTTGTGATCATGAAACGGATGGTATCCATAAGGTACAGACAAGACGAGCGTTCCCTTTTTATTCAACAAGCGATAAGCATGAGCCAGCAGGGTGTCGGGATGCGCAAAATGTTCCAAAATCTCCCCTAAAATAATGGTGTCAAATCCACCGGGAGGACGCTCAAATTGTGAAATGTCCTTTAACTGAAAGTGAACTCTTCCCCGGACGGGTGCGGATTCCTGGCGAAGTTCTTTTTTTGCATAAGAAATGCTGCCCTCTTCCAAATCAATGGCTGTTACCTTAAATCCTTCCCGCCCAAGCAAAATGGACGTTATGCCCTGACTGCACCCAACATCCAGCACAGTATGGCCCTGTACATGGCGGCAAATCCAGTGAATTCTATTGCGGGTGGCTTCATGGGACTCTTCCGAATTGATTTGCCCGTAATAACGTTCATTTACCTGATCACGGTTAGCCAACAGCGGCGCCCCCTCCATCACCGGGATGCCCCAAGATGACGACATGTCCACCTGTACAATGTGCAGTCGCATTACGTGTATCGAATACCAGCAGGGCATGGTCGACCAGCTGTTGGTAATCCACCACAGAATGGTCTGTCGTGATGACTACGATATCTGCACTTTCCCATAACTGGGTATTTGCCGTTCGAGAGGAGATTGCTTCACCGTTCAGCTTAAAGCTCGATACATACGGGTCGGTGAAGCTCACCGAAGCTCCCAGTTTTATTAGATGTTCAAACAGGACAAGAGCTGGGGATTCCCGAACATCATCAATGTCCTTTTTGTAGGCCACACCTGCCAGAATAATTTTGGCTTTGTTTATGGCTTTACCTTTCTGAGCGAGCATGGCTTCAATTCGCTCCGCGATATACAGCGGCATACGCCGGTTCATGCGATCTGCCAAGTCCACGAATTCCAGTGGAAAACCATGCTGCTCGGATTTCCATGACAAGTATAGCGGATCAACCGGGATACAGTGCCCCCCGATCCCAGGTCCCGGATAAAAAGGCATATAACCGAATGGCTTGGTTGCCGCCGCATCCAGTACCTCCCATATATTGATGCCAATTTTCTCACAGGCGGCTGTCAGCTCATTAACCATTCCAATGTTGACGCTGCGGAATGTATTCTCGAACAGCTTGGCGGCTTCCGCCACGGTTGTCGAGCTGACTGGTACAATCTGGTCCAAAAAGGACCCATAAAAACCTACTCCCGCTGCCAGACAATCCGGTGTGCAGCCGCCGATCACCTTGGGTGTGTTGCGAATGTTAAAATGAACGCTGCCCGGATCAACACGCTCCGGTGAAAAGCACACATAAAAATCCTTACCTACTGTCCAGCCCCTGCGCTGCTCTATCACCGGCCGAATCAGTTCCTCGGTCGTTCCCGGATAGGTGGTGCTTTCCAGAATCAACAGTGTTTGTCTACGCAAATGAGGTATGGCCTGATCAATAGCCGTTTCAATATAGGACGTATCCGGCTGGTGTCCGTCCGTCAGTGGCGTAGGCACGCAGATGACAACGACATCCGCATGCTCCAGCACCTTGATATCCGTAACCGGATGCAATTGCTGCCCGATCAGACCTTCCAATGCATCATCGCCAATGTCTATGATGTACGACTTTCCTTGAAGGAGCTTGGCTACTTTGACGGGATCGGAATCCACACCATATACATCATAACCAGCCTTTGCCATTTCCACTGCCATGGGCAGCCCTACATAACCAAGGCCGATTACCGCAACCTTTACAGTTCCTTTAGTTATTTTTTCCATAAGCTGCAAAATACCCACCTCTTTCATCGTTACTCCATGCCTCTCAATAGCTCAGCAATTCCAGCGCGGTTCATCAACTCATCGTCCGAGCGATATTGATCGAAGCTCACTCGTTCCAATCCACCATATTGGCTCAGTAAGCGTTCGTCTGCTTGCTGGGGAAGAATAACAAAATAACGATCATCATAGCGATACGTGTGCGGCACCTCATAGGGCGAAATCAGCACCTCATGCAGCTTTTCTCCACCACGTATACCAATCTCCTTCACTTTCAACGCAGGCTGTCCCGCCTGTTCTTTCATCACTTCTGCCAGATCTGCAATATTGCAGCCCTTCATTTTCATCACAAGTGTCTCTCCCCCAATCGCCGTGACAGAAGCCTTCAGCAGCAAGCCAATCGCCTCTCCTAGCGTGAGGAAAAAGCGTGTCATATCTGGACTCGTCAGCGTTAAATCCTGCCCTTCCGCGATCTGGCGCTTGAACAGGGGCACGACACTTCCACTTGTTCCGAGCACGTTGCCGCCACGAATACACACAAAGCGAGTACGCTCACTTAAAGTGTTGGCGCGGATCATCAGTCTTTCACCTATCGCCTTCGTCATGCCATATACATTCACCGGGTCTACCGCCTTGTCTGTAGAGACATCAATTACCTTGGCGACTCCCTGTTCAATACTGGCCCGGATCACATTTTCCGTACCGTGTACGTTCGTCTTAAAAGCCTCTTCCGGCTGTCTCTCACACACGGGGACATGCTTTAATGCCGCCAAATGGAATACATAGTCCACTCCGCGACATGCCTCCTGCAATGCCTGAAGATCTCGAATATCTCCAATCATGAAATTCAGGCGCGGATCAGATTGAAATTGCCGCTGCATGGCAATCTGTGCAAATTCACCGCGTGAGAAAATACGAATTTCTGCCGGTCCCTCCTTCAGCAATTCAGCCGTTAGGCGTTGCCCCCAAGATCCTGTTCCTCCGGTCACCAGCAGTTTTTTTCCTTTGAACAATATAATCTCCTCCTGACCGTTACGAATTGGCAATGCCTGTTCCCAGAAATTCAGCCAGCACAGCATTCATTTCATTCTCTGACAGCCGATCCTTCTCTGGCACTTTTTTCACCGAAGTATTGGCGGCATGAATGACGTTCACATAGTTGCGAAGCGGAATGACCTCATGCGGCAGCTCCGTTACATATCCGTGCGTACCCTTCCCAGGAATGACGACACGGTAATCATTTAGATAATCCTCCACTTGATAGCGAAACACATAAAAAGAAGGCGAACGGTGAAACACCGGTGCCATCTGCCCCTCAACCGCATCCCACAGGTAACCCATCTGATTCACCAACGCAACCGTCTCCGGTTGAAACTTGTAATCATGCAACTGTTGTACAAATGACTGGTGATACAAATCGTCAGAATCAATTCGAGCAATGAGCAGTTCGTCCGCGTCTTCGATATACGCATTGATACGACGTTTACTTTCAATGCTCGTACCAAAACGAATGTGGTCGGGAATGGGCTCATGCTTGGCCAGTTCCTCTTCCACAATGTCACTGCATCCGCCCGCCAGCTTGACGACAGATAAGAAATCCGTATTTGTCTGACTGAGTAAACTACGCAGCGTAAAGGTTCTGAATATATCCAGTCGCTCGCTGATCCACTCACGTGTCAGGCGGTTGGGGTTCATCCCATAGTTATTAAAATTAATTTCAATTACAATCTTGCGATTCATTGATCTTCCTCCCTTTCAACCGTCTTCTCTCAAGTTATGAAGACGCTTTTGAAACGGCACGTACAGATGCAACGAATCTTGTAAAAATAGGTAGAATCCAAAAAGAATAGCCGTTCATACAAAAACCTTTTCGCTTTCGACATATGATAGAATACAAAGTTTTTTACTCCATCTGAAAAGTTGAACAAGCAGGGAACGACAGGGAGGTAACATGATATGACGAATCCAAGGTATCTGGAGATTGACGAGGTACTGAAACGATTGAAGCTGGCACTCGATCAGCACCAGTCCTTTTCGCTCATTCGTATTGGGGATGGTGAAAATTTGGTGTTGTCGCAGGACACCGTCTGGCCGATGGAAAAGGTATTACAGGAACGTTGGGCGGTCAAAGCCAATCTCGGTCAAAAGGGACTGTTTCTACCGAATACGGAACTACGGGACGCGGTGGCTGAGGCAGTGAGCAAAGCCAGCATTGCTGGCATTTTGCCATATGATGACGAATCTATTAAAGCACCATCCTATATGAAGCGGGAGCTGACCGATCAGGTTTTTGCTCACTATGCTCTTTCCCCCACGCTGACTTGCCATGCCTGCCTGAATCGGTATTTGGCTGAGACACCCGCTTTCTGGGACATGCTGAAAAATCGACGCATTCTGCTAGTCACCCGAGCGGCTGCTGAAGTAAAGCCTGTTCTTGAGGCCGATCCGTACAAGCTGCATATCGCGCACACGCTGGCATTTCATCAATATGAACAAATGCCCGAAACACTCCAATGGATCGCAGCACATAAAGATGACTTTGATATTGCGCTGTTCTCTTGTGGTGTCAATGCAGTCGTGTTAGCACAAAAAACAGCAGAGTTAACTGGCAAAATAGGTATAGACTTCGGCAAGGCGATTAATATCGTCATGTTTGGCAAAGCTAATTAATAGATAAAATAATATTTGTGAAAAAATCCACTTAGCAAGTAATCTTTGCTCCGTATATCAAAGAAGCACCAGCAAAATTCAATGGGCTGGTGCTTCTTTGATATCATATGTTGTTCTAAAGTCCGTGATCGAAAAGAATAATCCATATAAAGCCTTGGACCCTTGCTTGTTTAGAAATAGAATTTGAGATTCCCTGTCACTTCTTTTACAATATTACAGAAACTAGCATTCATTTATATATCATGAGGAGGGTGTTGAAATGTCACATAACAAGAGATTGAAGACATACCCACTTACAAAAGCAAAGCATGTAAAGGTTCATGGTCGAACTACGCACACACATACACCTCTTACTCTGTTTTGGACAGGCAGTGGCATTGAATTGAATATCAAAGGCTCAGAGCTGTGGATTGAAATTGAGGCCGATTACCAGGTGTATGAACCCTGGATCAGTATTGTCATCAATGGTGTTCCGATGAGTCGCCTGATGGTGACCGCAGGACGGCATTGGATCTGTGTTTTGAGAGGGTTGAACCCTGAAACGGTCAAAAATGTCCGTGTGGTCAAGGATGTCCAGCCTATGAGTTCGGACTCGCGCTGCTTGTTGCAAATCCATGCCCTGAAGGTGGACGGGGAATTGCTGCCAGTCACTGATAAGTCCCTCAAGGTGGAATTTATCGGTGACAGCATTACCTCGGGAGAAGGAACGATTGGAGCGAAGGAGGAGACAGACTGGGTTCCCATGCTGTTCACAGCACTACGCAATTATACAGCCATAACAGCCGAAGCACTGAATGCGGACTACCGAGTGTTATCACAAAGCGGATGGGGTGTCCTAACAAGCTGGGATAATAATCCGCATGCAAACATACCCGCATATTATGAGCAGGTATGTGGTGTGCTAACCGGTGAGAGAAATGAAGCATTAGGGGCATTTTCAGATCATGATTTTACCTCATGGCAGCCGGACGTGGTCGTAGTGAATTTGGGGACTAATGACGGAGGAGCCTTTTATTCTCCTGCATGGACGGACCCAGCAAACGGGAAAGTGTACAAGCAACGATTGAACGAGGACGGTACATTCAATGAAGAGGATTTACAAGATTTTGAAAGCGCTATCGAACGTTTTCTTGTCAAGCTTCGGACCTGCAATCCTGCTGCCCATATTGTGTGGGCCTATGGGATGCTGGGTATTCCGATGATGCCCTCAATCTACCGAGCGGTAGACGCATACAAAAAAAGAACGAGGGATCGGAATGTGTCGGTATTCCAACTCCCTAACACGACGGAAGAAACGATAGGATCTCGCAGCCATCCCGGGCTCTCCGCCCATGCCAAAGCAGCAGATGAATTGACAGTGTATTTGCGAGAGATTCTAAAGAGATAGAATCCGAGAAGCACAATCAACTCTGTAGAACACGCTCATAAAGGAAATTACGACAACTAGGTCATTTGTGCTCTAGGTGTTGTTGAGAATTATAGCCACGAGTCTGCAGCAGATGTCTGTCTATGCTCGTGGCTAGATAGCTTGGGCGCAGCGGCCTATCTTAGGAGAACCACGAACAGGCAGCGAGCATTTCCTAAAGAAATATTCACCTGATATATTTACAAAAACGGAGTCGAAGCGATGCCCGTGAACACCTCTGGACCATTACGAACAGTGGTCGATACACCAGAAATATAAGAAGAATATACGGTTTGTATTGCCCAGGGAGCGGACAGATCCTGTGCATTAAAAGCTTGCGTTTCATTAGATCCAGTCACGCCCAGTACCCCCTCGGCGCGGTAGACTACCTCGCTCGGATTATAGTCGGCTCCACGCACGATTTCAACCGCATACGTATCACCAAGCTCACCGATCAGACCAATGGAACCACTAAAAGTTACAATCGGACCCGGTACAAGAAAGGTTCGCAGGGTGATCAAACCGAACCGCTCCGGTATAGGACCCAGCTGTATATCGGGACCCTCACCTGTTTTTGATGAATTGGTGGAGCTTCTCATATCCAGAAAAAAACCCATACCCTATCCCTCCAAATTGCAAGATACTCCATGCTATGCAAGAAATTCTTTAGCGTATTGGACAAATTAGTAATAAATCTATCAATTCAGCTCAAAATAACCGATAGTAATTACATATGGTATAAATATCAGAAATGAATATGTAGATAGAAAGCAGGGGTTTGATGAAACAACTGAAACGACTGAAAACATTAACACTACGCAAGAAATTGACAGCAGCATTTCTACTGGTCATGCTTGTTCCTAGTATTATTGTGGGCTCTTTCTCCTATCAGGCAGCGTACAACCAGACAGATCGCCAATTACTGGACAGTGCAACGTCTAGCGTTACCGCATCTGATCGTGCTGTTACTCAAACGATTCAGGCCAAAATTGCTGATCTCGAATATTACTCTACAACGATGACGGTTAGTGATAACAGTGCTGAAGCAGATGATGCCATTCTGAAAAAATTACAAGTATATTTAAAAATGCATGCAGAAGCTGTTGATATGTTTGTCGGAACCCCCGAAGGTAAACTCATTATTGGTAAAGCCGTAGGCTCCACAAACGATCCTCGTGAGCGTCCGTGGTACAAACAGGCCATGGAGAAACCCGGACAAACCGTAATCAGCCCTGTTGGACTCAATACGGCTAAGGTCCCCGTTGTGTATATTTCACGCACACTTCCCGACAACAGCGGCGTTCTTGGTCTTTCCCTGAACCTGAATAATTTAAAAGAAATCACCAAGTTAAAAATAGGACAAAATGGTTTTATTATGATATTGGATGGTACCAAACGTATCGTAACCCACCCGACAGAAGTCAGCGGAAGTACCAAAATGGGGGAAACGATACCCCAACTGTTTGCATCCGAGGAAGGTAGCTTTAGTTACGATTTTAATGGCGTAGACAAACACCTGATTTTCAAAACTAATGCGCTGACGGGCTGGAAAATTGCCGGAACGATGGACAAAGCAGAAACCAGTGCCTCCGCCCAGCCGATTCTTATCACGACGATCATCGTGTTGGTGATTGCAGCCATCATCATTGGTGTACTCGCAATGTGGCTAATCAGCAGTATACTTAAGCCCATCCAAAGATTACGTAATTCTATGGATGCCATCAGCCAAGGTAATCTTTCGATTAACGTAGCTACGACCAGCACAGATGAAATTGGTGAATTATCAAGATATTTTCAACAAATGGTAGATAACCTGCGTAACATGATTAAAGAAATTCAAGCGATGACAGGCAATTTGTCGGCATCCTCGCAGGAGCTTGCAGCAGGTGCAGAACAAACGACCCGGGCTATCGAGCATGTGACCATAGCCATTCAAGATGTGGCCGCAGGCAGCGAACGCCAAGTGGGCAGCGCTAAAGCTAATCAGACACGGGTTAGCGACATGGCAACAGACATCACCGCGATGACTGAAACTATGGCTGAAATGACCACTTACTCCACACAGGCCATTCAGGCGTCGGATGCAGGCAGTGAGCATATCGGCAACAGCGTCGTCTCCATTGACGGCATTCGTACTACCGTGGAAGAACTGGATACGATTATCGGTGCTTTGAGTGACCGATCTGGACGAATCGGAACGATCGTCACTGTCATTACGGAAATTGCCAGCCAGACTAATCTGCTCGCATTGAATGCTTCCATTGAGGCAGCACGTGCAGGAGAGCATGGCAAAGGTTTTGCTGTCGTGGCGACAGAGGTCCGCAAGCTGGCTGAAAACTCAGCTCATTCCGCACAACAAATTCGTGAACAAATTCAAGGGATACAGAACGGTGTGTCTGAAGCTCTGGTTGCTATGGAATCAGCGAAGGAACGCGTAAATGATGGTATCAATTCCATTGACCTATCCGGTCGCTCCTTCTCTCGTATCCGTAGAGCAGTAGCCAAATCAGCGAAGCAGCTTGATAACGTCGCAGCTTCTACCGCTGGCGTCGCAGATGGAACGAGTACAGTCGTCAGCAGCATGGAGGAAATTACACGCATCGCTGAAGAAGCGGCATCCCATACAGAGACCGTGTCCGCAGCCGCAGAGGAGCAACTCGCCTCCATGGAAGAGATCGGTTCGTCTGCCGCAGATTTGACCCGTCTGGCAGAGCAGCTTCAAGATTTACTGACACAATTCCAATTGGATGAAACAAAATAACCGTTCCAACCGATAAATACAGAGAAAGAGTCTTCACAATGAAGGAGGGTTGGAACATGGATATCGCAGCATTATCAACAGGTATGAGTCAGGCCAGCTTAGCTCAAGCCGTAAGTGTGAAAGTATTAAGTATGGCTAAAGATCAGGCCGGTGAACAAGGACAGGCTTTAGTGCAGATGATGGAAAAAAGCGTACAGCCTCATCTCGGGGGTCAACTGGACATTCGCACATAAGTGCATCCATATGCTTGGTTAGGGGCGATTCTGCTCAGGTCTGAACAGACCCGGGTAGAATCGTTTTTTTATCTCCCTATTTTTCGTTCAGCACAAAACGTAGTAAACTAGACATATCGTCCACAACCTCGGTTCGGAGGATAGCGCAACATTCACACGATTTACATTGAAAAAGGAGGATACATAGTTTATGAGTTATTCCGAATATTTTGAAAAAGCCAGAGAGCAACAACTAGGCGAGTTACAGGAGTGGTTGTCCATTCCGAGTATCTCAGCATTATCGGAGCACAAAAAGGACATTAACCAAGCAGCTGATTGGCTGGCTGCCAAACTGACTGCTGCCGGTCTGGAAAACGTTGAAATCATTCCAACCAAAGGGCACCCGCTGGTATATGCCGATCATTTGCACGCACCTGGTAAACCAACGATCCTCGTGTATGGACACTATGATGTACAACCCGTAGACCCGCTTCACCTGTGGGAAACGCCGCCGTTTGAGCCATCCATCCGTGATGGAAAATTGTATGCGCGCGGAGCGACAGATGATAAAGGACAGGTTTTCTTGCACATTAAGGCAGTTGAGGCCATTTTGAAGCAGGAAGGCAAATTGCCGCTGAACATCAAATTCTGCATTGAAGGCGAGGAAGAAGTGTCCAGTCCGAACTTGCTTGAGTTTTTGCAAACTGGAGCTGAACGTCTGGCTGCCGATGCTGTACTGGTGTCCGACACTTCCTTGATCGAAAAAGGGAAGCCTGCCATTTGCACAGGTTTGCGTGGACTATGTTCACTGGAAGTCGCCATTCACACGGCGAACACAGATCTACATTCCGGCTCTTTCGGTGGCGGCGTGCCGAATGCCCTGCATGCTCTGGTGTCCTTGCTGGCAACCCTGCATGACGACAAAGGCCGCGTTAGCGTCGAAGGATTCTACGACGATGTCGCTCCATTATCGGCAGAGATGAGAGAAGAATTCGTGAAGCAAGGCTTCAATGAGAGCAAGCTGAAACAAGATCTTGCACTTGATTCCCTCTATGGCGAAGAAGGATTCAGCTTCGTTGAGCGTGTTGGGGCGCGTCCGACACTGGAGCTGAACGGCGTATACGGTGGCTTCCAAGGGGAAGGCACGAAAACGGTCATTCCGAAAGAAGCTCATGCTAAAATCACGTGCCGCTTGGTGGCTAACCAGAATCCGCAAGACATTCTGGACAAAATCGAGCGCCATTTACGCGCTCATGTTCAGGCAGGAGCTACTCTGGATATTGAGCAAGGTGAAAAAGCAAACGCCTTTAACATCGACCCGACACACGCGTTTCTGCAAGCGGCAGCCGATGCTTTTGAGAAAGTATACGGTGTGCGTGCCCTCTTTACCAAGGATGGAGGCTCCATCCCAATCGTGGAAACCTTCTCCCGTGTGCTGACTGCCCCAGTCGTGCTGATGGGCTTCGGCTTGCCAGATGAGAACCTGCATGCGCCTAACGAGCATTTTAACTTGGATAATTTTGATAAGGGTCTGCTGACGATTGTAGAGTTTTTGAAATCGGTGTAAGCACATGACAACTTCTTATGGCTAAGTTACAATAGAGAGGGCGAAAGCCCTTTCTATTTTTTTTGAGGAGCGCTACATAATATGATTATTCAGTTTATTCGTTTGCGGTAATGTGAGGTACAGTTCATGAAAACTCAACCATTTTTCCGAAAATGGGTTGGGTCTATTTGGCTGTGCCTTTTTTCATTCACCAAATACGAATGAACGGGGTGCTTTTCTGTGTCCAAATGGAATAAACACGAGATGAAGGCTGGCCTGATTGGTAAGCATGAACATCTCTTTAGGTGTCCTCTATGCTCTCAACCGATGCGTATGGTGGAAGGTAAAAGCCTCCTATGTACGAGTCAGCATTGCTATGATCTTTCAAAATACGGGTATTTACATTTAGCCGCCCGGTCCTATAAGACCAAATATGATAAACAACTATTTTCCTCCAGAAGAATGATGTGCAATAGCGGATTTTTCGATCCCTTAAATGAAGCGATAAGCAGCACTATAATGAAATTTATGAAGCCGCTGTTTGATCAAAAATCACACCTTTACTTGCTCGATGCAGGTTGCGGGGAAGGCACTCATTTGAGCCACATTCAGGATAAGCTGACTTGGAAGGGAATCACCGAGCTAACAAGCGTAGGTATGGATTTGTCTAAAGAAGGTATTATGGCCGCAGCCAAAGAATATCCTCATCCTCTCTGGTGTGTTGCTGATCTGGCTCATTGTCCATTTTCAAATCAACAATTTGACGGTGTACTCAATATTTTATCCCCTTCTAATTATGCTGAATTTACAAGAATTCTTTCGGAGGACGGCTGCGTCCTGAAAGTTATTCCCGAACGATATTATCTTCGGGAATTGAGATGCTTGTATGAACAGAAAAAGAATAAGCCTGCTTATTCGAATGACAATATATTAAGCCGATTTAAAGATCATTTTAAACTTCTATCCGCCGAACGGGTAACCTATCGTTTTATGTTAAATGCCGACCTCTTGAAACCTTTGCTCCATATGACTCCCTTATCGTGGGGAGCTACGGAAGCAGACTGGCAGCGAGTGCAGGAAATAAATTTACCGTATGTCACAGTAGATTTGCTCATCTTATGCGGTAAAAAATAGATACTAAAAAGCATTCACAGCATGGAACCATCCATACTTCGTGAATGCTTTTTTACGTTAGTTCCGTCGCTTAAGAAAAACGGGTGTAGCGCAACAGGTGAGCCAGCCGATTGAGCCGTTCTATCTCCCGATCCAACTCATGCAGCGGCTGTCCAGCCAAAGCAGCGTTTGCTCTCAGATCCCGGAGCGGGTTCATTTTCCGACCCATGAGTTTGAGCACCGTGGCCTTCCCCGTGTTATTCACCACCACATATTGCGTTAGCTGGTCAAGCTCAATCCACAATACATGATGCTGTTGAAAAAACGACAATAGTTGCTCTTTTAACACCTCCAGCTCTTCAAGCTCACCTGTGATTTGCGGATGATGATGAAAAGCCACATAGCCCATCACCCGCAGGTCACTTATGATTTGTTCCATATGGAGCGTTTCGTGTATGTACACATTGTTCGTGCTCATGCGGTTTCTTGCACCATTCGTATGATCTTCCCGGATGACGTTCACCACCTGACTATCGTTATATCAAGATTTATCTTTCCCCTTTTCCAATAGCTGCACAAGCCAGCAACCTCCAAACCACAATGCTCCTACAGCAAAAAAAACGGTATACACCGTATATAACGTGGTCAGTTCAAACAAGCTATTGTACCGATTAAGCAAGATCCCCCACAAGCATAGCAGAAAACTGCTACCATTTTGCTGATGAAAGCGATGCTTGTAGATCCGTTGAATCAAAACAGCCACAAATCCTATCAACAAAACGTGATTCAGCAAAATACTCCACATTTCCATAAGCCCCCTTTTTCACTATAGCGCAATCGGCTTTGAAAAGTCAGGACGTATACAAACCTTTCGAAAAAAAACAACCGGCTTATACGCCAGTTGTTTCTCTTTCTACAAAATACTTATTGGTCATATAATGGGCCTTGCCTCTGGAAGTATCCACCATTCCCTTTTTGTTGTCGAGAAAAACAATCTCCCGGCATTTGGTGCAGTACCACTTGGTCCGCTTAAAGGGAGATTCTGTTACATACGATGTACCACATTTGCAATCTACTTTAATTAAGGTTTCAGTTGATTTGTAAGCCTGGGACAACTCTTTTAGGCCAGTATCCGGCTGTTGAATCGGGATAATAACCTCCTGATAGCTTGAATACTGATTATGCACCTTAAAATCAGCCACCAGTTCCGCATGCAGTCCAAAGTACTCTTTGCCAATCTCGGTTACAAATTTCTTGCCGATTCTGTAACACTCAAGCCATTCCTGTATCTGTTGATTAGACAAAGGCACTGTGCCCTTGATACCACTATTTAATGTGTAAGTCATGATGTATAAAGTATCATCTTGTCTATGTCCGTACATGAGAAGCCTCCTTATAATACACTTGATAATGTACTACAAAGCGTAAAAAACATCAATTTTATTATTTGGCAAAAGACCTAATATCATTTTGGTAGGCACACCAGAGGTGTGAGTGTATAGTTAGAAAGCAACTGACAATCAGTCAGTTGCTTTGTCTTTCCACATAGTATTTGTTGGTCATGTACCATGCCTTGCCTTTATCTGTATCCACCATGCCCTTTTTACGATCCAGGAACACAATGTTATTACACTCCTTGCATGACCACTTGGTTCTTTTGTGCGGTGACTCTTCTATATAGGAAGCACCACATTTACATTCTACCTGAATTAATGTTTTATACTGGCTGTACGCTTCTACCAATGGGTCCAGATCTACAGCTTTGCGTTCCATTACAGGCTGTATTATGGATATGTGTTCTCTCTGCTCCGAGTATTCATTATGTACCTTGAAATCTGCTACCAACTCAGGGTTTAAACCAAAATATTGTTTGCCCACAACTGTTACAAATTTGCTGCCAATTCGATATGCTTTAATCCATTCCTGCACCTGTTTACTGGATAGGTCGACCGTTCCCTTTATACCGCTGTTCAGCGTATAAGTCATCAAGTGTTGGTTGGGTGTCATATGTCTTAACATTCACCTCCGATCAAGAATATACCACAGGTAGTCCTAGGCAAAGCTACTTCCTACTACCTGAAGCAATGAGCTTTTTCTGCCTTGTGATTCTTCTTCAACACCTATATATAAAAGTATAGCTCAAAACCTGATCCATCTTCCATCCTGTCGTCATGCTGAATACTGCTTTTGTAGGGATTTATATTCTTAGACTATCACCAGATGCATTTCTATCTTAGTATAACTTTGTGGTACAGTCTTATGTTTTGATCACTCCTGTTAGTTGCACCATGATCCCTAATGGTAGTTTCTTCCTTCTATATATAGTACATCATTTACACGCAAATTCCCACATATTTCAGTGGTTATTCTGTAAAACAAAAGCCTTCATCCTTTTTAAAAGGGTTACGGGACTGATCACATGGTAGAGGTTACTGCTTCCTTGCCGTCCCCCCGATTATGTTATAATAAAATAAAGCAAAAAGAGCGAGGTGAAGTCGATGAAATGGGAAGAAATTGCCGAATCACATCCAAGGCGATTTGTGTTGGTTGAGGCTATAAAAGCCAGTTCCAATAACCGCGTGCGCAATCTTGAAGACATGGCGGTTATTCAGGATTACGATAACCCAAAAGATGCATGGAGCGGGTATAAACATTTTCACAAACTGTATCCGTCACGCGAACTGTATGTGTTCCATACCAGTCGATCCGATGTCGAGGTTGTAGAAGAGTTTTTCTCAGGAGTACGGCAGCGTACATGAAGATTAACCTTCATAATGGTTTGCCCATTGTTTCCTTAACATTGAGACATCACGACCAAACTGCTCTATTACCAAACGTATTGTTCGATACAGGGTGCGCTGCAACAGTGTTTGATACGGATTTACTTGCCCAAATGGCATTCACATTGATTTCATTAACGGGAGAGCAAAGCGGATGTACGGCGTGGGCGGTACAAGTGAAATTTGCTACGAACAGGTAATTCCTCATCTAAAAATCGGTCATATTCAATTAGATACATTTCCAATTCAACTAAGCTCTATTCAAGAGCCGTATGGATTTGATGGCATATTAGGCATTGATTTTATGCTAAAAACAAAATTAATTGTTGACTTTGATTTAATGAACATCCACTCCCCACTTTCACCTTTAAAATAATTCCAAGCAGGTGGTCACATGTCTCTTCCTTTAAATCTGATTACCATCATGCTCAGCCCGTAGAAGTATTACTTATACCCTTGGTTTCTCCTGCGGGCTGAGCCTTTGCCCAAGGGAGCGTGATGGTAATGAAACCTAATCAAAAAAATCGTAATCGAGCTTATTTTAGGCACCACAGAAAATGTGTTATTCAGCGTAAAAAACGGCTTTCAGCACACCGGGGATGGGTCGTCAAATTCGATGGTGTATTCTCCAAAGGAAAAATCCATTGTTCCTGCTGGATGTGCAGTAATAAAACAAAACGACTGGGCTATCCCAAATCAGAGCTAGCAAGAATAGATAACTGCCGGGAACAGCTTCAGAATTATCGTTTCTAAACTAAAAAACGCTCAAAACAAGCGAATGTCCATTGCTATGACACTCGCTTGTTTTACGTTTACAATAGATTTTCCAGCTTCTTTCCTCAATTTGAAATATAGAATAAACTTGCTAGATTTGATCAGCTAACATACCACAAAACAAAAGCCTTCCCGACCACCCTTCACTGTCGAAGGATCATCGAGAAGACTTTGTACCCCGCAAGGAACAAGAGGTCAGATTTTTAATTCTCCAAGCCTGATTAATTCCACGACCGCCTGTGAACGACCTTTTACGTTCAGTTTCTGCATTACATTGGAAATATGGTTTCGGACCGTTTTTTCGCTAATGAATAGCTGTCCGGCGATGTCACGTGTTGTTTTGTCCTGCACGAGCAGTTCAAATACTTCACGTTCACGGTGAGTTAACAAAAACTTGTTTTTGTGGTCGTTACCCTTCGTCAATTTCACCCCTCCTTGCTCGGGTTTTGTGTGGTGTAACAAGGTTAAGGGATACAGTCAACACATTTTATGTCATGTGCTCAGGTATGGTTCAATATGCGGATAAAAATGGGCATAGGCACCTTACTAACTCCCTTCGATGGAGGGTTGGACTCTGCGTCTAATTTATGTATTGACAGGCATATGGGCCAGCCTTATGATAAGAAAAACCGCGACTGATAATCATTATCAAAATAAAAATTCGATATAGATATCGCGCAACAGACTATGGTTCAAGGCCAGTTTGGCCAGAAAGGGTGTTCATTGATTATGAAACTACGTTATGCCGTACCGGCCGGAGTGCTGGTCTCTTCTATTCTGTTCGCAGGTTGCGGACAAACCGGAACTGCTACTCAGCAGCCTGCCGCAACGACCAAAGATGCAGGAGCAACAACACAGACAACGACTCCTGCCGCTTCTGCTCCCAATTTTGATCAAGCGGTAACAGCTTACCGCACCTATGCCATCGAGCAATGCGATACGTTTGTGAAGAAGACAGAAGAATTCACGAACGCAGTCAAAGCTGGCGAGCTGGATAAAGCCAAGGCGCTGTATGCTCCTGCACGTATGTACTATGAACGGATTGAACCGATTGCAGAAGCGCTGGGTGATCTTGACCCGAATATTGATGCACGTGACGGTGATGTGGATGCAGCGGATTGGCGCGGCTTTCACCGGATTGAAAAAACATTATGGGAAGAAAACACAACCAAAGGAATGGACGAGTTTTCCGAGCGACTGCTGAGTGATGCCAAGCTGCTGCGTGCCAAAGTAGAAACAGTTAATATTGACGCCAGCCTGATGGTAACGGGTGCAGTCGAGTTGTTGAATGAAGTCTCTACCTCGAAGGTGACGGGTGAGGAGGAGAGATATTCCCATACGGATTTGTACGATTTTGCTGCCAATGTAGAAGGCGCACAAAAGATATATGACATTTTGAAAACAGATCTGAACCAAAAAGATGCGGCGTTGGAAAAACAAATTGGTGAGCGCTTTACGGCCTTGCAGCAGGAGTTGGCTCCTTTTAAGGACGGAGAAGGTTATGTATCGTATACAAAACTGAAACCGGAAGAAGTTAAAAAGCTGAGCCAAAACCTCGATGCCTTGGCAGAACCGTTGTCCCAAATGGGGAAATTGTTAGGAGTGTAATGATATGAAAGGCTTTAAGCGGCAAAAAGGGCAAGAAAAGCCGCAGTATGCGGAATCCCATAATGAACAGGACGATCTGGTAAAAAAGGATGCGAAGCTAGTGGAAGATAAGCCGTCAGGAAAAAGCAAATCCGTATCACGCCGAGACCTATTGAAGCTGGCCGGGGTAGGTGGACTAGGCCTCCTGCTTGGCGGCGGGGGCGTGGGAGCCGTGCTGTCAGCCGGTCAACGCCTCGAAAGCATGATGACGGATGCGGATACCAAAGATGTAATCCCTTTTTACGGTAAGCATCAGGCTGGTATTGTGACTCCGGCGCAGGATTTCATCTGCTTCGCCGCTTTCGATCTAACAACCAGCGACAAGGAACAGGTGCGCAGCCTCTTCAAAGCCTGGACGGAAGCAAGCGCTACAATGACTTCTGGCGTGCTGCTTGGCAACGATAATGAAAATCTCAACCTCCCTCCTTCCGATACGGGCGAGGCGGCAGGATTGTCGCCATCCCGCACGACGATCACCTTTGGTGTGGGCCCATCCTTTTTTGATGGACGATACGGCCTGGCAGGGCTTAAACCTGCCGGGTTCCGTGAGCTGCCCCGTTTTCAAGGGGATGCCCTGGAGGAGCAATGGTGCGGTGGCGACATCGGAGTGCAGGTATGTGCCAATGACTTGCAGGTAGCTTTCCATGCCCTGCGTAATTTGGCACGTATCGCCAGAGGAACGGCGGTGCTTCGCTGGACGCAGGAAGGCTTCCAGCGAACAGCACAGGCTGATCCTGCGGGAAGCACACCGCGCAATTTGCTGGGCTTCAAGGACGGTACAGGGAACCCCGACACCTCCAAGGCAGACGAGATGAATCGGCTGGTGTGGACACAGGCCAGTGACGGACCAGCATGGATGGGCGACGGCAGCTATATGGCTGTTCGCCGTGTACGCATGCGAGTAGAGGTGTGGGATCGCTCAACATTGGGCGACCAGGAGGATACTTTTGGACGTCATCGCAGCAGCGGGGCCCCACTCGGCAAGGTCAAGGAGTTCGACAAGCTTGATCTGGCGGCCAAAAATCCGGAAGGCAAGCCGGTTACACCTCCCACCTCTCATGTCGCTTTGGCTCATGGGGACGGGAGCATTAATATTTTACGGAGGTCTTATTCGTATTCAAGCGGATTGGACAAGCAAACAGGACAGCTGGATGCTGGGCTGCTGTTCATCAGCTACCAGCGTGATCTGTTCAAGCAGTTCGTTCATATTCAGGAGAAGCTTGCACGCAATGACAAGCTGAACGAATACATTGTACACAAAGGCAGTGCGGTGTTCGCCTGCTTCCCAGGTGTATCGCAAGGCGGCTACATCGGGGATACGTTATTTTAACAGCAGGCAAGGAAGGGGATTTATATGAATCGGCGCAATAAAAGCTTGGGATGGGTGTTTGTGCTGGTGGCAGCTCTGCTGCTGACCGTAGCTCCGTTCATTTCCGGGTCGGTCGCTTTTGCACAAACAGATGCCAAAGCTGTCACCAATGATCAGCTAATGCCTGTAGTGGGCGGAGCACTAGTGGAGGCGGGACAAGCCCAATGGACGGAAGCCTCCAAGGATCTGAAAGAATTCCGCACGCTGTGGGAGGCCGCCAAAACAAATGGCGGAGATTCAGCTCACATCGCGGCTGTAGATCAAGCACTCACCGATGCGGAACAAACACTCGCCAGTGGTGGCGGGGAACCAGCGAAAGCTGCCTTATCCGTGCTGGCGCGCTCGGTCAATGAGTACGTCACTGCTGCCGAAGGGGACAAACCAGCCCCGGCTGGAGCCAAAGCAGCGGAAAAACTGCTTCCCATGGCGAAGGGCAGTCTGGCCGCCATGCAAAAAGGCGATTGGGCTGCTGCCCGGGTGGATTACGATCGAATCGTCAAAGACTGGTATCAGGTAGAAACACCGATTCGTTTGGACAATTTCCCGGTATACAGTTCGCTCGAAACTAAAATCAGTCTCATCCGCATCTCCATGCAAGCTGAGCCTATTCGCCAAGAACAGGCTCTCAAGGAAATGCAGGAATTAACGACTCTGCTGTCTGATTATAGTCAGGGTAAATCTATGAACACAGGTCAAGGAACGAATGCAGGCAATACGGCTGCCAGAACGGCGAATGGTTCGGCTGCTTCCCTAGGCGATGCAGTTACCTTGCTCGAATCCGCACGCCAAGATGCTGTAGCTAATCAATCAGAGCAAGCGGCTGACAAGGTAGTGCAGTTTATCGCTCTGTGGCCTTCTGTCGAAGGACATGTACAAATTGCCGATCCGACGTCTTACACTGCAATTGAAAATGAAATGACCGAGACTTCAGGATATCTGCTGTCTTCTCCACCGAATACGGACAAAGCCATTCAGACTCTTGATCAAATGCTGGACAGGCTCCGTCCGTTGACGGAAGAACGTTCTTACACTGCGTGGGATGCTGCGCTGATTTTGCTGCGTGAGGGCCTGGAGGCCATCCTCGTGCTCGCAGCTCTGCTGGCGTATGCCAAAAAAAGCGGCGAAGCCGTGGCTGGACGGTGGATATGGGCAGGAGCCGGAACGGGGCTGGTGCTGAGCGGAATTCTGGCAGTACTGTTCACCACACTGGTGGCAGCTGCCGCATCAGGCAGCATGCGTGAGTTGCTGGAGGGTGTCACCGGGCTGGTGGCGGTCGTGTTGATGCTGACCGTTGGTAGCTGGCTGCATAGCAAATCCAATGCTGCCGCGTGGAACCGCTTTGTGGAAAACAGCGTGGGCAACGCGCTGGCACGGGGAAGCCTGTGGTCGCTATTTGCGGTTTCTGCGCTCGCAATTCTGCGTGAAGGAGCCGAGACAGCTATCTTTTATGTCGGTATGGCTCCAGCCATCGAAACCTCGCAATTGCTGCTCGGCATTAGCTCGGCGACGGTTGTTCTAGTCATTCTGGCGTTTGCGATCATTAAGTTCAGTGTACGATTGCCGATTCGTGCCTTTTTCCTGACTGCGACTGTACTGATTTACTATCTCGTATTCCGATTTCTGGGCGAAAGTATTCATTCGCTTCAGGTGGCTGGCAAGCTTCCGGGGCACACTGCCTCCTCGCTTCCGTCCATTAGCTGGCTGGGAATGTATCCAACTTGGGAAACCTTTGTCCCACAAATCGCTGTACTGATCTTTATGGTATGGCAGCTTGTGCGTCAAGAAATGCGCAGCTCCAAGCAACATTGAGTCGATACTACCCTACTCATCATGTAAAAAACGCCAAATCACAGGTCCGATTTGTATCGGTTCCCATGAGTTTGGCGTTTTTTACATACTTACAACGCATCCTCAGGCAACGGAATCATGCGCTGATGATGCAGCAGGTCTGTGCGGTCACCGTGTTCACGAATGACATGCACCTCCCCACGAAAATCGAGCAGCTCCGCCGGGGTAGCATGTCCCAGAAATTGTAGCGGACTATAGCTTAATCCATAGGCACCTGCATTCGGAAAGGCAATATAATCGCCCTCGTGAATCGGAGGAAGCTGCGCTTTTTTCACAATACAATCCTCGGGTGTACAAAGCGGACCAACAATACTTACCGTTTCAAGCTCCAAAGATGCTTCCTCCGGATGCTCCCCTATTCGGCTTGCAACCTCTTCTAATGATTGTTCGACAGTAACAGCCGTTTGAGCAGAAGCGTCTCTCTGCCCCATCCGTAGGGTTGCTTCCACTTCTCGTTCTTTGGGTTCTTTCGATTCTCCCGCTTGCCTACGCATAATTCGCACCGGGTAGTTGTCCCTAATGCGGCGTCCTCGAAAAGTAGCAGCGGCGTAGTGATTCATGCCACCATCAGCCACGACAAACTTCTCCCCCTTGGATTCCTTTGTATACAATGCTCGGCAGACATACATGCCCGATTGAGCAACCAGATACCTGCCGCTTTCGATGATTAGCTTAACCCCGGGCATGCGGGTTCGGGTCTGCTCCGCGAGTGCGTTCAGTCCGTCAATGACGTGATCCATATCAAGTGGTTGCTCATGAGCAAAATAAGGTACACCAAACCCGCCGCCCAAATTGACCGTATGCATTGCCACACCATACTGAGCCTGTACCCGTTTTGCCAGCTGCAGCGTATTCGCAAATGAAGCTAAAATCTGATCCGATTTCAACATTTGCGTACCTGTATATACCTGAATACCTTGAAAATGGACATGTGGGCAATCTTCCAGCACCTTAAAAAAGTGATCCAGCTGCCCTTCATCCACTCCAAAGGGGCGCGGAACGCCGCCCATTTTAATCGTTGCTCCAGATAGGTCGTTATCGGGATTGATGCGAACCGCTGCCCTGACAAGCTGGCCCGCTTGGGCAGCAATGTCCTCCAGCAGACGCAGCTCCCTCACCGATTCGACATGAATACAGCCGATTCCATAGGCTATCGCCTCGTTCAGCTCAGCTACTGTTTTTCCCGGTCCGGCGTACAGCACGTCTTCCGCAACATACCCGGCCTCCATAGCGACGAACATTTCTCCAGCAGAAGCAATCTCAACACCACAACCTAACGATCGCAGCAACCCAGCCAAGGCTACGTTACCATTAGCCTTGAGCGCGTAATGTACACGCACGGCCGGGTGCAATCGGGATAGCAACGAGCTGACGTGGGCATGCAGCGCGTCCCCGTCATAATAGTAAAATGGCGTCGGATGCTCGCCGAAACGCTCCAGTAAGGCTTCGTCCTTTTTATCCATCACCTGAGTTCCCCTCCTCTCTATGCCTTGATACTCAGTATTTTGCATTATTCGCTTCCCTCCGTTCGAAAACACAATCATACTCATACTGCATAGATCGTCTCGCCCGAGCGTGCTGCTTCATGAATGGCTGCCAGCAGTCTGACGCGTTCAGCAGCCTCGCGAAATGGAATGGGCTCCGCTTCTCCCCGGATGATGCTACAAAAGGTATTCAACTGATTGACATAATAGTTCATAGGCTCGAAAACCGTTTTGGTATGCGAAGATGTCTGTGATAACCCAGGCAGTGCGTCCACATCTGTTATATTCGGCATGATATCCTTCTTTATTTCCGTCCTGAGTGTCATTTTATAAAAACCTAAATTTGCCCGAAAGCAGTCCTTCAAGGTGACCACTGCCGAATCAAAGGTCAGTACATGAGCACAGCGATAAGGCCGCTCGAATGAAAAGAGGGCAGATGCCTCCAATCCACTTGGATAACGGGCTTGCGCACGAAATGTCCAGTCACAGCCATGAGGACCATCGAAATCCGATTGACTGTGGAATTCCGCCTGCTCTAATCCAACGACGGCTTGAAGCAGCTGGAGCCAGTACACGCCCAGATCCCAAAAGCATCCCCCACCCTGCTCCGGACGAGATCTGTAATTGTCCGCATGTCCTTCTTTTGCCGGAATGCATAGACTCGTCTCTATGGAGCGTAAGCGACCATAACACCCCGATTCTACGATCCTCCGCAGCTCATGCTGCCAAGGATGGTGCTGCACCATGACTCCCTCCAGCAGGTAAGCACTGCTCTGTTCGACTGTTGCTGCCAAGGGAGCCAGATCAGCCGTATTCAGGCATAACGGCTTTTCCACCAGCACATGCTTATGAGCCCGTAGTGCTTTGTCAATCCACTCGGCATGTAAATCGTTGCTGAGCGCAATATATACAGCATCGATCTCCGGTTCCTTTAGCATATCCTCAGCATGCCGATAAACGACACTGACGCCAAAACGATCTGCCATTTCTCCTGCCTTGGCAACCGTGCGGTTCGCAAGCGCGGTCACGCGTGCCCCTGCAACATGTCGGATCGGTTCCAGCAACGCACGGGGAGCAATGGCAGAACAGCCAATGATCCCAAAGCGAATATCTCGCATCGCAGGCTCTTGCGCAGCCGCGGCAGCGTTCATAATCCCTGCTCCATTCCCGATGCGCTTGCCTGCATTTGTATGCTATTCACATACGACTCTATATAACGCGGCGTCCGACTACGCAGCTCTACGATCCTGCGATGCATATCCTCTAGTACCTTAGCGCCACCATCATAGGTTTCAATCCATGTCTCGTAGCGCATACCTAATCCCAAACGTTCCCACAGATCCGCATTATGCTTTTCATGCACACCAAATGGCTCCAGCATAATGAGTGGAGTGGCCGTTGCGAACGAATCGGTTAGGCTGCCACCACCTGGCTTGCTGACAATGGCCTGGACACGACATGCTTGGTCCAGCATGCTATGGTAATCCGGTCCGACCTGATACACTGTCTTCTCGCCTCTTTTTACCTCTCCGAAAGGCGGAAATGTATGCTCCCCGGCTTCATTACGCTGCCATGTCCTCCACTGCGGGTCCATCTGAAAATAGCGTATACTGTCCCGCTGTTCATCCGGTTGATCCTGATCATACAACAGCAGATCCAGCTCCCAGCCCGCTTCTTCCAACCTTCCAACCTTGTCACGATATGTGCCCATCCCCCAACCGCCGCCATGTACGAATAAGCGGGATTGCCGTGCTTCAAACGGTACATACTCCACGGCCGGCACATCAATATAGTGGCTGACTCTATTCTTATCATTTTCAAAAAAGGTCATTTCTCCACAGCCCTCCGCAAAACGCGGGTTATGCTTGGCTAGATTTTTCCAGGAAGGAGAAGGTGTCGAATCCATGTACACGATGTCCACATGCACCGACTCCGGTTCTCTGCGCTTACGATACTCCTCCAGTACATACATCCAATGACCGGATAAGCATATAAAATATCGCCGATCCTCCTCCATCCATTGGTTCAGCAGCACTTCCATCGCAGCGAGATCCAGTGAATTACGCATATCCTGCGGAACCTTCTGTGACATTAAGGCCACCGCAAAATTGTCATGGTAAGCTTTGCGGCTTTTGTCGACATTGAGACGAGCCGATTCTGGCAGCACATTTTCAAATACATGAATCGCCGTATCCACGCCCAGCCTGCGAAGACCCGCTTGCAACAACAAGCCAGGGGTATAAAAGCCCAATCCGAAACCAGAACACAAAATCGTTACCTTCATAAGCTGATCCGTACTCTTACGCATGCTCATACGCCTCCCGTTTAATTCAGCACTGTAAAATGATGCTCTGCCAAAAAACGCTCCAGCTTTGTAGTCAATCGCATTTTATCCTCATCGCTCGCAGCAACCAGCTCTAAATAAAGACGTCCCTTACCTCGTGCCCGTTCGCTTCCAGCAGTTTCTTTTTTACCATTCAAGTCCGGCTTAGCCACGCCGTTCCCTTCTGATCCGCCATCGCTGGCCCCAATCCCGCTCACACGAACCTGCTTGGCAGGCGATCTGCCTCCGCGCCCGGTTGCATTTCTGCTTGGCGTGCTTGTATGGCCCACAATCTTGTTCTCGCCATCTCGTCCACCTGTGTTCACATATAATGTATTGGCACCCAGAGGCATGACACCTTCTTCCCGTTCACCTGTGAACAACAATCCTTCACCTTTCAGCCCTTCCAGCAGTTCTTCATAGGATAGACTGCCATCATGGGACAGTGAATAATTCGTCAGCGTGCCACGCATATTTTTCCCGGCCAGAAAGGTATCGAGCTGATGCTTGATCAAACTCATCGACTTTCTGGCATTAATTTCGATAATAGGCTCCAGCTTCCCACCACGAAGTGTCATGGAATCAATGCATACATCGCCGTAATAACCATCCTGATACAATTGCCGTCCCACATCCTGCATTAAGCTAAAATAGCCCTCGCGCTCCAGCCGCTCTAAAAAAGCCCCGTCCGGCGACAAGGATTCCCGATAAGAGAATTGAGTATTAGCCAACCATTGTACAGATAGGATATCGACACTTCCATCATCACCAATCGTAAATTGGCATGAAAAATCCTGCTCTTTCTCCTGAAAAGGCTCCAAAAGGAAAAGCACCCGTTTGCCTTTGCGCTCCTGTCCACGCAAATACGATACGATCCGGTCCAGCATTTGTGTCGAGGTAATGTGCAGGTTTCCTTTGCCCGATACGCCAAAATCATCCTTGATTAAAAAGCTTCCATCCCGCAGCAGCTTACGCCCCGCCTCAGCGACATCTGCAAACGAAGTCACGATATAGCCCGGGTTGCGCAGACCAAGGCTGCGTTTCAGATCAGAGGAATACGTTTTGGCATTTACCTTGCGAATCGTTTCCAGCGGCGGCTGATGCAGTGTTATACCCCAAGCACGTGCAGCCTCCTCCACATGCGGTAAACCCGCAAACGGGCTAAGCACACAGCCTTCCAGTTGAGGAAACCCCTCTCCGGCATCGGCCTTGCGACTGCCCAGCAGTTCAAATACTGAAGCGGCCGATACGTTGCCTGCACGCTCCATGCCGTCGGTCAAATCCCGTTCGTTGACAGCCGGATGAAAGCCCAACTGCGCGATATACTGACGATGTACGGGCGAAATGGCATAACGGGTCAATAACGCATCTCCTGGCTGGCAAAAGCTGAACAGCAGTTCATCCATGGCTGCTACAATCGCAGAAGAAGCCCGGTCAGGCAGGGCTGGCAGGGAAGCTAACTGGGCATCCCGCCAGTAAGCCTCCGCTTCGAACGTTCCCATATACAAATGACGCTGATTCGGTATCGCATTCATATGATTCGCTTCCTTTCCTGCTTCATTATTGGCCCACTACACGGTAGCGCTACTGGCTCGCGCTCGTATAATCACGTAGAGCAAACTGCCATATCAGGCGGATGATCGCCAGCAGCCAGAGAGGTGCGAGAAATGCCCATACCACCAACCCGGTATCCATTTTGCCGAGAATGAACATGGGCGGAAAATTACAAATGACAAACACTGGAAGCACGAACAAACCGATACGCTGAATCAGATTACTGTACACGGCCATCGGCACATAGTTTGTCTCGAAAATGCTGTTGGACAGCTCCGTAACGCCGTTCGTGCGGATAATCCAGAAGGCCAGCAGTTGGGGGAGCAAAAATACGGAGTATGCCGTAAGCACTCCGCATCCGAGCAGCACAGAGAACCCTCCTGCGGTTTCAAAATTAAATGGCAATCCGAGCCGATACCAGCCGATACCTGTCATAATTCCGCCGCCAATTACATTCGGCACGGTATAGCCCAGCTCAAATTGACGCAGTGTCACCATAAATTGCAGCGATACGGGTTTGGTCATGAGCACATCCAGTGAGCCGGTACGAATTTTGTCAGGCAGGCTTGTAAAATTACTGTAGAACAATCCACTATAAAATCCGCTCATCATCGTAAACACGCCGATATATAACAATATGGCGTCAGGAGACCAGCCATTAATGTCCGTCCCGGCGCGGTATGGAACCGATGCGTACAGCAGCTTGATAAGCAAATAAGCTGTTTCAACCAGAAATGCCGTTATAAAATTAATGCGGTATTCCATCTGCGACATGACGGAAAACTGGACAAACTTCCAGTACAGTCTGATGTAGCGCCTAACGTTTCGGAAAACATTTTTCATGTTAACCCCCCACCGAGACAAAGCGTTTGACCCCGGCTTGCCACACCCAGCGTGATACGGCCGCCAGCACTACAATCCAGAGCCATTGCACGCCAATGCCTTTAGCGGCTTCCAGCAAAGTCAGCTTGCCCGTTAACGCATTCACCGGAAAAAATACGGTGTAGCTGAACGGCAGCAGACTGAACAGACGGGCCAAAACATCTCCAAAAATCGTCAGCGGAAACACGGTACCGCTAGCTACGTAAATGACAAGCGACAACGTATAAAATAGCCCCGCCGATTCCGTCACCCAAAAGGCTATGCCGCTCAGCGCATAATAGACCACAAAATTAAGCACAAGCGCTCCCGGCAACGCCAATATGTAAAGCAAGATGTACGATAGCCCGAAGCTGATTTGTCCTTCCAGGCTAAGACATAACAGCAAAATAGCAGCCGCCAGCAGCACGACCGCGGACTGTATGACTTTGCCTCCGATAAACCGGCAAAAACGGTAAGCGAAATAATGCACAGGCTGTACCATGAATTTTGCCAGTCCACCTTCCTTGATATCTGTAGCAATTTCGTATTCAAAGCCCGTAGCAATCAGTTTTCCAGTTACTCCCGCCATGACCACATACACCAGCATTTCTGGCAGAGAATAGCCCAACACTCTTGCTTGTCCCGAAGAACCGAATACAGCTAGCCAGAGAAAAATTTGCGTCATGATCGGCAGCATAAATCCCGCCATTTGGAGCCAATAATTAGCCCGATACTCCATTTCGTTTTGCATGCCAAGCTGGAGTACCTTCACATATTTGTTATTTCGCATCGGCCAGCCTGCCCCCATCGTACAAATTGGCTATCCCCTCTTCCAGCGGGACGTCCTCAATCGTAAAATCAACGACAGGCAGTGCGTCCAAAATCTTTTTGGACCAAGCCAAGGTATCTTCTGCATCCAGCTCAAATACCGCCTCTATCTCCGAGTTGGAGCGAAGTTTGCCGAGGCTCGCCAATGTTAGGTTGGATACGGGGATCTCCAGTCGAACCTTAAGTAATTTACGGGCACCGATGACCTCATTCACCTTGTGTAAGTCTCCGTCATACACCAATCTGCCCCCGCTGATAATGATGGATCTACTGCACAAATCCTCAATATCCTTCATGTAGTGGCTTGTCAGCAGGATGGTCGTCCGGTGCGTGCGGTTATAGGCTTTGAAAAACTCTCGAATCCGCCGCTGAGAAACAAGGTCCAGTCCAATGGTCGGCTCATCCAGCAAAATGACCCGTGGACGATGCAGCAGCGCGGCGATCAGTTCCATTTTCATACGCTCGCCGAGAGACAACCGCCGAACCTGCACATGAAGCTGCTCCTCCACCCCAAGCAGAGTGACCAGTTCATCCAGCGCCTCTTTGTAACGGTTTTCATCAATTTCATAGATAAGCTTGTTCAGCTCGAATGACTCGCTTGCAGGCAAATCCCACCAGAGCTGGTTTTTCTGTCCCATTACAATGGAAAACTGACGTTTAAACTCTTTTTGTCGTTTCCACGGGGTAAAGCCGAGTACGGATGCCTCCCCGTCCGTGGGATGGAGAATGCCAGACAGCATTTTGAGCGTCGTTGTTTTGCCCGCTCCATTTGGACCGAGAAATCCGACAATTTCGCCTTCCTCAATGCTAAAGCTGACATTTTGTACAGCCTCTTTGGTCAGCTGCTGACGCCTGAACAAGTTTTGTAACGATTTGCGCACGCCCGGC
This sequence comes from Paenibacillus polymyxa, assembly GCF_001719045.1. Taxonomy (NCBI): domain Bacteria; kingdom Bacillati; phylum Bacillota; class Bacilli; order Caryophanales; family Paenibacillaceae; genus Paenibacillus; species Paenibacillus polymyxa. The sequence goes on from NZ_CP015423.1 coordinate 1,597,265, forward strand.
TCCTTTTTGTAGTACGTAAATGTTTTCGACAATTGGTTTAATGTAATGGACGGCAATCAATTCCCCTCCTCTTTCCTCTGCGCGTAACCCCTGGATGAACGTGCCTGATAAGGCCGAGTGCTCTGGACTACTCGGCTGCTTGCTCTGCTAAAATCATCAGTTCCTCCAGCATATGCCGCTGTCTTTCAATTAAATGCAAAGCTCGTTCCATAATCTCAGGCATCCGATGCTTGCGCAGTTGAAGCCCTGTTTTGTAAATATGCAGATTAAGCTTGTGCCAATCCGCGTACAGCCCCTGTGCCAATTCAATTACATGCTGTGTTTGTGGCCCCAGCGTGGCTTGATGCAGCAGGCAATAATCAGCTGTATAATCCGTCAAATGAAGGGCACTGCCCAATCGCAGATTGTAATAGATTTCATGACAGTACGTCCGAAAATCCTGATCCGCCATGTCTGCCAACAGACGGAAGTCACCGACAAATGCCTGGTACCCCTCATCTCCCCGCTTGACCTGTTTGCCTGTTACAGCTTTCCCCGTTTGGCTTTCCGACTCATTAGACGTAGGTACGCCTCTCCAGATGGCTTCGTGTCCAGTCAAATACTGTCGAATATGATGAGCACACGCAGCATGCATCTCACTTGGCGAAAGCGGGGCAGGCTGCTCCACCAGCCATGCATACTCAATAATGCCCTGCATCAGATCGTCGAGCCGGGCTGAGCCCACATAAGTCATGGCATGTCCCGAGGAATCGAGCAGGAAGCTATCATTCACCTGTGCTGTACGTTCTCGCAAGTCCAACCCGCACAACTCAATCACGTGGCCCCTTGGGTAATTTTTCACATATACATCGTGATAGGTTAAAGCGGTGCTCGACGTATGCAGCATGGTACCGTAGCCCGATGTGAGTACCCGCAACAGGTCGGTTTCATCGCTGACACCTGCGACCCACGGTTCCACCCGAATAACAGGTCCGCCACTAGCTGCCATTTCTTGAAGCTGCTCTGGATATTTCTCAGGTCCGAAGCGCTTCAAATCTCCACCATACTCTGCGCACATACTCCCACACAGCATGAATAGCTCGGATTCGGCCATGGTCACCCCGTACCTCCGCAACGAGGTACGCAGGGAAGAATATACACAATGCTTCCCTGGAAGAGCGTTTGCCACTTCTTCTGCACCATAGTCCACAACGGAATCATGACGAGTCTTCATATCGGATTCCTGCATCAACCTTGTCTTTTCAGCGCCCTTATGCATATTTGCTCAGCAGACGCTCAATGCCTTGCAGTGTAGATAGATGCTCCAGCACTAGATCGTCGTCCTCCATCGTAATATCAAGCTCATTTTCCAACTCTACAATTAATTCCACAGCGGATAAGGAATTCAGCCCCAAGGTTCGCAGATCCTGATCCGGAGTCAACTGTTCCAGCTCTCCCGGAGCCAGCTTCAAAACCTTTTCCAGCAAGGGTACTACATGGTATACATCTGTTTTCATTTTTGATTCCCTCCCATTTATGAGCATCCTAATCCAGCAATGATACCTTCCAATTTGTGCGCATAAGCATCAGCTTCCTGCCAGCTGTCTGCCAAAATAAGTGTGAAAATCCGGTTCACATAGCCCCGCTTCACAGGAATACCAGACAATGTACCCGCCGTATATACAAACACCCCTTCTGGACGTTCGGGCGTATAGAGCAAGCCCTCCTCCGCGAGCAGCCCGCACAAGCGGCTGTAAGTGAGAGGCGTAGCGGTAACGTTGCGGTAATAACGGGATAATGTTTTATGCTGTTCTCCCAGGACGGATGACAGGAATGAAATATAGGTAGACAACGTAAACCTACCGTTAATCTCAATGACTGGAACCAGCAAACCTTCTTCGTCAACAAAACCGTCAATAGAGGCCATTCCTGTGTACCCAATGGAATAAAGATACGTACCCAGCTGGTAGGCGCAACGTTTCACTTCTTCCTCCAGCGCATCGCCAATCTCAGCCGGCACTTGAGATCCGATATATACGGTGCCATCCACGTTTTGTCTTTTTAGCGAAAACATCGTCACACCACCGCCCTCGTCAATGCAGAGCTGGTAGTTCAGATCCATCTGCTTATTGTGCCAGCGCTCCACCAGCCAGCCGCCGGAAGATGGCGACGAGCCGCCAAAGCGCCTCATCACACTCAGCAGCGTGTCCAGCTTGGACAGCTCGTCCAGCATATACATGCCTTGTCCCGAGGCACCGTGCGGCTGCTTGATAATCAGCTTCACAGGTCCATCCGATAAGTCAGCCAGTCTAGCACACTCCCTGCGGATCGCCGATTCGTCTGCACATACGGCGCCTTCGCTGACAGCAAAACCAAGCTTTTGCGCGGTCAGGCGGCTGAATATTTTATCATTCACCTGAGCACTAACCGCGGATGGAGCGCCGATCAGCTCTAGCCCGCAAAGCTCCGCAATCGCTTCCTCCTGCGGTGTGACCGCATAGGGGACGAGCCACGCTTTGGCTCCGCCGCTGCTGTGGCCTGCATCTGCAACCGTACGCAGTCGTGCCAAAAGCGCCTCATCCGCCAGCACCAGCTCTGAAATCGGCGTTAGCGGATCAGAAGGCTCCGGCACCTCAATACGCGGCAGGCTAAAGCCCAACCGTTGAAGCATGTCCAGAAACGCCTTATCCGGCTGTTCCCGAAGTACAATGACATCCTGACTTCGACATAGCAGGAGATTCATTTCCTCCATCCGGTTTACGACTTGCTGTTCATCCCGGTCTACCATGCCCCCCTTGCGGGGGGATGGATGCCACACTTGCTCTGCACCGATATTAAACAGCCAAATCAGGACTCCATGGTCTCGTTCATGCGCAAGCGCTTCCACAAGGTTAATCGTTTTAGTCGTCACGTCTTGTCATCATCCCTCTCTCTTCCATCCAGTAACAAACAACATCCATAGAAAACTAAATGTACTTCAGAGAGCCTGCCCCATGCAGATACAATACGCTGCATTTGGAGCACACCGGAGTCAATCCTTCATGATTAATCTTTTGACGAGTTTTCTCATACGCATCCGAGTTCCATATCTCCTTCAGACTGTGCTCACGCATGCTTCCAATCGTGAATTCACTGAAAAATTTGCAAGGCATGACCTTCCCGTCTGGTAAAATATCTGTTCTGGAGGTGAGCGCCAAACAATGATTGGAACAACGACTGACCATTTCCTCGCCATGGATAAATTTATCAATTTCCTCATAATCCAAACCGGGCTGATAGCGCACGCGAATGTTCCATACTCGCTCATTGATCCGCTGTAGTTCCTGCATCAGAGGATCGATGTTATCCGGGTTGATTTTATATTTGAAAGCATGCCAGCTACTAATATTTTTTTCTTCAAGTTGTCGGAGCCAGGAGAAATTACGTGTAAAATATTCATCCATTTTGAGGGAGGTTTCTTTGGAAATGTACCAGGGGAACGTCAGCAGCACCAGATCCAGCCTTTTGTCCTCCAGCATTTGCAGAAATTCGTACATCCGTCCGATCATGTTATCGTTAATGACCGCATGGACAGTTACCCGTCCCTTGTACAATCCCTGGTCGCGCAGTTCAATCAGCTTATCCATCTGCCGCATTGTTTTTTGAAAAGTGCCTTTACCGCGGATTAAATCGTGTTCTCTTTCAAAACCTTCAATCGCTATTAATAACTCCAGATTTTCGGACAAATCCAAAATCCGGTCCAAATATTTATCAATAAGTAACCCATTTGTACAAAAGGTCATTTCGCGCCGATCTTCCGCCAGCACGTCCAAAATTTCATCAAAACGTCGATGAAACATCGGTTCGCCGCCCCACATGTACAGTCTGGACTTGGCTTCCTTGGTTTCGCTCAAAATTTGCCGGAGCATGTCCGGAGCAAGATCCATGTTTTGTTCTTCTTTATCCATTTGGTGATGGTAGCCTTCCTCGTTCCATTCAAAGCAGTGTGTACATCTCAGGTTGCAGCGGTTAGTCAGCTTAATGCCGATCGTCTGGGGCATGTCCGTTTTGAAAGTAGGGTCCTGTGTGGCGTTACGGTAAGATACAGAAGCGTTTTTCAGGTTACGCTTGATGAGCTTGAACGCTTTCTCATCAATCAGCACATTGCTTTTGGGCTGCATGCTAACACCTCGTTTAATGGATTTTCAGGCACATGTACCTAGCTGTACGTCAGACCGTCTCCATTCCCTCCAGATGCGGCGCTTGTTCCGCATCGCTGATCCCCTGAATGTAGCTGCAAAACGCATCTACCGAGCTCAAATGCTCTAGCTCAAAGGAATCAAAATCAATCTCCACATCAAACGCATCCTCCACTTGCAGCATGAAATGAACCAACTGCAACGAATCCAGTCCCGCATCATGAATAATGTCCGAATGTCCATCCAGCTTAGCGACCAGTTCAGGATCTTCCTTAACCGCGCTGATCATTTCAATCACTTGGCTTTGCATAGCAAACTCCTCCTTGTGAATGAGATTCTGTTCGTTCCACCCAACGATGCCCTCTGCAAAGAAAGCTCCTAGAAAAATTCCTTCACTGGAACTTTATTCAATTATACTCCTCCAATGAAGAGACAAGTCAATAGGTTGTTTTGTAAGTAAAACTCGCAATATGTAAATTAATGTATGATAACTTCTACAATTTTCGCTGGCTATTTTTTCGCAAAATCTAATAAAAATTCTTCTCACATCTCTTGCATGAGCAGCAGAATTATTTTACAATACACGTGAAAATGTTTTTCTTTATATACTACTTATTTACGATACTTATTTTCACACAAACACTCTACAGCCAAAGGAGCACAGCTCATGTCCCCCATTCTTCATACATTAGCCCATAGACTGGAGCAGCTTCCCGTACAGGAGCGCAAGCTGGCGGAATCCATCCTGCAATCCCCGGAAGATGTGTTGCATCTGGGTATTCGGGAGCTGTCAGAACGTTGTGGTGTAAGTGCGGCGACCGTTACGCGGTTTTGCAAATCACTACATTTTAAAGGCTATCCCGATTTCAAAATGAAGCTGGCCGCCGAGTTGTCTCATTCCAACCGTAATGGTGAAGAATCCTATCAGGATATTGTCGCCGGAAATTCACTTTCCCGAATCGTGCAGGCTATTCAGGCGAACCATACCGCATCCATTGCAGACACGACCCGACTGCTGGATTTCGACAAGCTGGAGCAGGCCATTGCATGGCTGTCAGCCACGAGCCGCATTGATCTTTATGGTATGGCGACATCGTCGATTGTGGCCCAGGATTTTTACCAGAAGCTCATCCGTATTGGCAAGAACAGCACTGCCTTTGCAGATTCCCATATGCAAATCACCTCTGCCTCCTCGCTCGGAGCGGAAGATGTCGCCTTTGCCGTCTCTTATTCAGGGGAAACCCAGGAGACCATTGCGGCTCTACGCTGTGCAAAGGAACAGGGGGCCAAGACACTATCCCTAACCTCCTTCGGAAACAATACGCTGGCAGGCCTTGCGGATATTGCGCTATTTTCCTCTTCATTGGAGGAAGGAATGCGACGTGGGGATATGGCCTCTCGCATCGCCCAGCTTCATATTATAGATATTCTGTTTACAGGTATGGTGAGCGCGGATTTTGACAAATATATTCCAAGATTGGAAGGTTCATATCAACAAGTGAGCAAGCTCAAAAAACAACCAGGGGGTCACTAAGATGAACATACGCATTTTGAACAGCCGTGAAGACCTGAACGCTACTGCCGCCGCTGTGATCGCTAGCTTGCTGCTATCCAAACCACAGGCCATGCTTGGCCTGGCCACCGGTAGTACGCCGATTGGCATTTACCAACATCTTGCAGATATGTACCGCAAGGAACAGGTCAGTTTTGCACGCGCCTATTCCGTGAATCTTGATGAATATGTTGGTCTTCCCCCAGAACATCCGCAGAGCTATCGAAGCTTTATGAATGAGCACTTGTTCCAGCATATCGACATTCCCATATCCCATACACGTGTTCCTGACGGGAATGCACTAGATCTGGCAGCAGAATGTGCAGCGCACGAGCAGGCTATTCTGGATCATGGCCCTGTGGATTTGCAGTTGCTTGGCATTGGTCATAATGGGCATATCGGCTTTAACGAACCCGGTCACAGCTTGGCTGGAGCCACACATGTTGTAGATTTGAAAGAAAGTACGCGCTCGGCGAATGCTCGATTTTTTGGCGAAATAGATGCTGTACCCAGGCAAGCAGTTACGATGGGAGTAGGCACGATTCTTAAGGCGAAGCAAATTATACTGGTGGCTTTTGGTGCGGATAAGGCCGACATTATAAAGCAGGCTTTAACTGGACCTGTCACGACTGAGTGTCCGGCTTCTTTGCTGCAATGTCACCCCAACGTACTTATTTTACTGGATCAGAAAGCGGGAGGATGGTTCAATTGAAGTCAGATGAAATGAGTGGTAACATACCCCAGCTACTGTATGGGCAAGTTGTCGTTGGAAATGACATCATTGAAAAAGGGGTTGTCGTCATTGAGGGGCAGTCCATTGTTTATGCTGGTTCCGAGGGAAATTTGCCCGCCGATTGGACATCGGTAGTCTTGGCAAATCAGGAAGAAAGTGCAGCGAGAGCGGTAGAAATTGTACGTCTGGAAGGAGGCTATCTGCTACCAGGCTTTATTGATATTCATGTTCACGGCGGTAACGGTGAGGACTTTATGGACTCCAGTCCAAAGGTGCTGGATACGATCACCTCCTTTCACGGTTCACAAGGAACGACGGCCATGCTGGCTACCACCATGACCGCGCCCAAGGAACAGATTGACCGAGTATTGAGTGAAGTTCACGCTTATATGGCACTACCTATGCCCTATGCTCAGTTGGAGGGCGTACATCTAGAAGGGCCGTTCATAAGTCCGAACTGGCCGGGAGCGCAAAACCCGGAACATATCGTGCCACCGAATCTCTCATGGGTGGCAGAATGGGAGCAACGCTATCCAGGCCTTGTTCGCCAGCTCACGCTTGCGCCCGAACGGGAAGGAGCGCTGGAACTGATTGCATGGCTTTGCAGCCATGGCATTACCGCGGCTCTCGGTCATACAGATGCTACGTATGAAGAGGTTGAACAGGCAGCGACGGCGGGGCTGAACCATGCGGTGCATGCGTTTAATGCTATGACTCCGCTGCATCATCGCAAGCCGGGAGCCGCCGGAGCCGTACTTGCTGATCCGCGCATTGAAGCAGAAATCATCGCGGACGGCATTCATGTGCATCCCGCCGCCATTTCCCTGCTCGCTAGGTTAAAGCAGGATCATAATCTCATTCTCATCACAGATGCCATGTCTGCTGCTGGTCTGGAAGACGGGAAATATACGCTCGGCGATTTGCCGGTGATCGTGCAGGGCGGTGTAGCACGACTGGAGGATGGGGTCACTTTGGCAGGAAGCACACTAACGATGATTGAAGGCTTCCGCTATTTGGTTCAACATGTGGGTATGAGTATTCCCGCGGCATCACAAATGGCCAGCCTGAATCCGGCTCGATCCTTGCACATTGCTGATCGTACAGGTTCGCTTGAAGCAGGTAAACAAGCAGATATCCTGTTACTGGATGGAGACTTGAAGCTGCAAGGCGTATGGATTAAAGGATTGCGCAAATAATTCAGTTATAGTTATCATTCCCCAAAACTAAAGAGCTATCCACCAGCGTATTCGCTGAGATGGATAGCTCTTTCTTTGGCATTGCACACACTTATAGGGTTTGAATTAGCGATGATTCATCGGCGCGGGCGTATGATTTTGTGGACGTGTGGGTGCTGTATTTTCCATTGGACGGTTTGTATCAGCCGCCGAGGTCGGGAATACACGTTCAATCACATCCACCATTTCATTGCTCAAGCCTCTAATCGGATGACCGTTTTGCACACTGTGTGTAAAGTCAGTGGCTTGTTCGACAAAGTCCGGGTTAGCGGATACATGTACCTGTTCAATCGAAGGTGCAAATTGCTTAACTTTATTCGCGATACGGCTCTTGACTGCATCACTTGGTTCATATGCAGTTCTTGCTCCCTCGATTGTGGTGTTTCCGTTATCTCCGCGATTGTTGTCCGTCAAGCCACGCAACATACCGTACGAGCCTGTACCCATCGTACCGAATAAACCGTCATCACGACGCGCAGGTGTTCCATTCCCGGTAAGTCCATTTCCGGCAACTCCATTGTCTGTCATTCCAGGCGTCGTAGTATCCGTAGTACGGTTTCCTCTAGTGCCATTAACGCCATTCACACTCGGTACATTACCGTTACGTCCAATACTATTAGCACCTGGAGTACCATCAATACTTGGAGTACCGTCAATACTTGGAGCACCGACACCTGTTCCGTTGGCTTGGTCTTTCAAGGAAACGGCTACATAGGCATGTCGTTCACCGACCAGCACTGTCGCAGACTTTACATCCGGCATCTCAGATATACGTTTGGACAAACTGCGATCGACTTGCAGATTACGGACTGGATGTCCGGTTCGGTTGCCATTTTCATTCAATGACATCCCGTCCATACCATTGGACTTAACCCCATAACGATTCACACCATCCATACCATTACGGTTCACACCATCCATATGATGTGTGCTTTGCGCGTTATAGCGTGTACTGTTCGTACGAACGTTATGATCGCCATTTCCGCACCCGGTCAAAGCAGCCATACTGGCGAGTAAAGCAGCAGAAATCGTAAAACTGATGACCTTCTTAGTTCCTGGCATGAACTCATCCTCCATACATTATAAAATGTGTGACGAGATTATCATGCGCTATGAATCATAGGGATATCCTGACTAAAAAATGACTAAAAAAATAAAATTTTAATGTAAATATGAAATAGAATTGATGATTTACCACAAGATGGCATGTATAATAAGCTTGAAAAATACTTTATTTTACAAAGGAGGATTTTCAATTTGAAAAAGATCACTGTTTTGATGCTCATTTTTATGTTATCCGTTACTCTTGTACCCGTCGGCGCTTTTGCAGGCTCCACTACCCCCCAACCCCCGAAAGATCCCGCCGGAAGCTGGGCAGAAGGCCCACCACCTAATCGCGTTGATCCTGCCAAACCTGCATTATTATTCGTACATGGTTTGAACAGTAGCGCTGAAGTCTGGACCAAAAATAATAACGACATGCTTCATCGCGCACGTGACGCCGGATACCAGACGGCCACCATTAATCTGTACGATACAAATGGTACATCCCAGGATATGTGGGACAATGGTAAGCTTTTAGCCGACAAAATCAAGGTCATCAGTAATCACTTTGGAAAAAAGCTCATTGTCATCGCCCACAGCAAAGGTGGAGTGGATACTCAAACCGCTCTCGTATATAACGGAGCTGCTCCTTATGTTCAACGTGTCATCACCCTTAGCAGTCCCCATCATGGCTCACAACTTGCAGATCTCGCCTACAGCAGCTGGGCCGGATGGCTGGCAGACATCGTCGGCTCACAAAATCCCGGTACCTCCACTTTACAAACATCTTATATGAAGTATTTCCGATCCAAGACCGATGCACTCAGCAACGCAACTACAATTCCATTCTTCACGTTTGCTGGTGATAACTGGTCTGACGGCACTGCTTCCTACATACTCGGCGGACTTTACCTCTCAACCTTTGGTAAAAATGATGGGGTGGTCACAGTCGACAACTCTAAGCTCCCCGGCGGACGTGTAGTTAAAATCGGATCTTGGGATCATGCCAAGGTTCGTACCGGTTCTTACGTCTTCTCCCTGATCCAACCCTACCTCCAAGCGAACACTCCAGCATTGAATCAGGAAACTGAAGCACTTTCAGCATCTTCCCTGACTGCTTCTGCTGTACAATCCACCTATAACGAGATCGATAATTCATACTTTATCCGAGGCGGCGATTATAATGGAAAAGCCTCAGAAACCCTCACTGTTGAAAATGGTGTCAAATCCATTGATCTGGACTGGATCAGCGATAAACGTGTGAGTAAGCTGGAACTAACCAAGCCTGACGGTACCAGTGAAATTATTAATCTGAAAGCAGGCTATGATGACGATATTTTCGCTGGTGCCTGGCATCATAACGCCGTCATTCAAAATCCAAAACCGGGCACCTATAAACTGAACGTCACGGTTCCTGATCAAGGAGCATATCTCCTGATTGCACGTTACCAGGCTGTTCAAGTTCCTGAGCTGAAATACAATCTGAATGCAGTGGGCCCGAAGCTAAACCTGAAACCACAGGATGCCCCGGACAGCGTTACACAAGTCACCTACCAAGTTCAATATTATGGTGATCCGCAGCAAGGAGTCACTTCTGCCTCCAAAGGTTTGACGGTACAGCAAAAAACCGTTAACCCTACCGGACAAATAGAGCTATCCAAAGCGGACAAGCCCGGCATCTATTCTGTAACCTATGAAATTAGCGGCACCACAGAGGCAGGTTATCCGTACCGGCGCACAGCTGTTCAATCCATCTATATTGATGCTGACGGCAATAAGTATGTTGACTAAATAAATCTACAACCTAAAAAGCCTGCGAACCCCTACATATATGGGGCGTTTGCAGGCTATTATTCATTACAAAACTTCTTGATAGTGGTAATACTTTGTAATCCCATTCTTGTGTTCAATCGGTTGTTTGATTCTGATTCCTCAGCTTATGAAGCCAATAGTAGCGGTGTAAATCCATAATAAAATGGAAAAGAACAAATGCCAGCATGGAGTATACACTGATCAATACTGTGGCAACTAATTGTTGTGTAGCAAATCCGAGGGAAACATTAGCTATCAGATAACCAGCCCCAGTAAATGTGGTGATCGTCACTACAGGCGCTCTCTTGTTTTTTTCCTTAACTTTTGGTTTCTTCTTATGTTCTGAAGGATCTTTGAATTTCGCCAAATTATATTTTATAAAGGAATACAAGGCGATTCCATAAAGGGCAAAGGAACCTATAAAATACCATGAAGTATCCAGACCCAACATGCCATAAGCAAACTTTTGTGTCATGATCATGAAGCCTATAGAACAAATCAAACCAAATACACCACGGAATAAAATGTAATTCAACTGCAATTTGCGTGGCATGATGACCAGTACTAGAGCCCAAATGTTTATCATAACAATCGGTGGCAACAGTACATAAACGTAAACTGCAATGTATGGATTTCCCACTAAGGGGATAACCAGAAACAGATCTAACAGTAATAAAACAAGAATGATGACATTGGAACGAATACTGTTGACTGGGTACATCTTCATACTTTTCTCAAAAGAAGCCCTGTTATCACTCATAAACTTATAAGCCCTCCGTTAAATAAGTAAACCTACGGATAAGGATAGCCAAGGCTATATCCATTGTCCACTTTTTACTGTCTTTAACTCTTGTCGCAGTTCTTCTATAAAATCAGTCACAATGCTTTGGACAGCATCTTCACGGGACATACGGATATACCGACTGGTCTTTTGAATGTCTTCCTCGAACAATTGAAGTATCCTATACATGGCCTCCTGATCTCCACTTCGTACTAATTTTAGCAATTGGACGAACTCAGCATCCGAAATAACTCTTTGAGCATTTTCTTTTTCCATTTATTCACCGCCTGTTGGGATAGCTTTAACTCTTTTGCAATCTGTGCTTCGGTTTTATCTAGTATGTAAAGGTCAAAGATGATCATTTTTCCGATCTCAGAAGATAGAGAGTTGATAAGCTGTAATGTGTACATATTAGAGTTTGAAGATTCTGTAAAAGATGGGGCGCTGACGGCTTCGTTCTTTTCCATTACAAATTCATGATTGGTTTGTACCCGAGCACGATACTGGATTCTCCAGGCAATGCGGTACAGCTTCTTTCGATATTGTTCTACCAATGTTAGCTGAGACTGATCCATTGTAAATCACCCTTTCTCTTTGGATTTGACTTTTTCTAATCCTCATACTATAGGGTAATTTTCAAACCTATTTTACAACCGAAATCAGAACACTTGTTCTTATTTATTATACTATTTTTACAATCAGTTGTATATGGTTCTTTTAATTTACCTTCCTTTATATATGGCTAAAAAGGAGGGAATACATTGCAAATGGATGATGCTCTTTCTCTGGTTACCAACGTAGGCTTTCCGGCTGGACTTTGTTTTATTTTGTTGCGGCACATCCTGCACACGATGGAGGAAAAGCTGGACAAGCTGGATCTCTCACTTCATGAGCTGATTCAGGTTATCCAAGAATTAAACGACACTAACAATTCTTCTTCCAAAAGCAGCAAACCTGACGAGTAACGAACACAAAGAAGCTCCAGACGACGATCATCCGCCGTTGGAGCCTCTTTGTGCGTTAATTTAATTCTAATGATTATTTTCCAGTCTGAGCTTGGTCGTGTCCATTCTGTTCAGCACGGTTCACGTCAGATACTGACAGACCATAAGCCCAGTTACTTTGTGGCGGTACAATCCATACGGTATCTGGATCATCGTTAAGCGTCCAGCCCTGATAAACCAGCTGGGAATCATCCTTACCCAGCGATATGCTCAGCGTAAAGCGGTGAACAGGCTTGTTCAGCTCAGAGGCTTTGCGCAAGGCCTGACTGCTGGCCAGGTTTTTGATTTGCTGCGAGAGGGAAGTCGCCGTGTCACTGGCTACTGACTTTCCGTTCAGCGTCCAAGATGTGGAAGCACTGTCTCCGGTTCCGCTGTTACCGGAGGATTTGAGCATCCATGAAGCATTTTGGCCTTCCCACTCTATTCCGCTCAGCTTGGTATCGTCCCAATCGAACGGCGTTGTATCTATAAAATCATCAGCACCCAGCAACAACCCTGAAAGTGTATCGATAGGTACAGAAGCTATCTCTTTTTTGTCTGATAATACATAAACAGCCTCTCCGGAAGGCAACGTTTCACCGAAGGCAAAGGTACGAACGTCACCCTTCTTGGTCTTAATCTCAATCTGATCATTGGTAGCGCTGATCCCATATTTGGCTACATCTTTAGGAGAAGATTCGACCACTTCACCCAACTTTACATTTTGAATCGCCGCTAGCCAATTGTCTATTGTATATTGGTTTAATGGGTAAGTCCGTGGCTTGCTCATACTCCATTGACCATCATGTTGTTCAAGTTCCACCGACTTGCCGTCCTTTCCAGTGATCGCGAAAGACGTAATATCCCCTTGCGTAAGCTGAACCAGCTGGCGAGCCGCCGGCGCTTGTTCACGAAAGAAGTTTTGGCTCTTTGCATAGATTATACCCGCTCCCAATACAACTAACAGTAGCACTGTGGGTATCCATTTTCTCATGCTCTTCTTCGCCTCCACCATAATAAGATTCCGATGACCGCGAACAGCAACGGCAATCCGATGACAGATATGGTCAATATCGTTTTCGCTTGTGCAGGAGTCAAGTAAGCTACCTTATAATCCTGCTCCTGACGAGGACGAATGGTGAGTCCATCAGAGTGTTCCTGCACATAATTCAGACTGTTCAGCACAAAGTCTCGATTGCCTCCTGTGCTGATCTCAGTGTCGCTTAAGAGGGCGGACGTTCCGAGAATAACGGCTTTGGGCTTGCCTTCTTTCCCTTCTACCGCATAACCGAGATTCAGCGGCCCCTGCGGGTCCTTGTCATCCTTCTCCGTTTCGTTGTTCAGCAGTCCTTGGATATTCGTTTCACCATAGCTGGCTGCAGAAGATTTCATCAAAAGCGTCGTCTTCCAATCCTTCTGCTCTCCTGCCTGCAAAGCAATAGACAGTGAAAGAACCGGGTACAGATTGGAAGCCGCCAACTTATCGGTGATCGCATGACTGCCGAAGGTAGGAACCGTCCATAGAGGTCCAAGTGTATTCGTCTGTTCCTGATCCACCACGATGGCATGAGTGTCCTTCACTCCATAATCAGCTGCTAATGCATCAAGGTTTTTCCAATCGGACCCCATGTTCGGGTGAAAGCCTAGTGCCATAAAAAGCTTTCCTCCATCATTCAGATACGTACGAATACTCTTCAGTTCCGTTGCACTGATATCACGTTCTGGTCCGACAATAGCCAATACAGACGTATCTTTGGGCACGCTACCCGCCTGATTAAGCTGAACTTCCTCTGTTTTCACATTATCTTGTGACAGTGAGCTGCTTAATTCAGTCATTTGGGACAATGGGATTTCCTCATGTCCAGTTAGAAAGACCACTTTCCCTTGACGGGTAGATGATAATCCCAGCAGTCCACTAGTCAGCTTTTCTTCCCCGGTAAATTGGTATGCCCCTTCACCACTCCCCTGAGCTTGCGTAAATAGACTCCCAATATCTATAACCCGCTTCTTCTCCCCCTGCACCAACACAATAGATGCTGAAGTAACACCATATTGCTTGGCCAGTAACGGTTCCTGATTCAGATCGTATTGTTCGACCTTGAGCTTGTTGTTACGCTTGGCATATTCATTCAGCATGTCCGTAACATCCCGGTTCAGCTTCTGATTTTGTGAAGTAGATACGGTAAAAGCAATGAGCCGTACGTCTTCCTTTACACCTTGGATGGTCGTCAACGTTTGGTCAGACAGCGTATACTGCTTGCCTGCCGTCAGATCCAGTTGAAAGCCACCCAACGACCGCAGAAATAACGTCAATAAAATAAAAATCCCTACAGCAGCAATCGATAGTACCACACTATTGGTATGACCCAGCCATTTTTTCATATTCATTACCTCCACCGTTTCCGTTCAACCACTTGGATGCTGAACAGCAAAAAGAGCACCGCCACCGTCACGTAGTACATCACATCAGCTCCATTCAGCAATCCTTTGGTGAAACTGTCAAACCGTGCGGTTAGTGAAAAAGGTTCCAGCCATTGCTGCACCGCCGCAGATGCACCCGTCTGTCCACCAAACGAATCCAGCATCCAGAACACAAGTAAAATAATAAAACCGACGACCGACGACATCATCTGATGCTGTGAAAGCGTCGAAGCGAATAAGCCGATCGCCATCATGGCTGCGCCAAGCATAAATAGACCGATCACAGATGTAAATACCAGTGTCCAATCCAGCGACCCATAAAAGGACATCACGACCGGATACGCTAGACTGCACAGCACTAATATGAGCAACATGCCCAGCGACGCCAAAAATTTACCCACGATCATTTCCGTCACACTCACAGGGGAGGTAAGCAGCAGTTCATCCGTACCTTGCCTGAATTCCTCCGCAACCAGCCTCATCGTGAGTAATGGGACGACGAACACCAGCATGGACAAGGTGTCACCGAGTACCAGCCGATAGTCCAGAATGCTAGGCTGATACATAACAAAATTTGTATAAAAAAGTAAACCCGTCAGCAGCATGTACACTGCAAGTGCAAAATAGGTCGTTGGTGTCCACAGATAGGCTTGCAGCTCTTTTTGACAGACCGCGAACAAACGCCTCATGACCGATTACCTCCTGTATCCTTATCTTCTTCAGCCTTATCGTCGCCGGATGCAGCATCTCCATGCTCCACCGTGATAGCCGTAGGGGCTGCATTCTCCGAGGAATGTAGATCTTGTACTGCTGGATCGCTGACCTGACTTTCTTCCGTCTCGCGGGTCGTTAACTGCTGGAAGATATTTTCCAAGCTAAGGCTTTCTTTTTTCATCTCCAAAATCGGAAGCTTCGCATCAGACAGCACATAAAATAGTTCTTCGCGAAAATCCTCACCGGAGGCTCCTGTGAGTAGCAATTCGGTCATATCTGGCTCTGCGGCAGTCAGCTTCGTGTTCGCTGGAGGCTGCGTGGCCGCCATAGATTCAACCTCTACTTTTCCCCAAGTACGCAGGACATCCAGCACCTGCTCACGCTTCCCTCTGACCTCCACCTTCACCTTGAATCCATCTTCCATCGAACCGCCGAGCGCGTCAGGGCGCCCATCCATGACCAGTTTCCCTTCATGAATGATGAGAACACGATTGCACAACGCATCCACCTCAGGCAATATATGCGTGCTAAGCAATACCGTATGATTTTCGCCAATTTCCTGAATGAGCTGACGAATCTCCAAAATCTGATTGGGGTCCAAACCCGAAGTCGGTTCATCCAGTACCAGTAAATCCGGGTTATGAATAATCGCACCTGCCAGTCCCAAGCGCTGTTTATACCCTTTGGACAAACTGCGGACTAATTGTTTTTCCCGCCCATTCAGTCCTAGCCTGGACATCATCTCCGAAATACGCAGCTTCTGCTCTCTCGCAGGCACGTCCCGAATACTAGCTACAAACTTCAAATAGGATCTTACGGACATATCCTCATACAAAGGGGGAGTCTCCGGCAGATAACCGATTTTGGAACGGGCCTGTCTGCCCTTATCCTGAATCGGGATACCATCAATCGTAATCACTCCCTCGTTGGGTTGAAGATACCCTGTAATCATGCGCATCGTCGTCGTTTTACCCGCACCATTCGGCCCCAGGAAACCAACAATTTCACCGCGCTGCATTTCAAAATCCAGCTTATGTACACCCCGGTTGCCCTCATACCACTTGCTCACCTGCTGCACTTTGAGCACATGTTCCACCCTTTCCTTTATCGTAATCTTCTCCCTGCTGCTCCCCTACTTCCCTCCCACCTAAAATGTTGCATCAGTAGTGGGTAGCAGCGGAGCGGAGGATTTGGAGCTGGAGAAGCGCCAGCGTTCGCCTTTGCCTTGGGATTTTTACCTCTACATATCTTACTTAATCACAGAAAAATCCCACGGCAACAGCGATCGGAAGACCAAAGCCTTCGCGGAGCGGTCTCCTCGCACCTTATGCTACACTTTTAAATTCTAATAATAATCCCCCACATATAACTCCAGCTTAACGTCACTTAAATAGAAGCTTAAAATAATGTGTCTGAAATGTGAACACAAAATTACACATCTACCCTCAGAAACTTGTACGGTTCGCTAAGGTATGGATTCGCATCTACTATCATTACAACGTGTGAAGGGAGTGTATAAAAGCGATGAGTGTATTGTTTACCAATCTAGTTTCTAACGGCGACTTCGAGATCGGATCCACCCTTTTTTGGAGCTCTGTCAATGTGACTGTCACTAACTTATCTGTAAAAAAGACAAACTTTTATAGTGCGATCCTGACAGGAGGCGCAGTAGATGCATCTCTTTCCCAGGTCGTTTTTGCTGCACCAGGCGAAAGTTATACGTTAAGCCTTTCAGCTGCAAAAATAGGAAGTCTGTCCAGTCCTCAAGTTAACATTTTTCTGTATTACTATGACGCAACCTTTGGCTTCCTTGGCACGGGGCTAACTACCTATTTGAGTGCAGGTACATTGCCAGACGCTGTGAATGGGACATGGCAAAGCCTATACGAAGTAACAGCTCCTGTACCAGCCAACGCAGCCTATGCCTTTTTGGTTATTAGTAAAAACGCCTTGGCTAACACCGCTGATGTAGCTATTGATGCCGTTGCTCTTGTTAAAGCAAGTGCAGCTGGAGCTGTGGGTCCAGCCGGACCTGCCGGCCCAACTGGTGCTACAGGCGCTAGTGGCGCTACAGGTGCTACGGGGCCTGCGGGTGCCACAGGCGCTACGGGCGACACTGGCGTTACCGGACCTGTCGGGCCTACGGGTGCCACGGGCGACACTGGTGTTACCGGACCTGTCGGACCTACGGGTGCCACGGGGGACACAGGTGTTACTGGACCTGTCGGACCTACGGGTGCCACGGGGGACACTGGTGCTACTGGACCTGTCGGGCCTACGGGTGCCACGGGCGACACTGGTGTTACTGGACCTGTCGGACCTACGGGTGCCACGGGCGACACAGGTGTTACTGGACCTGTCGGACCTACGGGTGCCACGGGGGACACTGGCGCTACCGGACCTGTCGGGCCTACTGGCGCTACGGGCGACACTGGCGTTACCGGACCTGTCGGGCCTACGGGTGCCACGGGCGACACTGGTGTTACTGGACCTGTCGGGCCTACGGGTGCTACGGGCGACACTGGCGCTACCGGACCTATCGGGCCTACTGGCGATACCGGGCCTACGGGGCCGACTGGACCGACCGGACCATTTGGCCTTGGATTTACCGGACCTGTCGGACCTACAGGCGCCACGGGTGATACAGGACCTGCTGGACCTATCGGGCCTATCGGGCCTATCGGCGACACAGGCGCTACTGGACCTGTCGGACCTACGGGCGACACGGGCCCTACAGGGCCGACTGGACCTACCGGACCGTTTGGATTTACTGGCCCGATTGGACCAACAGGAGACACTGGTCCACAAGGACCGATTGGACCTACCGGACCTACGGGGCCGACTGGACCTACGGGGCCTACCGGACTCTAACCTCCTTTTCTACCACATCATGTTTAAGCGATGTACCATACCTTATCGACAAAGCCGCACAGCATGTTAAAAGCTTTATTATCCTTGCCCTGCCGCGATTGTGGCAGGGCTTCTATAAATCAGACCTCTTTTAAATCCAACTTTATGTTTGACCTGAACCCTTAGATGGTTCCCAAAGGAGTGATGCTCAATTGATCAGTATCAGCCTGTGCATGATCGTCAAAAATGATCAAAATACGATTGGCCGTTGCCTGGAATCGGTCCATCCTATTGTGGATGAAATCAACATCGTGGACACAGGTTCACAGGATCGGACCATTGACATATGTCGCAACTTTACAGATCGAATTTTTCCATTTGAATGGGTAGATCATTTTGCCCTTGCACGTAACTATTCGTTTGAGCAAGCTACGCAGGAGTACATTCTCTGGCTTGATGCCGATGATATTTTGAAGGAGCAGGATGCCGTCAAGCTGCTTGAGCTGAAGCAAACCCTTGATTCCTCAGCCGTACCAACCGTCGATTCCGTGTCTATGAATTATCATTATGGCTTTGATGATCATGGCAATGTCACCCTACATTTTCGCCGAAACCGCTTGATCAGAAGGTCAGCCGGATTCCGTTGGCACGGAGCCGTGCATGAGTACCTCGCCGTAGACGGGAATATTCAACATGCCGATATCGCCATAACACACACCAGAACACATACAGTCTCTCCAGGAAGAAATCTGCGAATTTATGAGAAGTTGCTCGCCCAAGGTCATGCCTTCTCTCCTCGTGACCTCTACTATTACGCTAACGAGTTAAGAGATAATGAAAGATATGAGCAGGCCGTGCAGGCTTACCAGAATTTTCTGGATACCGGGCAGTGCTGGGTAGAGGATGCGATTAGTGCATGTAGCAAAATGGCCGACTGTCTGCAAAAACTTGGCAAGCTGGAGCAAAGTATTACCGCGGCTCTCCATAGTTTGACCTTCGATACGCCCAGGGCAGATCTATGCTGTCGGATAGGTCATTATTTTTTGCATAAAAATGAGATCTCCAAAGCTATTTATTGGTACGACATAGCTACCACTCTAAATCCTCCCGACACGATGGGCCCGGTGCAGGACGCGTACCAAACGTGGTTTCCTCATATCCAGCTATGCATTTGCCATTTTCGAATGAAGGATTACACACGTGCGAATTGGCACAACGAACAAGCTGCAATGTACGTTCCCAACGACCCGCATGTCCTGCATAATCGGCAATTTTTCAGCTCAATCCTGAATCCTCCCCAATAGAGATGTCTCCCATACTCACCCCTCAATCTTTAAGTAAGTCAAAGGAGGAGCAAGCGGAATGCAACAATCGAATCGGTACAAGATAGCTGTCTATGCCATTAGCAAAAATGAAGCCCGATTCGCCAAACGCTGGATGCACACCATGCGTGAAGCCGATGTTGTCATTGTAGCGGACACCGGCTCTACAGACGATACTGTTTCCCTGCTACGCGAAGCGGGTGCAGAGGTGCATCGTATCGAGGTAAATCCTTGGCGTTTTGACAAGGCTCGCAATGAGTCCCTGCGGCTGGTCCCTGACGATATAGATATTTGTGTCTGTACGGATCTGGACGAAGTCTGGGAGGAAGGTTGGCGGTCGCGGCTGGAACGTAACTGGAAGGAAGGAACTACCCGGATGCTATATGCCTTTACGCATGGACAGCCTGGGCAAGATACCGTTTATACATGGTTCTGGAAAGAAAAAATACACACTCGTCACGGTTACCGCTGGGTACGCCCGGTTCACGAGGTGCTTGAATATATCGGGGAGGGTGAAGAACGTAGCATTCGATCCGATCAGCTCCGCTTGTATCATGATCCCGATCCGCACAAATCCCGCAGCCAATACCTTCCGCTGCTGGAGCAGTCTGTGCGCGAGTTTCCCGAGGATGACCGCAACATGCATTACTTGGGGCGAGAATATATGTATCATGGCCGCTGGGATGAGTGCATTACTACATTGCAACAACATCTTGCCATGCCGCAGGCACGCTGGGCAGATGAACGCAGCGCTTCGATGCGCTTTATTTCTAGAGCCTATAAAGCAAGTGAACAATGGCAGGAGGCAACACGTTGGTTATACCGGGCTATTGCGGAAGCGCCGTATTTACGTGAACCTTACACGGAAATGGCTCAGCTGGCTTATCATACACGGAACTGGTCCGCCGTCTATCATATGGTTGAAGAAGCGTTGCGTATTTCAACACGACCCGATACGTACATGCAAGAAGATTTTTGCTGGGACGCCACACTGTATGATCTTGGTGCCCTCGCTTGCTACGAGTTAGGCCTTTTACACAAAGCTTGTGAATTTGCGAGAGAAGCAACAGAGCGCTCCCCGGACGATTCTCGCCTTAGCCATAATTATGCGCTAATTCAATCTAGGCTTCCATAGAAACCCACACCCCGTTCTGTTAGTTGAATAACTTGGTATAGGAGCTTTTGATTGGCAAAGGAGGTTATTGAGATCAAAGTTCTATTTACTTTTTATATACCGAGCGGCGGCGTAGAAACCTTGAACCGCCAACGCTGTAAAGTGCTCATGCAGGACGGGATTGAATGTCATCTTCTCTATTATCAGCAAGGTACAGGGATGCAAAACCTGAACGGCGATATTCCTGTATTCATGACTTCCTCTGAAGAAGAAATTCGAATGCTGGTAATGACTAACCGCTATGATGCAATTATCGTCTCATCGGATTATCCTATGCTCCCCAGACTGCGAATGTTGGGCTATCAGGGGGTATTAATCTATGAATCGCAGGGCTTTGGTTCTCACGAAGAGGCTGCTTGGGTGGTCGCGGATGCAGTTCCGTATCTTCAGAGACATGCCAACGCGGTGCTCTTGCCCAATACAACTCATCTGGTGCAGCTATTTACCGACATGTGTCCATGGCTTAATCGTTATGTATTTCCAAACGTACTGGATACCAGCGTATTTAATTATGTACCTAACACTCCTCCGATCAATCCGATTATTGCCTGGGTTGGGCGGTTGGAGCCCAACAAGAACTGGAGGCATTTTGTCGACATTTCTTACTGGATGCTGCAAAACCGAGCGGATCTTCGAATCTGGATGTTTTATGATGACACCTTGTCTCAACCGGAGGATAAAATACAATTCGAGAACATGCTTGCTCAGCTTGGTATGTCCTCCCTTATCGAGCGTTTTAAAAGCGTCCCTCATGCCCAAATGCCCCTGTACTACTCCATGATTGGCGACTCAGGCGGCTACCTGCTATCGACCTCGCTGGTAGAGGGCTTCGGCTATGCGGTTGCTGAGGCGATGGCCTGTCGTTGCCCGGTATTAAGCTCTGATTCAGACGGAGTACGAGCATTCATTGACCACAACGAAACAGGTAAATTTTATCAGCAGGGAGACATCTTGCAGGCGATACTGCAAGGACTAGACCTGATGAACAACGTACCTCAACGCGAATCTATCCGCAGGAAAGGGCTGGAGCGAATCGTTAGTCTGTTGGCACCGGATAAATATGTGCGCTCCTTCCGGCAGATGATGAACACGCTGGGTGTGAGGTAACTAAAAAACAGCTGACGACAACCCTTTTTATATACGGGCCATCGTCAGCTTTAACTTGCCTTTTTATTATGGAATATTGTAATCTATCTAATCTTTAGTAAGCGGTCTCCTGCATGAATATCCTTGGAGCCTTCAACTAAGATATCCGTGTACACGGCTGTATTGGTTACAATGACGGATGTGGTAATATCATATCCTTCATCCCCTATAGCTTTGGGATCGAATTCAACCAGCTTGTCCCCTTTTTGAATCGTATCCCCTTCAGACACAAAGGAAGTGAAATGTTTTCCTTTCAAGCTGACCGTATTAATCCCAATGTGAATGAGCAGTTCAACTCCATCCTCAGAAATAAGACCGATGGCATGCTTGGTTTTGAAAACGGTAACAACAGTTCCGTTAAATGGTGCATAGGCTACTCCTTCTTTCGGAATAATTGCGGCCCCCTGGCCCATCGCACCGCTGGAAAAAGCTTCATCTTTTACTGTGGTTAAAGGAATCAATTCACCGTGTAGAGGACTGAATACCGCTTTTTCTTCTTCTTTGTTTTCATCTGCAATTTTAATCTCAACGCAGGTTTTGCATTTTTATAACCGAAAAGATAGGTCAAAATAAAAGCGACTACAAAAGCTACTACCAAAGATATAATAAAGCCGATGAAGCCTGCATCCATGCCTTTTGGATTAATGAATAGAGGTATACCAAAAATGCCGCCTGAGGCAAATCCATATGCCGTTGAGCCGAGTAAGCCTGCAGCAGCTCCTCCTATACCTCCAGCGATCGAGGCTAAAATAAACGGTTTTTTGGCGGGTAAAGTAACCCCGTAAATAGCTGGTTCAGTAACCCCCATCAAACCCGCAATTGTGGCAGAAGTGGCGATAGGTTTTAATTTAGGGTCCCGTGATTTCAAAGCGATGGCAAAAGCCGCACCTGTTTGCGCAAAAGTCGTACAGAAGAGCATACCGTTAATCGGATCAAACCCGTTTGTAACTACATTATTCAGGAGAATTGGAATGAATGCCCAATGCAGACCAAAGATAATAATGCCCTGCCAGAACCCGGCCAGAACGAGGCCAGCTACAGCCGGACTTAACTGGTAAATCCACATAGAGACTTCGGCTAACCCATCGCTGACTATAGTTGCTATCGGTCCGACAACCAGAAAAACAAGCGGTGATATGATGACCAAGGTCAGAAAAGGCACCATGAACATTTTAATGGAAGCAGGTGCATACTTACTTATCATTTTTTCGACCTTAGCTGCCAAGAACGCTCCAATAATGATAGGTATAACAGAAGAAGTATAATTAATCAGAACAACAGGTATGGTCAAAAAAGACAGCGCCGTTTTATCCGTAAAGGCGGAAGTAATGGTCGGGTACACCATCGCTGCTCCCAAAACGGCAGACAGATACGGGTTTCCTCCAAATTTTTTACCTGCTGAAAACCCTAGAATAACCGGAAAGAAATAAAACATTGCGTCTGCTGTCGCATATAAAATTTTATACGTGCCCATCTGATCAGTCATCCAGCCTAGGGATGTGCATAAGGCCAATAGTCCTTTTAGAATCCCCACAGCAGCGAGCACACCTACAACGGGCATAAACACACCTGAAATTACATCGACAAATCGGCTGAATAGGCTCGCTTTTTCATTCTTTTGATCCTCTTCAACCATCTGATCTCCATGCTTTACTCCCATTGTATCCAAAAGAGCTTCATAAACTTTGGGAACCTCATTCCCGATGACCACCTGAAATTGGCCACCACTTTCCACGACGGTAATGACACCGTCAATCTGCTTGATCTTTTCTTTATCTGGCAATTGATTATCCTTCAGTTTAAATCTTAATCGAGTGACACAGTGAATGACACTGTTCACATTTTCATTTCCGCCCACGGCACTCCATACTTCTTTGGCTGTTTTTTTATGATCCATCATGTTCACTCCTTCTTGGATGCGCTTTCTATTTTTCTATTCGTAGTAGTCGGATGTGCAATAACTGCGACAATTACGGCACTGATTCCGCCTGCAAGTTTACCCACGATCATGGCAATCACCATATTCTTGTCCATTCCTGCTACAAAGCCAAGATGTCCCCCCAGAACGAAAGATCCACTGACAGCAAAAGCAATACTAATCACTTTGCCTCTGGGCTCCATCTCTTTGACTAAAGTGAACGTAGGAATATTATGAGCAAGACTAGCTACCAGACCCGCAGTAGCCGATGGATCTATGTTTAGCAAACGTCCTGCCCGTTGAAGCGGATTTTTAAATATTTTTGTAATCCAAGCAACCAACGGAAACGCACCAGCCAATACAATAGCAATCGTTCCAACCGTTTGCACACCGACAGACAACGGAGCCATATTGGGAATGATCACAAATCCAGTTAAGGTTTCGACCCCAATCGCTGCCAAACCGACAAGGGATAGAAGCCTAATGCCGTTACCAAACCACTTGAACAATCGGATCGTAAGCTCCGTAAATAGACGTAAACCCAGCATAATGATTATTGAAAGGAGCATGGGAATAATCAGATTTTTTAAAATCATCATCACGTCAAATCCGGCGGTCATTCCCCCTATGAAACAGCCAACGGGAATTGTACTGATACCGATCAAGATTCCTTTTGCAATATATGGATGATCCTCTTTTCCCAAAATGCCGAGGGCAACCGGAATCGTAAATACGAGCGTTGGGCCAAACATGGTCCCTAGAAAAACCCAGGAAAATAAACCCGCTTGCTGGCTGTGCGCCATTTCTGCCGCAAGCGCGTATCCTCCCATATCTACCGCCAATATCGTATTGGCAAAGGATGCCGGATCGGCACCCATTGCCACATATAATGGTGAAACAATAGGAATCAACCATGAGGCGAGTACAGGAGCCAAGGAAACAATTCCTATCATGACCAGAGCAAGAGAACCCATGGTCATGAGCCCATTGTTGAAGGCTTGTCCCAACCCCCAGCGATTTCCCAAACATTGATCCAATGCACCCAGCACTAAAAAAAGAGCGATAACATACATCACAATATCGTTAATGGACATCCTGTTGCCTCTTAATACACATGAACTTTATGATTTTCTGCGCTGTCATAGGTGTCGAATACAAGCTGAAGGGTCTTGATATTGTCGTGACCACTCGTTTGAAATTCTTTTCCCGTGTTGAGACAATCTATAAAATGAGCTTGTAGCTTTTTATGGCTTTCCTCATAGTTTAATTCAGTCTTTTCAACCAATACTTTTTCGACTCCCTGATTATTAATGAGAGATAATTTACCTGTGTTATACAGTTTTAGGGTAGCCTCATCGCCATCAATCACCAGCTGTTCTTTATGATCGGGAAGGACCTGCTCCGGCAGCTGCCCATTCAGTTCCCTACGAGTCGCCCAGCTCATGTCCATAAGACCAAAATAATGTTCATAACCTAACATAATAATGCCCGTGTCTTCTCCCTGTGTGTATGGGCTGACTCGCTTGGTTTCCGCATACAAACGCTGAGGTTCACCGAATAAGAAACGCCAAGTATCCAGCCAATGAACTCCCATTTCATAAAACAAAAGCTTGGGCATATCTCTGAAAAATGGCTGCGGCAGCTCTTTTTCCGGAGCAAACCTCGGAGAATAAAAATCCGTATGCGTATAACGTATAACATTCATATTCCCAACGATATTCTCTGCCAGCAATTTTTTTATAATTTGAAAAGGCTCAAGCCAACGCCAATTTTCGGTCACCATAAGTCTGACTCCTGCTGCTTCAGCAATACCTACAATTTGCTCAGCTTCCTCCACAGAACGTGCAAAAGGTTTTTGACACATCATATGTTTTCCGGCTGCGGCCGCCAGTCGAACCAGTTCCAGATGTGTCTCAGGAGGTGTAATGATGTCCACGACATCAATATCCGCTTCGCTTAGCATTTCCTCCAGACTGGTATAGCAATATTCAGTAGGGATATGGAATTGAGCTGCTTTTTCAAAAAGTAAATCTTGATTCCGATCACAAAACCCTGTGATTTCTGCATCCGAGATAAACTGCCATGCTTTAATATGTTTTTCCGACCAATATCCCGTTCCAATGACGCCGATTTTCCACATGTTGCTTCACTCCATCCACATTCTTCTCTGTTTTTATTTCGTTCCGATGATGACAACATCACTTTCAAAGCTGTGCATATCTAGCACCGATTGATCCTTTTGGACGGACACGTCGGTTTGGGCAAACCGCTTCCCGGCTAAATCAATCGTTGTAAACTTGTAATCCTGCACGTTGATACTTAGCCGTACCTTCGTGTTAACCGGGACATACAAGACAATGGTATTCTCGTTCCCCGCAGCTCTGATTTCCTCTGTCTTGTTTAAAACAATATCCAACGGTTTTACGCCAATCAGGTTATACATTTCAAACAAATATTTAATAAAGGAGTAATCCCATGCGCCCTCAAATCGTAATGCTGTTCTCCAATCATAGGGACTATCGAATCCTTCCCCTTCTACAATGCCGAATTTCTTTCCTTTTTTGTGCCAGCTCCAAATGCCATGTGCTCCGTAGGTAATACCCGCACCCCCGCCTGCAAGGAGGCTTTGCCATGCTACTTTTCTGGCATCCAGTGCTGTGTATCTGCCATACACATTGCGGCTATAACTAATTTGTTCATAACATGGCTCTCCATTAATGACAGGCCGTATATCCGGCTTATGGTAGAAATGTTGAGCAATCTCATGGCCCACATGCTGAAACTCGGAATTATGTCCTGATTGATACATATAAAATCCAAGACCCTGGTGTTTCTCAAAGGCTGGAGGAATTTCTCTCAATCTTCCTTGAATATGCAGCGTAGTTAAGCTTGCAGGGCTTAATTGTTGTACAATTTCCAGTGCTTTTAAATAATAGGAATTGGCACGTTCGGTCGGAAAA
This sequence comes from Paenibacillus polymyxa, assembly GCF_001719045.1. NCBI lineage: Bacteria > Bacillati > Bacillota > Bacilli > Caryophanales > Paenibacillaceae > Paenibacillus > Paenibacillus polymyxa. The sequence goes on from NZ_CP015423.1 coordinate 1,624,067, forward strand.
TCACTATCCCCGCTGATCAGAAAAATAGGATCAAATGGAGAAAAACGGTTTACGACGTACGTTACATAGGGTTCAACGCATTCAAACGGCATTTTATTACCCTTTTGGAACATTTCAGCCCATGTATCCGGCACATAGTTACACCACAATAGAACCAGGGCCGGAACAAATCCACGCTCTACAGCCATTTTCAACATGATTTCTGCCCGGTCAAAATAAGCTTCGTTTAATGTATGGTAGTCGAAATCCCCATTTTCCAGTAATGCAAACGGCTGTAGATTCAGATCCGATTCACTTGCATCCCATTGTCGGAGCATGTTGATTTGCAACACATTGAAACCTTGCATCTTCCGATAGTCAAGATAATCGCTCCACTCCTCTATCGTCGCGTTGGTAAATACACTCCAAACCGTATCTGCCAAATAAAAAAAAGGTTTTTCCTCTTTTGTAAAACTTCTTTGATTTTCAGCCATGTTTAAACTCAAATAAATCACCGTTCCTCTCTTGCTGTATTCACAAAATTCTCTAAACAAAACTAAATAAATAACTAAATTTATATGATTATTTCGCAAAATAAGCTAAATTAAAGCGTTTTACACTTGAATATTAACACTATAAATCATAAACGGTCAACAAATTTTTATTTTTAGTTATTTAGTTTAGTTTAGTTTATTAGCTAAACTTTCTTGCAGATTAATGATATAATTTATGTAGTTTAGTTCAATAGGGGGTTCCACATTGAAAATTGATGATATTGCAAGGCTTGCAGGTGTTTCAAAATCTGCTGTCTCTCTTGCTTTTAATAACAAACCCGGAGTGAGTGAAGAAACCAAGGAGCAAATTCTAAAAATAGCCCAAGAGCATGGATATAAACCACGCACCATGAAGACAAGCAAGGAAGTTATTAAAAATCATCATGTGATACGCTTTGTGGCCTGTAAAAATACAGACATCGTAACAGAACATTATGATTCACTTCCATTTTTCAATGAGTTAATTCATCATATTACCAATCAGGTGAGAGAACATGGAAACACCTTGATTTTTTCGTCTTTTGATAGCCATAGCCTCGAAGAAGAATTATCTGCTTTGGAAAAAGATCAGCCTTCTTCAGGCATACTTCTGCTTGGTACCAATTTAACTTCTGAGACTATTCATTCCATACAATCCATTCATTCCAATATTGTGATTCTGGATACTTGCTTTGAACACGTCGATGCCAGTTTCGTATCTATTAACAACTATCTTGGTGGGTATCAGGCAGGCCAATATTTAATTCAGTCAGGACACAGAAAGATAGGATACGTACAATCCAGTACGAGGATTCTTAACTTTACAAAACGAAAGGAAGGGTTTATGGCGGCTTTAGAGGAGCACAATCTTTCCATAGAAAATGGGCTTACATTTGATATGCATCCCATGCTTGTGATGTCACAGGACGCATTTAAAACAGCTATTCATGAACTGAATGAGCTACCTTCGGCCCTATTTTGTGAAAATGATTATATGGCGATCAGTGCCATTAAAACGTTTCAAGAAATGAATATTCGAGTGCCTGAGCAAATTTCCGTCATGGGATTTGATAATATACATGAAGCCAAGGTGATTAGCCCGGAACTCACAACCATTCATGTGAAAAAGGATATTTTGGCCCGAACTGCTGTAAACTTGCTTATGGAGAGGCTTAACCATCATCAGGGGCATCATACCCAGGTTCTTGTGAATACGGAGGTTATTGAAAGAAGATCTTGTGTAGCCTTGAAATGACCTATGATCATTGGTTTATTATTGCTTGCTCTCTCTATGATTTTAGAATAAAGCCGCCGTGTTGGCGGCCATTTCTATTTTCGGACTCCATATGGGATATTCAAATTTATCGTTATTCGTTGAAATCTTCCTCTGTCAAATCCATATTTACGCTCGCAGCGGTTCGACTGCCGTCGGCCGCGGCAAAAATCAACTGAGAAGGCATGAAGTACGATGAATCCCCGGCAGCATATACACCAGGTATGGAGGTTCTCCCCGCTTCATCCGTCTTGATCCCACCCGATTCCGTTCTTTCACAGCCCAAACGTTCTCCAAACGGTGCACTTTGTACAAACTGGGGAGACACAAAGCCGCCGACCCTCGGGACTTGAGTGCCATCCGTAAAGCGCACATGCTCAAGCTTTCCATTGTGACCGATGAACGCCGCAACAGGTTGCTCCATTACGATGATTCCTTTAGAATAGAGCCGTTCTTTTTGCTCGTCCGACAGGGATGCCTGACCATTCGTACAGACGATCAAATCCTTACTCCAGTTAAGGAGTAGTTTGGCTGTATGAAATATAGCTGCCGATTCAGAGACGAGGACAAGCGGTTGATCCCGCAACTCCCAGCCGTCGCAATAAGGGCAATTAAATAAACTTTTCCCGTATAACGGATAAAAACCTTCAATCTCGGGGAATATCTCCTTTACGCCCGTCGCCAATATCAATTTCCGCGCTTGAACGCGATGGCCTGACGAATCAAGTACCTCAAAGCCAGATTCGTTTTTTGTAATCGAAACAACCTCGGTTTGCAGATGATGGACAGACGGATAACGCAACACTTCCTCATAAGCTACACGGCGGAACTCGGCCGGCGTTACGCCGTCTCTCGTAATAAAACCGTGCGACGCATGCGTAACCGCATTTCTGGGCCGATTATTATCAATCAAAGCCACACTTCTTCTGGCCCTGCCAAGCACGAGGGCTGCATTCAATCCGGCGGGCCCTCCGCCAATAATAGCGCAATCGTACAGCATAACACCCAACTCCTTTTAAGAGATATTAAAGACTCTTTATGTCTGCAATAAAACAAAAAAAAGCTTTACATAACTGGCAACCACTCTCTTTCTATATAAAGTCGCTTACTTTGAAACTTGCGTTTGCTTTTGCGCCAAATCGGACAATTTCGTATTTTTAAGATGTCGTTCCATTTTCTCCTCTGCTTCCCTCATTACAGCTTGAATCAGGCACTCGGAGCCGTGGACAAAATCACATTCAAACAAAGAATTGGTTCCTTCAATGGCATGGATAATATCCAAAAAGGTAATGTCCTCTTTATGACGAGAAAGTCGATAGCCTCCATTGGCTCCAGAAACCGATTCGATCATCCCAGCCTTCACAAGCCTTGTCAAAATTTTCGAAAGATAAGTTGGTGAAACATTTTGGGATTCGGCTAGTTGCTGAACACCTACCGGCTTCACCGACGAATCAGTAACGAGCATGAGCATAGTGTGCAGAGCATAATTCGTTGCTTTTGTAAATTTCATAACTACACCTCAATCAAAGACTTATTGTATCCACTATATCCCCGAATCTGCTAGTGTGTCAAGGTCATCTAGCATTCACGCTGCTGTTAATCCTTCTTTTGGTTACGCTCTAACCGTTGTATACTGTTCATCAGAACAGCTAAGAAAGGGGGCTCGTTGTGCGTATTTTTGATATTCTTCGTATACTGGTTGCAGAACAGATGGTCAAAGGAGAACACTTGGCAAATGCATTGAAGGTATCTTCTCGAACGATACGAACGGATTTAAAGGAATTGGGTGCGTTATTGTCAAAGCATGGAGCAGCAGTTAAGCCCCTTAAAGGAACAGGATACAAGTTAGAGGTTCGGGACGAACAAGCATTTCATCATCTACTGAAGCAATTAAAGGATTATGATCATCATGTGCCCTATCCATTAGCGAGTTCTTCTGAAGCTAGAAACCGTTTTTTAATGAAAAAGCTGTTGCTTACCAATGCATATGTCAAACTTGATGATTTAGCCGAGATCCTGTATGTTAGTCGATCTACTTTACAGAATGACCTCAAAGAACTGCGCAAGTTACTGGCAACTTACGGACTATCTCTGGAGAATAGACCCTATCATGGTATTCGAGTCAAAGGTAATGAGGCCAAACTGCGTTATTGCATTTCCGACTATATATTTAACAGGTTAGATGAAATAGGCGAGCAGCAGGTGTCACCCCCTCTTCTGATCTCTAACGAAGAGATGGAATTCATAAGAGAAGTGATTCTGGATCGTATTGAAATCCATGATATTCAGTTGTCAGACATTGCCCTGAACAATCTGGTCATTCATATTGCTATAGCATGTAAGCGTATTCGCGAAGAAAGGTATGTGTCGTATTATCCGCAAGAGATGAAAAAAATTGAAGCGCAGAAAGAGTTTAGGGTGGCGACTGAGATCGTATCCGCCTTGGAACAAATCATGAAGCACTCCTTTCCACTTGTTGAAGTTGCGTACATTGCTGTTCACCTGTTGGGTGTAAGGACCGTCGTTAGTGCCCGTATGGATGAGGTGGAGATTAAAAAGATCATTGATAAAGATATCTACGAACTGACTATCGAAATACTAGACCAAATTGATCAGCAGTTGAAGATGAACATTCATAACGATCAAGAATTGCTGATTGCATTTTGCCTTCACCTCAAACCGGTGATCAACCGTTATCAATACGGAATGAATTTGCGTAATCCTATGCTGGATGAAATCAAAGCCAATTACCCGCTTGCCTTTGAAGCAGGTATCATTGCTGCGGAAGTCATCAAGCAGCGGCTTCATATACACATCGAGGAAAATGAAATTGGGTATTTAGCCATTCATTTCGGAGTCGCGATGGAAAGAAAGAAAATGGAGGACGCGCCCAAAAGATGTATGATCGTATGTGCTTCTGGACTCGGCAGCGCTAAGCTGCTGTATTATAAGCTTCAATCGGTCTTCGGTTCCAGGTTGGATATCGTAGGAACCACTGAATTTTATAAGTTGAAACAAATGCCGTTGGATACATTGGACTTTGTCATTAGCACGATCCCCATTTCAGAACCGCTTTCTATCCCCATGATCCATGTGAATACATTTTTAGGCGGTTCCGATATTACTAAAATTGAGCAAGCCATTTCTGAGGCCAGACTTCCTGCTGTGCAGTATGTACGAAAAAAATTGGTCTTTCTTCAACAGAAGTTTGAGAACAAACTCCAAGTGCTTGAATTTATAGCCGAAAAAATACACGAAGCAGATCTTGTAAAAGGCCCCCTGCTGCAATCTGTAATAGAGCGTGAAGCCGTTTCCCCCACTTCATTTGGCAACTTGGTCGCGATCCCGCATCCGATGGAACCTTTCGCAGATTCTACGTTTTGGGCCATCTGTACATTACAAAAAGCAATCGATTGGGATGGCAAGCCGGTACAGTTTATTTGTATGCTCTGTATACAGCGCACCAAATCAGAAGATTTACAGACTATGTATCATATTTTGCTTGAAATATTAAATAATGAACAGCTCGTCCAGCAGCTTATTCGCTGCAAATCATATACAGAATTCATAGAAGTGTTGCATAAAAATTGTTGAACATGAGGAGTATGAAGAACAATTTATTTCCGTTAAGAAGAGGAAATAATGTGCGTTATGTTGAAAGCGATTCCAAATTATAATAGCCATACGACGAGGATGATTGAAAGGAGAGAGGATCACGTGAATAATGATGAATCTACAGAGCACGACGTGAACATGGAGGACATGGATGATACAGAGATTGTATTCCAAATTATATTATACGCAGGGAATGCACGCAGTTCGGCCATGGAGGCGATTGAGCTTGCAAAGGCGGGGAAATTTCAGGAAGCCAAAGATGAATTAGCTACAGCAAAAAAAGAACTGGTGTCTTCCCACAAAATTCAAACCAGAATTATCCGCAAGGAAGCAGCGGGTGAAAAAACAGAGATGTCCGTCATGATGGTACATGCTCAAGATCATCTGATGAATGCCATCACCATTCGCGATATGGCCTCAGAGTTTGTAGACCTGTATGAACGCATTGATCAATTCGTACCGAAATCGTAGAGGGAGGGACGCTATCCCATGGCATTCAAAGACAAACTGGTCGATGGCCTCACATCGGTAGCAAATGCAATCAATAATTTTAAATATATTATAGCGATCAAATCAGCTTTTATCACATTGATGCCTGTTATTATTGTCGGTGCCTTTGCTGTATTGATTTCTAATATGGTCATGGACCCGGTCAATGGCCTTGCGCATTTTAAGCCGTTCTCATTCCTGGCTGAGTACAAACCGATTTTCTCGGGCATTAACTATGCCAGCTTGAATATCCTTACCATTCTGGCTATTTTCATGATTGGTCTGGAGCTAGGAAAAATTAACGGTGAGAAAAATCTCTTCCCCGGTTTGCTTGCTTTAATCTGTTTTATCTCTGTGACACCAACCACGATAGAGTTGATGGTTAACGGTGACATGCAAAAAGTAACAGACGTCTTAGCCCGTCAATTTACGGATACCAAGAGCTTGTTTTTAGGTATTTTCATAAGCATCCTATCCGTTGAGCTGTACAGTAAGTTGGGCAAGTCCGATAAGCTAAAAATCAAAATGCCTGAAAGTGTTCCCAGCAATGTGGCCGTTTCTTTTTCTGCATTGATACCAACCATCATAACGGTGACAGTCTTCTCAATGCTCGGATTTTTCTTTCATAAGTTTACAGGTCTCTACCTGTACGATGCCGTCTATAATGTGGTGCAAAAACCTCTGGAGACCGTAGTACAGGGACTGCCAGGTATACTGGTGCTGATGCTGGTTGCGCAAATCTTCTGGGTGATCGGTATTCACGGGAACCAAATGGTAAAGCCCATTCGTGAACCCCTGCTGCTTGGCGCGATTACCGTCAACATGACTGCTTATGAGCAAGGACTGCCCATTCCGAACATTATTACGATGCCTTTCTGGGACGTATACATGAGTATCGGTGGTTCAGGAATTACGCTGGCTCTCTTGATTTGTATTATGATCGCTTCCAAGCGTGAAGATATGAAGGAAATAACAAAGCTTTCGTTGGGTCCGGGTCTGTTTAATATTAATGAGCCTGTCATTTTTGGACTTCCGATTATGTTGAATCCATTGATGGCTATCCCTTTCATTATTACTCCGCTCATCACAGGAACGATTGGTTACTTCTCGACGTTGCTTGGATTTGCAGGTAAAGCCGTCGTCATGGTTCCATGGACTACTCCGCCTATTATTAATGCCTACCTGTCTACAGGTGGAAGCATTGGCGCCGTCGTAACTCAGATCATTTGTATTGTGGTAGCCATTATCATTTATTTCCCGTTCGTCAAAATTGCCAACAAGCGAACGGCTGAATAATCCGTTACTATAGAAATACATCAATTAATTGAAAACGCATTCTTTATACAATGAAAAGGAGAAACATGTCATGGCTAAACATACGATACAAATTCCGTCGAATTTCATCATGGGTGCAGCGGCTTCCGCTTGGCAGACAGAGGGATGGAGCGGTAAAAAAGAAGGTCAGGACTCATACCTAGACCAATGGTACAAAAATGACCGCTATGTCTGGCACAATGGATATGGACCCGCGGTTGCAACCGACTTTTATAATCGCTATACCGAAGATATTGCGCTGATGAAGCAGATTGGACTAACCCATTATCGGACTTCTATTAATTGGTCCCGCTTCTTAACGGATTATGAGAATGTAGTGGTGGATGAAGCGTATGCGGATTATATGGGCCGGGTCATTGATGAGCTGATTGCAAGCGGAGTCGAGCCGATGATTTGTCTGGAACACTATGAGGTACCCGCTTATTTGCTGGACAAATATGAGGGCTGGTCCTCCAAGCATGTAGTGGAACTGTTTGTAAAATATGCGGAAAAAGTGTTTGAACGGTATGGCGATCGGGTCAAGCACTGGTTTACGTTTAATGAGCCCATTGTTGTACAAACGCGTGTCTATCTAGATGCCCTCCGCTATCCCTATGAACAAAATACGCGGAAGTGGCTGCAATGGAACTATAATAAAACGCTGGCTACCGCGAAGTGTGTACAGCTTTTCAAAGCAAAAAACTATAGTCAGCACGGGGCTAAAATAGGCGTTATTCTGAATCCCGAAGTCACGTATGCCCGATCAAGCGCCCCTCATGACCAACACGCGGCGCATGTGTATGATTTATTTTACAATCGAGTATTTCTGGACCCGCTTATTAAAGGCGAATACCCACAAGAATTGTTCGATCTCATGGGCAAGCATGATATTGCATTTGAAGCTACAACGGAAGAACTGACCGTGATTAAGAAAAATACCGTTGACTACGTCGGAATCAATCTCTATTATCCCCACCGGGTCAAAGCGCAGAGTAAAGCGTGGAATGAAAACACACCCTTCCACCCCTCTTACTACTATGAGCATTTTGATCTTCCGGGTAAAAGAATGAACAAATCACGGGGCTGGGAGATTTATCCGAAAATCATTTACGATATGGGAATGCGTATCAAGAACGAATATCACAATATCGAGTGGTTTGTCGCAGAAAATGGTATGGGCATTGAGAATGAGGTTGCCTTCAAAAATGAGGAACACATCATTCAGGACGACTATCGTATTGACTTTATAACTGAGCATTTATACTACACGTTACAAGCTGTAGAAGCAGGCTCCAACTGTACAGGTTATATGCTGTGGGCCTTTACAGACAACGTTTCTCCCATGAATGCTTTTAAAAATCGCTATGGACTGGTGGAAATTAACCTAGACAATGATCGAAGTCGGCATTTGAAGAAATCCGGCTACTGGTATCAAGCTGCTATCAAGGAACGCTCGTTTGTTGCTGATCTGGATGAAGAGTATAAGTAGTTAAAAATGAATTTCTGGAGGCGCTCAACGATGAAAAAAATTATTCTGGCATGTGCTGCGGGTATGTCCACATCCATTTTGGTTTCTAAAATGAAAAAAGAAGCAGCAGCAAGATCCATAGAGCTGAACATCGAAGCCATCCCCGAAAGCACCATTAAGGAAGAGCTGGAAGGCATTACAGATTCTGTGATTGCTATTTTGCTCGGACCTCAAGTACGGATGCGTAAAAAGGCAGTAACCGAAATTGCTGCTCCCTATAGCATTCCTGTAGATGTCATTGACACGTTGGCTTATGGTAGAGGAAACGGTGCAGCAGTCCTGGATCAAGCCTTGAAGCTGGCTGGCGAGAACATCTAATTGCTATTCAAATGAAAAAGAGGCTGAGTATTTCCTCAGTCTCTTTCTTGATATCCGCGCGCTTTTGATCAAGACATACCTTCTTTGCCTGAGCCCATACTGCTCACATACGTTTCCTGTAAACCGGCAGAAATGCCGTATAGCGGTTCCCAACGAAGCCAATGTCTGGCGACTGCGTTACTAAGACAGCTATGGTGAATGTCTCCCGCTCGCGCCGGTGAATATACAGGGCGGACAGACGAACCATGCAGCTTTAGTAAATCGTAGGCCAGTCGATTGATGGACGTCGTTCGTCCCGTACTTACATGTACTGTGCGTTGGTCCGCTGCATGAATAGCCGCCATATTCGCTCGAACGACATCCTTGACGTACACAAAGTCGCGGGTTTGTGTCCCATCGCCGTGAATGAGCAAGGGGCTTCCTTTTTTCAGCCGCTCCATAAAGAGAGCGACTACACCACCCTCTCCCTTCGCAGCCTGACCGGGACCATACACATTTCCATAACGCAAAATCGTGTAGTTCAACCCGTACAGCCGATAAAAAAGTCGAATATACGATTCTGCGGTCAGCTTGGACAGTCCGTAGCCTGAAATCGGCTCCACGGGATCGTCTTCCTGTATACATTGCTTTTGTAGCTCTCCATATACACCTGACGTGGACGCAAATATAAATTTTGACACACCGGCTTCATGACAAGCCTGCAACAAATGAATCGTCCCCAGCACGTTCACATCCGCGTCCTCATCGGGTTGATGGATGGATTGCTGTACATCCGCCTGTGCGGCCAAGTGAAACACAATATCCGGGCTTTCCCGAATCAGCAGCGTCCTAGCTTCAGAGCTGCGAATATCCGCAATATGCATGACTGCGCGCGGGTCCACATTTGCGATATTCCCGGTCGTCAGATTATCCAGCACATGCACTCTGATGCCCGAATCAGCAAGCGCACGTACCAGCTGAGAACCAATAAATCCGGCTCCCCCGGTGACCAAAGCCTTCACTAGCTCACCCTCCTTTTGAACCGAAGCATATGACTTCCCTTCGCATCATGTTATGCGACTCCCTATAGCTTGGCGCAGGCACAAGCACAGTCCGAAGACAATCTATAATGTGTCTCTGGAATCTCAGCACCTCAGAGATGCAGCCTGACATTTTCCAGCATATAACGCCACATCTCATCCTGACCGTTCCATATATCCTCAGGCGGTAGCTCCACTGAAACCAGCCGCTCCAATCCCCAATCCAGCTCCGTCACACCATCATTCCCTGTATAATCCACGTATAACAAGCGAAAATCGTGTGTAATCCTCTGCAATAACACATCATGTAGTTCCACCGCTTGCTCCCGACTGCCCCCGAGACGAACCAGTAGCAGACGGGACGCAAGCGTGAATTGATCCAGTAGACGTGCGGTGCGGCGATCAAGCGTCGTTTTGAATGCAGGATAGGAAGTCAGCTGCTCCGATGTATTCTCGCTAACCGGAAAATGGTGTGCCGCTGTAATCCCATAGTTTGCATCCTCGACCATGAAGTTATGCTCGCCGTAATCGTGCCCCGTGACACGCAGACTATCAACATCCATAAAACCGGCAAAACGGGCGTCCAGCAAGCGACTGACCTGTGACAAGTTACCGGAGATCATCCAGTCCAGCGGACCCGCATAGGGACGCAGTCCGTTTTTATCCAGCTGAATGGAAGGCAAGCAATGTCCACCCAGACTGAATGCAGCATCATAATCCCCCTGCAACCGCTCAAGCACGACGCCCTCCCCTTTCCGAAGACAAGGTCATCTCTTTAAAAAGGGTACGCCAGTGCGGATCACTTTTGTAATTCCATACATCGGCAAAAGGCATTTCCACCGCGCATACATGTGGAAGCTGCCAATCCACCTCCGTCAACTCCGTTACACCGGAACAATTCACCACCAACAAACGAAATTCATTCGCTACCATACCTGACAAGATACGTTCCAGTTCCTCTACTTCTTCATAGGTTCCCAGCATACGGACGAACAAGCTGCGCTTCGCCATCTGTGTTTTTGCAAAAAAACGTTCGATACGACGGTCTATCTTTTCCCTGAACTCGGGATAGGTCACCAGATCTGAGGACGTATTGCGTTCCTGTGGAAAATCATGCACCGAGATCACATTATAAGCGATATCTCTGACCATATAATTCAGTTGGCTCGTACCAACGACACTTAAATTGGGCAAATCCATAAATCCGGCAAACCGATTTTCTAGCAAGCGGTTCACATCGGACAGCGTGTCAGACATCATCCAATCCAGTACCCCGGCAAACGGCCGCAAACGGTTCTTTTCCAATTGAATGGCAGGTGTACAGTTTTGTCCCAGACTGAAGACCGCTTCATATTCCCCTGCCAGCTGTGCGAGTCTCATAGCCGTGCCTCCTTTTTTAATACGACCCATCCCTCAGCGCCCTTCTTCTGTAGTCGAAAAGGGACTTCAGGCCGTAGTATGTTCCACTCTACATTACATGCACAGCACGGCGAAAAGGGTTGGACACCAATGCGCTTTTTGTCAAAGAGGCGTACAACTATCCAGTCCAATCTCGGTTATTTTTCATATCATATTAAGGCTGATAACCTAACGGAATTCAAGGAGGCATCATCATATGTCCGTGTTTCTTTTAACCGTCGATCATCATCTCGCTTACCACAGCGCCCATATAGAAAGCTGCCATGTGACCTTTTTCAATCGCGAAAAGAGAGCCGTCGATGTGTTGCTGGAAATGGGAAATGACAGTGGCGTTTTCCGACGGCAGCTCCTTCGATTGAGCCCTTCTCCTGAAGCTGACTCCGTGCTAGAACTCAAGGATATGGAGACCGCCCAACATCCTTTTTACCTGCGAGTGGTGACGAGTATTTACAATCCGGAAACGCTGTTTATCCTGGCTGAATTTTTGGAAAACGGGAACGTTGTCGCTAAACGTACAGCCAGTCATTTTACCGTGACGCCCTAATGAACGGGCAGAGGAGGAAGAAGGTATGTTGAAATATTCAGTTCAAAATAAAGCTGAGCCAGGCACATATGCACTGCCTTTTCAGGTCACCGAGCAGGAGAGCGTGCTCTCTACATTAATCATTCCTGCAAGTGAATCTGAAGGACATATTGTCATTGAAGTCTCTTTGGCATGGGAAAATCCGCTGCTCAACTGGGATATCGGGGAGCTAGACATTCGATTGCGTCGCAATGATGAGCGGGGACCTCTGCTGGATTGGTTGCAGGATTCCTGTTATCAGGAGGGATTTGCCGAGTTAAGCTATGAGGAAACGGGAAAACAGGCAGAGCCTTATGTATACTGCTTGACCGTACAATCAGCTGACCGCCGTGCTGTTGTTACGGGACCGCTCATAATTCGAGGCTCCGTTTATGAAGATTGACGAAAACTGGATGACAATGAGCTGAAATAAACTAAAGGCAGGTGGGAGTTTTAAGCCCGACCTGCCTTTTTATATGGTCTGTGCCCTCATGGTGCGGATTGTCTCAGACGTTCCAAAATGTCAGCGTCTGGCAGCTTATAATCTTCCGGCAACGAGGTGTTAATTCGGTTCCATATTGCGTAATCGACCTTCATATCCGGGTGCGACTGCTGGATTTCAAAAATACGGTTGTACAAGTCTCCAACGACAGGAAAAGTCATGCTCTCCCTCCTAACTATAAGAATCAACGTATTCAACGTACTTGATTCAGCGCTTGCCCATAAATATTCACGAGCCGCTCAATCATAACATCCAGAGACCAATGCGCGGTCCCCCATGCTTTGGCACGTTTCCCCATAGCTATCCGCACTTCATCCTGAGCCAGCAAATGCTGCAAATGAGCTGCCAGTGCCTCCACATCGCCAACCGGGGAGACCAGTCCGGTGTGTTCATGCTTGACCATTTCCGGCAGTCCACCCGCATCCGATACCACTGCCGGAAGCCCCAAAATCTGCGCCTCCATGACCGAAAACGGCTGATTGTCCTGTATGCTCGGATGAACAAAAAGATCCGCCAGTTGTAAAAGAGCAGGTACATCTTCACGATGCCCCAAAAAAACCACATCTTCCTCCAGCCCTAGCTCCTTCGCCTGTGTTTGAAGCTCTTCCCTTTTATCTCCCTCCCCGACAATCCAGCAAACCCAATCCGTACGACTTGCTTTCAGTAGGCCAAGAGCGCTTATTAAATAATGCAGCCCTTTGATATAGACTAGCCGTGAAGGACAAATTATAACTTTTTTCCCCTCAGGTCGTACGACGTCCGTTCCCCGGGCGTGGACTTCCCAGAAGTGCTCGGTATCCAATCCGTATTGGAAAGTAGCAATCTGCTGCTCAGGCACTTCGAACTCACGCACGAGCGTCTGTTTCATCCATTCTGTAGACGTAATGGTAATATCCGCGGATAGAGCGCCATAGTGCTCCAGCGCCCAATAATATTTCCACATCAGCGTCTCACGGTAACCCTCCTCATGATCCCGCTCCAGAGCCATCATGACTTCACGAGCCAGCGAGCCATGAATATTCGCTACCAATGCACTGTCCTTACGTTTGACCCGACTTAGAGCACGCGTCGCAATAACATCTTGCGTGTGAATAACATCATACTGCTCAACCCCGAAATACGCCGCTGCCAGTTCCATACAGTATCGATCCTTTTCCACCGTCTGCACCCATGAATCCAGATGTAATACAGGGACAGCCGATTCATTCAGCTTCGTATGCAGCAGGGGCAGCAGTTGATCCTTCAGCAGCTCCCTATCTTCAAAAACAATATGGTATTTAGGTGTATCCGGTCCGTTCCCCATCAAGTCTACCGTGTGACCCAGTAGCTCCAGTCTCCGTTTAATTTGCAGCATAAAGGGCCATACGCCACCCAAATGAGGAATCGGCCAGTACGTAGCCAACAAAATTTTCAAAACAGCCTCACCTCCTCTGTCTCGTACGCTGAGCTACATTCCGTTACTTCCGTAAATTTGCTGGAAACCCGATAACGCATCTGTCCAGACCGCAAAAAATCCATTATTCGGCACGATCGTTACATCAATAAAATTACCGATCGTAACGACGGGAACCGGACTAATCCCGTTAGGATTAAAGGAGCTGTCTGTTATTCTGAGGTTCGTAAATGTATTCCCTCCGTTCGTTGATTCGGCCACAAATACGTCTAATAAAGAGGTCGTTATTTGATTGGTATAATATACGATCTTAATCACGCCGGTCACAGGCGAAACATCAATAGCCGGGAAAAAATGCTGTGCCCCGGCACTGGCTCCTGTCACCGATTGCGGTGCAGTCCAGCTTAATCCACCATCCACCGACCGGGCGAGCAGTACATCCGCATATCCTGCCCGATTATCCTGCCAGACCGCATAAAGTGTTCCCTGATTCGGGCTAGTAGAGCGATCCACCGCAATGCTGGCCATCGGCAGCACATTGAAGCCAAAGCCGGCCACGGGCAACGGACTCGGAACCGGGACAACAGAAGACACAGGCAGCGAAGAACTGAATGCTGTCCCCCCATTGAAGGACACAATGACCTGATATTGGTTAACCGGATTCGTCACAATATACCCGACATAAATCACCCCTGTAATGCTCACGGTGATTTCCCCACGCGTAATCTGATTGGAGCCAGGGGTGAGCACCACGGGTGTATCCCACGTGATCCCTCCATCCCGCGAGCGCTGGAAAAACATGACAGACCCGCCGAAAAAGTTAGGATTGTATTGATGCGTATAACATAAATAGATGTTTCCGGTATAGGAGCTGACCTGAGAAGTATCAAATTTCACGCTGACCTCAACATTGTTGACAAATGTCCCATACCCTCGCTGGGCAATCACGGGTGGATCAAATGTATTACCGTTATCTCTGGATACATAGGTAGCGATGGTACCGCTCAACCCATCCGAGGTAAATACATGACAGGCTATGACAAACAAGTTGGGAAAACCGTAGCTGACGCTATGGGATTCCGCCCCTACATAGCCGGCTGGTAGCGGTAAAATCTGCTGGGTGAAAGAGACACCGCCGTTACCTGAACGGTATACCGCCGTCAACGGCGGCCCTGTCGTAAAATCAGTCGCCGCAGACACAATGGTACCGTCGAGCAGGTTGAAAGCTACACTCGGTTCCTGCGCCAGCCTTCCGTTAGGCGTGAGCTGTACGTTCGGCATCAGGCTTCACCTCCCGGTACACCGGCAAAAATCGTCAGGCTGCCTGTACGCGTATCCGTCCAGACGGAAATGTAACTATTCGGCGGTACGATGGCGACATCAATATAGTCGCCGATCAGCTCTGATTCGCCTCCACCGACATTCGGATTAAAGGAGGTCGTCGTGAGACGACTGTTCGTAAAGGTGTTGCCTCCATCTAACGATTGGGCGGCAAACACATCCAGATTAAAGCCGTCCAAGCGATTGGTATAGTACACGACAACGACCAGTCCCGTCTTAGGCGACACCGAAATCGCAGGAAAGAAATTTTGCGAGCCTGGCGGGCTGTCCGTCACGATGATCGGAGCACTCCAGGTACCGCCGAAATCGCTTGATTTGGACAACAAAATATTACTGTATCCCTGACCAAAATCCTGCCAAACGGCATATAGCGTATTTGTTGTGGAAGGCACACCCGAGCAGTCTGCAGCCAAGCTGGGGAAGTTCAATATCCGAAAGTCATATCCGGGGACGGGCAAAGGATTGGGCACCAGCGTTATATTGGACACAAGAATATCCCCGCTGAAAGTTGCCCCTCCATCAAAGGATCTCCGAATAAAAAAAGCCGGTGTTTGTGGCCCCGTACGAATCCAACTGACATAGACACTGCCAAATTTGTCGACCGCAGGTTCAGGTCGCTCTGTAGAAGATTGGATATTCGAAAGCAATAACGGTTGATCCCAAGTTAGTCCTCCATCGGTGGAACGCTGGTAGAACGCCGCAGAACGAGCATTAAAATCCACATTATATTGACGGTTATACGTGACATAGACATGCCCGAGATAGGGACTTGCCCCGTTGTTATCCGTCGTAATATTGGTCCAGTCATTATTAATGTAATCTCCATAGCCCGGATTAATAACCACTGGGGGATCAAAGGTGGCTCCATCGTCCGTAGAGCGATAGATCACGACAGCCCCGTTCTCATTTCCCGGAAACACATGTGCGGATATGATGAAAATATTCGGGAACAGATAGGCTACCATTCCTGCCTCAGCTCCTGTATATCCCGGTGGAATGGGCAGTAAAGTATCAGTCCAGTTCGCCCCAGCGTCCAAGGAACGATACAGTCCAATCAGCGGGGGCCCGCTGCTAAAGTCAACAGCGACAGCCACAACAATATTCGGATTCAACAAATTAACGGCGACACTGGGCTCAAATTTGGGCAACCCGCTGGGTGTCACCTGAAAATTCAAAGGCATCGCGAGCATTCCCTTCATTATATAAATGGACATGCTATTTCTATCAAAATGTACTTTTTTCAGCACAGCATACAGACAACCATACAAGCTTTCTTTTCAATAGATTCATAGTATAGAAGCATCCCTTCAGGGGTTTTCCAATATTCTGTTTTTTGAGAGGATGATTCGATTGGCTTTTACAACCGGATATATGACCAACACTAGAGATTTTGGTACTGCCTGCTCCAATGTCGTTGTAAATTTGGTCAACGAGGATACAGTGAATGCGGCAACCGTGACCATCCAAATTTTTTTCTCGCTTGTACCGGATACCAAGACACCACTGTATGTGACATCGGTTAACTTACCTGCAAACTCCATTGCCCGACGTACCTTCTTTATACAAGGGGTTCTTGCCTATGAGGTACAATACAACGTGGCCTCCGCTGCACCTTCCAATGTCGTGCTCTCCAACTTTGGACTGGATCAGTTTGGTAATGTTGTACAGGAGCATCGTGTTCTTCAGTCGGAGCTGACCACAATCCCAGCGCTGTCTCCTGTTATTTAAAGTTGCCCTGCTCCAGTGCTTGGTGCAATCTGTGGGTGTAATACACGTAATTCCATTCCGGCGGTACGGACTGAACTCCTCGGCCGCTGCCGATGGTTGAGTGGTCATCTGTATAGTAGGAAAAGGCATGTGTATCCTGTAATGGGCGCAACAAATCCGTAAGATACAGCAAATCCGTCACAGCAATATATGGTTTGACACCGAAGCATACTACAAAGCGGGTCGTTGTTTCACCAATAGCCTGAACCAGTGCTTCTTGGACCGAATAATGCTGACGTGGCGTTACGATTAACCGAGGATCGAGCATCATCGACAGGAAAGCGCTGGCTCCCTGTTCTGGCGTTAAATCCAGCAACCGTACCACACAATTGCTGTAGTGCTGCTCCAGCAGATTATCCAGCAATGATTCAGCTTGAGCCATATCCGTGACAGGCATTAAAATGGTCATTTCAAGTGGGATGCCCCGGCGTGCTCTTGCCTCATACTTGGCGATTTGGAATGCGCGCCGCCAGCGTCGGTGCTCCTTCTGGCTGTGCAAACCAGCCGATACACTAAATGTGGAATTCACCCGGTAATCCATCAGGATCTCCGGGATGAATTTCATGCTGCACGTCTCGGTCAGCCGCAGCCAGTAATCATAATCCTCAACTGGTTGCAGCCGATAGCCGCCAATCTGGCGGGCATATTTGCTTTTGTACATAAATGAAACCCCGACAATGCTGGCATTCAGCAGTTCATGATGCGGCTGGCCTTGGTACCGGATCAAAGCTTGTTGATGCTGCTCGTCATACAACGGGTTCCCATATGCATCAACCTGGCGGAAGGTAGAGAACACAAGGCCGAGTGAGTCCGGCCCCTGCTCCAGCTCCTGCCGTAATCGTTCAATAAAGGAAGAATTATAAACATTGTCGCTGGATACCCAGGTCACATATTTGATCGCTGGATCTTTAAACAACTCATCGAATCCCCAGTTAAGGGCGTGGGATACTCCTTTGTTCTGAGGGAGTGTAACCAACTGAACGCGCGGGTCTCCCATTGCTGCGTGGAGCGCTGGTCCCACCATTTCCGGCGCTCCGTCAATAACAATGATGAAGCGAAATGCCCTGTAGCTCTGGGCTAGTACGGATGAGATCGCGGCTTGCAGATAGCCGATATCCTGTTTGTACAGTGGCATAACAATCCCCGTATCTACCATATCAATCCCCCCTGACAGACTTTCGGCTTCATGAGGATAAACCACTCAACACCTGACTGAAGCGATCTCGATAACGTGCTTGGGTTATGTTGTACTCCCGCTCCACAGCGGGCCAATGTTTTTTGGTTCCCATTTCATCATGCCAGCGGTAGTTAACCAAGGACTCGTTCAGAAAAGGAAATGGATATCCCGCCAGCATCACTCGGTACCACATATCCAGATCATGTGTGTACGGCAGCAGTTCATCAAACAAACCGATATGTGCAAACAGCTCCTTTTTAAACATAACCGTGCATCCATTGACCGGATTTCCTTGCTGAAAAAAACGGTAAAACTCCGTCATAGACGGAAACACGGCGGCTGCCTGGTAACTTGTGACTTGGCTGTATTGATTAATGAAATTGAAATTGGTATGGGAGATGTACGCACCGTTTTCCACCATAAAAGAAACCTGATTATTAATTTTGTCCCTATGATAGGTATCGTCGGAGCTGAGCCAGGCAATATATTCCCCGCTGGCATGTCGGATACCATGATTCAGGGCGCTGGCTGTTCCACCGTTGGATTTGCCCAAATAATGTATATATGGACGATAGGGCTGAAGCATATCAACATGTTCCGTGGACCCGTCATCGACGACAATAATCTCGAGGGGTCCATAAGTTTGCTCTAGTGCACTTTGCAAAGCCTGATCCACATATGCACAGTTATAAAAGGGAATGACGATCGTTACTTTCGGTCTCATATCGTTCCTTCCTTTCCAGCTCGGCGGTATTGAATCATATCCTCCAGCGATTGCCCCAGCTGTATGGTCGGCTTCCAGCCCATGTCCTCCAGCTCTTTCGCACGGTATGCCTCGGTGGATGCTGACTCTGCCACATCCCCCCATTGTATAGGAATAGATGTTTTGGCCAGCCCAACCATACGTTCTACGATATTGCCAAGTTCCACAATGCGGCCTGTGCAGACCGAGTAAACTCGGCCTGGCACACCCTGTTCCAATAGCACCCCGTATGCGCGAACGGCATCACGAACGTCGAGGAAATCACGTTGTGCATGTCGGGAAGATACCCGAAACGGGGCAGTTTCAGTTACGGACTGCCCCTCCAGACGTTCCGTCTGAACGATATACCCCGCGAGTAATGCACAAAATCCGGTAGATGGACCCGGACCGATCAAGTTGCAAGGCTCTGCCAGCATGACGGATTGTTCGAACAGCGCGCCCCACGAGAGCGCGACTGCCTCTTGAAGGCTTTTGCTAAGGCTGTATGGATGCGTTGGATGATACGGTGCTTGCAAAGCTGTCTTTAGCCGAGAACCCGCCACGACAATTCTGGCTTTGGGGAAAGGTCGCAGTACATCGAGCAGATACAGAGTGGACAGTACATTGGATTCCATGTATAGCAGGGGGCTTTGCCAAGATTCAGGGACAGAATTTTTACCACCTAGGTGAAGCACGTAATCTGGAGCAATCTGTCTAAATACTTCTTCTAGACGTTTCTTGTCGAGCAAGTCACACACATAAGGCGTAATACAGCTACGGGTCTCCGCCTCTGGGT
The DNA here is from genome assembly GCF_001719045.1 of Paenibacillus polymyxa. NCBI lineage: Bacteria > Bacillati > Bacillota > Bacilli > Caryophanales > Paenibacillaceae > Paenibacillus > Paenibacillus polymyxa. Next base: position 1,643,834 of record NZ_CP015423.1, read on the forward strand.
TGTTATTTTCATCATCGTGAGCCAGTAAGATCAGTTCTGGGACGGAAGCGGCAGTGCGAGTCAGCGCCGCTACCTCCCAACCGAGCTTTGCAAAATGGCGGCAGGCATGCATCCCGGTATAGCCCGCCGCTCCGGTAATGACTATGACAGGCCGACGTTGTTCCGCTGTGCTTCCGTCCATTCCAGCAGCTCCTTCAGCATGATGCTGTAGTGAGGAACATCGTAGAGCAGATCGGCCCGGGTAGAACGAAGCGTCCGGTCCTGCACCGGCTCATCTTTCGGCACGATCCGAATATCCTCCCTTTTCCAGATGTCTTTGAACAGCAGCAGCAAATCATGCTTGCTGATCGGTTCAGGGTGAACCAGATGAATGAGTCCGTCCAGCGGCTCATTCATCTGCACCTGTATCGCCTTCGCTAATTCCAACGTCGTAACCCCGTTCCAAAAGACTCGGCGATACCCGTTAACGTCTCCGCTCTGCTGCAAGAACCAGTGCAGCAGACCAATGCCTCCCGGCCGAATTTCCGGCCCGATAATGGAGGTACGGATAGTCAGATGCCCTGCGGCCTTTACTTCTCCGAGTATTTTCGTCAAAGCATAGGCACTTGTCCCATCGGGTTGATCCGTCTCCTTATATAAACCAGGTATCCGATTTCCTTCGAATACGCAATCCGTGCTGATATGAATCAATCGGGCACCAATACTGTCCGCTGTCCGCCGGAGAAGATGTGGCAGCAATCCATTGATTTGGTATGCTGCAATCTGATCCTCCCCGGCATGCTGATTCAGTACGCCTACCGCGTTAATCATAACGTCTGGCCGTACACTCCGTACCAGTTGCTCCACCATAAAGCTGTCCTTTACATCCAGCAGCAGGCCGCCTTTATTTTCGGGATCACGGGTGGTGTAGAACACGTTATACCCGCTCTGATTTTGGAAATACTTAACCAGAACATGGCCCGCCATGCCGTTACCACCCAAAATAAGCAGCTTCATTTGATGAACCCCCCGCTTTGGAGTATGCTGCGAATCTCCTCTTTCGACATCAAATTAAACTCCGAACTAAAGCTGCTGAATGACACGGGAGGGCACTGATTATAGCGGTCCTTTAATTGAGGAATATTCAGCGTTGGGAGAATGACCAAATATTGCTCGTCATAGACTACCGTCGTCAGGCTTTCAAAGTCACTCATCAAAATCTCATGAATTTTCTCGCCGGGACGCACACCTTTTTCTACAATTTCTACGTTTTCCACACCTGAATCCTCAATGAGCACCTCAGCCAAGTCCAAAATACGGCAGGTTGGCATGGTCATGATAAAAATTTCCCCGCCGACACTTTCCACCGAGGCTTTGAACAGGAGACTGATCGCATCACGCAAGGTCAGGAAGAAGCGGGTCATGTTCATATCTGTGATCGAAACCTTGCCTTTTTGGCGAATCTGGCTTTGGAACAGATGCACCACGCTTCCGTTGGTGCCCAAAACATTACCGCCGCGCACCGTCACGAAACGTGTATCACTATTCAGCAGATTGGCGTAAACAATCAGTTTTTCTCCAATCGCCTTCGTCATACCGTAAAAATTGGACGGATTCGCGGCCTTGTCAGTCGATATATAAATGACTTTCTTTACCTGATTGGCAACAGCGGCCTCGATCACGTTTTGGGTGCCTACGACATTGGTTTTGAGTGCCTCGTAGGGCTGATCTTCACAGACGGGAACGTGTTTGAGCGCTGCCAAATGAAATACATAGTCTACTCCTTGACAAGCGGTGGTCAGCGCATCCTTATCCCGAATATCTCCAATACAGAAGCTGAGCCGTTCATCCTCAAACTGCCTGTTCATTGCAACCTGACTGGATTCTCCGCGTGAAAAGATAATGACCTCTTTGGGGTTACGCGGCAGTAACTGGGTAACCAGCTCATGCCCCCAGGAGCCGGTACCGCCGGTAACCAAGATACGTTGGTTTTCAAACATGCCGTTTCCCTCCAAGCAGAAATTTAACTACCTTATCCGACACATCTTCCGCCAGATAGCCCGTGGGACATTGCCACTTATGGGTCATCCCGGTCATTATGGCTACCGCGTTTGCTATAACCTCGCCATCAAGACCAGACACGATATTGCTACCGCAATCTACCGTTTCCGGCCGTTCGGTCGTCCGGCGCATCGTAACCGTCGGCACCCCCATGACGCAGCATTCTTCCTGTACGGTACCACTGTCCGTCAAAGCGCAGCGGGCATGCCGCTCCAGCAGAACGAAGTCAAAAAAACCGAACGGTTCGTGAAATTCCACTAGCGGATCAAGCTGGATCGGCGGGTGGCTTGCGATTCGGGCGGCAGTGCGGGGATGAATACTGCAAATGACCCGCTGCCCGAACTGCTGGGCTACCCGGTTAAGACCATCTAAAATAGCCAGCAAATGCGGTGGATGGTCCACATTTTCAGCTCTGTGGGCAGTGACCAGGAAATATTCTCCCGGCGACAGTCCCAACTTTTTCAAAATTCCACTGCTCGATACCTCTTTCTTATAGTGCTGCATCACTTCGTAGATCGGATTTCCAGTCAGTATAATTCGTTGGCTTGGGAAGCCTTCGCGTAGTAGGTGCTGCTTGCTTTGCTCCGTATAAGGCATATTAATGGTAGATATCGCATCAATGACACGCCGGTTCTTCTCCTCCGGCACATCCAGATCATAACAGCGGTTCCCCGCCTCCATATGCACGACCGGATAACCCATACGTTCCGCAAGTAAGGCACATAAAGCGCTGTTCGTATCACCGAGCAATAGCACATGATCGGGGCGTTCCTTGTTTAAAATATCCTCCATCTGCGAGTACATGGCGGACAACTGTTTGCCCAGTGTCCCCGCTTTCTCCTGAAGTACATAATCCGGGGCACGCAGTCCCAGTTCGCGAAAGAACTGCCCGCTCAGGCTTTCGGTGTAATTTTGGCCCGTATGCACAAGCACATGTTCATCTGCATGGCGGTCCAGCTTCGGAATGATCAGGCTGAGCCGTATAATCTCCGGTCTTGTGCCGAGCACGGTCAATATTTTCATGGTTTTGGAACCCACCTTTGCTGTCGTTGTTTCATTGAATTGTGGCGTTCAATGAAGGATAGCCATCCAGCAGACTGGCTGTGCTCCAGCTTAACGTCATCTCAACGGTCCGGCGTAGGTTCACCCGGACCGTTGTTTTGTATGCTGTCCAGCCTTGAGCGTGACTCGCTTCTGCTTGTGCGTATTGTGTCGCCGTGACCGGTGCTTGAATTTCCGCTTGAGTTTCTGTCTGGACTTGGTTTTCGGATAAAGTCCCTTCGACAACGGGGACCCGTGAATTTTCTTGAGGCGACTCTTGCCGCCGCTTCTCTTATACCTGCGATTCCGCAGTCGGGTACGCTTGCGGCCCTTTGGCCATCTCGCCCGAATACTACGCTTGCCGCGGGGCAATTCGGGTGGTGAGTCAGGTAAAGGGGATACTGGTTGTGGCAAGCCTTGAATAGCTGCATATTCGATTGGCGGCAGGCCCAGCACAGGCAGTTGACACACCACCGATTCGGGAAATTCTCGAATCGTGCTGGTATATCCCTCCGGTATAGCGGTGACCTGACGCAACCCTTCTCCTTCCCTCGTCCATACAGGTCCACCCGGCTGCTGAATCAACGGGAACCAATGCGGATGATGACATACCCATTGACTGACCATGAGGTGTAAACTACCTCGGTAGGAATCAGGTCCGTATACACGTGTAGCCGCACTGTTGTTACGCACACCAATCCGTTCCACTTCTTCGGGATGATCGAGCAGATAGCCCACTTTTTGCGCCAGCATGTCGCTGTTCCCCGGCTCTACCAAAAAATCTGTATTTCCGGTCGCCTCCATCAACTCCACAAGTCCACCCTGCGCAAAGGCTACCACGGGCTTACCGTAAACCAGCCCTTCCAGGGCGGTCAGGCCAAAGCCTTCCTCCACCATACTTGGGATTACAACAATATCCATTGCGCTATAGGCCGTTGATACGGATTCCTCGAATGAATTGAACTGGAAGCGGCGGCTATAACGAGATTGGCGGATTAAAGAGACACATTTTACGTAATATTCCGAGTCCACCGAGCTGCCGATGATCCAGAAACGACACCGTGAATTGGTTTCGCACAGCTTTAGAGCCATTTGGACAAAAGGCAACAGCCCTTTGGCTTCGTAAATAAAGGAAGAAATATAACCAATGCAAATATGGAAATCCCGCAGCCCCAGTTTTTCACGTTTCCTTTTCCGTTCCAGCACATGCTCTTTGGGAGATGGCATATCCATATCCCGGCAGGGAGACAACACCGTATGCGGACGTGTCAGTCCCCCACCATGCAAAGGACGCATTACAGCTTGCGAAATGCCGATGACCCATTGGCTATAGCGCTCAATGATAGAAACAGAAACTGGCGTATACGCATTCTGGTTAATGACCTCGGTTATTTTCCAGATCACCGGAATATTAAGCTCTTGGGCAGCCATTGCAGGCATGACGTTCACACAGGTATTGACCAGCACCACATCAGGTCGAGCATGCCGAAGCATCTGGAACAATGGTGCATACGCCACATGGGTCCGCAAATTCTCCGCATCCTGCGCCAATCCCTCATATGGGGTATACATGCCATGCAGCATGAACAGGTTCTGTGTCAGAACGGTGATTCCGCGCTTGCGGGCCATTGAGGTCAGCCGCCCTTCACCAGGCGTTACGAGAATACAATCGAAGTACGTACGCATGTCTAGACAAAATTGCAATAGCAGCTTCTCTGCCCCCGTAATACTGCGGACATTGCTAACATGGCTGAATAGCATCATTTTCGGCTTGATCGGAGTTCACCTCCTTTAAAATAGCAACCATCGGACGTGTGAATCACCTTATGGAAATATGACCGACAACAGTTGGTCAATCCGGTGACCATACGTGTGCTCCCGCAGGGTTCGTTCCAGAGCACGTAGGGCAATTTCATGGCGCTCTTTTTCATGCGTCAAATAAAACTCAACCTTCTCCAGCAATTCCTGCTGAGAGCTGTAGGTCTCTATCTCTTCCCCCGGCTTATAAAAACGAGCCAGATCATCTCTTGTATCTGTCAGTTGCAACGTGCCACTGGCAGAAATTTCAAACGTGCGCGGATTGGGCGAAGCCCCCGGAATTTTCAATGAGTTGTTGTTCACCGAATCATCCTGATGGGAACGATGAAGATTAATTACGATTTTGCTGCCGTTATACGAATCATTGGTTTCGGCCGGAGACATCCAGCGACCCAGCTCAATTTTGTCACCGTACGACTGATAATCCGGGAGACGATCCCACCAGATTCCGTTGATTTTAATGTTACGAGCCATGAGCTGCGGCATAATCGGATTGAAGAAATAGATGCGGTTCCAGTAGGCTGAGCCTGTAAACCCAATCTCACGTCGTACCGAAGCGGGCGAGCTGAGTGGGAAATAGTGAGTCAGAAATGCTCCAAAGGGCAAATAGTGCACAGACGTGCAACCCAACTGACGGTACAGCTCCATGCAGTTCATCTCTAACGTGAACACATAATCATAATTCGTAACAATTTTAGTCGTCGTGTCGGTGTAATATGGATCATCCGTTAGCCAGATGGCGGTGGGGATGCCCAACTGGCGTACCGCAGTAACCTGCTCCAACGGAAGATCCATTCCATCCAGTGCCAGCATCAGATTCGGACGGAGCTGAGCGGCAATATCTCCTACCGGCTGACGTGGGTCTGTTACGGTAACCTGAGCCGTCATGCTTTGCAACGTGGTAATGACCGCCTCATCCAGCGGAGAATACGGAAGGCCTTTGCCTGAGACGACATACAGTACATGGATTTGTCGAAAAGAGAAAACTGCTTTCATCCGTGCAACAATTGCGTTAGCACGTCCGCGCAGATATCCTTCGTCATATCCGTCATGCACTCCCGCAATTCTCCCCCTTTCCCAGGAGGCTGCCGCCGTCTGGTGAACAGCCGGGTCATACGGTCCTGTCGTAGATATCGTCATCACTTTCACTCCTCACTGTTTATGGTGTTTACTTTAGGCCATCGCCTTGTCCAGCAGTTCTTCCATGCGATTGGAGTACATATGCTTTTGCATAGTCGTGTACAATGCGCGCCAGGCCATGCGTTCGCGTTCCCAGTCATGCTTGAGATAGTAGTCCAGCTTCACTTTCAGTTCCTCTGCTCCAGAGAAGGTTTCAATGTCATAGCCTGGTCGGTAATAACGGCTCAAATCCTTCCGAACATCCGTCATTTGAAGCGTGCCGCAAGCAGAAATTTCGTATGTCCGAGGATTGATGGACTCCGCTGAAAGCTGGTGTGTATTCCGATTATCCAGTCCGGGGTCTGTCGGGCGGTGCATATTGATGACAATTTTGGAGCCGTTATAATATTGAGCGGTCTCTTCCGGCTCCATAAAACCCGGACGGATAAAGCGTTCCAGCACATCCCGCCGGGTCAGCCGATCCCAGTGCCCACCTACGATCAGCACTCTTTTGTCCGCCAAGAAGGGAGCAAGGTGGTCGAACAGCTTCACACGGTTCCAGAAGGCATTTCCAATGAAGCAAATATCATGCTGATGCTCCCGCTCTACTCTTCGGGGATAAAAGATACGAGCTGACGCAGCCAGCGGCAAATAGTGAACCCTCGTTACTCCCTGATCGCGATAAAACGGCAGGCAAGAAATTTCGTGCGTAAATACGACATCGTAGGATTGACAGATCAACGCCGTATCCTCCGTAAAGTAAGGATCATCTACAAACCATATGGCCGTCCGAATGCCTAGGGCTCGTATTTGTTGCACCTGCTCCAGATGATCCGCCGGAAAAACATGCAGCCCGTTCATGACCAGCACGAGGTCTGGACGTTGAGCCTCGGCGTCAGCTAGCATCGTAGCAGGCGTACCGATGACGCAAGAGCTGCATATTTGGCCTAATGCCTCTTGCACACCTGTGTCTATAGCTGCGAAACCTTGCGGAATATACAACACTTTCAAATGACGAACAGCAGGCTGTATTGCCACGACCTGTGACAGAGCAGCCGTGCAACCGCCCATTCTGCGTCCTTCCCGATAGCCGCATCGGTACGCTTCGCGTTCATTTCCGCTTTGTTGATCGTTCACATCCTTCACCCTGTCCTGTTGTAGGATAAACTTCTGTCACTCCTAAACTATATGCGGAGGGGTCAAACGCATCATGGACGACTGCCACTGCCCGGACAAAATTGGCGTTTGCCCGTCCAACTGCCGAACCGCAAATAACCCCAAAGCTGTTAGCTTCGGGGGTGAACAGTAATAGATGATTTGCCCAGTTTACTGAGCTTTGTAAGCGAGCTGGTGTCCATCTTCATAACCTTTGGCAAAACCTGAATTGAAACCCTCGTTGTAAGCTGCATCATATCCCTGCTGAAATGCCTGCGGATCATGCTCCAATGCAACAGTCCCGGGCTGTGGATTCTCCGCAGAAGGGGCTGCCACCGGGTTAGCTTGAGGTTTTTTCCGCCGCCGCAAATGAGGATGTCTTCTACGTGCAGAATAAAGTCCCCTTTTACGGCGTCTTAGAGCAAGGAGACGTCTTCTTCTTCGTTTTAATCTGCGAATGCTGGAACGCCGGGCATCTTTACGTCTTTTGCGGGCTTTGTCCCGAGTGGCGCGTTCCCACCTTGTACTCATTTTCATTCCTCCTTTGCTTTCTCGTGGTGGTTTCATTTTTCTGAACAGGCACATGGAGCCACGGCTTAGTCGGTTTTCCATATACCTGTCGTCTTAATGGAATACCCGCCAACATTTGCGTGATTTCTCCCTGGTAGTTGCTGAGTATACGGATGGTTTCTTCCAGACGGGTAGCCGACATATCCGCATGGGGCGTCAAGTCCGCAAGACTGGTCAGCATCCGAGCAACGGCGTGCTGGCTGGCAGCAATAGACTCCATCATATCCAGCTTGATCTCACGTTCACGCCTCATGCTCATTAGTTCATATCCCCCGAGCCCATTCCTCCCATCATCCCTTCCATGCCGCCACCCTGCTGCTCATCCTGATCCAGCAATGCTTTGAGATTGCTGCAAAGTCCAGTCTGAAGCCGCGTTAATCCCTCCAACATTTCCACCATCTGCTCGTGAATTTCCAAAGGCCGTCCCAACTGCTCTTCATCGGTGTCAAATGCGTGGGGGGCCAGATGGTTCAACGCCCAATTACGCACTTTTTCTGCTTCGACCGCCTTGGCCTCCAGGATCATAGACACATTCCGCTGCATTTTGGAGGCTGCGTCCAGCATGTGAATCATTGCTTGTTCCCTACTCATGTGTTCACTCCCTGCCCTCGGTTGGTACGTTACTCCTCTTCCGGGTATGCCGTCTCTTTCACGACACGAACGAGCATTTCAGCCATTGCTTCCTGAAGATCGGCAATACCGTTCAAGTAGGCCACAATGCTTTTGTTTACTTGTCCCGAGCTGTCGAGAATGCCCGGAATTCCGTCAAAACGCGGCTCCTCATCTGGCAGTTCATGTATGATCTGCGCCATGCGCACAACCACCTGCCGTTCCGCATCCAACAACCTTGACATCTGTTGCTGCGAGTGCGAAATGTGGATCAGCAAATCATCTAACTCGTTATGCATAAGCCCCTCCTTTATGTGCTCCGCCGTGCGGAACGCACGAATTACCTACGGGCTTTCCGCTACTACAGCGTATGCCGCAGCGAGTAGTCGGTTCCGCCTAAAAGCGCCTATTCAGATCATTACAGATGCCCGTGCAGCACTGGTGGAGCAATAATAGGCTGCTTCTCCACCAAAGCCGACAAATCTCCGGGAGACAAAAACTGAATTCGGTAGTCCTCTGCCCGCCAGCTCATCGCAGCGTACAGGGTATGGAACGGCCTTTTCCAGCCGTTACCGATTTGATACAGTTGCCCGCCCTCAGCATACAATACCTCGATCCATCGCTTGCGTTGAGCCGGTATATTCAGTGTGGGCAGCATGGACATGTTCTCCAGATCGGGAGCCGCCAGTACAGGAATGGGTTCCTCTGGCAGCTCAGCTACAGGTGCATTAATGCTGCTGGAAACTGTGGCCTCCGGCTTCCCTACCAAGGGAAGCACCAACAAATCCAGCTGAGACACTCTAACAGGGCGCACATTTTCACCTCTCGCAGCGCTGACTCCATGCAGATACCGCCTTCTTCCCGGCTCTAACCGAAATACTGCACCGGACGGTCCCTGAACAACCGCTCCGATGGGATAAAAGCTTGCCGCTGATACGTGTGTTCCCTTACCTGTTGATATCTGGCCGTCCGTCTCCGCTGTACTGAATTCCAGATTGCGGAACAGCTTATCCGCGTCTCCCCACTTTTGTACAAAAAAGGATCGGTTCCGGCTGCTTTCCTCCATTGAACCGCTTTTTTCGGTCGTTTGAGGAAAACCATACACCGTATCCCGATCTCTTTCTTCATAATGGATAAAAGCATCTCCGGCAATTGCCATACGTATCCCCAACAAACGCACACGCAATAGCCAATCTACATGGGCTTCCTCAGTACTGTGGCAGCCTTCGTCCCAGTAGCCCGTTTTTTCCAATGTCTCTCTGCGCAGCAATAAACAAAATCCGGCTAAGCTTTCGGCCTTTCGCCATGCATCCGGATTGGGAATATTGAAGCTCATGGCAAATTGACGGGCTCCATTTTCGTTCATATAAGGAACCTCAATCTGCTGTTCTTTGAATGGACCATTCGTTACAGGCCCGACAACACCAATACGCGGATCGCTGTATAAACACCCTAATAACCGATCCAACCAGCCGGGGGTCACCATAGAGTTTTGATCCAGTACCACAATAGTTGTACCTTTTGCCATCATCAGCCCCTGATTCAGACTGCCTATCATTTGAACATCTTTTTTTAACAGCGCATAACGCACAGCGATGCTTTTACGGAGCAAATAGGTGGATGTCCCGTCCGTCGATCCGCAGTCCACCACAATAATTTCGTGAGGATGGCTCGTATTCTCCTCAATACGGTGAATGCATGCACGGAGTTGTTGAAGCTGATTGTAGGACGGAATGATAATACTGACACCTTCAAAAACCTTGCCGAACGAAGCCTGGCCCAACCTGTTGCCCTGCTCCTGGCCCCTTTTATATCCTGACCAATAGCCTTTCTTTCCGAGCCGCTTGCTGTGTTTCCTTTGCATACTCAGGCGTTTCATGCCGTTCACTCCTCCGGGTGGCATTATGCCTATACTATATGCCTGGCCCGGCCGGATGGTGTTTCGTTGAGATCAGGGTAGAAGTCCTTTCATTTTCACTCCAGCTTCCTGAAGGGAATCGAAGGTTCCTGCGTCGCTCCAATAGCGCCGTAAAATATCATATTCCAGCTTGCCTTCAGCGGCATAACAGTTGTTAACATCCGTGATCTCAAGCTCACCGCGTGCCGAAGGTGTAATTTGCCGGATCTTATCGAACACGGCAGTATCGTACATATAGATACCCGTAACGCAATATTTGGATTGGGGATGCTGCGGCTTTTCTTCAATCCGCGTAATGCTCTCCGGGCGCTCAGGATCAAATACGGGTACCCCGTAACGACGAGCATCTGCCACCTTTTTCAACAACACTCTGGCGCTCCCTGGGGACTGTAGCTTGAACCGTTCGATCACAGGTCCCAAGTCTTCCTTGAACAAATTATCACCTAACAAAACAGTGAATTTCTCTTCTGATTGCATATAGCTTCTTGCCAGTTCGAGTGCTTCCGCAATGCCGCCCGCCTTTTCTTGAATCCGGTATGTCAGTTGGACACCATAATCACTGCCACTGCCCAAAAAATCGGTATACAGCCCGGCCGATTGTTTACCAATAATAATAAGCATATCGGTGATTCCAGCCTGTCGTAGCCTCTCGATACCATATACGATCATGGGATACTTGCCGACCGGAAGCAGATGCTTGTTGAGTAATGTAGTCAACGGATGAAGGCGCGATCCGGTTCCTCCTGCGAGAATAACCCCTTTCATATCTTCCTTCCTCCTTCGACAGCATGTTCAGTGCATGCAACCCCAGTGTTCCCAGTTTCGATGAACATTCTGGGATCTATGCTCCATTTCTCTATAAACAAACGATAGTTCCGCTCGATCAGCTCTTCAATCCAGGAAGTCTCCGAGCGTGAGAAGCTCGCATTCCCCTCGTGATAGACAAAACAGTCGTTGCACATGAGCAGCTTGTAGCCATGCACGCGTGCGCGCAGACAATAATCGTCATCCTCATAATGTCCGGGGCTGAACCGTTCATCCAGCAATCCGATCCGTTCCATCAGATCGCGCCGGAACAGCAAACAAAACCCGACCAACCGCTTGACCTCTTGCCATCTGGCGGGATTACTTGCATTATTCTGCTCAGCATATCTCAGACAACTGGCCAAATCTCCTTCCAATCCGTGTATCTGCTGAATACCGCTGACGTAATTCGTCACCGGTCCCACCAATCCCACCATGCTTTCGCTCTGCAATGCAGCCAACATAATCGATAGCCATCCCCGCGTAACCGTCACATCATTGTTTAAAATAACGAACTGATCACCCGAGGCCAGCCGGAGCCCCATATTACATGCTGCTGGAAAGCCCCTGTTTTCAGGAAGACGTATGCTGATCAGCCGCTCGGATGCACAAAAATCATCCGTTCCGTCATTCGAAGCGTTGTCCACAACAATGATTTCATACGGTACATCTATCGTATGTGTCCGAATTGCCTCAATACACGGCTTTAACAGATGTAGGCCGTTATAAGTCGGAATAATAATGCTCGTCAGACTCATTGTGCATTCCTCCCTTTGGCAACGTCTACCCGTGTTGGAACAGGCCCGAGCGGGGAATACCCGGCTACCTGAAACACCGTCGTCAGTGCCTCTGCATGATCACCGACGATCAGCTGTTCCATAGCGTTCCCTTTGCCAACATTGAAGGTCCGCTTACGGTTTGTTTTAATGACATCGACAGCATGTACTGCCGCCACGATCATGCCATGCAGAATTGCCAGGGCGTGGGCTTTTGGCGGTACGGCAAGCACGGCTGAGCCAAGCTGATCCAGTAAACGCCGAGATAATGCATGCGGTACGGCGGTCAATGAGCTTGCTCCCAAATCCGGCCTGCGCAGTACGCGATTCAGGAATGCTTTGCACCGTGTCACGCTGTCCTGCTGGGCATAGGGCGGCAAATGTCTGCCCAGATCATTAAGCGCAACATCCGTTCCCTGATCCACCGCGTGGAGAAAAGGCAGCAAATCAGATGCTGGAATCGGCAAATCTCCGTCCACGAACAGCACAATATCAGCCTGCGTCATACGCGCACCTACCGCCCGGCCAACATCATGCCCCAGTCGATCCGGCACGTTGACAAGAGTCACACTGGGATGATGTTTGGCTACGGTGGAGCGCGTGCCGTCCGTGCAGCCGTTCAATACGACAATGATATCCGTAAGCGGAAGTTTTTCCAGCTCGCCCAGTACCCGGTCAATCGTTGACTCTTCATTACAGGCGCTGACCACGGCCGCTGCCGTTCCCTGTAACACAATATCTCCCGGAACTTCGCGTTCCACAGGCGGAGTCACTTCGGTCATTCCTTTCGCCCGAGGTGTGGGCTTTCTCATCCTACGGCTATGCATTGAAGTCGTCGTTCCTCGTTTTCGCTGAACACGTCTCATGCCCCAACTCGGTTCTTCACGCTTCCCTCTGCGATACTGTCTATTCACAGTTTCACCTCGTCTCTGATCCGTTTGCGCTCCAAATCCGTATATCCCGCACGCGTTCCCAGACGCGATGTAAGCCAGGCAATGGCATCCAGATGATCCTGAACAATTACATCTGCCAGCGGGTCCTTGCCGTTCTGTTTTTTACGTGTCGCATTTATTTTTCCGACAGCTATTCCATATACAGTCACCACTCGTAACTCGGAGGCGATGGACATAGCTTGAAATAAAGGAGGCTTCTCCAAGGGCTTTAGACCTATTTTCTTTAGAGCCTTTTGACTTATGGCGTGTGGAATGCCAGTCATAGATGCTCCCCCTAAATCAGCACGATTCGACAAGATATTCAATACATGCTTTGCCTCCACTACAGGGTGTACGGGCGTACGATTCACAGGTCCATGGTAATCATTCAGCACCACATCCGCCCCTGCACATATGGCGTGTATAAACGGCCGGAGTCTAACGCAGGGAATGACGATATCCCCATCCAGGAAAAGCAGGATCTGTCCGGATGCCGCCTCCGCTCCAATACGACGGCCAACATCATGTCCGAGCGGTTCCGGAAAGGAAAGCACACGAGCTCCCGCCGCTGCTGCCACCTTCGCCGTTCTATCGTGTGATCCGTTCTCAACGACGATAACCTCTGTATGTGGATGGACACGGCGCGCTTCGCGAATCACAGCTCCGATTGTTTTTTGCTCATTCATGGCCGGAATAATGACAGATACGAAAAACTTTCCCACTGATGACGGTTCAGATGGTCGCTCTTCGCCGATCTGTGCCCCTCTCTCCGTGTCGAGTACCTCCCTCATGGTAGGGGCTACCGGATTCTTATGCATGTTCGGCATTCGTAACGGCAGCCACATCTTAGAATGATAGTAAGCGCCGGAATGCCGCCTCCGTTTGATCTTGTATCCAGCTCTTCCCTGCTTCTTCATGCTCCCGTCTCACCTCCCTTCCTGCTGTATAGATGGACAGCATGATTAGGACAGTTCAACATAACCTATGCGGTCCAAAAGCCGTGTGTAACGGCAATCGTGGAGTCTTTTCGACACAGCAATTTTCGACTTTATTTTACATAACTTATTAATCCTATTAAATAAATGAGTTATTAGGGTCTAAAGAATCATTTTGGATAAATTTGTGACATAGATCTTCTCGTTCGTCATTCTCTGTGCTAATATCAGAGCCAGATGATGGGAGTTCAAAAAATCAACATTTGTTTTTTTTGCATAAGTCAATATTTTTCCATTATCCACCATTTTTCTATTTTCTTTTTATACGACAGGAAAGGAGGAGTTTGTCACCTTTTTAAGCTACATGCTTCATACTGCAGTACCCTCTTTTCACGTACGCTTCATGAATAACACTTCGGTATTTCTCTTCATGTTCCATTTTCTTCTATTCCAGACGACAACACGACCTACATAAATGGCGCAATGCCTTATTCAAGACAGGATGATTCATCCTGACAATAATCGAGGAGAGTGAATTTTTAATGAAAAAAGTATGGGTTTCGCTTCTTGGAGGAGCTATGTTATTAGGGTCTGTCGCGTCTGGTGCATCAGCGGAGAGTTCCGTTTCGGGGCCAACTCAGCTTACACCGACCTTTCACGCCGAGCAATGGAAAGCCCCTTCCTCGGTATCCGGGGACGACATTGTATGGAGCTATTTGAATCGGCAAAAGAAATCGTTGCTGGGTGCGGACAACTCTAGTGTACGTGAACAATTCCGAATCGTTGATCGCACAAGCGACAAGTCCGGTGTGAGCCATTATCGGCTGAAACAGTATGTAAACGGGATTCCCGTATATGGAGCTGAACAGACTATTCATGTGGGCAAATCTGGTGAGGTCACCTCTTACTTAGGAGCGGTGGTTACTGAGGATCAGCAAGCTGAAGCTACGCAAGGTACAACTCCAAAAATCAGCGCTTCTGAAGCAGTCTACACTGCATATAAAGAAGCAGCTGCACGGATTGAAGCCCTCCCTACCTCCGACGATACGATTTCTAAAGATGTTGAGGAACAAAGCAGTGTAAGCAAAGACACTTACGCCGAAGCAGCTAACAACGGAAAAACGCTATCTACTGATAAGGACGAGCTGAGTCTTGATAAAGCATCTGCCCTGAAAGATAGCAAAATTGAGGCGGTGGAGACAGAAAAAAGTTCCATTGCCAAAATCGCTAATCTGCAGCCAGAAGTAGATCCTAAAGCTGATCTGTACTTCTATCCTAAAGGGGATGACCTGCAGCTAGTTTATGTAACAGAAGTCAATGTTTTAGAACCTGCTCCACTGCGTACTCGCTACATTATTGATGCCAATGATGGCAGCATCGTATTCCAGTATGACATCATTAATGAAGCGACAGGCACAGGTAAAGGTGTGCTTGGTGATAGCAAATCATTCACCACGACGGCTTCCGGTAGTAGCTACCAGTTAAAAGATACAACACGCGGTAATGGTATTGTGACCTACACGGCCTCCAACCGTCAAAGCATCCCAGGTACCCTTCTGACCGATGCCGATAATGTATGGAATGATCCAGCCGGCGTGGACGCCCATGCGTATGCTGCCAAAACATATGATTACTATAAATCCAAATTCGGACGCAACAGCATTGATGGACGCGGGCTGCAACTCCGTTCGACAGTCCATTACGGTAGCCGCTACAACAACGCCTTCTGGAATGGCTCCCAAATGACTTATGGAGATGGGGACGGTAGCACATTTATCGCATTCAGTGGGGACCCCGATGTGGTAGGTCATGAACTTACTCACGGTGTCACAGAGTATACTTCGAATTTGGAATATTACGGAGAGTCCGGTGCATTGAATGAGGCTTTCTCGGACGTCATCGGCAATGACATT
The DNA here is from genome assembly GCF_001719045.1 of Paenibacillus polymyxa. NCBI lineage: Bacteria > Bacillati > Bacillota > Bacilli > Caryophanales > Paenibacillaceae > Paenibacillus > Paenibacillus polymyxa. The sequence goes on from NZ_CP015423.1 coordinate 1,659,464, forward strand.
CAGCGTAAAAACTGGCTTGTAGGCGATGATATTTATACGCCAAACATTGCAGGCGATGCTCTGCGCTCTATGTCCAATCCTACGCTATATGATCAACCAGATCACTATTCCGACTTGTATACAGGCAGCTCCGATAACGGTGGCGTTCATACGAACAGCGGCATTATCAATAAAGCCTACTATCTGTTGGCACAAGGTGGTACTTTCCATGGTGTAGCAGTAAATGGAATTGGCCGCGATGCAGCGGTCCAAATTTACTACAGTGCCTTTACGAACTACCTGACTTCTTCTTCCGATTTCTCCAACGCACGCGCTGCTGTGATTCAAGCAGCAAATGATCTGTACGGTGCAAACTCGGCACAAGCAACTGCAGCTGCCAAATCTTTTGACGCTGTAGGCGTAAACTAAATCATATACGCTATAATCCTCATATCCCGTCCATAGACCTTTGCCGTTGTGCAACTGTCACTTAGGCCTGCTCATAATGGACGAAAAAATAGGGGTGCAGTGTACAAGTCTGCGCCCCTTCCCCCCTTATTATGGCGTCCCCTCAAAGGGGCGCCCTTTTCTTGTTCATTGAGTCCCTCTCGATCATTTTCGACCAAATAAGACAAATAAACAGTAAATCAGGGACTAAAGATTCATTTTGGGGTATTTTGTAAAATTAATCTTCTCGTTCGACAACCTCTGTGCTAATATCAGAGCCGAGACGATGAAATTGCAAAAAAATAAACCTTAATATTTTACATAAGGTCATTTTTATCCAGCTTCTTCACGTTTCAAAAGAGCAACAAGACTTACATATATGGCGCAAGACTTCTTCAAACAGGGTGTTTTTTACCTCAACATTAACTAGGGAGAGTGAGTATGAATTGAAAAAAGTATGGGTTTCACTTCTAGGAGGAGCTATGTTATTAGGATCTATAGCGCCTGGGGCCTCCGCAGCTGAAAATTCTGTTCCCGATCCGACTCAGTTTACACCAACATTCCAAACGGTGAACTGGAAGTCTCCTTCAACGGTAACCGGCGACAATTTGGTCTGGAGCTTTTTAAATCGACAACAAAAAACATTATTGAGTCTGGACGATACCCACATCGGTTCCCTTGTGCACGAGCAATTTCGTATCGTGGATCGCACCAGTGACAAATTTGGTACAAAGCATTATCGGTTAAAACAATATGTAAACGGAATTCCCGTATTTGGAGCCGAACAGACCATCCATGTGAACAAGTCTGGCCAAATCACCTCTTATGTGGGAGCGGTCATTTCGGAAGATCAACAAGCCGATGCCAAAGAAAATACAACTCCAAAAATCAGTGCTACTGAGGCTGTATATACCGCATATGAAGATGCAGCTATACGGGTTCACTCTCTCTCTTCCTCCGTCCAAATCGTTCCTGAACCTTACGAGGATACAAGTAGTGTAAGTAAAGACACTTACGAAAAGGCATCTAACAATGAATTATCAATCTCTGTCGATAAGGACTCCTTATATTTGGATAAAGCAGTTGAACTGGAGAACAGTAAATTGGAAGTGGTAGAGCCTGCATCCTCTATCCCCAAGATTGCCAATCTGGAACCAAGTGTAGACCCTAAAGCAGAATTGTACATCTATCCCGATGGAGACTCAACACGTCTCGTCTATGTAACCGAAGTTAATACTTTACAGCCCGCTCTGCTGCGCACACGTTACTTTATTGACGCTAATGACGGAAAAATCGTATTCAAGTATGACATTCTTAACGAAGTGATCGGCACAGGGCGCGGTGTATTCGGTGATACCAAAACATTTGACACAACAGCTTCGGGTAAGAAGTATCAACTAAAAGATATGACTCGTGGTAAAGGAATCCTAACTTATAACGTCCATAACACCGAGACGCTCCCCGGCACCCTGTATACAGATTCCGATAACGTATGGGAAGATCCGGCTGCAGTGGATGCCCACGCTTACGCTATCCGCACTTATGATTATTACAAGGATAGATTTGGACGCGACAGCATTGACGGGCATGGCATGGCCATCGCTTCGGCAGTCCATTACGGCGCAAAGAACTACAATAATGCCCACTGGGGCGGCACTCATATGCTTTATGGAGACGGAGACGGCACGTTATTTGCCCCTTTTAGCAGCGACCTTGAAATTGTTGCTCATGAGCTGACACACGGTGTGACCGAGCATTCATCAGGGCTTGTGTATTTCGCTGAATCTGGTGCATTAAGTGAAGCCATCTCAGATATTATAGGCAACGACATTGAGCGTACCAATTGGGATTTCGGCAAAGTCGCTTATACCCCTAATATTAAGGGCGACGCCATTCGCTCCCTTTCCGATCCTGTCAAATACGGTCAAGTCGATCACTACAGCAATCTCTATCCTGATCCTAACAACGAGGATTATGGTGGAGCCCACATTAATAGCGGTATTATTAATAAAGCCTACTATCTACTGGCACAAGGAGGCACTTTCCATGGTGTCAAGGTAGATGGAATTGGACGTGATGCAGCCGTATATATTTATTATAATGCCTTCACCAATTATCTGACTTCCACGTCTAACTTCTCCACCGCGCGTGCCGCTGTGATCCAAGCGGCCAAAGATAGTTATGGTGAAAATTCAATAGCCGTAACCTCTGCTATGAAGTCTTTTGACGCTGTAGGTGTGAGATAAGTAAAATAATATAAATTTCCCCGGTATTACAAGTCTCCCCCCTTGTCTCTTATGTATACGGCGTCCCTCTATGGGACGCCTTTTTTCTAGTATAAAGTTGATTATTGGTAATTATATTTCCGGCTTCTTATTATTGCCCCATCGCAATCCAAAGGACCAACCCTTCACATAGCGGACCTGAGTGTATGCGTTCCACAGTAAGTACTGCTGAATACCTCTGACGTTGTGTGACGGATACCATCACTCCCGGTATACTCGCATTGGCAGTGATTACATACTGTGTATCTATAAAAGGCTTCTCAAATACAACGCTCACTTCACCCCTATCCGCTTGTGCGGGGAGGTGAAAAGAAATGCTCCCATATTGAGGTGAAGCTATATGATCGTCAGAAGCCTCGTCACTGGTCGCTGATCCGTCGTGAATGGCATTCAGGCTTAATTCTTTCTCCGTATCGAAAGCGAGATCGATATCTTGCTCAGACAAAACCACGCGTTGCTTTGGGCGCGGTCTTCCTTCAGCAATGTGAATACTGGTTATGGAACAATCCAGTAACGAATCTTGCTCTGACTGATCTTCCGTCGTAATAGACGATATGTCGTTATCCATCCTGTATTCCGTATCTGACTCAGGCACAGACAACAGCAGTACAGATGCTCGATTCATCTGCATCGCTTCCTCTAGCGTTTTGGGGAGCTTATGCTTCTTCCATGCCGCTTCCTCTATAGCTTGAACCGATGTGTCCTTCTCTACGGGGGCAGGGACCGTTGCCGTTCCACGCTGGTTCGATTTATGACTGCCGGAAGTCGAAGCCGCTTTCTCCTTGTTAACACGGGGGGAGGGAACCGCATGGGAAAGGTTACGCCGTGCTGTTCTTTTATCCTTAGGGCTATGGTTCGTACGATGGTTCATGGTGACCGCTCCTTTGGCACAGGAGTGAACCAGCGGTCGCTCCGCTTCATTCACCCGGCTGGGAATCATGGCTAATGCCTATAAGATAGCCTATGCGTGTAACAGCACCTACGTCACTCCGCTACGCAGTCCGTTATGATTTGTGCCCAGCGTTGTGCTGAGTGTTGCCATAAAAATCGTCTCCGTACCTCGCCAAGCCCGGCTTCTCCCATCCGTCGTCGCAAGCTTGGTTGCTGGAGCAGCCTGATGATGGCATCGGCCATTTCCTGCTCACCGTGAGACGGATACACAAGCCAGCCTGTCTCGCCGTGTTGTACAACCTCTGGAATACCGCCGATTCGTGAAGCGACCACAGGCACTCCTGCCGCCATGGCTTCCAGATTGACCAGCCCGAAGGCCTCATCCTTCACTGAAGGAACAACGGTCACATCGGCTAGCTGATATAGCGAGGCCAATGCTGGATGCGGAACATAGTCCAGGAATTGCACATGCTTCCCCAACCTTAGTTTACGCATCTGCCGATGCAACGACGCCGTGTATGGCGTGAGACGGTCATGCCCGTAATAGGCACTACCTGCAATGAGCAGCAGTACGTCTGGGCAGGCGCGGACCACATGCCGTAGGGCCTTCAGCAGCCGGTGAACGCCCTTCCCTGGCATCAGTCTGCCCGCGAATAACATGATTTGGCGGCCTGACCAGCCGAAATCGTCCAATCGCGCCGATCTGGCTGCTTCTGCTGCTGGAGTCCACCGTGGCAGGAAATCGCCAGGATGGATACCCAGCTTGTTTATGACGATGCGCTCTCTGACGCCCTCGGGACAGTCAGAAGCTACGATTGCCCCCAAATATGCACTGTTCACGATAATGCGATCCATCGACAACAGCAGCCTGCCCATATCCTTCCGTTTGAGGTAAGGCTCCCGGATGAACGTGGTCGAATGCAAAGTCAGCACAACTCGGCTATCGGGCAAAGCCTCGCGAATTGCATACGCAACTGCCGGACGGTTGTGTACATCTACTACCGCAGGTAACCATCTCTTTAAATCGGCAATCACCTCAGAAATATAACCTGTTCCCCGCGTATAACGCATGCAGGGAATTCCGTCGACATCGCCATGATCCGGTGCCTCAGCTCCCTTTATGCCATAGATCTGCGCTTGAAGCTCATGACTAGCCAGCGGTACCATGCGGGCAATTACCCGCTCCACAGAACTGCTGCGGGGCGAAGGTATAACAAAGGAGCCCGGTGTAACGACTGCTACCTTCGGCCTCTGCATCACCTCACCTACTTTCTGAGCTTATTCCAACACTCTTCAACACTCATCCTGTATCATATCGTCTGCCTCGCTGAAATGTGCCTCGCTTCTAACTTTGGGCTTACCGCAAGGCAAGCGTCCATGCCTGGCCGATCTTTGATACATATGATGGACTAGAATCACAGTATGATCAGTTGGAGTGACTACAAGGAGGGCGGACATACTCATGTTGCATGTCGGCGTCATGCTCAACCCGGCAACCTACCGGGGCATCCCCGCCATGAGGACGCGATATGAATCTATCGCCAATTACGAGGACGCCGGGTTAAGCTACGAGCTCATCCCCTGCTTTCTTCGTCTGGAGGATATTCATATAGCGACCGGAACATGCCGGGCTTATGTTAAACACGGCAACGAGTATCGGCAGATGATTCTTCCGTTGCCGCCGGTCATCCACAATCGGACTCTCTATCGGCAAAATGAAAATGCTAGAGATATCAGCAAGCTTGTACAAAAGGGGTTCTATATTTTTAATGAACAAAACCGTTTCCACAAAGACCATATACATGCAATTCTGCAGGAAGACCCTTTGCTACGAATCCATCTCCCCAAAACATTGCAAGGCAACCTTTCCTCCATCCATACCTTGTTGGAAGAAACCGGAGATGTTGTAATTAAACCCAGTAGCGGTAGCGTGGGTAGAGGAATTATGCGTCTGCGGCATTCCCGCGGAGGCTGGACTTTGCAATGCGCTCATCCGGCTATACCTGAGCGTTGGTCCACCCTACGTTTGAATGTCGGAGAACTCCCATTATTTCTGCACAAGCGACTGCTGCAGGTGCCTCATATCGTACAGGAAACCATACCGCTTGCTTTGTACAACAATCGTCCCTTTGATGTCCGTGTGTCGGTTCAGCGCGGATATGGCGGTATCTGGGGTGTGACAGGCATGTATGCTAAAATTGCTCCTTCCCACACCTTCGTCTCCAATGTGGCACAGGGCGGTACGGCCCGTTCCTTACTAGAAGTGTTATCACAAACAGAGACAGTTCAGACTTCGAACGCAGTCCGGCTGATGAATGAACTGGAGCGACTCTCATTACAAATCGTGCACCGACTGGCACAAACCCTTCCCCGTCTCGCCGACGTCGGTCTGGATCTGGGAATTACCCATGAAGGCAAGATTGTTTTTATTGAATGCAACGGTCGTGACCAGCGCTATGGCTTCAGCCAGGCGGGCATGCACAATGTCTGGAAAGAAACATACTCTCAGCCGATGGCTTACGCTCGTTGGCTTCTCGAACGGATGCCTTCGTCAGACACCGAACGTTCACCAAGCCGTCCACTGTATTGATTTACGTCACATTCTGTGTCAATATAGTTCAGAGCGGCCGGACAGGTTCCGGCCAAGACGGCTCGGAAATGAACAAGGGGGATCTGTAATGGCAAAACAGTGGCTGCGGCTCATGACGGAGCTATCATCGCGCAAGTGGGTGTGCCGGATTGTAGGCTCCTTCGCGCAAAGCGGTGCAAGCCGACTTTTTATCCCCACCTTTATACGTACGTACCAGATCCAGACGCATGAGGCGGAACAGGAATGGAAGGAATACCGTTCTCTAAACGCCTATTTTACACGCAAATTAAAAGCGGGCATGCGCCCGATTGATACGAACGCCGAGGTGATGACCAGTCCGGTAGATGCACGGATTACTTTCACTGGCCCAATTACGTCCGGTACTCTTTTAAATGTCAAAGGGCAGGACTATACCCTGGAAGAGCTTCTTAACCGCTCTCCGCGTCTTGAAAAATACACACACGGCTATGCTTTTGTGCTCTATCTCAGCCCGACGGATTATCATCGCATTCATGCACCAGTATCCGGTACGCTGGTAGAAAAAGAGCATCTGCGCGGCAAGGTATACCCAGTGAATGACTTCGGCTTGCAACATATGCGAGCAGTTCTTAGCCGCAATGAACGACAGATTACGTACATTGCCCACGAATATGGTGAGGTGGCGGTCGTCAAGGTTGGCGCAATGAATGTGAGTAGCATCAAATATACGGATGATAAGGCCGTCTCATGGACAAAAGGGGACGATCTCGCCTATTTCGAATTTGGATCAACTGTCGTTTTGCTAACTGAAAACGGCACGTTTGAGCCAGACCCCGCATTGAAGCTGGGGGATGCGGTAAAAATGGGGCAACGTCTGGGTTGCTTTCGACATGATCCCAAAGCATAAGTGAATTTATCATAACAGGATTATAGCTACACATATGAGCATTGGGATCGGATGATGTTAAATTGCTCATATAAAAAAGGACCCGGCGTAACTGCCCGGGTCCTTTTTTGGATTATCCATTATATTCTTCACGCCTAAATCCGAAACAGCTCGTCCACCGTCCATAGCATTACCGGATCTCAGACGGACTTTTCCCCGTGTACTGCTTGAATTGGCGGCTGAAAAAAAAGATGTCACGGTACCCCAAAGCCTCTGCCACCTCGGTCACATTCATTCCGGCATGTAGTAATAGATGCTGTGCACGCTCAATCCGCATGCTGATAATATGAGATTGCGCGGAAACACCCAGCAGCTCCTTGAATTTAATTGAAAAATAACGCGGTGACAGCCCCGCTCGTGCAGCCAAATCCTCGACGCGATGAGGAAGTCCCGGATGCTGACGCACGTAGTTGGCCGTTTCTCGAATGACCTCGGTGAGCTGGTTACTGGCTTGTTGCTCCTGAGGCTCCTTACGGTCCGCACGCAGCAGATGAATCATCAGTTGTTTCAGGATCAGCTTGCCTTCCTCGTCAGCTCCGTAAGCACGCTCTAGGCGTAGTCTAACGTATCTGGCAAGCATATGCTCTACCTCGAACGTTTCCTCCAGCATACGGTAGCTTGCAGGAATTAGCTTTGGTTGTTCGATAAGATCAAAATGAATATAGGTAAGTATGAGCGGCTTTTGCGGGTTATGTGTGGCACGGGTATCATCCCCCGGCTTGAACAGGAAGCAGCTCCCCTTGCTCACCGGATACGACGTCCCGTTTAAGACCACTGTGCCTTCTCCGCTCCATACATAAAATAAATCATAGTTTGGCATCGGCTTCTCGCGTACCTGCCACTTCCAGCCCGGCTCGCACACAATTTTGGCGAAGGCCGACAACAGGATAAACGATGACGCAGATGTATCCAGCAAAATCTGCACCTCCTTTTGTTAATCTTTGGTTGTCCTCTATCCCGTTAATTTATAATATAAGCTCAGCGCCGTCATTAAGCAAAAAAATGCGCTTTTATGTTCCAGATGCTTTTGCGTGACGCTTACCGTGTGTAATGCTATAATATGTAATCAAAATGACTTGGAAGGATGAAACGGGAATGAATCCACTGGCAGCGCAGTTAAACCAAAACATTCAGACAGGCAACGAGCATGTATATCAAATGCTTTCTCTTTTAGGGAAAGAAATTTATTTCCCAAAAGAAGGGATTTTGAGTCAATCCGCAGAAGCAGGGAAGCTTGCTAAAAAGTACAACGCTACGATTGGCATTGCTACAGAAGGCAATGGTCCTATGCATTTGGAGGTCATTCAGGAAAAGCTGTCCGCTTACAATCCCAAGGATTTATACCCTTACGCTCCCCCTGCGGGCAAACCTGAACTACGTAGTGTATGGCGCGACAAAATGCTGAAGGAAAACCCTTCGTTGGCTGGAAAAAGTTACAGCCTTCCCGTAGTTACGAACGCGCTGACCCACGGTCTGAGCATCGTTGCCGACCTGTTCACGGATGAAGGGGATGCTGTCATTTACCCAGACAAAAACTGGGAAAACTATGAGCTGACTTTCGGTATTCGCCGTCATGGACGTTTGGTGAATTTCCCGTTGTTCACAGAGGATCAACGTTTTAATAGTGAAGGATTACGCGACGCTCTACTGGCACAGAAAGAATACGGCAAAGCGATCGTTGTGCTGAACTTCCCGAATAACCCGACGGGCTACACACCGGGAGTCGAAGAGGGTAAAGCGATTGTTGCTGCCATCCAGGAAGCCGCGGAAGCAGGCATCAATGTCGTAGTTGTGACGGATGACGCTTATTTTGGTCTGTTCTTCGAGGACTCCCTGCACGAATCACTATTCGGTCAGTTAGCTGGACTTCATCCGAGAATTCTACCCGTCAAAATTGACGGAGCTACCAAGGAAGAATTTGTTTGGGGCTTCCGTGTCGGATTTATTACCTTTGCTTCGGAACATCAGGATGTACTGAGCGCACTGGAACAAAAAACATTAGGGATTATTCGGGCAACGATTTCGAGCGGTCCTCACCCATCTCAAACCTTCGTCCTGGATGCCCTCAAGTCAACAGACTTTGAACAACAGAAGAAAGAAAAGTTCCAGATTATGAAGGGTCGGGCTAATAAAGTCAAAGCGTTGCTCGATAGTGGAAAATACGGAGATGTATGGAGCTACTATCCTTTCAATTCGGGTTATTTTATGTGCCTCAAGCTGAACGGCTTGTCCGCTGAACGACTGCGCACACATTTGCTGGAACAATATGGGGTAGGGACGATTGCGCTGGGTGAATATGATCTCCGAATCGCATTCTCATGTATCGAGGAAGAGTATCTGGAAGACCTGTATGACATTGTTTACCGTGGCGCACAAGATTTGTTGAACGCCTAATATGTAACAGATTAAATATAGCATCATTAGCGGTATGCCGGATGTTGCGGCATACCGCTTTTTAATGAGCTGAACCATTGTAAGTCACACTTCGCAACAAACTATCCTTCAGCAGCGAGCAAAGATTTCTGTGCGAGTGGCAGCAGGATGACTACCTCGGTTCCGACTCCCGGCTCACTCTCATAGTGTATACTTCCGTTCATAGCTTCAATGATTCGAAAGGAGACGACCGTTCCCAGTCCCGTTCCTACCTCTTTGGTTGAAAAAAACAAAGTACCCACTCGCTCCAGATGCTCCTGACTCATGCCTTTTCCCGTATCCCTAATATGCAGACATGCCTTCTCTTCCTGAATCGCCAGCTTTATGTATACCCTGCCCCCATCATCCGCAGCTTCGATCGCATTTTTCGTCACATGTATTAACGCCTGTAACAGCTGATTACGATCCATATGTACGTATATTTCATTCCTTAGCTCAGTATACAGTCTTACGCCTTGCTTGGTCGCCATCGGTTTCAAAAGCAAAACAATCTGTTGAACCATGCCAGACAAATCCATCAGCTCTGTGTTCCCAATCTGCGGTCTGGATAAGTTCAGATAGTCGCTAATAATTCTTTCAGCCCGATCGACCTCTGCTAGTGCCAAAGCAATATATCTGCGATTTTTCCCTTCTAGCCCTGACTGAACCATTTGCAGGAACCCTTTAACCACGGTCAACGGATTCCTTACTTCATGAGCCATAGAGGCAGCCAGTTCACCTAAGGTATTCAGATGCTCAGCATATTTAATCTTTCTTCTCATTTCTTCCCGTTCCAAACTAAACTCCATCCAGAAAGAGGAGGCTCCAATGCTTAGGAATTGAATCACACCGAACCAGAGTATTGCCCGGATCAGCTCGACCTCATCCTTATCCAGCCTGCCATTGGCCCAGGAATGTATTAACAAAAATATAAGCATGGCAATATTGGTCCATATACTCATTAGCATATTCATACCCACCCGAAGCAACATACTATTGAGCTGCATAAACTTTCTTCTCACCAAGAGAGGCCCCAAATAACACAACATCATGCTGGGAAAGCTCACCACCATAGACTCTGGATCTATATACATACGAGCCATCACCATCAGCGTTATATTCAGAAGCCCTGCCTTTGGACCAAAATATAAAACAGAAAGGATCAGAGGAACATATCGAAGGTCCCAATATAATCCATACCAAATGTACGAAAACATAATGCAAAGCACAGAAGACACACCCAGCACCCCTCCCATAAGCAACGGGGTATGTTTCCTATGCCGATGATCTGACAAAGCGCTATATACCAATAACGGTACAAACACAAGAAATATGTTCACGAGCAGCTTATCTACCAGCATCTCGTCTTTCCCACTTTCCAAGTGATAATGACTACGTACTTCTTCTATTCTCGATAATACGTGTCTTTTCCTCTATCCCCCCCTACATCTGATGAAAAATATAAGGCGATTCAGCAACATACCTGAGCATTGGCCCACGCAATCTGAAAATCCAATTCATAAGATACGATGTATCCTTTATCACAATGACCGAGAGGAGAATGAGCATGGGAGCAGAAGAAACAAGAGGCGGTTACGGTGGTTACGGCGCATTCACAAGCACAGGAACAATTCTGGTACTGTTCATTTTATTAGTTATCATCAGCAAAACGCTCTTTATATAAGCAGGCGGAAATCTGCACCCATGGCTACGATAACAGCGAGCGTACAAAAAAGGCTAATTCGCAGACAGCTCTTGCTGCTTGCGAATTAGCCTTTACTTTATTCACATAGATACAAATTACACTTCTTCCTCATCCTGACCGTCCAAACGCCATTTTTTGGCTTGAGCGCCTCGTAACAAGAACACTACTGCAACTCCCCCAAGCAGCGTGAGCAGTGTAGACAGTAGATCTTCCGTTCCTTTTGCCAGAAAAGGAAGCCACAGAACCACAGCAGCCGGCAACGTCAACCGAACAACAAAGTCGAGAAAAGACGCACGACGACTATGCGCAGGAATCGGATATAACTGAAGCCACAACGAATCCTTGTGATACTGCTTTAGTGAAGTAACCTGTACACCAATGAGGAATATGAAAAATAAATATACTGCAATCCCAATCCAGCTAGCATGGGTGATATATATAATTAACAACCCCAGAATTCCAAGCCGAATGACAATACCTGCTGGCTCTGTACGCAGGAATGTCTTAAACAGCAGGTAACGATACGCTCCCCTTCTGTTCCAAGGTATGTTACCTCCCAACCAGGACAGCCAACGACGTGGCGTCACTCTCTGCGTAAGGGCGGGCACATCGACAAACCAGCCCAAAGTGCGCATCACCCGAGCAGCCTGCATACCCTCTGTACGAATCAGCTTTTCCCAAGCCACTAGCAGCTTGACCGGAAAACGCAGAACAAGCACGTACACCACACCGACCAATATGATAAATGGCACGCTGTGTAGTGGAGGCTGCCATAGCCATGCGGCTACCATCAGCACAGCCAACACCCACCGAAGCAGACGATAGCCTACACTCCCGCCAATCGATACCATGCGAAGCTCTTGCCAGCCGCCGTAGCTGAATAGCAGCTTTAACAGCACAAACAGTAGCAGGGTCAGTAGCAACGGCTTAGGCGCCGCATCACTGCGAATATACAGCGGCCACACGATAATAGACAGCAATAGCAAACCGAATATTTTATACACCACACCCCGAATCCGGCTGGCCTTAAAATAATGGTGCATCGCGTGCTCCTGTGGACGGAGGAAAACAATATCCGCTGCGTTTAAATACGTACGAAAGCTCGCATGAGCAATCGGAATAGCCACAATAAGCATGATCCAGCGGATGGGCAAATCCGGTGGAGTATGCATCAGTAGCGACGTGTACCATGCGGCAAAGGCAATCAGCGCAAAGCCGAAGACCACCGCCAGACCGCTCTGAATGACATAGCCCAGATAGGGCAGCACCTGTCCCCAGAACGCTACACGTCTTTCTTTATGCAAACGTTGCAAATCCATGCTCATTCCCTGCCTTGTACCAGCTCATAAAATGCATCTTCCAGCGGCATGCCCGGCTTACCCGCCTGTGCTGTCACTTCGTCCAGCGTACCCTGTGCAATGATGGCACCCTGATGAAGTACAATGAAACGATCACAATAATTTTCAATCGTGGACAAAATATGAGAACTGAGCAGAATGGACGAACCCGAACGCTTCATCTCTAACATAAAGTCAAGCAGGGAACGAATACCCAGCGGGTCCAAACCCAAAAAAGGTTCATCTATGACATACAACGGCGGTCCCGCTAAAAATGCGCACATAATCATCACTTTCTGGCGCATCCCTTTAGACAGGTGCATCGACATACTCCCACTTTTATCCCGCATACGGAACAAGTCTAGCATTTGATCACTGCGCGTGCGGAAATCTGCTTCGCTAACTCCGTACGCTCTGGCCGTGAATTCCATATGCTCCATCACCGTCATTTCAGGATACAGCTCTGGAGATTCAGGTACAAAAGCAATGGCTCCCTGATATTCCTCGGGATTCTCATCCTGCTTATGCCCCTGCACACGGATTTCTCCGGCCTGCGGTGTCATCAGGCCCAAAATATGCTTCATGGTCGTACTTTTCCCGGCACCGTTCAGACCGATCAGTCCTACCATTTCACCCGGTTTCACATCCAGCGAAATTTGATGCAGCACCGGGCGCTTGGCGCTATATCCGCCGGTCAGTCCGTTAATTTGCAACACAGGCTGTTGTTCCATGGCTCCCCCTCTTCTCCCTTACTCGTTCGGTTTTGATCCTTTTTCCTTCAGCCATCTTGGTGCACCCTTGTTTTTGCGATCACGCTCGCGCTGTGCTTTTCCTGCTTTGGACAAGGCTGCTCCTTTGCTCTTGCCTGGAGCTGAACCGTTCGCGGAATTTCTGCCAGGACGTCCGTTTTCGGCACGAACAGGTGCCTTTCGGTCCTCCGCCGATGCTCCATTAGATAAGGATCTAGCCTCGGATGGTCTTACAGGTGCACGCTTGGCATCCGCCGGACGCGGCACAACTACTCGACCTCCATGCAACGCACGCTCTGCGATGTCAATGCCCAGTTCACGGGAGAACTTACGCATGATAAATGTTTCACGGTCAGTGACAACCGATGCCACTAATCCTTTGCGTCCCATCCGTCCTGTCCGTCCTGCACGGTGAACATAAGCTTGACTATCCGTAGCCGGGTCAAAATGAATGACCATTTCAAGTCCCTCAATATCCAGACCACGAGCTGCCACATCCGAAGCGACCAGTACTTTGAGCTTGTCCTCGCGGAATTTGGCCAACACGTTGCTACGCGTAACTTTATCCGCATCTCCATACAAGGACGCCGTAGTCAGCCCCATATGCTTGAGCTTGGCTTCAATCTCCCCGATGGCATTGGTCGTATTCACGAACACCAGTGCTTTTCTTGGATTAAAATGTCGCACCAGACGGCGCAGCATATCCACCTTATCCCGTTCTTCAGATACAAAGTAATAGTGTTCCAGTCCACTGGCCGTCTTCTGGTCGGGATCAATCCCAATTTCTACGTATTCACGCATCTCCCGTTTTGCCAGCGACTGAATCTCATCGTTCAGCGTTGCGGACAGGAATACCAATTGACGATCACGTTGGGCGGTGCCCAATATGTTGGTTACATCGCCTGCTCCGCCAAGCTGGAACATCTGATCCACCTCATCGATGACGATGGCTGTAATATTGTGCATTTTCAGCTTTTTCGAAGCGATGAGTTCCCGTACACGTCCTGGTGTACCCACGACAAGCTGTGGATGATCCTTGAGCTTTTCGATTTGACGTTTGATAGCCGCCCCACCAATCAGACCAAGTACACGGATTCCGCGATGCTCTCCGTAGCGCTGACCCTCACGTACAATTTGCATAGCGAGCTCCTGGCTTGGAGCTAGTATCAGCTTTTGCGTAGCCTTTTTCTGTGGATCAATCGCTTGCAACAGCGGCAGCAAATAAGCCAGTGTCTTGCCTGTGCCAGTTTGTGAGCGCGCCAATACATGCTTTCCCTTCATTATTTCCGGTATAGCCTCTGCCTGAACTGGCGAAGGCTGTGTAATTTCATGCTCAGTCAGTTTGTCCAACAGATCTTGTTCAACGCCGAGCGATTCAAAATTCAATGTCATGAAAAGGTCCAACCCCTATACGTAAATTCGTTACTCTCCATTATATGCGAAAATAGCCCTGTTACCAAATCACAAAAATAAAAGATGTCCCTCACCATAGCTAATGGCTTACGGGACATCTTTTATTTCTTATTCATCACACCATGACCCAGCCTGTCGGTCAGTCTGGGAGCTAACTGATACAGCTTGAGAAAAGGAGATACCCAACGTGGCAGATTAACCTCCTCCTTGCCAAGCTCCATCGCTCTTACGATATGCCGTGCTACCTTATCAGGTTTTAGCATAAACCAGCTTACATTTCGAACATATCCTCCTGAAGGATCTGCCAGTTCAAAAAACGGTGTGTCGATTGGCCCGGGGTTAATCGTCGTTACAGTCACTCCACTCCCGCGCAGCTCTTGCCGAAGCGCATTGCTGAAACCGAGCAACGCATGCTTCGTCGCCGTGTAAGAAGAAGATTTAGCTGTCCCGATTTTCCCGGCCATGGATGCTACATTGACAATCTGTCCATGGCCCCGCTCCGTCATTTGCGGCAGAAACGCCTTGATGCAGCGAACAACACCCATGTAGTTCACGTCCATCATTTGTTCAAACTCCATCAGGTCGGTTTCATTAAAATACTCAAACTTTCCGTAGCCCGCATTGTTAAGCAATATATCGACCCGTCCGTACTGTTCCAATACTCGTGCAGCAACAGCCTCTA
Organism: Paenibacillus polymyxa; assembly: GCF_001719045.1. Taxonomy (NCBI): domain Bacteria; kingdom Bacillati; phylum Bacillota; class Bacilli; order Caryophanales; family Paenibacillaceae; genus Paenibacillus; species Paenibacillus polymyxa. The sequence continues at coordinate 1,674,879 of NZ_CP015423.1, forward strand.
CCTGCTCCTGGCGGGTGACGTCCAGTTGGATAAGCTCATGTCTGCCGCTGATTCCCGCAGATACTTGCTTCAGTCGCTCCTGCGAGCGTGCTGTTAAAATAGGAATCGCGCCCTTTTCGCTTAACAACTGAGCGCAAAGGGCGCCAATCCCACTAGATGCACCTGTAATCACAACTATCTTGTCCTGTAGTATATTCACGGTCATCCCTCCACATTAAAGAAACTTGCTCCTTTAATATTAAGAGATCATCACCTGAATATCCAGCTCACCGATTCCTTCCACCGTAAGCGGAATATAAAGGGCACGCTGAGGCACAAAAGTGGTCAAGTTTTCTGATTTCATGACCTGCGGAGGCGTAATATCCACGACAATTCCCTGACTGGACAAAATCGTACTGGCATTACCACTAATCATATTGCCCAATTCTGAAATTGCGCTTTTTCCCATCTCATCAATTTCAGTCAACACAAATCCGCCCATCATCGCTGATACCATACGTAGCGCCACCTGTTCATTCAGGCCGAACACAATATTTCCGCTAAGCTGTCCGGTCATCCCGATCATAATCCAGATGTGGTCGTCCACCAGCTCGACATTTTTCACACCAAGATTTCCGGGTGAAGGAGATACTTGGATCAATTGTTCAATGACCCGTCGCGCCGACTCCAAAAAAGGATTTATCACTTCTGCCTTCACGATCAAAGCGCCCCTTTACGATGGGCTTTTAGACATACAACAAAAGTCCCATTTAAATTAGAATTTTTTAATTAAATATTACTGTAAAACGAATCGATCCTCAATAAAATGCTCTCTATATCACTTATCGACAGCTACCCGGTAATTTTTTATAGCTAAATCACAAAAAAATGTGAATAATGTCCTATATCTTTGCTTCTTACCGGTTTTAGATTGATTATTTTTGAAGGTTTTCAGGACTTTAGTCTTTATTTCCCAATATACCACACTTTAAGGTGCTCTGCTTCGATTCATTGCCCTTCCTGCTCGAATAACCTATAATTTAATGAAATAAAGCATAACGACGGTTTTACATATGAACCTATGGGATTGGCTAAAAATATTCATTCTATACAGCTGCGATAAGATTAAGAAAAGAGAGGAGGAACTTCATGAACATCAGTCAACTTGAAACACTTATCATGATTTCCAAAACGATGAGCTTCCGCAAAGCCGGGGAACTTCTCAATTTGACGCAGCCGGCGGTGTCCGCCCAAATTAAAAGTCTAGAGGATGAGTTCAAAACCATTCTGATTGACCGCAACCAGCCTGTCACCCTGACCGACCGGGGAGCTGTTTTTTTGGAACACGCCGAGCGCATATTAGAGGTTGTTGAGGAATTAAGACAAAAATTATACGATCTAAACGAAACACCGCAGGGTCACATTGCGCTGGGCACCACAACATCCATCGCTATTCAAATTTTACCGCGCGTGCTTTCCTACTTTCAGGATCAGTTCCCTCTCATCAAAACCTCCATTCAATCCATGGCTTCCTCAATGATTTATCAGCAGGTGGAGAACGGACTTATTGATGTTGGCATCGGTTATCTGATTGAACGTAATCCCAATTTAAGCACTTCGGTTCTGTACTACGATTCCTTTGAGCTAGTCGTGTCTCCTACTCATCCACTGGCCTCACAACCACATGCTACCATTGAAGCCCTTCGGGAAATTCCGTTGATTCTGCTCTCTCCCGATACGGTGGGACGAAAATTCGTGGATGATGTATTTAAAAAGCACCAAATCGCACCTCATGTCGTGATCGAGTTGTCCAGCAGCGAGGAAGTCAAACGGATGGTCGAAATTAATCTCGGTGCTGCCATTATTTCCAGACTATCGGTCACTTCTGAACTGCGTGCAGGCACATTAAAAATGATCCATATTCCCGAGCTGGAAGTTAGTCATCCGGTAGGAGTGATTTATAAATCCGGCCGATATCTAAACTCAGCCATGCAGCAATTTTTAAGTGATCTGAAGGGGATGCCGGAGACGAATTTCACCAGTTCTGAATAACGTAATTCGCTATGAACACCATACGAAATATAAACCCTGATTACGAAAGGAAGACAGGCTATGAAATTTGATCTGCACACCCATCATTTCCGCTGCGGTCATGCAGACGGAAACATTCGAGATTACATTGAAGCAGGCATTCAGTCGGGCTTACAAGCGATTGGTATTTCGGACCATTCCCCTTTCCTGGGCAGCGAACAGGATCAGGCTTTTCCTAAAATTTATATGGCTAAGTCACAGCTTGCTGAATACGTAGAAGAGGTACAACAGCTTAAAAAGGAATATGAAGGCCGTATTGACGTGCTCCTCGGATTGGAAACGGATTATTTTCCTGATTTTGCTGAATTATATCGTTCCACTCTGGCTCCTTATCCATTTGATTACCTCATTGGGTCGATTCACAATGTCGAAGGGAACAGCATTTTTAACCGTAACCGTTGGAACAAATTAAGCGACGCTCGTAAAATCGAGGTCAAACAAGCCTACTATGCGCTCATTCAGGAATCTGCGCGAAGCGGCATGTTTCAAATTTTGGGTCATATTGACGCAATGAAGGGAAACTTTCCTGCCTTTTCAGACATTCCTGCCGATGAAGCCATTGATGAAACCTTGCAGGTAATTGCGGAATCCAATGTGGCGATTGAAATTAACACTTCGGGTAAAACCAAGCTAAGTGGCGGATGGTACCCGTCTGCTTCTATTTTAGAAAGAGCGCACCATTTTGGTGTGGAGGTCACTTTTGGTTCGGATGCCCATAAGCCTTCGCGGGTAGGCGATGACTGGGAAGAAGTAAAGGCAATGCTGAAGGATATCGGCTTCCGGGAATGGGTCTATTTTAAAGAAAAACGTAAAATTCCTGTGGTGCTTTAAAATTCAAGGTGGGAATTGCCGCTCCGCAAATGATTTGATCTTACGAACGCTGCTGCAATGGGATTGTTGGGGATTGTAATTTATACGGTGATAATTCCATTGCAAAGGCGAACGCTTAGCAAGATTATGACATCTATGTGTGAGGAGAATTACATATGCACTTGGAAGATCCTATGAACAAGCTTAAAAAGCTAAAGCATGACATCACGCGATTTATGCTCATCTATAAATTTGCGCTCGACGAAATGGAAACCAAGATTGAAATATTAAAGCAGGAATTTCAAGCATTGCACGATTACAGCCCTATTGAGCATACCAAATCACGCCTTAAATCTCCTGAGAGCATCATGAATAAAATGATTCGTAAAAATAGCGAGTTATCGCTGGATGCTATCAAAGATCATATTAAGGATATCGCAGGTTTGCGTATTACTTGCTCTTTTATTTCTGACATTTATGATGTCAGTAACATGCTTCAGAGACAAAGTGACTTGAAGGTACTGGAAATTAAGGATTACATCAAGAATCCCAAGCCGAACGGTTACCAGAGCCTGCATTTGCTGGTTCAAGTTCCTGTATTCATGTCGGATTGTGAGGAGCTAGTCTGCGTAGAGGTGCAAATTCGAACCATTGCGATGGATTTCTGGGCCAGCCTGGAGCATAAAATCTTTTATAAATACAACCAGTCTGTGCCCGAAAACCTGACACGTGAATTAAAGAACGCAGCAGATTCCGCTAATGCTCTCGATCTTCAAATGGAGCGACTGCATCGTGAAATTAAGGAGATTAAAGATGCTAGAGGTGAAGAGGACTCCATAGAGGAGCTTCGAAAGATTATGATTAATAATCAGCAAATTACGGTGCCGGCCAATTTCTTGAAGCTTCTAGGAGAGTAAGATTAGGCGGTGCTCCACCGCTATGCGAATGATTTGATCTTATGATCGCTGTTGCAACGGGATTCACTGGATGGTATAAGCCCTTTAAAGGGTAGAATCCCATTGCAAAGGCGAACGCCTGCGCTTCTCCAGATTCAAATTCTCCACTCCGCCTGCAGGATACAAATTTATGATCAACGAATCGCGTGTTTGCTCAAAAATTGAAGAATAGAATCATTGATTAAGATCGGCTTCTCTCTAAGCATGTGCGGTCGATGACTACAACCCGGAGCAATTAGATAACGTGAGTCTTGGACCCTTGAGCATAATTCCAGGAGTTGCTCTTCTGTGGCGAAATCATCATGTTCACCCGCGATAAATAATGCAGGGCACGTAATGCTGCTTAACTCACTACGTGTCAATTGCGGATATTGGCGCCAATCCTGTGCGCTCTGACGCATAAATTCTTGCCAATTCCCCTGATGTGCCTCCTCATGCCGATCCATCATTTGATGGATCATTTCATAACGTTCGTTTTTGATGAGCCACTCTGGTTCAAATTCATCTGCCCCCTCAGGACATGCGACTCCACTACAGCCTATGGTCGTAACGGTAGCGAACATTTGAGGGTGCTTCACCGCACAGTATAAAGCCACATTGCCTCCGCAGCTGTACCCAATAAGATGGGCTTTGGAAATATGTAGCGCCTCCATAAAATCAATTACATCTTCTGCGAGTTGAGGGGTGCTCCATTCCAGGCTATCACATTTTGTTCTGCCATGACCCCTGTGGTCGGGAAAATAACATGTATACTTTTGCTGAAAATCAAGTAATTGCGATGAAAAAGCTAGAATTCCTCTTGAATAATGACTGTGCAAAAATATGACGGGTTCTCCTGCCCCCATTTTTTCATAATACATTTCTAAGTTCTGAATCTCTACGTATGGCATATGATCCTCCCCTTTTCAGTCGCTCCGTATCATTTACAATCATTATTTCGTCTATCTTAATATAAATGAAAACCATTTCAGGAGGAGTGATGTAAGTATGAAAAAGATACTTGTTTTGGGTGGAACGCGCTTTTTTGGCAGGAGACTGGTGGAACGTCTGCTGGAGAGTTCCGAGAACTCCGTTACCATCCTCACACGGGGCCAAGCAAGCGATTCGTTTGGTGACCGCGTTAAGCGAATCTATGCAGACCGTACCGATCGGCAAGCGCTCGCTGAGGCGGTAGGTGAGCAAGTGTGGGACGTTGTTTATGATAATATTTGCTTTTCTCCAGATGAAGCCAGCGAAGCCTGCCGCATTTTTGATGCTAAAGCTAAGAGGTATATTGTGACCTCCAGCCTATCCGTCTATGATTCGAGCCCGGAAGTGCTGACAGAGAGCATCTTTGACCCTCAGGCTTACCCGGTTCGCAAGGGCGGGAAGGACGATTTTACATATCAGGAGGCTAAACGGCAGGCAGAAGCAGTTTTTATGCAGCAAGCTACATTCCCTGTAGTTGCTGTTCGTTTTCCGATTGTATTGGGGACAGACGATTATACGAAAAGACTTCACTTTCATATCGAACATGTTCGTGAAGGAATAGAAATCGGAGTCCCTAATTCCGCAGCACAAATCTCATTTATTCGTTCCGATGAAGCCGCAGATTTTCTGTTTTGGCTTGGTCACACTCCTTTAACAGGGCCTGTAAATGCTTGCTCCGACGGTACAGTGAGGATTGGAGAGCTCATTTCGATCATTGAGCAGGTAACGGGAAAACAAGCTGTGATGAAAGAAAAAACAGCAGACGAGCACATGTCTCCATTTGGTATTACACAATCGTGGTACATGGATACGTCCAAAGCCCAGTCAGAGGGGTACTCATTTCTCTCCCTACATGAATGGCTTCCAGAACTGGTAACCAGCCTGAACCGTTCTTATAAATCATAAAAAAAGAGGACCCGAAGCTTCGAGTCCCAGCAATATATATAATTCAAAGGGGGTCATGTCTATGTTGTACCCACTCTATGTTAAAGTAACTTTGCAGTTATGTTTCATTTTTGTAACAAACTGAAATACAAATGAGCCCAGCCAAGGCAAGAAGGCCACTCGCCGCCACAGAGATAGAGAATGCCCTAATATAATCTGACAATTTAGCTTCTGAAAGCGTGTGATGAAGCGAGGAAGAGAACAAGAACCCGATCAAAGCGACTCCCAACGAATTAGCCAAGTACATAAAGGTCGTGAACAAGCCTGAGCCCGTTCCTGCCTCTTTAGCCGATACAGCACCCAGGACGACATGAGCCAGTGGCGTTGTGGCCATTCCGAGACCCAAACCATATACACCTAGTATCATGATAATTTGAATATGAAATAGGTGGAACGCATCTAGATGTAACGATCCAATGAGCAGAAAGCTACAAATCCCCATGATTAGCATACCTGATTTCAGCACCTTGCTCCCCCACCTCTTAACCAGCCTAGACGACCATAATGAGGTAAGAAAAAAGCCAACACCTAGCGGTAAAAAGACCATACTTGTGGATCGAACATTGTATTTCAAACCGGATTGTACATAATAATTCAAAATAAAGAAGAACGAAAACATACTAAGATAGATGACAATTACCGTCAATATCCCTGCGCCGAATGACCTCTTTCTAAATATAGATAGACGAATAAAAGGCGAGCCTCCCTTCTTTTCTTTTCCCATTTGCGTAACTATAAAAGCAACCAAAACCAGAATGGACAACAGCAGACAACCCCATGTCCATGAAGCCCAGCCCTGCTTTTGTCCGGTTGTCAACGGATAGACAAACAACAATAAACCAAGAAGCAACAGAAAAGCCCCTGCCCAATCCATGTTTGGCACGGATCTGCCATAGGATTCCGAAATAATAGGACAAAAGAGTAACACTAACAGCCCAAAGGGAACATTAAAAAAGAAAATAATACGCCAACCCAGGCCAAAAAGGTTCCAGTCTACCAAAAATCCACCCAGAATTAAACCAAGTGTAAACCCAACCCCAATGATAGCTCCATAAATCGCAAATACCAGCCCTTTCTCTCTGGGAAGAAAGCTGCTTTGCATGATAGATAGAACCTGAGGTTGAATCATGGCAGCTGATATCCCTTGAAGCACACGGATCATAATGATTAACATAGGGTGCGATACGATCCCTCCTAACAAAGCCATCAATGTAAAACCCAACACCCCGATGCATAACATGCGTCTTCTACCATACATATCTCCTAGTTTGCCACCCAATATCAAGGCCACAGCCAATCCCAGAGAATAGCCCGTAAATATGAGCTGTGCCTCCGAAAAGCTGGCGTGCAGGTCCGCCTGCATCATCGGAAGGGCAACCTGCATCATATAGGTATTCAATGAAATCAACAAAGTGGGAAGTAAAATAAGAGCTAATGCGTACCAGCGACGCGAGTCTACCTGCTGTACTGCTTGAGGATTAGTCATAGATATGGCAAAACGATCTTTCATGGTAGTTCCTCCAACTCTATAATGGTTATCTTTGATCTTTTCATTTCTCATCTCAACTTGATAACCATTATCATCTATAAAGGAAGGAGGCTCTACCTACGGAGGTATTTTCTATGCCTATAGAAGGAGCACAAATGCAAAATCCTCCAAACATGATGGACATGCTTGAAGGATTGGTTTCATTAAGATTTATTCGAAAATGTATCTGGGTTACGTATTTTCTTGATATATTCGCTAGGATTACAACCATAATACTTTCGAAAGGTTGTCGTAAAATTGCTGGCGTTGCTGTACCCAATTGAAAAGGCAGTCTCTCCAATGTTTAATTGTTCAACTTCCAAGTACCAGAGTGCTTTTTCCATTCTTTGCTTACGCACCATTTCAAAAATAGTCATTCCGAATAAATGGGGGAATCCCTTCTTTAGCTTGAATTCATTAAGCCCAACCTTTCGAGCCAGCGCTTGAATAGACAGGGGATGTTCAAAATGAAGAATGACGAATTCACGAGCCTTTTGGAGCTTGGATATATCTTCACGACTTATAAAATGGCTTGTCCCCCTTGTTTCATGTCCATCCATCTCCCCAAATAATGCAATAAAATCCATTGCCTTGCTTTCCATGTATAACCGTTTCATCGTCCCATTGTAGTTGCAATGTATCATGTCAAAAACACACTTATGCATGGCTGGCGTATCCGCATAAGAGTCAATATTTCCCTTGTAACGCTGCAGCCATGTTTCCATGCTATGCTTTTCTGCGATATCTCCGGCATAATGAAAAAGCTCTTGTGGAGAACATCGTATTTCCAGCATTTGATGGCGAACTCCTGCCTTCTTTTCCTCATAAACCAGTTCATCCTCTAAATATAAAACATTCCCGGTCAAGCGATTGGTATGACTTTCTTTGCCGTTCCATTCACAGTATATTTCACCGTTTAAGCAATAGCTGAGTTCAAAGAGAGGACAAGCCTCCTGAATATGAAGCTTCATATTCTGTTCAAAGGTGAGATCCGTGACTACGATTTCCATACCTGGGCGAATCTGTGTGCGTGTCATGCTTCCCTTGCCCATATGCGGGGGAAGCGTGAGTTGTTGCTCCCATTTTTTATGATGAATGCGACCATCCACAAGCTCCGTGAATTGGTCAAATAAATGATGAATGTCTGCACTCCATATATTCAAAGCCAATATCAGCCCTTCTTTCCTGTTCAGTCCTAACTATAGAATAACAAAAAAAGAGGACCCGAATCATCGGGTCCCAGCAACATTTATTATTCAAAAGGGGGTCATGTCTGTATTGTACCCGTCCTGTGTTAGAGTTGTTTTGCAGTTATATTTCATCTTTGTAACAAAATATTCCACTGCCATTTCTATGCATAATCCCCTTGGTTCATCGAAAATACCAATACACTCGGCACCTCTCCTGAGGGATCATAAGCACCAATTGTACGCAGCAGGCGCATCTTATTTTTAATAAGTACGCGCATGGAAGCCTGATTATCCTCTTGGCAACGACTTTCGATCCGCTTGAGCTTCAAAGATCCGAAACCAAAATTCAGCATTTCTCCCACCACTTCTGTAGCCAGCCCCTGTCCCCAAAAAGGACGATCCAGAATATAGCCCAGTTGTGCCTCACCCGTTCTTTCATTCCATTGTTGAAAAGAGACGATACCGAGCAACGGTGAGGAGGTAAGCTCATTGGATTCACCAAGGAGATTGCTTTCTCCTGTATTTCTCTGATGCCATTCCACCGCAAAATGCAGGGAATCTAGTGAATCAGCAGATATTTTAATTTGCGCAACCAGACGCCGCATTCGTGTATTGACTGGTTTGCGAATTCGATTCACATATTGGATCACCAATGGATCGGATAGAATCCGTTCCAGCGCGGGATAATCCTCCGTTCTTAGCTGGCGCAATCGGACTCGGCGGGCGTAAAGCTCCGGTAGCCCAAGACGAAGCATTTCTCTGGTCAGCACAATGTTCCCCCCTGCGGATGGATTGGCTTTTAGAAATGAATGTTTCCATACTTAATCCAGGTCCTGAATCCCGCGGTAAATTCCTGTGCGCAGCTCTCGAATATAATACGGCAAAGAAGGCACAGCAGCTTCCTCCGCTTGTTTTACCGCCAGTTCTATATCATAAGGTACACGTACAAAATGAATGGAGAAGGACGTAGGCTGCTCCTCTCCCATCTCACCCTCTAAAATGCAGTAGGAAGCCTGCGTAACATCCAACGGATTCCCGACACTGCCGACGTTAAAAAGGGTTTTTCCCTGAAAATGCTGGATAAAAGCATTGTGCACATCACCATATCCCACAACATCTGGAGCAAAAGCAACTTTTCCATTTTCTTCTGCTAACGGATCGAACATGGCAAGCCGTTTTTCCGGCTCATCCCATGGCTGCACACGGTGATATACACTTTGCGGCGAGGCATGCACCAGACGGATACGGCGTCCGCTCATTCTGAAATCATAATGAAACGGTAACTGTGCCAAATACTGCACTCGTTCTGCCCCCAAGCGTTCGGCTTGCCAGCTAAAATTGAGATCATCCGTAATACTAACCAGCTCATCCCAATTCCCCCGCACGACCACTTCACAACGTTGACGGACAGCATCCAGAACCTCGCACGGGCTAGGCCCTTTGCCGATCAGATCCCCCAAACAAAACACACGGCTAATGCCTCGGGAAGCAATATCCTCCAGCACCGCCTCACAGGCAGGCCAATTGCCATGAATATCTGAAATGACAGCAATACGATCCATCTGAACCTCACTCCTTTGTCCGAAACGACTACATCTCTACACTACATTCAAGCCATCTTTATGTAGTTCCAACATATATGATAAAGATGAAAAAAAGATCATGGCCTATTGGCCGGATTTTAGCGTAATGACACTAAGCTCTGGTCTGCACAGCACGCGAATCGGCAAATGTGTCATGCCAATGCCTCGGCTGACATACAGCGGCATTCTCTCTGTTCCCACATGAAATAACCCCTGGATGTACTTGCGTCCACCCGGAGGCGGCATTGGTGCTCCAATGACCGGCAAGCGTACCTGTCCTCCATGCGTATGCCCCGACAGTTGAAGATCAAAGGACATTTGCGCCGCTACATCTGCATAGTCCGGCTCATGCATCAGCAGCAGCTTGCACATCTCATCAGGTAGCCCGTGAATGGCACGCTGCGGATTGGGCTTGCCCATGATGTTATCCTCTAAACCGACCATGGCTACACGCTGTCCCGCAAGCTCTACAATCGCATGCTCGTTTCTCAGCAGCGTAAATCCGGTTTTCGGGTATAATTCCTGAACTCCGGCTGGTAAGCCTCTATAATCATGATTGCCCAGAATAGCAAATTTGCCAAGTGTGGCGTGCATCGAAGCCATAACTGGAACAGCAGCCTTCATGGATACTGCATAGTCATCTACAATATCGCCTGTAAAACAGAGCAAATCTGGCTTCAGACCTGCGATCCGGTCCGCAAGCTCGCGCAGATCCTGCTCATCCATATGAAAACCCAAGTGCACATCACTGAAATGTACGACCCTGATTCCGTCAAAAGCAGACGGAAGACGAGGGAGAGTCAAGTTGAAGCGTGTAATTTCCAAATGATTAGGCTCCCATAAGGAAGCATATCCTCCAGCCAGAAGCGCGGTTCCGGCTGTGGCTAAAGCCGCCTTTTTCAAAAAATGACGGCGCGAAGGATTGGCTGGTTCATTTGAAATGGAACGCCGCGAAGAACCGGGAGGGATAGCGGCCCCCTGATGCGGGCCATCCTGACTCTCGCGGCGGGTGTGCGGCGTCTTCTCCATATGCGTTCCCCCTTGCGATCTATTCCTTGATCTCACTTTTTAGAAATTCTTACTGTCCAGAAGCTTTAGCGATGGGTGGACAACCACTGCTCCGCATAGTCTACCAAATCACGTTGCCTCGCGAAAAAACATGAAGCCTCTCCAATGTTCACTCGCGTAAAAGCTGAGGGACAGTCCCGTTCAAAATCAAGTCCCAGCTTCTCAAAGTCATCTGAGGTAATATTAAAATCCTGAAAAGATACCCACGCTTTTGCTCCATCCACTATCATAGGAGCTTGATGCGTGATCACTTCTCGTCCATTATAGGCTGTTCGATATTCCGCCAAATGCAAGGACGTGTTGCTGTCATGTCCGCAGCCCAACAGCAGCACATAGGCATCTGCCTCATACAGCTTTGCCAAGGGCGAATGCTCACCCAGCCCATAGTTGAGCTGATGATCTGTCAGTAATCCCAAAGCAGCAGGTCCACGTGCCGCCAGAGAAACATGCGGATGCCCGCTGCGCTTGGTTCCCGGCAGGCCACGGAACGCTTCTACAATGATGCCCATCCCCCCGGTCAGCGTCCAGGCCGGATTATAAGCGGGCATTTCCTCGCGTACCAGTTCCCACCATGACTCATCCAGAGGCGGGTTCATCCAGGTCGAAGGATCAGTCAAGTCATGAGACTGTGTCGGCATCACCAGCGTCCCTTCCGGGCCAACCGCTTCGGTTAGCGCGGCAAGAATGGCCGAGGCTCCGCCTGGAACAAAGCGCCCAAAGCTGCGCATCGACGAGTGAACAAGCAATGTCATGCCGCTCCGAACTCCCAGCTCCTTTAATCCCTTCATGACATCCGACCTAGTGACAGGTCGATTCGTTATCGGTTGCACAGTCACCTGTCCAGCCTCCTTTTCTCCAAAAACGATACACAATACCATAATTATACCATAACTGCTATCCGCGCTCCTTCCTCCATGTTACCCTCCATCTTTTCTGAGCGCAAAAAAACAGGCTTTCTCCAGTTTGAGAAAAAGCCTGTTTGGGCAAACCTATTCGCTGTCTAGTGCTATACAGTCAGCCAGCGCTTGAACATATGCTTGGTCGTTTCCTTATTCATTTCGGCAATAGAAGTTGTCAACGGAATGCCTTTCGGGCAAGAACGTACGCAGTTTTGCGAGTTCCCGCATCCTTCCAGCCCATCGTCCGTCATCAACGCCTCCAGCCGCTCTTCTTGATTCATTTCCCCTGTCGGATGGCTGTTAAACAGGCGAACCTGAGATATCGCCGCAGGTCCGATGAACGTCGTCTTCTCGTTGACGTTCGGGCAAGCTTCCAGACAGACACCGCAGGTCATGCACTTGGACAGCTCATACGCCCACTGACGCTTTTTCTCTGCCATTCTAGGACCAGGGCCCAGATCGTAGGTACCGTCAATCGGAATCCACGCTTTGACCTTCTTGAGCGCGTTAAACATCCGGCTACGGTCGATGACCAAATCCCGAACTACCGGAAACGTGCTCATCGGCGCGATCGTAATCGGCTGCTCCAGCTTATCGACGAGCGCTGCACAAGCCTGACGCGGCTTGCCGTTAATCACCATGGAGCATGCTCCGCATACTTCCTCCAGGCAATTCGACTCCCAGCATACCGGGGCCGTCTCTTTACCGTGGCTGTCCACCGGGTTACGCTGAATTTCCATCAGCGCGCTAATCACATTCATCCCCGGACGATAAGCCAATTCAAATTCTTCCGTATAGGGACTGGCTTTAGGATCAGCTTGACGGGTCACAACGAACTTCACTGTTTTATTCGACTTCACTGCTTGCTCCGACATCTAAATACACTCCCTTCCGTTATTTGTTCTTGGAATAATCCCGAATACGCGGCTTGATCAGCGAAACATCCACCGCTTCATACGAGATTTGTGGTCCTTCCGGTGTCCAGTCCGCAATCGTTGTTTTCAGGAAATCCTCATCGTTGCGATCCGGAAAGTCTGGTTTGTAATGGGCCCCGCGGCTTTCGTTGCGCAGTAGCGCACCTTTGGTCATCGCTTCAGCCAGCTCCATCATATTCCACAGTTGCCGTGTAAACGCCGCACCCGCATTGTTCCAGCGCGAAGCGTCATTAATGTTAATGTTAGAGTAACGCTCCTTCAGCTCCTTGATCTTGTGGATCGTGGCTTCCAGCTTGTCATTATAACGAACCACAGTCATGTTGTTCGTCATCCACTCACCCAGCTCTTTATGAAGAACATAAGCATTTTCTTTTCCGTCCATATGCAAAATACGCTCATATTTCTCCGTCTGCTGATGAACTGCTGCATCAAATACGGAGGTAGCTATATCCTGTGCAGATTTTTTCAAGCCCTTGATGTATTCCACAGCCTTAGGTCCAGCCACCATCCCGCCGTAAATGGCTGACAGCAACGAGTTCGCACCCAAACGGTTCGCACCGTGATATTGGAATTCACACTCACCAGCCGCGAACAAGCCCGGTATATTCGTCATCTGATTGTAATCGACCCACATACCGCCCATTGAATAATGAACAGCCGGGAATATTTTCATCGGGATTTTGCGCGGATCGTCACCGACGAATTTTTCATAAATTTCAATAATGCCGCCCAGCTTTACATCCAGTTCTTTCGGGTCCTTGTGTGACAGATCAAGGTAGACCATGTTCTCGCCATTAATACCCAGTCCATCATCAACGCATACACTGAATATTTCACGTGTCGCAATATCGCGAGGGACCAGATTTCCGTAAGCCGGATACTTTTCTTCGAGGAAATACCATGGCTTACCGTCCTTATACGTCCAAATACGACCGCCCTCTCCCCGTGCCGACTCGGACATGAGACGCAGCTTGTCATCACCTGGTATAGCCGTCGGATGAATCTGGATAAACTCACCGTTCGCATAGCGTACGCCTTGCTGATACACCGCACCGGCAGCCGTGCCCGTATTAATGACGGAATTCGTGGTTTTACCGAAAATAATCCCGGGGCCACCAGACGCCAAAATAACTGCATCCGCCGCAAAAGTCTTCACTTCCATCGTACGCAAATCCTGCCCGCAAATCCCTCGACAGATGCCTTCATCATCCAGTACAGCCTGTAAAAACTCCCAGTTCTCGTACTTGGTCACCAAACCCGCAGATTCCCAGCGCCGTACCTGCTCATCGAGAGCGTACAGAAGCTGCTGTCCTGTCGTCGCACCGGCAAAAGCGGTCCTATGATGCTGGGTACCGCCGAAGCGGCGGAAGTCCAGCAGTCCTTCCGGTGTCCGGTTAAACATGACGCCCATGCGGTCCATGAGATGAATGATCCCCGGAGCCGCTTCGCACATCGCTTTTACCGGAGGCTGGTTGGCCAGAAAGTCCCCGCCATAGACTGAATCATCAAAGTGAATCCAGGGTGAGTCTCCCTCACCCTTGGTATTTACCGCACCGTTGATGCCGCCTTGAGCACAAACGGAGTGGGACCTTTTGACCGGAACCAAAGAAAATAAATGAACGTGAACTCCCGCCTCTGCCGCCTTGATCGTAGCCATTAGACCTGCCAGACCGCCGCCCACGACAATAATGTTGGATGCTGCCATTTCTGCTCACTCCTTTTTTTAGGATTTTAACCAAATCCCCTTTTACGTTTGAAAATAGAATCTCAACACGATGTATAATTGATATGAGTCGTTTATAGTAGCTGTTTAAAAGCGCCGCATTGCACCAAGGCAGTTGCCGTTTCCTGAAATTCCGCACTGCGGAATGCAAGCAGGGAAGCGATGAAGCCGATAGACACCACCACGAACAGGGTCATACAGATATAAGAAGATACTTTTTGCGCACGTGGTCCCACGGTAATCCCCCAACTGACCATAAATGCCCACAGTCCGTTAGCAAAGTGAAAGGATGCCGAAACGACACTGATTAAATACAAAATGAAATAAACCGGGTTCGTCACGATGCCATGCATGACTCCGCCTAGCTCCTCATGGGTTACATTACCCAGAGCCACCTGAAAGCGCGTGTCGTATACGTGCCAGATAATAAATACAAACGTAATGACGCCGGAAATACGCTGGAACAGAAAGCGCCAGTTACGTGAATAGCCGAATCTTTTGACATTCGGGTCAGCCTGATAAGCAATATACAAGCCATAAATTCCGTGGAACAGTAATGGCAAGTAGATGAATAACGTTTCTAGCACAATAACCAGTGGCAAACCATTCAGGAAGGCCACGCTGCGATTAAATCCTTCCTTGCCGCCCTCCACCGCTGTGAAGTTCGTCACCAAATGCTCAACAAAAAATAGAGCCAGCGGAATGACGCCAAGAAGCGAATGCAGCTTTCTGGAATAAAATCCTCTCATCTAGGTCATGCTCCCTTCTCCCAATAATAGCGTTTTCAATAGTAATATAACATATAAATTGACAGTTTCCGACAGGAAATGTCCAACAAGGTGTCCCTTATAAGGAAAAACAAAAGTGTGAACATCTTGTGTCGCTTTCATGTTACTCCTTTTCGGCTTATAATGGAATTGCAATATACGTATTAATTATTATGTCTTTTTTGCATATAGAGAGGAAGTGGATGATTTGTTTGAGGATTTGAACGCTTTTGCCGTGATTGTCGAGCAGTCCAGCCTGAATAAAGCCTCCAAACTGCTGAATCTGTCCCAACCTGCCCTGTCTCGCAAAATTGCGAAGCTGGAGGAAGAGCTGGGTGTGAATCTCTTTGATCGTCGGGGCAAACGGCTCGAAATTACGTCCACTGGCCGATTTGTTTATACATTCGCGCTAGAGCAACGGCAACGACAGCTGCGCTTCTTACAAAAGCTGTCCCAGCACAAAAATGAAGCCCAGAGTATGCTTACACTCGGGGCTAGTCTCACGACACTCCAAACGACGCTGCCTACCCTCGTCGAAGCTTTCATGAGCAAGCATCCTCAAACCGAGCTAAAGCTGCTCACCGGTAAAACCCATGAAATCGTCGCCTTTGTACGTGACAAAAAAGCAGACGCCGGTATTGTCGGGTCTGCCATTCATGAAGCCGGACTGCGTTGCATTCCGCTATTTGATGATCATTTGGAGCTCGTTGTTCCCATTGGACATGAATTAACCGTCAAGACAGGAACGGCCTCGATGAAAGATCTGCAAGGATTGCCGATGATTATTTTCTCCAAAGGAACCTGGTACCGCAGTCTGACGGATGACTTGTTCCAGCGCAGCGGCATCATGCCGGATATCCGCATGGAAATCGACTCCTTCGAGGCAATTGTACGCCTGCTTCCAACCTGTAAGGCTTCTGCCTTGCTACCCAAATCCTATTTGCGGAGCGAACTATTACGGGATAATGGACTCACTGCATTATACTTGCCCGATTTGAAGGAGACACGCCGAACAACCTCCCTCATTTACTCGGAGACGACCGATCTCGGTCCGACAGCACGACGCTGGATTAGCGAGACACGTGCGTCGTTTGCAGGCTACCGTATGGTGTAGAGGGTTTAATCCTCTTCATTAACATTAACAACCTCATCCTCAAAGCGACCGATATTGTCATTCGAACCGATGATGACCATAATATCATCTGCTTTTAGCCGATCCATAGCCGTCGGTGCGATCAGGATACCGTTCGCCGTATGAAGCGCCACAACGCTACAACCAAAGCGGGTACGGGCATTTAGCTCTGCTAGCGTTTTGCCATTCAGACATGCAGGTACATTGAGTTCCACAATACTGTATTCCTTAGACAACTCCAAATAATCGAGCAAATTAGGCGTGACTAGCTGGTGAGCCACCCGGATACCCATATCCCGTTCTGGATAAATAATCCGGTCCACACCGAGCTTTTCTAACGCACGCCCGTGCAGCACAGATATGGCTTTGGCTACAACTTTTTTCACACCCAGCTCCTTCAGCAAAATGGCGGTGAGGATGCTTACCTGAATGTCATCACCAATAGCAACAATGCCACAATCGAAATTACGGATGCCCAGTGATCGCAACGAGTCTTCATCGGTAGCGTCCGCCACGACAGTATGTGTCAACATCTCACTCATACTGTCCACAACATCCTCATTCCGGTCAATGCCTAGCACCTCGCACCCCATATCCACCAATTGCAAAGCCAGGCTTGAGCCAAACCGCCCCAAGCCAATAACTACAAACTGCTGCGTTTTCATATCTACTCGAAAACTCCCTTATCTGAATCAATTTCATAAATGAGGATTTTGCACAAATCCCATAAGCGACTTCCAATGAAGAAGATATAGAACGAAATGGTTTAGTTCGTCTATATCTTGACTTCGAAGCGACTGGTATCGAATTTTGCAAAATCCTGAAATGATTAAACCAACGAAATGTATATGAAATGATTCATCCTATAATCATTTTGCCTTCCGGATGACGATACAATTCTTTACCCTTTTTCGGCCCCAGTGCATAAGCTAGCGTGAGTGGCCCCAGTCTACCTGCAAACATCGTCAGGGTAATCACCAGCTTGCCTATGACTGTTAAATCAGGTGTAAGCCCCATCGACAGCCCCACCGTACCAAACGCAGACACCGTCTCAAACAAGATCATCAGAAAATGATGATCTTCGGTTGCCGACAAAATCATGGTCACCCCGATCACGAACAGCAACCCCAGCAGTGTAATGGTCAAAGCCTTGTAAATTCGTCCCTGCGCAAGTCGGTACTTGAACAGCACAATATCTTCCCGCCCCCGCAGCATCGAAATCACTGCTCCAATGAGCAGGGCGAATGTTGTGGTCTTAATCCCGCCTCCAGTAGAGCCAGGGGAAGCCCCAATAAACATGAGTATGATGATAAAAAACTGCGTAGCCTGCCGCAAGCCTGCGATGTCCAGTGTATTGGCACCTGCGGTACGGGGAGTAACGGACTGGAATAAAGATCCCAGTAGCTTACCACCCCAATCAAGCGAGCCAAGAGTCTTTGGATTCGTAAACTCAAATACAAAAATCACGAGCGTGCCGACTACAATCATAGCGCCCGTCATGCTGAGTACCACCTTGGTATGCAAGGACAGTCTCTTGCGCTTGCGATATTCTGCCAGGTCTGACATCACTACAAAACCAATGCCGCCAGAAATAATTAGAAACATTGCGGTAAAATTAACAATCGGATCATATACATAACCTGTCAAGCTGCGAAATTCACCGAATAAATCAAAACCAGCATTGTTAAACATGGAGATGGCATGCCAGATTCCAAAATAAATCGCCCTGCCTACGGGCATATCAAAGGACCAGCGAACCGAGAATATCGTAGCGCATACGCCTTCAATAACCAGTGAGTACAGTAATACCTTACGGATTAATCCGACAATTCCCTCTACAGAAGTCTGATTCATCGCTTCCTGCAAAATGAGGCGCTCCCGCAAGGAAATCCGACGTTTGAACACCAGCGCGATCAAGGTAGCCATAGTCATAAAGCCGAGACCGCCAATCTGAATGAGTGCAGCGATGACGACTTGACCAAAGGTTGTGAAAAAGGTCCCTGTATCCTTAACGACAAGCCCTGTTACACACGTCGCGGACGCGGCAGTAAACAAAGCGTCTATAAACGCAAGTGGCTTTCCTGTTGTATTGGAGATCGGCAGCATTAACAATAAGCTACCTATTAGAATGATAATGGCAAAGCCCGCAACGAATATCTGCGGTGGAGAAAGCCGAAGCCAGCTTGCATTGGGATTCATCTATTCATCACTTCTCTCCTAATCCTTAAAACTATAAATCAGTGATTTAATACGGTGTAAGCTCGCTACGCGTTCCATTTGATCTTTCGATCGTCGTTGCCCCTGAATTTTTTGATTTTTCCAAACCTTAGTTAACTATAATTAGCATTCCCTGAATACAGGAAGAATGCATGTCAAGCACTACTCGGCCCCCTGTGCTATTGGCGGGCAGTAGCGAAGGGGGCAGAATTGTTCTGAAGAAGCGAAGCGTTTGCCTTTATCTCCGGATTTTAACCATTAAAGGGGGTATACAATAAAAAAATCCGGGAATAACAGCAATCGGAAGAATAATCTGCATCCGCAGCGGTCTAACCAATCCAAACACTTTTATACGCACAAAAAAAGACACCGGAAAACCGAGTGCCTGACTTGGTTCCTGCTCATAGCCTACGAGGTTAGCTGACGGATTCGGGCAGCACAGTATGCCCTATTTACACTTCCGATCCAGCAGGATCGGTTGTAAAATTCACCCCAGTAACATGGTTCCCCCGTTTTCCCATAGAAATTCGGCTCAACTGTATATCATTACCTATGTATTTCATAGGCATTGCCTCAAGATTATAATCCTTCTATATCCAGATCACAAAACCGATTTCGCCGAAAAAACGTGAAATTGGCTTTATTTTGCGAATGGGCATCGTTTAATCGCGGCTTATCTAATTTTATTGGAACTTTAAAGTGCTTTCACTCTATTTTCATGAATATCGCTTGTCTGTTGGCGGGAACCTGTGCAGTATGATATCTTTAATGGATGTTCTTATTTACAGATTAAGGAGGAAACTCATGAATCCTATCGGGAAACCGGTCGTGCTCACGGCCAACTTCAAAAAATTAGGCTTGCTGGGCGGGATTGGCCTGATTTGCTTTTTTATCTTTCAATTGCTTATTCCCTCGCTTAGCAATCCGAGTCCAGAATCAGTAATGAACGCAAAGGTCATCAGCAAACAAGAAGCGGTCATACACGCATTGGACTTCGCCCGCTCCGAGCTGGGCTATACTGAATCACAGCCTGAGGAGCCTGTCGTGACCTATCAGGCCGAAACAGATTTGTACGGTTATTTATCTAGAGAAAAACTACTTCAACAGTACGACCGTACATGGAAAAAAAGTTACCCTTACGAAACCTTTCGGGTCGATCTGCCTGAATCCTCAGCGAAGAGTAAACTGCAAATTCATGTGGATTTATCCACTGGCAAGGTCGTTAGCTTTAAACGGATCACCTTCAGCACCAATTACACACAGGCTGATATTTCTACGGATGAACAAGCACGTAACAGGCTTGTACGTGTGGCTGAGGACGGCATGACGCTCGAAGCCAAGGAGCAGGCGGCCGCAGTATGGGTCAAGCGCTTTGGCTTTAAGCCGTCGGATTTGAAGCTTGCGACCACTGAACAAGAAGGCGGATTAAAGTATACCGTAGACGATAAAAAAATCGGCGCCTCGGTACTTACACTGGCTTTTACTTTTGAAGACGGTGATGTTCGCTCCTTCACCCAAAGCTTTTCGGCCCCGTCGTCCTATACCGATTATATCGAAAAGCAAACATTTTGGGCGAATTTGATGACCTATGCGGGTTATGCCCTATTTAGCTTTGTACTGGGTGTACTTGCCATTGTGTATGCGTCACTCACCCGACGACATACTTCATTTGTACGCGGCATTGTTCTATCCGTTGTATACTTTATTGCTAGTATAGCTGGGACCATGAACATGCTGCCTTTATTGCAAGCAGAAGCAGGCGGTAAGGGCATGCTTATATTTCTTATGGTTTTCCAGATTGGTGTTACCTTTTTCATGGCTGTAGCGCTCTACTTCTCCTTGGTCGGCGGTGACGGGCTTATGCGTCAGGTTGGACTGAATGCATGGCCGCGTGCGAAAGAGCCGGGCTACGGGCTGTATGTGCTTCGCAGTATGTATGTTGGCTACTTGTGGGCCTTTATTTTGCTCGGGGTACAATCCATTTTGTTCTTTATACTGGAGCGCACATTTAATACATTCTCCACCACAGATGCCACGCAATCCCCTTATAATATGGCTTATCCATGGCTACTGCCGATTATGGCCTGGATGGCAGGTATTGGAGAAGAGACTGTCTACCGTCTGTTTGGTATTCCGATGGTCAAAAAAATAGTAAAAAACACTTTTGTTGCTTGTCTGATCACCACGCTGATTTGGGCACTGGGACATACACTTTATCCAATCTATCCGGTGATTTCCAGACCTATTGAGCTGACTTTTCTTGGTTTGCTGTTCAGTTTTGTGTTTCTGCGTTACGGCTTTATTGCCGCCATGTTCAGCCACGTTATTTTTGACAGCATTCTAATGGGACTTAGTGTGATGAGTCTGGGAGACACTGTGAATGTGAGCGCTGGTCTATTCTGGATCTTACTTCCAGCCATCGTGGGTTACATCATTTATTGGTTTAGTCCTAAAAAGCCAAATCGAATTATGTTTGAACCTATAAAAAAAGAGGAGCCGTATTCTACGACTCCTCCTCCCGAAGGGCAGCTATAATCTGACGCGCAAGCTTATCCCCAATAGAGAGAGGCCGGAAGTCTTCGACACTGGCCTCTCTTATTTTTTTGAGCGATCCAAAATGCTTAAGCAGTAACTTACGCCGTTTCTCGCCGATGCCTGGAATAGAGTCCAGCCGGGAAGTTACCATAGATTTGCCGCGTTGCTCGCGGTGGAACGTAATGGCAAAACGGTGAACCTCGTCCTGAATCCGTTGCAGCAGATAAAATTCTTCGCTATTGCGTGCAAGTGTCACGGCCTCAGAGGACTCTCCCACTAATAGTTGGGAAGTTCTATGTTTGGCATCCTTCACCAGACCACACACAGGAATGAACAAACCCAGCTCATTTTGCAATACATCGGTCGCCGCCTTAATTTGTCCACGTCCACCATCGACAACGATCAAGTCGGGACGTTCCAAATTTTCCTTAAGCACACGTTCATATCTACGTCGGATAACCTCACGCATTGTTTCATAATCATCGGGTCCCTGCACAGAACGGATTTTATATTTTCGATACTCCTTCTTGGCAGGCTTGCCATCAATAAACACGATCATGGCTGAGACTGGATCGGAACCCTGGATATTGGAGTTATCAAACGCCTCCACCCGGTGCAAGCTATCCAGTCCAATGGCACGTCCGAGATTGCTTGCAGCTTTGGATGTCCGTTCCTCATCCCGCTCGATCAGCTTAAACTTCTCATCCAAAGCAACACGTGCATTTTCCGTCGCCATGCCTGTCATTTGCTTTTTCAGTCCACGCTGTGGTACAAGTACCTTTACATCCAACCATTCAGCCAGAGCGAGAGCCGCCGTACTCGGGTCCTCCAGTCCACCGGATAGTTGGGTTTCTGTTTCCTTTACTCCGGTATCTTGGTCACCAACTTGGTCTTGATTTGTTGCTGCTGCATAAGTTGCCCGTTCTTCAGCCACCAGCAATGAGTCAGCAGAATGCTCTGTCTCCGTTTGTATCGCTTTCTCATCTGTCTGTCCGGTAGCATCGGTTGTAGCTGCACTGTGGAGTACAGTTTCTGCCGCAACCGGTTGATCGACATTGACCTGTTCTGCCTGCATCAGCTTAGGAGAATCCGGCAGCAATATTTCTTGCGGCACTGCCGGGTTGTCACTATAATATTGCGTCACATAGGACATAAAATCACTGTAAGCTTCACCGTAGAAAGGAAAAGTCGACATATGGCGCTCGATCATTTTACCTTTGCGGACATATAGGATTTGTACACACATCCAGCCCTTATCTACTGAAAAACCGAATACATCTCGATCCTTCGCATCCGATGTGGTGATTTTCTGCTTTTCCATCATCGCGTCGATGCTGATAATCTGATCTCGCAGCTCCTTGGCCCGCTCAAAGTACAATTCCTCTGCGGCCTCCTGCATTTTACGCTGAAGATCCTTTTTAATTTCCTCATGTCCCCCGCTCAAAAAGGAACCAATCTCCTGACCAATCTGGTCATACGTTTCCTTCTCGACCTCTTTCACACAAGGCCCCAAACATTGATGCATGTGATAATACAGGCACACTTCCTTGGGCATTACACCACACTTGCGTAACGGATACATACGATCCAGCAGCTTCTTCGTCTGATGTGCCGCGTAGGAATTGGGGTATGGTCCAAAATATTTTGCTTTATCTTTCAGAACGCGACGGGTCACCTCCAGCTTGGGGTGTGCCTCGTTCGTAATTTTCAAATACGGAAAGGTTTTATCATCCTTCAATAGCACGTTATAACGCGGCTGGTACTTTTTAATGAGGTTGCACTCCAGAATGAGCGCCTCCATATTACTGCCTGTAACGATATATTCAAAATCACGGATATCGGAAACCAGTCGCTGCGTCTTGCCGTTATGGCTACCTGTAAAATAGGAACGGACCCGGTTTTTCAACACTTTGGCCTTGCCGACATAAATAATGGTGCCTTCGCTATTCTTCATCAGGTAACAGCCTGATGCATCCGGCAGTAACGCTAATTTGTGCCGTATGTTCTCCAGCGCCTTCTCCTGATTCTGCAAGTCCTCCGCATAAGGTTTCATTCGCCCGGTTCCTCCTTCCATTCTTAATGATTACTCAACTAACTATTTATAATATATAGGAATAATACACAAAAACGCCCCCGGTATTTACAACCGGAGGCATTGACCTTTCATGGCCGCTCCACCAAGCCCCCGCGGGAGCATGGGTCACATGCGATGATTATTGGTGTTTAGTAAGCATGCTTTTCAGCGCTTCTTTAGAGTTCAGACCTACCACTTTATCGACAGGCTGTCCGTCTTTGAAGACGATCAGGGTAGGAATACTCATCACGCCGAAACGGGAAGCAGACTCTGGATTTTCATCCACGTTCACCTTCGCGATTTTGACGCTGTCGCCAACTTCTGTGGACAGATCCTCCAGAATAGGAGCGATCATTTTGCAAGGACCGCACCATGGCGCCCAAAAATCAACCAAAACGGTTCCTGTGCCTTCGACTTCTGCGTTGAAGGATTGATCGGACACGTTAACAATTGCCATTGTATGTTCCTCCTTTATAGAAAAGTCAAGATTATTATAACCTGTAATGTCTGTTTCGACACCTTTTAATTATATCACAATAGTCTTTTAATTGTAAGATATCAAAATAGCAGACGGAAAAACGCTTAGCCCCGCTGATTTTTTCCCTTTACGGTAATGACATCTACAAAAGGACGAATCCGGTCCATCAAGCGTTGTCCCTTGTACATTTCCTCTCCGTCCTTACTCGTAAAGCTGAGATGCTTCTCCAGCCCCTGCAATGAGTAATTGGAAGTATAAAAGGTCGGTTTGCGATTCATTCGGTAATTCAATATGGAGCCCATCACATGGTCCCGTACCCACGGGCTTAAATTTTCAGCACCAATATCGTCAAATACGAGCAGATCGCAATTTTTGAGCATTTCGGTCGTTTCCTTCAGCTTCTGCCCGTCCTGAATCATGGACTTTAAGTCCTCCACAAAATCAGGCATATACACGATCACACCGTTCAGACCCGACAGGGCCAGCTCGTGCAATAAATAGCCCATCAAAAAAGTTTTACCCGTACCAAACGTACCTTCCAGATACAGTCCTTTTTTGGATAGACCCTGACTTTTCGTTTCTTCAATGTAACGGAATAGCTGTGTGACGGCAGGCATACGTTGTGAATCTTTGCGCGCAATTTCAAGAGCGTTATATCCCTCGAGAAGGGCGCGTTCATCCACATAAAAGCTTTTAATTCGCTGACGCACCCGTTGTTCATGTTGGGAAGCAACCAACTTCGCACATGGGGTCCGAATGTCCACGATTTCGGCTGTTCCATTCGGATATTCCACGCCCAGCTTGCAAAAGTGGCCCTGAAAATCGTTAGGACATCGTTCCAGCCCCGGACAATTGTCGCAATTTCGACGATCCCGGGTATACTGAAAGAGCATGCTCATGTTGAGTCGCAATTGTGTTTCGTCCACATCAGGATGAGCAGCACAAAACTCCTGCACGAGCGGATCATTTAGAACTTGATCGGCTACATTGCGAGTGCGCTGGCGAAACGAAGGGTTCTGCATCTGCTGTAGCAAATCGCCCAGTGATTCCAAGAACGCTCCTCCTTTCTTAAAATGTGCAGAGTTATGGACACCTTAAAATCTATCTACACCTTTTTCTGTTTTCCGGATTGCATTCGTTCGGCCAGACGCAGCAGTTCATCCAATTCTTCCTCAGATACAGACTCCTCGGAAGGATGATCCTGAACGATTGGAATGGATGGCTTGGCTGGCCCGCTATTTTTGGCATATGCGCGGGATCGACCGCCGGAAGGAGAAGCAGAGGACTGTTTTCCTTTTACCTTGGCTTGATCCCTTATATATTGAACGGCTTTTTCGTAAGTGTTTACCTGCTTAAGCAGCATGTTGGAAGCAACGGCCTCGACAAAGTTGCGGTTAATCCGCTGATCGCTCCCAGATACGAGCAGTGACATCAAATAATGGATCAGCACGTTGATGACTTCACCGGGCAGCTTATAGCTGATATCAATTTTCTCGAATATATCCAGCAGGTTACCGGGAACCGTGCCAGGGAAAAAGGTTTGCAGCAAGCGACGATAAGGCTCGTTGCGCAACATCATATTATACTGGTGAATGTCACATTTGGCTGTGAATTGTGGTGGAACCTCCACATAAAATTCCATTTCCACAGCCTGTTCTGCAGGCGGCTCTTCAGATGTGGAAGTTTCCCTCTGGCGCAAGGCAACCACTTTGGCGGCCTGTACCTGCTGTTCCTCCTGACGCTTCCGATCCTGTCTGGAGTGCTGACTAGCTCGAAGCTGAAGCTCATCGAGCAACAAATCGCCTGCTTCGGTAAAAATACCATCCTCATCCAGCAAGCGACTAATATCCTGTACAGAAAGGTCAAATTTGCGAACAACGTAATTGACCATGCCTAACTGCTCGTGCTCAAACCGAAGACGTTCCACGTGCTTACGATTGGCAGATTCACGCGGAAAACGGAGAATAATATCTGCATAATTCAATGCTTCCTCCGATTCTGACGCTAGTGCCCCAGTCTGACGACTAGTGGACACCTCGGACAGCGCCTGCTCCAGTTCATAATCTATAACATGGGTATTCAGTTCAAATAACTCGTAGAAAGGAATCGAAATATTCTCTTTATTATAGGAAGAATGCGACCATTCGCTAGATTCCCTGCTCCACAACGATTCTCTCAGAGAAAGCACTGCAAACTTACCGATTTTGTCTCTCAACAAAAGGGTGAGATGCTGTGTTCTGAAAAATTCAGCAGGTGCAAGCGGTGGCTGCATCTCATATTCGTACATATAGTCGTCCGTTTCGGGTGCATACAGCCTGGACGTCTGTAACAGACCGACGGCCTCCAGCTTGGAGGTCTGTTCAATCAAATACTTGCGTCCCTTCTCACTCGGCTCCAGTCCCAGTGTCAGAAAAAGGCGACGCTGCTGTTCCAACGGCGAATAACCGATTTGTCCAACTGGCACATGCTGGAACAACAGTCGATACAGACTGACCGCAAATGCGCCTACCATCGGCTGATAGACGCTTCCCAGCATCAATTCATCCAGTGCGCTCAAGCCAAATTCCCGATAAACGCAATAGCGGTGGTTCTCAGTATAGTGCAGCAGGTTTTTCATCCGCATTCCAACATTCTTCCTTTCCTGACATAACGGTCTCCAAGATGTTTTTCTATTCTATCATACTTGCCTTCTCGTGGGACCAACAAAATAAGGGCAATTGTTCTCCTTTTTGGCAGCCATATTCGTCTGAGTTCTACTTTTTTCGAGAATACTAACTATTTTATGACTTTGTGACCTGCATCATGGTAAAAATAAAATTCTTCACACTTCTTTCATTGGTGAAAAGCTTTACTTTGAGCTACAATATAATGGTTAAGCATCACGTATTGGATACAGGAAAGATATAAGGAAGTACACATATTTCGGTTAAGCCGATTATCATTTACAGATCGTAAAGGAGTGTAGATCGTGAGTCAACATCAACCACAACAAACCCCAGCAACACCCAACGAAGTAGCCTCCACACTGGAAGGCTGGTATGCGCTTCACGATTTCCGGTCCATCAACTGGACAGCATGGAAGACCGCAGACGATGAAGAGCGCGCCGGAGCACTGGACGAGCTTCAAGAGTTTATGAAGGAATGGAACGTTACCGAGGAAGCGGGTCTGGGCAGCTCAGCTGTCTATACTGTAGTTGGACAAAAGGCTGATTTTGTCATGATGCACCTGCGCGAAACGCTAGAAGACCTCAATAAACTGGAAAATGACTTTAACAAAACAACCTTCGCCAAATATACAACCAAAACCTATTCTTATGTGAGTGTGGTGGAACTAAGTAATTATTTGAGCAAAGATGAAGATCCAATGCAAAATCCACAAATCGTCGCACGATTGAAGCCCGTATTAAACAAGGCGCGTTATATTTGCTTCTATCCAATGAACAAAAAACGTGACCTGGACGACAACTGGTATATGCTTTCGATGGACGAGCGTCGCACC
The DNA here is from genome assembly GCF_001719045.1 of Paenibacillus polymyxa. Lineage (NCBI taxonomy): Bacteria > Bacillati > Bacillota > Bacilli > Caryophanales > Paenibacillaceae > Paenibacillus > Paenibacillus polymyxa. The sequence goes on from NZ_CP015423.1 coordinate 1,702,257, forward strand.
TTGATGCGCAGCCACGGTTTAATTGGACGCAGCTATGCTGGCAAAGTAAAGCAAATCATTTCCGGTTCCGTCGGCTTTGACGATTGGGAATGGGGCGTAACACTGTTCTCCGATGACGCACTTCAGTTCAAGAAGCTAATCTACGAAATGCGTTTTGATGAAGTCAGTGCCCGTTACGGTGAATTCGGCTCCTTCTATGTCGGCAGCGTGTTGAATGAAGAGACATTTGAAGACATGTTGAAACTGTAAGACGCAGACATCAACTCTTACTGAATAGAACCGAGGATTTCGTGAACTCCCACTTACGGGACGACGGAATCCTTTTTTTATAAGACCTAAAACTATAATAGATAACAAGAACAATGAAAAAAAGGCCTCCGAGCTCCTGTATAAGAGCTGTGGAAACCTTTTTCTGCTCGTATTGTTTTTGCATGTTGACTACTCGTCTGAGGTTAGAAAAACCGCCCTTTTTTCAGTACCAGTGGAATTCCGCCTATGATGAACAGATAGCGGAGATCGACAATTTTTTTCAATTGTGCGGCCACCCAGCCTTTTATTTTGCGTTTGCCCACCACGGCGACGGCTTCGCCTTTTCCAAGCGAAGCAACCGTCCCTTTGTTGGAAAATACGAACTTGTGCAGCTCCTTTTTGCGAAGAGTAGCGGCCAGATTCTTGGCACAAAGGACCCCTTGCTGCATCGCAATTTGGGCAGTCGGTGGATAAGGACGTCCTTCGGGATTAAACATCAGGGAGCTGTCCCCGATAATAAAAATATCATCGTGGCCGGGTGCACGCAGAAAATCGTCGATTTTCACCCTTCCGCGCATCACTTCGAATCCGGCTTTCTCAATTAATCCGTTCCCACGAATCCCTCCCGTCCACACCACCGTGCAGGCTTCGATTTTCTCACCCTCACCAACGATTACACCATCCTGCAAGCATTCCTTAATCGGAATTCCAATGCGGAAGGTGACCCCTTTACGCTTAAGGACATCCATCGCATACTCCACCAGTTCAGGATCGAACCCTGGCAGTGCCGTAGGAGCTGCCTCGACGTTAATGATTTGAATCCGGTTAAAATCGATATCATACGCTCTAGCGAGCTGTGGCAAACGATCCGCCAACTCCGCTACAAACTCAATCCCGCTGAAACCAGCGCCCCCAACGACAAAATTGAGGCGACCTGGCTTACCGTCATTTTTATACAGGGCCAGTTGGTATTCAATATGCTCACGAATCAGGCGAACCGAGTTAATACTGCGAATCGTCAGCGCGAACTTATCCATCCCCGGAATACCGAATGTTTCTGGCTCCCCGCCTAGTCCGATGACCAAATAATCGTAGGACAGCGAGCCATCCTCCAGCACGATTTTTTTCTCCTTTGGTATGATTTCCTTAACCGTTCCTTTGACTAAATCCACCTTGAACTCATCGATTAGCTGAGCAATCGGAATCCTTGAATGTTCAATCGTATCTGTACCTGCCGCGGGCATATGAAGATGTGTCGTAATATAGTGGTAATCATGACGGTTAATCAGCGTGACATCCGCCTCATTGTGCTTGAGCTCCTTTTGCAATTGCTGAGCCGTCAATATACCGCCATATCCGGCGCCCACAATGACAATTTTGGGAATACTGCTCATGCTTCTACCCCTTCCGATATACATAATCATAATCATTAATTGTTCACAGCTGTTCTCTCAAAACGGTTAATTGATACTCACAGAAAAGTCTTCATCAAATATTAATCGCTTTAACTTTGCAAGCGGAACCCAGCAGTTTATAATGATAAACAGTGAATCATGCGTTCGGCGGCTATCTGAACCTCTATGCGGCTGATTCAATATCTACAAATCCCATACTATCCCTTTCGGAGGTGTTTTTAGAGTGACAGCTCAATCCACAGGTGCGGAGATCCGCGATCTGATTATTATCGGAGGCGGTCCAGCCGGTATTTTCGCCGCTTTTTACGGAGGAATGCGTCAGGCATCCGTCACCTTAATTGAAAGTATGCCCCAACTGGGCGGCCAGCTTGCAGCCCTTTATCCTGAAAAATATATTTATGACGTTGCTGGCTTTCCTAAAGTGACTGCACAAGAACTGGTTAACAATTTGGTTCAACAAATGAACCACTTTAATCCAGAGGTGCAGCTAGAAGAGAAAGTCGTATCGTTAGAGAAAAAGGAAGAACGCCACTTCATTGTAAAAACAGACAAAGGTGGCGAGTATCATGGTAAAGCGGTTATTATTACCGCTGGTGTTGGTGCTTTCGAGCCGCGCAGACTGGATCTTCCAGGTGCCGAGCGTTTTGAAAAAACGAACCTGCATTACTTTGTCAGCGACCTGAGCAAATTTGCAGGCCGAAAAGTGCTTATCAGTGGTGGTGGTGACTCTGCTGTAGACTGGGCACTTATGCTGGAACCGATTGCAGAACAGGTTACATTGATTCACCGCCGTGACAAATTCCGTGCGCATGAACACAGTGTCGAAAACCTCCTCGCTTCCAAAGTAAACGTTATTACACCAACGGAAATTACAGAATTGCATGGAGAAGACACGATTACTAAAGTCACTCTTGCTCATGTAAAAACCAAAGAAACACAGGAAATCGAAGTGGACGATGTGATCGTTAACTTTGGATTTGTATCCACACTTGGCCCGATTGCTGAATGGGGAATTGAAATCGAAAGTAACTCTATCGTGGTCGACTCTCGCCAGGAAACAAATATTCCCGGCATTTTCGCCGCAGGGGACATTACGACCTATCCAGGCAAGCTCAAGCTGATTGCGGTCGGCTTTGGTGAAGCTCCTACGGCAGTCAACAACGCCAAGGTCTATGTAGATCCAGATGCCAAGTTGTCTCCCGGCCACAGCAGTAACATGAAATTGTAGTCTAGTTTAGACTATGACAAAAAAGGGTATTTTACTCCAAATTTGAATCTTTGGAGTGAAATACCCTTTTTTACGGTGTGCCTATTCGTTGCAGTGATTGTCCGTAAAGTCATCCGAACCCTGAATGACTTTACAGTCGCAGTACGAGAGCTTGTCCGGTCTAATGAAGGACTACGGCTGTATTCATCTCTAGATTTCTTTTGTGAATCTCAGCCAGCAACAGTGCAATGAAGTCACATTCAAGTTTAAGCTCGATTGCCATCTGATAGGAATCCAAAAGCATTTCATCCGTCAGCATAGCCATCCTCGACACAACCTTTCCTTTTATTTCAAAATCTATTCTATCAAAATACCAAAATCGGAACAAGCGTTCTGTTATCCACAGTCAATTGTGGAAATCCTGTGTATAAATTGTTGGTAAGTGTCGTTAACCCATATATGTGACAGGGGATAATGTGGACAATATTTATACACAGAATTTTGACGCTCGAACACAAAAAAAATATTTTTATTATTTATACAAATATATTATATTTAGCGTCTTGTTAATAGATTAAATTGGAATTTTATTGAAGAAAACAGAAATTATTGAGGTCTTGTATTAACCTCTAAAATCCATACGCGTCCATTCTGATCAAGCCCGTAATCAAATCCCAGTTGTCCGATCCCGGGAAATCTCCTTTCCAGTACAGGAATACAGCGTTGTGTAAGTTCAATGATCTCTCGCCGCTTTTGAATAGCAAGCCGCCGGGGATATATCATCCGAAGTGCCTCTGTTCCCTTCAGCAAAGTGCCCCCCTTGCACAGATTCGTAATGACCAGCCCAGGCCGAGCATGACGTGCAACCACCGCACGAAAATCCCACCTCTGCCCTTCCTTCACAACTTTGACTCGATAGTCGACAGGTCTACCTTGAATACTTGCCAGTTGGATGCCTTGTTGAATGAGATATGGACGTTGGATTCGGAGCTTATGGATTCCGATTACAAGCGCTCTAAAATGACTGAACCGGTGCGTGTGCTCCATACGCGTACAGGTGTATCCCCTACGCTCCTGTGCCACACGCATGACTCCGACTCCTCCGCCTCCTTTCACAGGTTTTATAAATACAAAAGCATGCCGCCGCAGCATCATGCGCAATTGTTCTTCACTATATAGACAGGTTTCCGGTATATAAACGGCGGTATGTGGATGGTGGAGCAGCGCCTTCGTCTTTAGCCATTTGCTTGCAAGTTGTCTCATCTAACCCTCTCCTTTCGCCGTCAGTTATACTTATACATACTCAACAGGAATGTTCTATTCTTGGATGATTGTCCGCGGCATGTGCCTATTTCGACAAGATCATGGCGAACGGTAGCATGCACCGAACATCACTGGTACAATGACAATAATCTACTACCATTTGCACGGAGCAACGGAAATTACCGGCAAATCGTTTTTTCAACAAGGAGGTCAACTCATGAATAGCAAAATTGGCATCATGGACATTGGCTCAAACTCCATTCGTCTGGTGATCTATGAAATGACAGAGACAGGGGCCTATCGAATTGTGCAGGAATGCAAAGAAGCTGCCCGACTGAGCGAAAAGGTTGGGGCCAACGGCCGTATGGAACGGGAGGCGATTCGAAGCATCGCTCCATTGCTGCGCCAATTTATGGCGGTATGCCATATGCACGGGGTGGTCCGTATGCGTGCAGCAGCAACAGCAGCCATCCGCAATGCCACGAATTCGGACGAAATCGTCCAATGGATCGCGGAGGAGACAAATTTAACACTGGAAATACTGAGCGGGGAGCAAGAAGGCTATGCCGGTTTTCTGGGCGTAGTGAACACTATGAATGTGAGTGACGGAATCATTATTGACATCGGGGGTGGTAGTACCGAAATTACGCTGTTCCGCGATCGAAAGCGACTGCATACGGTGTCATTTCCCTTTGGCGCCGTCAATATGAATTGGCGCTTTGGACGTGAGGTTAAGAATGGCGAATGGTCTCCTCAGCAGATTGAGGAAATGGAGAGCTTTGTCCGTTCTTCACTGCAAAATCATGATTGGATCTTCTCCAATCCGGGTCTGCCATTCATCGGGCTGGGCGGAACCCTGCGTACTTTGGCTAAAATCAATCAGAAGCGGCAGGATTACTCACTTCCTGTGACGCACCATTACGAAATGACGATAGAAGATGTCGATTACTTCTATGGCAGTCTGCCCCATCTTCCCTATGAAAAACGCAAAAAAACAGCCGGCCTGTCCAAGGACAGAGCCGACATCATTGTACCGGGTCTTATTATATTGAAAACGATATTTGAAGCTGCTCAAGGCTCCGCGTATTTGGTCAGTGGAGCGGGTCTGCGAGACGGCCTATTTCATGAGCTGGTCAATGCTGAACAGCCCGTGGTAGCTAATCCGCTTATCACATCCATTCGCAATATCCTTTCGTTTGCTGTCCCGGTTAGTGAAGCGCATGTCAAGCGGGTTAACGAGTACGCCGTCCGTCTTTATGACACATTGGCTAACGGAACCTCAGCTGCTATGGACAAGCGCTTGTTACTGACCGCAGCAACTCTTTACAAAACGGGGGCTGCCCTGAATTATTATCATTTCCGCCAGAATTCCGTATTCTGGATTTTACATGCAGGCATTGGCGGTCTGTCCCATAGGGAAACGGTACTAGCCGCGTTGATCGCGGATTACCATCCCAAGAACCGGACTCCCCGTTTGCTACGCACACATGCCGATATTTTGGAGCCTTCCGACGAGGAACGTGTACATCGGCTCGGCTCGCTGCTCCAGCTCGCGATTGGCATGGATCGGAGTGAGTCAGGAATGATTACCAGCATCAATCCCACTACAGGGGATGACGCACTGCATCTTCGTCTGGAAAGCAAGAGTGAACCCATATTAGAACAACGGGAGCTAGAATCGGTTGCCAAGGATTTCCAAAAGGCGTGGAACCTTACATTGTCGTGGTCCATTCTACCTTCTTCCAATTTCTAACCTTCATCGCTTCAGACTGGCTCCTAATGGGAGCCTCTTTGTCGTTTCTGGACACAAATTGATAGCTGCCGTTAGGCAAAAGCTTGCGCGCCTTCACATTATCCCTTAACGATAAATGCAGAATATCTGCCAGCATTTCTTTGATCCCGTCATCATAAATCGGACACATTAGTTCAATTCGGCGGGTCAAATTGCGCGTCATCCAATCCGCACTGGACAGAAATAACTCGGACTTGCCTCCATTTTCAAAATAAAACAATCTGGAATGCTCCAGGAAGCGGTCTACAATACTGATGACACGTATGTTCTCGCTGAATCCTTCCACACCGGGACGCAAACAACAAACCCCTCTAATAATAAGATCAATCTTCACACCTGCTTGGGAAGCCGCATATAGTTCATCGATCATCTCCTGATTGGATAAGGAGTTGATCTTGGCAATAATCCGGGCGGGCTTACCTGCCAATGCTTGCTCTGCTTCCCTACGGATGAGCTCAAACAGCTTGTTCTTCATTCCCGTTGGAGCCACCGTAAAAGCTTGCAAAGTCTTGAGCGCGGAGAATCCCGTAATTTCATTAAACAGTTCGGAGGCATCCTCGCCAAGTACCGGATCTGACGTAAACAATCCGATATCCGTATACACGCGCGCCGTGCTTTCATTATAATTGCCTGTGCCTACATGCACATATCGTTTGAGTGCGTTACGCTCATGACGTATGACAAGGATGATTTTGGCGTGCGTCTTCAAGCCAACCAACCCATACACTACATGACAGCCTGCTTTTTCAAGCTTACGCGCCCAGGCAATATTACGTTCCTCGTCAAAACGGGCTTTCAGCTCCACCACCACCGTTACCTGCTTGCCCGATTCGGCCGCACGTGCCAATGCCGGAATCAACTTCGATTCCCCGTTGACACGGTACAGGGTCATTTTGATTGCCATCACATCCGGGTCTTCTGATGCCTCAATGATAAAATCAGTTACCGCATCGAATGATTCATATGGATGGTACACGAGCACGTCCCGTTTGCGAAGTACGTTGAAAATATCCTCTTGTGGGGGCAGTTCTTCCGGATACAGTGGTTTGATTGCCGGAAATTTCAAATGCGAATACCCCTCCAAATGATCGGCAAAAGACGACAAAAACGTCAGATCCAACGGCCCGTCCATCTCAAACACATGATCGAACAGCTTGAATTCGCGTTGAAGCTCCATCAGGGCATAGGGATGGATCCCTTTTTCTACTTCCAGTCTAACCGGCGCCCCCCGGCGTCTTCGACGCAGCTCTTTTTCAATCTCTTCGAGCAAATCTTCGATCTCTTCTTCATTAATGGATAAATCGGAGTTACGCGTAACACGAAAGGCATGAACCGCCTCCGGAACATATCCAGTGAACAGCGTTTGGATGTGATGCTTGATTAGTTCCTCAATTAAAATAAATGATTTCTTCTTGCTGTTCGACCGCAAAGGCACCGTAACAACACGTGGAATATTCGAAGGCACCTGCACAATGGCAAAAAGCGGTTTATCCTCCTCCGTATCCCCGGGACGTCTCAAGACGACCGCTAAATATACGTATTTATTATGAACCAGTGGAAAAGGACGGCTCTGATCGACCGCCATCGGCGTGAGTACCGGAAATATAATTTCATGAAAATATGCATCCAGCGACTTGCGCTGTGTTGTATTTAAGTCTTCATATTCGAGCAGTAAAAGACCTTTTTTCGTCAAGAGGCGAGAAATATCACGATAGGTCCGGTATTGTTCCGATACCATCGAGACGGTACGCTTGATCAGGCGTTTGTACAAACCGGAAGGGGTATATCCCGTAAAATCCTTTTGCATAAAACCCGCCTTGATCTTCTCGCGCGTCTCTGCAACACGAACAGCCATAAACTCATCCAAATTGCTAGATACAATCGCCAAAAATTTGGCTCTCTCCAGCAACGGTGTATCTGCATCCTGAGCTTCCTGAAGCACACGGCGATTAAATTCAATCCAGCTTAAATCTCGATTAAAGTAACGTTCTGACCCGGCTTTATCCTTATTCTGACTCTCTATCAACATATGGCCTCCATCAATTCATGCAGTATAGTATCCCTTTATTGTACTATTAGATGAAACGCACTAGCATCACAGCAGTGTAAACGCAATGTAAAATGTGTGTAAACACAAACTGGATGTATGAAAAGGTCAATCGGACGCTTTACAAAAATAGCATTAAGCGGTACAGTGTTTACGTCTGTTTCATAGAGTAGATTGACGAACCGTTCCTTTTTCAGTTGTTTATGTTCATTATGATGTGTAATAACCACTTAGAAGTCACGTTCAATTGCTGATTTTCAAATGGCATGATATAGGGAGGATTTACGTTATGGAACCCAAGAAAACGCCACGCGTACTGCAAAAAAACATCGAATTTTTCACCGCGGCGCTATCTCAACACCTCGTTTCGGTCTGGCAAGAGGACCCTACAGGTGTATACTGTGAGATTGGCTGTGGATATATCGAGTTATTCAGTAGCGAGATGATTCGGGTGCGCAATCAAGATGGAACCCCAAGCCATTATGACCGCAATATCACCATGTTTCAGTTGATCACGAAGGATCAGCCGATATAATTATTATATGCTATGCCTGCGCTGTTCTTCCAGATTAGAATTGTTTAATGTTTACAACTACCGATTTTCATATCTGCTGAATCTTGCAGTTTTTCCAAAAAGCGCCTCAGAGCGCTTTTTTTGTCGACTTTTTTTGAACATCGTTTCGAAAAGCAGTATGATAAGGGAGCATATTACCTAAATTTAAAGGGGAATTAACCGATGGAGCATACAACATCAGATGGGCGCATCCTGGTTATGACCGCGGTTGAAGCCGAACGTGAAGCTGTACTGCGGGGCCTGCAAGGCGATACCCGTTTTGTGGTCGAGCTGGCTGGCGTGGGCGCACCGTCCGCAGCGGCTTCAACCGCGCTAGCACTAGCGGCAGCTGGTGACTACCATCTGGTCATCAGCGCCGGAATTGGTGGCGGCTTCGTGGAGGTCGCTGCACTGGAAAGCGTCGTTGTTGCTGACGCGATCATTGCCGCCGACCTAGGAGCCGAGACGGCAGAGGGCTTCAGCAGCGTGGACGAGCTGGGTTTCGGCTCAAGCCGAATTGCCGTGAACGTTGCCACCGCGCAGCGATTCGTTCAGGCGCTGCGCGCTGCTGGACAGACGGCTGTCGCGGGGCCGATCCTGACCGTCTCCACGGCCACCGGTACGGCGGCAACAGCGGAACGGCTGGCCAAGCGCGTTCCCGGAGCTGCTGCCGAAGCGATGGAAGGCTACGGCGTAGCCGTGGCGGCAAATAGGCTGGAACTACCGACGATGGAAATCCGCACGATTTCCAATGCTGTCGGTCCACGTGACCGTGCAGCCTGGCGGATCAAAGAGGCTTTGCAAGCGTTGGAAGCCGCATTTTCTACATTAACGGAGGTTATATAGATGCAAATTGCTTTTTCACCTTGTCCCAACGACACTTTTGTCTTCCATGCCCTGGCGCATGGATTGATTCCGGGCGCACCCGCGCTGGACATTACATTTGCCGATATCGACATCACCAACAATCTGGCGATCACACCAGACGGACTGGATATCATGAAAATTTCGTATGCTGCACTCCCTTGGGTGCTGGATGAATACGCCCTGCTGCCTTGCGGAGGCGCACTGGGCCGGGGGTGTGGTCCGCTCGTGCTGACCAAGGAAGGTTCCACCGTCGAAGGCCCGGAAGCCCTATCCGGCAAGCGTGTAGCCGTTCCGAGTGAACGTTCCACTGCCTATCTGCTGTTCCGCCTGTGGGCAGCCAAGCATGTGCCTGGGGGTGTCGGCGAGATCGTCGTGATGCCGTTCGACCAAATCATGCCTGCTGTCCGTGACGGGGAGATAGATGCCGGGCTAGTCATTCATGAAGCACGGTTCACGTATCCGTCCTACGGACTTAGTAAGCAAGTCGATCTGGGGAACTGGTGGGAAGAAGATACAGGGCTCCCAATCCCGCTCGGAGCCATTATTGCCCGACGTACGCTGGATTTGGATGCGATCACAAACTGGATACGCGCCTCTGTCGAATACGCTTGGAAGCATCCAGAAGCTTCGCGTGAATATGTATTGTCTCATGCGCAGGAGCTTTCACCCGATGTCGCCCAATCTCATATCGACCTGTATGTTAACGATTTTACCGCCAATTTGGGCGACAGCGGATATGCCGCCATCGAAGCTTTGCTTGGTCGCGCTGCGCAGGAAGGGCTGGTACCTTCGTTTGATTTAGCCCAACTGCGCCCTAATTCCACAACAACACGTTAAAAGGGACAGACAAGCCATGCATGTTTTCCTGCTGAATAGAGTAGTTTAAACATATAAAACCTCCCGAACGAGCACATGGCCTAGCCGTGCGCCCCATTCGGGAGGTTTTATCATTTCATATGGCGAATCCTCATTCGGGCTCGCTTGATCCTTATTCTTAGTTCTGTTCCTGCTCCACAACCTCGGTCTTAAATACGTTATCCAGTTTGGTACCCAATCTTTTGACCAGCGGCACCTTGATATCCCGGCTCAGCTCCTTGAAAAAAGCATCCATGTCACAATTAATCTTATCCAACACGACCTTCACGGTGCCCTCTGCCAAGATCTGCTCATTCAGATCCTCCGGTACGGTAACCGAGATATCATACTTCTTGCTTAACGTTTTAATGTAGCGGGTAAAGATTTCGATAAGCTCCTCATTGTTGAACTTCTCAACTGCAACTTGCCCTTTGTTAGTAAATTTCAAATTCACTCTCACGTTAGCATTTCCCCTTTTCCTTTTGACCATTTATTTTGGATAAACGTTGAACCTTTCAGAGGCTCTTCAAAGAAAGGGCCTTACCGGTCGTTTTAGACTCTTGTCCTTTGATATACTAAGTATAACACATTAAGGCCGTTTTCATTTCCCAACTTGTCGTTTTATGATAAAAAATGATACAATTTGCGCATTTTCAGCATAAATTCTTTCTTTTCATGCCAATCATTAGGAATAGTTTATACACAAATACACAAAAAAACGCCTATCTCGCAAAAGAAAGACGTTTCCGTATAGATGCTTAAGTGGTATGCATTTACAGAGGTTTCGTACATTCCCAACCGTGTGAACGATACTCACGCACAGCGTCTCGTATATCCTCAATATCATCAGAATGCAGCAAAAGGGCAGGTAGAATTACCCAATACTCATTCTCCGCTAGATCAATAAATACGTCCTCGACATCATAATATTGCATATCGCCAAATGCCATATCCCTGATTTTCTGTCCAACCAAAGGTGTAAACTGGGAATCAAATGTTTTCATCACCTTCGTATATTCCTTCACGCCCGTTGCCGATATCTGCTGTGAAATAATGACGCTCAATGCTGTTACCTCCCTGACCTAATAATGCTCATTATACCCTTCTCTCAGACCCTCTACAAAACCTTGCGCAAAAAAAATCATAAAAATCAATAGGCCGATGCCAATAGCAACGGAGCTGATTACAATAATGAAAATGCCCTGCGTGTTTCTTTGCTCCATTCGTTTCGTTAAAATTCCGAAAACCAAACCTAAGACACCCAACAATCCTCCAAAGACAAAAAAACTAAATATGAACCCCAAACCTGCAAAAATCCAGCCAAATAGAGCGAGCACCCAGCCCTGCGGCTGCGACTCGCTCTGTTTCATCTGCCAGCGCTCCCTCGCTGTAGGTGTATATCTGTCCATTCCTTCTCCCCCGCTCCACTTGCATTCCTTAAGACAAAAATTCGCTCGCCTTCTCCCGATGGACAGGCTTGATATGCATGTCCAACACTTTTAAGGCTGCTAGCACAACCCCAGCATCATCTGTAAAGCCCAACATCGGAATAACATCTGATATGGCATCTAATGGAGAAATAAAATACGCCAAGGCTCCGAATGCTACCCCTTTGGCATACAGAGGCGTTTCAGGATCTATCGCACAATAGTACATAGCCACCGCATCCTTCACAAAGGGAACTTTTCCAGCCGTGGACTTCACCTTGTTGAAAAATCCCTTTTTCACCTGTTCTTCCTGTTTTGGATCATACTTGGCTTTGGTTACGTCAAAATCCTTCATAGGTTCCTCCTATTGCTGACCGGTAAGTTTGAAAGTGCCACCTTCCCGCTTACCAAGCGGATAATTTTGAACCGTCATTTCCACCTTCGTGTTCTTATCCCACACCGGAAGCTTGTCAGATGTACCGTACCCTTTCATAGCTATGTTTATAACTTCCTCCGCCTTCTTCGTCAATGCAGCAGAGGACATATTATATTTACCATAACCTTGATAAGCACCGCCAAAACCGAGATTAGGTTGATTGTTCACATTCAGTAGCACACCCTTCAACGTGCCATCTTCTGTTACATCAAAAGTCACTTTTTCCAATACAAAATCATCGGTGACGACAGATGTCTGCTCTAACATATGCGTTATGGCTGACAGGTTTGCTGTTAATCTAACTCGTTCCAGTAGCGCCGCTGTATCGTTTTGTTGCTTCGTTAATGCTTGTGTTGTCTTATTTAGTGAAGCGTTCGCACTAGTTAAAGTATTTACCTTCGTATTCAGATTATAATTCCATCCCCCCAAGGCTATACATCCTAGTACTGCTACTCCTGAAATGACTGTTGCTACAACTGCGAGCTTACGAACAGAATGTGGTTGCGGCTCCACAGACTGAGTATGACTGCTTAATTCTCCCATACCAAACTTCCTCTCTACTTATATAGTCATATTTTACTATTCCCCTCTCTGATAATCTAGTATATTTTTCCTAATTCAATATTACTATGCATTTGTACAGGAATTCGTTTCATCAGCCTTTGAGCTTCGGTTCTTTCGTTTTCCGGGAGATGCTGTATTTACCAGATACACACTGCCTGCGATCAGCACCAGCCCCACAACAAACGTCAAAGTAAGTGATTCCTTGAGCATTACCATACTAAAGACCGTGGACAACACCGGAATCATAAACGTATAGGAGCCGACGGTTCCCGCATCTCCGTTGTCGATTAGTTTAAAATAAATCATCCAGCCCATCGCAATCACGAATATCGAAATAAACAATAAAATCGCGATAAAGGAGGTCGTCCAGTGAATATCGCTCCATTTCTCGGTCGTAAATCCAATCCCATTAAGTATAATCCCTCCCAAAACGAGCTGCATCGTCACCGCCCAAATGGAATCCAACTGTTGGCTTTTTTTCTTCATATAAATCGTTCCGAGCGCCCAGCACAGTCCTGAAGCTAGCCCCAACACAATGCCCAGTACCGATAAATGCCCTGCCATTCCACCAGAGCTAATCACAATCACCCCGCCAAAACCCAGCACCAGTCCAATGACCTTCAGGGGAAACATACGCTCCCCCAACCACATCCAGGAGAATAATCCTAACAGGATCGGCTGAAGGAATACTAAAGTGGAAAACAACCCAGCAGGCAAATAACGCAACCCTACCGTCTGCAAGCCATAGTAGCCTGCAATATTAAATATGGCCAGCACCAGATAAGTCCACCCATTCTGTCTAAAGCGTAAGGTTTCCCGATGACGCATAGCGAACAACAGCAGAATCACACCACCCAGTAGGGTACGGAGTCCTGAAAAAAATATCGGCGGCGTATCTGGCAAAGCCAGCTTGGTCAACGGCCAGTTGATCCCCCATACCATTACTAATATCAAGACAAGCCACAGCGTGGCTTTAGGTGTTAATTTTTTCATAGATATCTTCTCTCCCTTAGATTTTCATCGTTCATTGCTTACGACTAAAATATGAATAGCCGTTTGCAAAGTTTTGCTTTACTAGCGTATACTGTGGTCACTAATAAATAAAATGAATGTTTTCAATGAGGGAGATAACTTTTCACTTATGACCATTACTCAAATTATGATCTTCGTTCGTGTAGCTGAAACGCTAAACTTCACCCAAACTGCCCATGAGCTGCATATGACGCAGCCCGCGGTTAGCCATGCCATCGCAAGCATCGAAAACGAGCTGGATGTTCAGCTATTGCTGCGCGACCGAAAAAAAGGAGTGCTGCTGACCGATATCGGGCACAAGGTACTGCTGCAATTCCGCATGATGCTGCAAAGCATGGAAAAGGTACAGCAGCAGGTGGCTGCTGAAAAAGGTCTAGACGTGGGCACGATCACGATCGGGGCCTTTCCTTCTGCCTCAGCCTATTTTCTGCCCCCGATTATTCATCATATTCGTCAGCATTATCCGAACCTTGTTTTCGACCTACATGAAGGCTCCACGAATGAGGTCAAGGAGTGGGTTCATACCAGAGAAATCGAAGCGGGTATCATCCTGTTACCAGACCCTCAGGTAGATGTCATCCCTTTATGTCAGGATGACATGGTTATTCTCCTGCCAGACGGTCACCCTCTACAATCGCACAATAAAATCGCCATTCGAGACTTGAATCAGCAGGATATGATCTTTTGTAAAGGTGGACATGAGGTCGCCATTATGGAAGGTTTTGAACGCGAGCAAAGTCAGTTGCAGGCACAGTTCATTACTCATAATATCAGCACCTTGGTCAGCATGGTTCGACAGGGACTAGGTATGGGTATTGTCTCTTCACTCGCCTTGTCCACGTTCCCCCATGATCTGACCGTCAAGGAGACTTCACCTCTGATCACACGCCAAATCGGTATCGCTGTACCATCCCTGCATAATGCTTCACTTGCTGTACAGTTATTTGTGCGGACCGCGCAGGAGCTATTTACGGATTCGAAGCAGTAAAAGCATTGGATTATGATCATAAGGAGGTCTATTCATATGCAGAGAAATCAAATCATTCGACCCAATAGCTAGCTTACTAACCTATTTCTGGTTGTTTTCTATGTATTTATTCAAAATGAATTCTTGACGGGGTTGTTTTGATAGGCTTAACAGTTAGCAGTTCTAAAGCATTTATGCATTAATTCCACTGGTATATTATTCTAGTGCGGCGGGTAACCTATATGCTGAATACCTGCAATTTTTAAACTAGGAGGCTTTTGCATGAATGACCATCTCGTTATTTTGATCAGAAGTTTTTCAGCATTTTTTATCCTAATGATAATTGGGAGAATATTAGGGAAGCAAACCCTTTCCAATATGAACTTTCATGAATTCGTAACGGCAGTTATATTAGGAGCTATGGCTGCTAACTTTGCATTTAACGAAAAAATAGAAGTTATCCACCTATTAATAGCCCTGTCCGTTTTTACAATTACTTCTTATGTTTTGGCCAAGCTTTTTTTGAAATTCAGAAACTTTAAGATGTGGACAGAAGGAACTCCCACCGTTCTCATAGAAGGAGGGCTCATTCTCGAAGATAACTTAAAAAAAATAATATGACATTGGATTCTTTAAACCAGCAACTTCGCGAGAAAGATATATTTAATATAGAAGAAGTGGAGTACGCCCTACTTGAGATTAACGGAAAACTATCTGCCCAAAAGAAAAAGGAACTGCAAGCCGTGACATTAAAAAATCTGCAGTTGAATGCAGGCAATGCCACACAGTTCCCAATTGAGCTTATAATTGACGGTCAGCTTTTGCATGGTAATTTAAACTCCAATCATATTTCTGAATCCTGGATGCTGTCCCAACTGAAGGCTCGCGGTAAAAAGTTAGAGGACGTATTCTATGCCGTTAAAGGCAGCAACGGCCAGCTCTATCTGGATGAATATAAGGATAAAATCCAGCAACCAATTGATGTGGAATAGTTTGACTTTCGATCAATACTTACCTGAGATTCAACGTAATCAGATAATTGTATTTGGCAGCGTGCTTAAGCTCATCCAATATGATACCGTACACTGTGTCCTTATAGATGCCAGCAGGCAAACCAAACCAGATGTTGCGGTACCGTTCCACCGCACCCAACTCTCCCATCAAGGCGCGCTGTAGACCTTCTGTATAGGATTGCACCCTCTCATATTCCTCACTACTGATGCCTGCAATTTCCTGTCCTGTCAAAGCCCGATACATCTCTCTGAACATTTTATTGTGGCCGCGCTCATCGTTACGGATACTTTCAATAATAGCCACCTGCTCTTGTGAGGGAGCCAAATTGATCAATTCATCGTAGAACAACTCATCGTTACGCTCCCCTTGTACCGCTTCCTTTATCATTTGTACTGCTTTCGGAAATCCTGTGTTCCAGATAGGTACAAAATTGGCCCGCATATAGTATGAATTTCCCCAGTAAGAAGGTACTTGATACAAGTTTATCTCCTCCCGATGTTAGTTTTTAGAAAGTATATGCGCATCTGCCCATGTCGGTTCCTAACATTAGGAAAATATACTGATGATAGCTAACACCGGGGAAGAACTCACTAAAAAATCAATTACAATTTGTGTCCTAGTTGAAAGTGCTGCATCTATTGCTTCCAGATAATAAAAAGCACCTATTAATGTCCATACTGCTTGTTTCAAGGTTGATACGGGTACGCAAGCTATAAGCTATAGAGAAATAGACGAGAGACTCTTTGACAAACATTAGCTGGTTTTCTTGTCTTAATATGGTCTACTAAAAAATAAAAAAGAGTTTTCCATAAACGGAAAACTCTTTCGCGCTTTAAACAATCTGCTTCTATACTTTCTTCAATGTCGGACCAATCCACCAGCCAAATCATCCCATCGCCAAGAAACCTCATGTCCATGGAGATGCAGCCCCCCAAACCACTCGTCGATCCCTTGAACTGCAATGCGGTCCACTGATCCATTCAGTACCTCATTACCCAACTCTGTCAGAATTACCTTTCGGTTCAGAAAATCCGGAATTTGTCTGAAATCCAAGCCGGCCTTATCCCCGTCAATGATCAGCAAAGGATGTTCGCCTTGAGCCAAAGCACGAATAAATTTCCAGTATTCGAGATCACCCATGCCAAGCACATGCAGGACGTCAGTTGCATGACGAAACAATTCCAATGGCGTATTCACTCCATTATGAACGGCCTGAAGCGTGGTCTGTTCCACAATGCCAAGACCATTCCACTCCGAGGGCAACCGCTTGAGATGTGCTGTGAAAGCTTCATAGGCAAATGGCAAGCCGGATGCTGCCAATTCTGCCTTCTTGTCTTCCAGCAGATTAGCCATTTGAGTAGGATCAGGAGAAGCGTACGCCTGCCAAAGCTCGCTTCCGAGCTCCATTTCTTGCCGTTCAATAGTTCGCCAGGTCCCGGATAATGTCTGAAGCTGTGCCGGAGTGAGCTGTCCCAGACCATGAAACCGTTCGATTCCCGGAAACTCCCCAATACAGAGCAGGCTCAGCTTCGTGCGGCCCAGTTTCTGTCTCTTGAACCAGTGGAGCAGATAGGCGAGCATGCTCTGATCAAACAGGTCATGCTCAAACCACAACACGACTTCATCATACTTAATAAACTCACGAAGTTTCTGCTCTTGTTCCTCACACCCCGTAGTATATTCGCTGGCCGGAATACCCATCGTTTCCTCCAGGACCCGGGCCCGCAGTACCCGTTCTTCAGCTCCCGCTGGATTTGTAAATATCGGTCCTGCCGGATATACCTCTCTCCATACAAGCACGTCGCCTTGTACAACACCCTGCTTCAACATGTCACCTACAACATCACCGTTAACAATATGTAGCATGTTTTGCCCTCCCTCATACAAATGATTGAACACGGAAACGAGGTCGGCTACCGGGAGTGTACCTTTCAACTTTCGGCGGGCATCGTGCAGCCGCTTCTTAAGCGTCGGGACCGGAGTGCCCAGATAATCGGAAATTTCCTGCAGAGAGTAACCGTAAAAATAAAACAGCCGCAGAGGCACGCGCAGCTTGGCAGATAGTGCCTTCACCGATTGCTGCAGAACTTGGCTCTCCTCCCTACGCTCTGCAATTTCTGCCAAACCCGGTACTCCTCCCGATACCTGCACAGCTTCATCTAGAGGAAGCACCGAATGATGCTTGCGCCGCAGCATCCGCTGACACTGTCTTACGACAATGGTCTTGAACCAGCCTGGAAAAGCTGCCGGGTTCTGCAGCTTCTCCAGATTCTGATAAGCCTCTATGAACGCATCCTGCACGGCATCTTCCGCGAGATGGACATCCTTCAGCATGTCATAGGACACGGCATATGCCATTCCGCGAAAATGCAGCATCAGCTGCCCGAACGCTTCCGCGTTCCCTTGCCGCGCCTTTTCAACCCACTCCCTCATACGTTCCTAGCCTCTTTTCTTTCGTGTTCTTAATCTTAAGTGCCGGCTCAGTGGGGGAAGGTTACAAATCATGTTGATGGAAAAATGAAATGATTGATAAAGAGCTTCACTGAACACAGCAACCATATTAACAGATTCCTTCTCAATAGAAGCATAATGTAGTTACAGGCTGTTGGTTTTCAACAGAAATATATCATCCTTTATTTTTTACGAGGTTAAGTTCAATATGACTTCGACCATGTAGCCATAGCAGTTCATCCAGTAAAAACGCCAATCCATCCTTACTACGCAAACGCTCGATCAGTTCTGTAACGACTTCCATAATCTCACGCTGTACATTGTTCGCTAGTTGGAGACCCCCACTTTCCCCATCCACATAAAGATATGGATGATCCGGTTGATCTATCTTTCGTACATGCCGCAGGCACAATATCCCATGTTCAAGATAAAAGAAATAGCTACGATCATACAGAACTCCCTCAAATAATTCATACATATGAGGGTCATCATCAGGTCCATATGTCATGGTAACTCTTTTTAAGCCAACTGGATTGCTCATATATACTTTCACCCCCTCAGAATTCAATTGTAAATTCCTATACTTGAAATTTTAGTGAAGTAAAACTCTAATTTAAATAATGTAAACTTTTTATTCGACAAGTCCTGAAGGTTTGTATGCAATACTGTAATTTATGTATAAGAAGTCGTTCATTAAATACATTCGCAAAATGGTATATATACCAAGTTAACTTCTATTATATTAATGAGGTACTCATAGTATATGTTTTGAATTCTTATAATTAAAATGGAGAGTGATACGATGGATTTTATAAAATCTATTTACACAAAACAAAACGTAAATAGCTCAGTACTCTTTTTTGCATTTTTAGTTTTATATAGTGTTTTTTCTGAGATTGAAATTAAACCCGTAGTTCTCTTACTTTTTACAGTTGTATTTGCGTTTTTTAATGCCCTGAGTAAATTGGTCCAATCCATACGTAGTGATAATGATCTTAAGTAAAGTAATCTTTACACATTAAAAAGACCTCCAGGACGAATATAGTACGTGACTATACCGTTCTGGAGGTCTTGATTTACATTTTCGAATTGTTAACGCCCCATCATGAAGGTTTGTAGACAATTCATTTTCATTGTACCCTTTTAAACTATCTTAACAAGGCTCTTCGTTCGGTTTTCCGGCATCCGTAGCCGTACGGAAGCTTGAACCGCAGCCGCATGTAGCTACAGCATTCGGATTATGAATCGTGAAGCCGCCTGACATTCCAGACTCTTCAAAGTCGATTTCCAGACCGTCCAGGTAGCGGATGCTTTCCTTCTCCACTACAATCTTCATATCCTGTACGTTCATATATATATCTTGATCCGTCTCGTTGTCGTCAAAGCCCATTGCATACGAAAATCCGGTGCAACCGCCCGGCGTAACACCCAGACGTAAAAACATATTCGGCGTTTCCTGCTGCTCCAGCATATCCTTCAAACGCTCAGCAGCGGAATCGGTGATGTTAATCATAGCTCCATCCTCCTCTTTTACTTCATGTTCCCCTTCAGTATACTCCACTATTTGCAGGTGCTCAAGTCATGGAATGTCCTTCCCTTACAGGCTTAAAGACCTGTTTTTCTATTCGTTTGTATTGAACACCGGTGGTGTGAGGTTTATAATAGGTGAAGAGTGTGTAAAAGAAACTGTCGGAAATTTGTCATTTCAAAGGCGATATTTTGAGATATTCATCATTGTAGCCTGGCATTGTAACATTTTTCACATATCGTATATCCGCGCTGCCGGATTCTTACCGACGGAACGGGACATCCTGTGCGCACTTAGCGCTTGTGCCGCTGATTTGGCGGACAGCCTCGCACAGAGCAACTTGAAGGAGGAATAGGCATGTCCACATTAGTTACACCTTTTACAGACCGCAGAATGGCGGAAATTGTAGAAAAGGTACAGAACGGTATTCGTTTGAACCTTGAAGACGGTATATATTTGTATGAAACTGACGATATCCTCACACTGGGTCAGTTGGCTAACGAAGCTAATTTACGCAAGAACGGAAAAAAGGTTTATTTTATCGAAAACATGAGCCTGTACTTCACCAATGTATGCGAAGCGCGCTGCGCGTTCTGCAATTTCCGCAAGGATCAGGGGGAGGACGGCTCTTATACGTTGTCCGGGCAGGAAATGATTGATTATGTAGAGCAACACATCCATCCGGGAGTAAGAGAATTCCATATCGTCGGTGGTCATAATAATCATGTGCCTTTCCAATACTATGTAGACTCATTGAAGGCTCTGAATGAAAAATATCCGCACGTTACACTGAAAGCTTACACAGCAGCGGAAATTGACTTTTTCACACGCATAAGCGGCTTGAGTATTAAAGAAGTGCTTCAGGAGCTGCAAAAGGCTGGACTTCAATCCCTGACTGGTGGTGGCGCAGAAATCTTGTCCGACGAATATCGGAAGAAGATGCGTGTTACGAAAGCCAACGTGGACCGCTATCTCGAAGTACATCGCACGGCCCACAATCTCGGCATGAAAACTCATACGACCATGCTGTACGGTTCGGTCGAATCGTATCAGGATCGTATTGAACATATGCTGCAAATTCGTGAATTGCAGGACGAAACGAACGGATTTATGGTATTTATTCCACTGTCCATGCAGCCGAAAAGCAAAAACGCCAACATCATGCGCCGGAACTCCGCTTACGAGGATCTTAAAACCATTGCGATCAGCCGCCTGATGCTGGACAATATCGACCATGTCAAAGCTTACTTCATTAATATTGGCCCGCAATTGACGCAGGTCGCTCTCACCTTTGGCGCATCAGACGTCCATGGTACGATTGTGCGCGAGCAGATCAGCCACGCCGCAGGTGCGTTGACCCCTGCCGGATTGACCCGTAAAGAGCTGATCTGGCTGGTCAAAGGTGCCGGACGCATACCTGTAGAACGGGACACCTTCTATAACGAAATCGAAGTTTTCGAATAAATGTAATATCGGATTCAGATTTCCCGCGAGCATTTCATCCCCATTACTCACACCATGCAGCATCATGCTGCCTCGGAATACGCTGGTCTGCCTGCCAAAGGCAGGCCCGATTCTCGGGTTTTATAACAACAAAAACTTGTGTTAGATCAACGAGACACCAGACCATTTGCCGGGGACACGGTAGCGAAAGGAAGGCGGATTTTGATGAAAAATTTCGTTATTCTGGGGGGCGGCTATGGCGGCCTTACCATTGCCAAAGAATTGCTGGATAAACACATTCCCGACGATGTTCAAGTTATTTTAGTGGATCGAATGCCCTTTCAGGGGTTAAAAACAGAGTATTATGCCCTCGCGGCTGGTACGGTTTCTGATTTTGATTTACGGGTGCATTTTCCAGATGAGCAACGTCTTATTCGCAAATATGGAGAGGTCACCTCGATGGATCTGGAGAATAAAATGGTCCATTTTCAAGACGGTGAACCCTTGTCCTATGACCAGCTTGTCATTGCGTTGGGTTGTACCGACCGCTTTCACAATACACCGGGGGCTGAAGAACACAGCTGTACGATCCAGTCGTTTAACCATACCCGCCAAACCTATCTGCGCTTGAACGAAATCAAGCCATATGGACATGTCCATATTGTAGGCGGCGGTCTTAGCGGTGTTGAGATTGCTGCGGAGTTACGTGAAAGCCGTACAGATTTGAATATTACCATTATGGATCGGGGCGAGCGGGTGCTGTCGGCATTCCCGCAACGTTTGTCTGCCTATGTACATGCTTGGTTCAAGGAGCATCAGGTTAATGCCCTGAATCATGTTGCGGTTTCCCGTATTGAACCGGGGGCTATTTATAACCGTGACGAGCAAATTGTAACGGATGCAGTCGTATGGACGGCCGGGATTCAGCCGGTAAAAATTGTGCAGGATTTAGCTGTCCCTAAAGATCCTCAGGGCCGCATCGTGCTCAACGAATATTATCAAATACCGGACCATCCTGAGGTGTATGTGGCCGGAGACTGTGCGAGCCTTCCCTACTCTCCAAGCGCTCAAGCGGCAGAAGTGCAAGGGGAGCAGATCGCACACATTGTACGCGACCTGTGGAAAGGTCAAACGCCTCATCCGCATCCTTTAAAGCTGCGTGGTACATTAGGCGCACTTGGCAAGAAGGCCGGGTTCGGCTATGGCTTTATGGGCAGTACCTCATTGCGCGGACGAGTACCACGCCTGCTTAAAAGCGGTGTGCTCTGGAAGTCCAAACGCCATTTTGGATAAACGTATGCTCAAGAAACAAAGAAGACCCGCTCTCAGAGCAGGTCTTCTTTGTTTCTTGAGTGTTTGCATCATGTATATTCTCTACAAAAAGGAGCTGGCTAACAGAGCCTTTCAATCCAAATCTAGGTTATCCCATGCTTCAGCTTCCTTAATTTTGTTCATAATCACTTCGTACAGAAGCTCTGCTGAATCTGCGGATACAATCTCGCCGTTGACCATCGCATAGGGTTCGGCGTTGCACTGACCGCAATTGCTTAGGCAGCCGTATTCAATCACATCATAATCTGGATTCTGTTCCAGCTTGGACATGATTTCATCGGTACCCCAATGCATATTACTGGTGCAAAACTCAATAATAGGTCTTAACATTTTTTCACCTGCTTTGGATGACGGGCATTTTAATTTGGCCCGCTTTGTAATATAATAATAAAGGTATAGGAAAGGAGTTGAATTCTAATGAGCGAAACACAAAGCGTTCAAATGTATGATGAAGTAGCTGATGTACTGGATAAGCTCCGTCCGTTCCTGCAACGCGATGGTGGCGACGTTGAGCTGGTTGACGTTGAAGACGGCATCGTTAAGCTGAAGCTGGTAGGCGCTTGCGGCAGTTGCCCAAGTTCCACGATCACGCTGAAAGCAGGGATTGAACGTGCTCTTCTCGAAGAAGTCGACGGCGTCCAAGAAGTGGTACAAGTATTCTAATGCTTGATGCATAATGATCATGAGAGTCTTGACTTCGGTAACGAAGCTCAAGACTCTTTTTTGTGTTACAGCGTCTGAGGGATCACTCAAGCTTATATGGTTGGCCGAATGGGGTCCAATCCTCCCGATACATCCATAATATTACCTGTTATAAAATCCGAATGCTCCTCACACAAATAGGCGATCACTCGCGCAATGTCCTCTCCGCTCCCCGGACGTCCACGCGGTGTCTCTTTATCCTGCATGCCGATGACATCGGCAATTGACATTTCCTTATTTGCTCCTCGAATATCCCCTGGACAGATCATATTGACCGTAATGCCATTAGGAGCTTCCTCCACAGCCAGTGACTTCGTAAAAGACACCAGCCCCACCTTAGCGGCTGCGTATACGGCGCGATGCGGCCAAGCCCTTGCTTCTCCAGCATGACCAAAGCCAAAATGAATAATACGTCCCCATTGCTGGCTACGCATGTGAGGCAATACCAAATGATCCAGCAACATGGTACCGACCAGATTCCCTTGTATCATGGCATGAATCTCAGCCACACTGTAATCCGCAAACAGACGGCGTTCCCGGATGAACGGTCCGGCATTATTCACCATAATATCGACTCCGCCTAGCCGATCCTGTACTTCACCAATCAGCCTCCTAATATCTTCCTGAACAGAAATATCCCCTTGTAAAGACAAGCAGCGTACTCCCTTAGACTCAATCCCCCGCTTAAGCGCTTCAGCTTCTGCTTGGCTATGCACATAATTCAGCGCAATATTACAGCCTTCATCCGCCAGACGCAGAGCGGTCGTTTTACCTAAACCTTTGGCACTGCCCGTTATGAATGCGACTTTATCTCTCAACAATTTTCCTCCTGTTCACAGAGATCGGTCACCCCCAAGTATAAAATATTTAAGCTTCCCCTACAACTCCATTCAAAAAGAAACCCCCAGTCCTCTTGTTCAAGAGAATCTGGGGGTTGCGTGCAATGCGTTCTCGTTCCCTACTTAAAATGCCGGGATAATTGCGCCTTGGTATTTATCTTCAATGAATTTTTTAGTTTCTGGAGATTGCAAAGCTTTAAGCAGCTTCTGAATCGCTTCGGAATCTTTATTATCAGGACGTGCTACCAGAACGTTAGCATAAGGAGAATCCTTGTCTTCCAGTGCCAGTGCATCCTTCGTAGGGTTCAGCTTCGCTTCCAAAGCGTAGTTCGTGTTAATCAACGCAATGTCTACTTCAGGCAACTGACGTGGCAGCATAGCCGCTTCCAGCTCCTTGAATTTCAGGTTTTTCTTATTTTCAGTAATATCTTTTACCGTAGCTTCGATGTTGCTTGCGTCTTTCAGCTTGATCAGACCTTGTTTCTCCAACAACAGCAAAGCACGGCCTCCGTTTGTCGCATCGTTCGGAATGGCTACAGTTGCGCCATCTGGGAGTTCATCAAGCTTTTTATATTTTTGGGAGTAGATGCCGAAAGGCTCCAGGTGAACCGCGCCCACAGAAACCAAATCCATTTTGCGCTCTTTGTTCATCACATCCAAGTAAGGTACATGTTGAAAGAAGTTAGCATCCAGCTGCTTGTCAAACAATTGAACGTTCGGCTGTACATAGTCGTTAAACTGAACGACTTGGAGGCGAACCCCTTCTTTTTCCAACTGAGGCTTGATTGCTTCCAAAATTTCCGCATGTGGCACAGGAGAAGCTCCAACTTTCAGCTCCACTTCACGTGGTGATCCGCCTGTATTTTCGTTCGCATTGTTTGTATCCGATGTTGTGCTCTTTGTACCGCAAGCCGCCAGCACCGCAATTAATGTCAAGCTTAATACAGCCAATACCCATTTCTTCATGTTATTACCCCTCCAATAATTTGTAATATTCAGGAGCAGACGTCCTGATCAATAAGGATATCTATATGTTTTCCCTATTTTCGAGTATAATGCCGCACGAGGCGATCTCCCGCCATTTGCAGCAATTGTACCAATACGACCATCAGCACGACCGCAACGATCATGACAGCCGTTTCATAACGATAATAGCCGTAGTTGATAGCCAGTGTACCTAGTCCACCGCCCCCGATCATCCCGGACATTGCCGTGTAGGATACGAGTGTAACGACGGTAATGGTTAATGCGGCGAGCAGACCCGGAAGTGCCTCACGTAACAGCACACGCCGGATAATTTGTCCTGTCGAGGCACCCATCGCTTGTGCGGCTTCAATGACGCCCTTGTCCACTTCACGCAGAGACGTTTCGACAAGACGTGCGAAGAATGGGGCAGCCCCGATAACCAATGGCGGAATGGTTCCCAGCACCCCGGTCGAGGTACCTACCAGTGATCGGGTAAAAGGAATAAGTGCAACGATCAAAATGATAAAAGGTACGGAACGTAAAATGTTAACGATGAATGATAATACAATGTATATCACCTTCATCAGAGTTAACGAGGAGCGACTCGCCAGAAACAATAATATACCGAGCGGCAAACCAATAACGAGGGTGAACAATGCGGATGCCCCAAGCATCTGAAGGGTTTCCAGCGTAGAATTCCCTAGCTCTTCCCAACTCACTTGTGAAAAATCAAGTTCGCTCATTGTCCAATCACCTCCACATCAAGTCCTTGCCCAGACACTTCGCGCAACGTATGCTCTATATCCTCATGATTTCCTTCAAAACGAACGATTAGCTGTCCATAGGGTACATTTTTAATGGTAGATATGGTTCCCTGCAAGATCGCAAAATCAACACCAGTACTTCGAGCCGTACGCGACAGAATCGCATCATATGTTTTACTGCCCAAGAAGGAGATACGTACCACCTGCGCCGACTCGCCGCCACCTGCTGCCGCAATCGCTGCTTGCAACTCCTCGGGATGTTCTGACTCCCGTTGGATAAAGTCCTTGGTTACCTGGTGCTGTGGTTTCAAAAATACTTCCGCCACCGGACCTTGCTCCACGATGTCGCCCTGATGAATGACACCAACTCGATCACAAATGCTTTGAATGACATGCATTTCATGTGTAATCAGCACGATGGTTAAATTAAAGCGCTGATTAATATCCAGCAGCAATTTCAGGATAGACCCCGTCGTCTGCGGATCAAGCGCAGAAGTCGCTTCGTCACACAGCAATACATGAGGATCACTAGCCAGCGCCCGTGCAATTCCTACCCGTTGCTTCTGTCCACCTGAGAGCTGTGACGGATATTTTCCACTGTGTTCTTCGAGACCCACCAATTCCAGCAGTTCACGAACCTTCTTGTCCAGCTTCTGCTTGGGCGTGTTTACCAGCCGCAATGGAAATGCAATATTGTCATACACCGTCGCCGAAGACAACAAATTAAAATGCTGAAAAATCATTCCGATTTTTCGACGTTGCTTCTGTAACTGGGATTGACTCACAGTGGTGAGGTTTACCCCGTCTACCCATACTTCACCTGAAGTAGGGCGTTCCAATAAATTAATACAGCGGATCAATGTACTTTTCCCCGCCCCGGAGTGACCAATCACTCCGAATATTTCTCCACGCTTTATAGAAAGATTCAACCCAGACAGCGCATTAACGCGTCGGTTGCCTTTGCCATAATGCTTGGTTAACTGCTTAAGCTCTATCAACGTGGTGCGACCCCCTTCACTTCTTCCTTACCCTTTTAACCAGTTGTCATCTCTCAGGATTGTATAAAATCGCTATTTATTTATACAAAAAAGAGCCCCTTTCACAGAATGAAAAGGGCCCCACCTTGCGAACCTTTTCTCATCTGCCAAAATCGCTATAACTCTAGCGGTTTTGTAGGAATTAGCACCATCATGTTCCCTCCCAGTGTATTACACCGGGAAAGAACGGGTTGCCGGGCTTCATCGGGCCAGTCCCTCCACCTCTCTGGATAAGAAAAATATGTTAAACTCCAGCTTTAGCTGTCCGTTAAGTTTATATAAAAAAATATAATTCAAGCATTTTTCTGAAACTAGGTTTCAGTATAGATAGTTTACATAGCTTTGTCAAAGGATATTTTCTATCATATTTTTGGGCGTACTGCCCGGTTCTCCCATTGTTTCGCAGTATAAGTAAAGGCGTTTGACAGCGACCGACACACCATTTCCAAGCCCTGCTGCAAATCTTCCAAATGGTGATCGAGGTCCTCCAGTTGGATTTTTCCATACAAAGCTCGGTGTCGTTGCCAGAGATCATCCTGCATTTCCGTATTCATATAGTGTATCTCCGTATTTCGACGCTTACGCAGCCGATTGATGGCATCGTTGTATGTGTCCTTGATATCAATTAAATTATCGGTCAATACAGGATGCATTTTGAGATACTTGAGCTGCCGCAACACGGTAAAATACGAATAATGCGCCTTATACTGCCCTGTTTTTAAATCATACAGATCATTCAGCCAGTTACCCAGCTTATCTAAAATGGAGAATACCCTCACAAACCCATCTTTATAAAAGAAAACATACAATGCATAGTCGGATTTTTCATCCTCGCTCATATCTTCAGCATATCCGGCTTTCACTTTCATACGGAAAAAGGCGGCAGCATGATGGCTCTGCTCCAGTTCATCCAGAGATGACATTAGACCGCGTGTCAAAATATCCGCCTTCCGAAAATCGTGGGTCGGATCTCCACCAGCCTGAATTTGCCGCTCCAGCAGGTTCAACATATCTGACATGCTATTCATGGCATCCAGCAAGATTCCCTTGTTCACACGTGGCGGCTCACCCAGTAGCTTGCGTATCATGCTTACGCCTCCTTATAAATGTAAAATCCGGCTGTAGGTTTCATTAGGGCGTCAAGCGAAATAACTCGTCCATCGTTGATCTACAAGCTTAACAATATCCTCACGCGGTAACACCTCATCCGGATACCCCGGCTTCATACGCGCATCCACTACAATTGGCAGCTTATAGTTCAGATGATGCAAACGCACTTCGCTGTCCGCGTACATATCCGTAGCCGGGTTAAAGCGTGTGAATACCGTCCACAGGAACGAGGCTTGAGAGCGAACGACTTCTTTGGCATCGTCCACAATGAAGACGAGCGGCCACTCTTGCTCACCTGCAGCTAATCGCTCCAAAACACGTGCCGCCAGCTCAGGCTCCTGCTCAAAAGACGCACCCGATACGACGAGGCATCCTCCGCAATAGGGCTTAATTTCACGAATTCCCGGCAGATCGCCTCCCTCATAAGCACGAGGCAATTCACGTACAGGCTCACCTATCCCCATCAGGATCGCCTTACTACCATGATTCAGCTTGCGGCCTGTGTAATCGAGTGTATCGTGTGACGTGTGATTGAAAATAAATAAATCCGTTGCTGGATTAAATCGCTCCAGAATGGTTTCCAGCAGCAGGTTAAAGTCAGATAAATCAATTACTCGATCCGTCAGCATCAGGAACTTGGTCAACGATAATTGACCTTGACCCAAAATAGTAAAACCGGATACAAGCGCTTCACGGGAGTAGCTTTCACGTACGACTGCCGCTGCCAGCGCATGTACGCCCGTTTCCGCATACGCCCACAGGGACTTGACGGAAGGCATCACAAGCGGATATGCAGGCGACAGCAGACGTTGCAAAAACTCACCGAGATAGTAGTCTTCTTGCCGAGGCTTACCTACAATGGTTGCCGGATAAATGGCATCCTTGCGGTGATGCATATGTTTGACATGAAATACAGGGAAATCATGCTGTAATGAATAATATCCAAAATGATCACCAAACGGGCCTTCCGGACGGCGTTCATGAGGCGGCACATAACCGCTGATTGCAAATTCTGCTTCTGCTGGAATCCGGTGACCCCCAAGCGGATCTTCTGTCATGGGCAGCTTGCCTCCCATAATAAGCGAAGCCAGCAGCAGCTCAGGCAAGTTTTCCGGTGCTGGAGCAATGGCAGACGCAATCAGGGCAGGCGGGCCACCAATGATAATCGTCGTAGGCAATGGCTCATTACGCAGCTCCGCTTCATGATAATGGAAACCGCCGCCTTTATGAATTTGCCAGTGAATGCCCGTCGTCTGATCATCATAAATCTGAATGCGGTACATCCCCAGATTATGATCCTTGGGCTGACCTGGCTTCTCGGTATACACAAGTGGAAGCGTAATAAACGGCCCTCCATCTTCATGCCAACTGGTCACTTTAGGCAGTGGCGCTAACGGAGCCTCTGTACGGCGAACTCCCAATACAGGGGCCTCGCTGTGAGATACTGTTTTTAGCCCTACTTTTAGCATGTCCTTAATCAGGCCACGTTCATTCCACAATGCTTTGGGTGTAGGTGGAAACAATGTTTTGGTGGCTCCGACAATTGCATCCATCAGTTGCTCTGGTCGCGGGCCAAAAGCCATGTCTACACGGCGATTCGTGCCAAACAGATTACTGGCTACAGGAAACGGGGTTCCTTTTACATTCGTGAACAGCAGTGCCGGCCCTTCTTCCTCAATGACTCTTCGATGAATCTCAGCCAGCTCCAAGTAAGGATCGACAGGTGCCTCTATAATTTTAAGATGATTTTCTTTACGCAGCGCTTCAATAAATTGGCGCAAATTCTGGTAGATCAACTGGACGACTCCTCCTAAGCAAATCAAGCCCTCGAGAAACTCGTGGGCCTGGTTTGTTTCTTATATGCTATTATACGTGTTTAAACGCCTCTTGGGCAAAAATCCGCTTCACTATGATCTATGAAATGCTTAGGTACGTTGTGCTTGGGTCGGAACAAGCTTGCGGTCCGGTGACAATTGCCATACACGATAGCTCAGATAAGCCAAAACGGAGAACAACGATGCAATCACCAGCATATGTCCCAGCACGATAAACATGTAGATTTCAGGTCTGTTGACGTACAACAAGATAATTCCAATCACCACTTGAAGCAAAATTAACAAGACCGACACGACACCCAATATACGGATATCTCGGTGATTCGGGTGATAACGGTATGAGTAGTGACCCACAGCCAAGATAATGACGAACAGCAGACCGGCTGAAATCTGATGAAGCAGCAGTGGAGATATGAAGCCCCCAATATTTACAACCTTCTGGATGACCGAGTGACTAAGCAACGCCCCTGAATAGACAGCAATATAGGTATAGATCGTCGATAGCCATATAAAGTTGCGATAGCCCCGACTGACACGCCCAGGAATCAGACGCGGAGTGTGGCGTGAGTCCGCGTGCTCCTGCCAGGCCCCCAGCGTCATCATAGTTGCACTGGCAAAGGCGATAAGCGCAAAGCCAAAATGCAGTCCCATGACAGCAGCCGATTGGGAGAAAATGACAGCCAACGCCCCCATGGCACCTTGTATGATGACAAACAAGAGCGTGAGCAGCGAGAATAGCTGTAAATCCTTCCGATGCTTCATAAACAGCAAAAAGCCAACAAATGAGGCGATAGAAAGAATCCCGGCCATGGCACTAACGGAACGATGAGAGAACTCAATAAGGGATGCGATCGTATGTGCCGGAACCAGCTTGCCATTGCAAAGCGGGAATTCCCGGCCACAGCCAAGACCTGAATCCGTCCGTGTCACGACACCTCCACCGAAGGTAGCCAAAAACATGACAATACATGTTACGAGTGCCAGCCATTTTAATATTCTAATTTTGTTATTCAAATTCACCCGTATCCTTCCAAATATAATATTTATTCACTTTATATGTTGTGAAATGATCACTTAAAGTAATTATAACTGATATATCGTTCCTTGACATACGAGCTTTGTTGACAAAATGTGAACGTGTCCGTGAGAAAGCCGCCCCCTTAGAAGGAAGCGGCTTTCTGAATGTCTTGATGTTTAAAATTCACTTTGGAACCTTCATGCATGCATGTACAGCATTCATTATTTTGCCAAGCTCGCATGGACTTCAACAGCCCGATCCAAAAATTGCTCAATCTCCTCGCGGGATTTGCGCAGTCTGTTCACCAGACGTACCAGTTCTCTGCCTTCACTGTAAGCGATAAAGCTAGGAATACCCAATACATTCTGCTCTTGACTGACGCTTTCGGCCTGTTCTACATCAATCTCAATTAATGTAAGCTTATCTGCATATTGTTGTTCCACATCAGGCATGAACGGATCAATGAAATGACAATCCCCACACCAGTCCGCCTTAAATACAGCCACCGTTACGCCGGGAGTAGATATTGCCTTATTAAAGTCTTCATGAGAGACGATTTTTTGCATGGATGATTCCTCCTTAAATTCTTTTTATGCTGAAAAGATTGCACTTTCTATTGTAACGCCAAGTGAAGCTTTTGCACACTCCCCCATTCTGCTCACATGCCGATTGGAAGCCCTCTCATTGAGGCATACTAAAGATATACTTAAGAATCCACATAAGCGACGACATCCTAACAGCATACCCAACATACTTGGCAGGATACGGGGATGCTTGCAATTGGAAAGGAGGTTATTTAGTCATGTCTCTTACCGAATGGCTCCATACAGCATCTCGACAGCTTCAAGGAGGGCTAAAGCTACTGGGTTCCGTTCCCCGTGTTGCAGAGGAAGCTTGGGAGGGCAAACGGGCGGCTTGGACCGAATCCCGCAAATTACGCTACCCCTTGCGTCAACTAGCGTGGGATTATCATACAGCACAGGCCGCTATGAATGAAGCTGAAGCGTTAATGCTGGTGAACGGACCCGCTACGCGTCCCTCTTCTCTGAATATGCCCTTATGCGAAACAGACTGTGAGCTGCTGGAGCGGATCAAAAATGATACAGCACAGGAGAATCGCAGCAACGTCACCCGCACGGCCGCTTACCTTGAATGCTATCGTGGCTACCCGGAGTTACACTGGGCATTACTGGCCCACCTGGTTTCTCGTAATGGCGGCTATAATATGACCGATCTGAAAGGGGGACTGATTGGCAACCTGTTTGGCGAACAGGAAAAGGAATGGCTGTATCGGCTACTGGAGCGCTGTAATGCCCTTATTTTTCAAGATGCTTACCCGCAGTTGCAACTTTACATGCACAGCCGTCATTTGGGTCGGAGTTGCTTTCATTTGTTGCCTTATTTTCACATTTCGCCATTCATGAAGCCCTTTTGGGAACGTTTTTGGGCTTGGCGGGATAGCTCTCTGTTGACTGTGGCGCTCATCATTAATGAACAAAACTATATTGAAGGACGTGTGATAAAAGATCCGTATTTTCAAAAATTTGTGACACACAAGCCGGGCTTTTATTTGCATGACTGGCTCCAACTTAATCAGGTTATATTTCCACTTGGGCTGAACGGTGGACTTGCTGGACTAGTGATGGAGCGTTTCGGCCATTTGGACGAGCGGATCGGCTTTGGCAAAAGTCTCTATGCTATGCTCTTCGGCCATCAGCAGGTGCTGGACCAGGTATCAGCATTCGCTAACAGTGTGCCGCATACGGGTTCACGCAGCGACTATTGGCCCGGATTGTTCACCCCGAATGAACAAAAAGCGCTGCACTCTCCAGATGAAAGTGCAACGCTTTTAGCACATGAATGGCTACCGCCAGGACAACGTCTGTACAGCCCGGAGCTGAACGCCGTCTGGTCCGATACAGCTTATGATCCAATCCCCCGTTATGACTGGTTTCAGGACGGCTCCACACTTGGACATCTCAGCGAACCAAGGCGACCGCTGTTATTTGCCATGCGCCATGAGCATCGCCACGGCATCCAAAAAACAGCAATGGCCCACGTTGCCCATAACAGCTTGCAACCTTTCCACTGATAGACTGGAGGACTCTTTAGCCTTGTTGTCCTGTAGACTCACGCTGTAGACGCATTAACGGACGCAGTACCTTTTGCAACATACGTGGGTAGTTGCCCAGCTCGTCCCTGCGCAATACGCGCAGTACAACCAGCAACAGCAAGTAGCATACCAGTACAGCTGCCCCTGCAATGCAGCACGCGATCAAGAAGGCCACACGCGCAGGCATCAAATGCACCAGTAGAATACAGGCTTCATTTACACCGTATCCGATAGCTCCCGAGACGACGACTGCGGTTAAGAACCCTGCCCAGCGACGGCCCATGATGGAAAAGGAGACGATCCCTTTAAGCACACGTAAATTCAGCAACGTGATCACGAGGAAACATAATCCGGTTGCGGCAATGATCCCGTAAATCCCAAGCCAACCAGCCAGCAGCCAGCTCGCTGCAAACTTGACGACGATACCGACCATGACATTAACCATTGAAATACGTGGCTTGCCCATACCGATCAATATCGAATTAGAAGTCATCATCGTAATCTGGAATATCGTTCCGAGTGTCAGAACAGCGATAATACCGCTGCCTCCAAGCGAGCTAAACAGTAAACCATTAATAGAATAGGCGGTTACACATAAAGCTAGCACAATTGGCATTCCAGTCAAAATAGAGATACGCAGGGCCAGCGTCATCTGATTTTGTAAATGCTGCTCATCCTTACGGGCAAATGCTGCTGAAATGATCGGAATAAGCGATTGGCTGAGCGCAATGGCCAAAATCGGCGGAATTCCCGCCACACTCTGTGCCCGAGAGCCTAGATAACCCAACTGAGTAGTCGCCTGATCCAATCCCACTTGACCAGATAGCAGTCTCACCACAATCGACGTATCAATAAAGTTGACCGCCGGAACTGTCAGAGAGGACAATACAATGGGAATGGAAAGCTTGAAAATATCTTTGTAAATGCGCATCATCGGTAGCGCGGATCTTTCCTCTTGGAATTGATCTTGGCGATCCTGTCGATCCTGGCGGCGCAATTTCACCGTGTAGTATAACATGACCGCTAGAGCGCCAAGACTTCCCATGACACCTCCGAAGGAGGCCCCGGCCGCAACCTCGCGATCTCCATAACCCAGCTTCAAAATAATAAAAGCGAGTACAATAGCAGTCGCTACCCGTGCAACCTGCTCCACAATTTGTGAAATACCGCCTGCGGTCATATTACCGCGCCCTTGGAAGTATCCACGCATCATGGCAATGGCAGGGAACAGCAGTAATGCTGGTGCCAAAGCCTGAATGGCCAAAGCGGATTGTGGAACCCCTGCTACATGCTCGGCAAAGTAAGGTGCTCCAAAATACAGTAGCGCTGTAATGATAATGCCTGCCGCTACCGCGAATATCAAAGCCGCACGATACACACGTCGTGCTTCCGAAGGCCGATCCAGTGCATAACGTTCTGAAACCATTTTGCTCAATGTGCTTGGAATACCGGCCGTAGCCACTGTGAGCAGCATCAAATAAGCGTTGTTCGCAATGGTAAACGAGGCGTTCCCTACGGAACCGAGCAGATGCTCCAATGGAACACGCTGTACCAGACCAAGCACTCTGGCCACCAAGGCGGCAGCGGCTAAAATAAGCGTACCTTTAAGGAATGTTTCTTTATTGGACAAGATGCGTTCCCTTCTTTCTTGCTGTTCACACGCATGCAAAAGCCCCGCACAAACAATCATGGCCTGAGCCATCACCGGTGCGGAGCCGCATGTCGATTCTGTCTCTGCAAATCATAATAAACGAAAACGAATCTCGGGTCATAACACCCAAATCAAGAATACAATAATCATGGCAAGCTGCAAAATCACTTTCATCACGGTGCTGGTAAAAAGACCTAATACAGAGCCAAAGCCCACTTTTATAGCTCGATCCAGCGGGGCTTTGCCAATCAGCTCACCCAGTACGGCGCCGATAAATGGTCCCAAAATCAGACCAAATGCCGGAATAACGAAGGGGCCAATAATAATCCCGACAGTGCTGAGGATTGCTGACAGACGCGAGCCGCCAAATCGCTTGACTCCCCACGCATTCACAGCATAATCCGCAACAAAAAGGGCAACGACGATTAGTGTTTGTATAATCCAAAACAATGCATTGTATGGAGCAAACGAGAAAAACCAGCCGTATACAAAAAATGCAAAATAGATGGCGAGCGCCCCCGGCAATACGGGATATACCGCCCCGGCCATGCCCACAATGAACAGCACAATAACAACAATCCAGCCTACAACGTCCATGGGCCTCCTCCTTCTCGTCCATTCATCCTGCTAGCTGCATCATTCGTTTTATTACACAAGCACATAATCACGAATCACTTCTACAATGCCGTCGTCATTGTTCGAAGCCACGACCACATCAGCGGCTTCTTTAACCGTATCCTGAGCATTCCCCATTGCTACGCCCAGCCCAACCGCTTGAATCACAGCCAGGTCATTCAGACTGTCGCCAACGGCAACCACCTGCTCAAGAGTAATGCCAAGCAGGTCGCACACTTCAGCGATTCCACTGGCTTTGGATATACCAGCTGGGTTAATTTCCAAATTTGTCATCGAGGAATTGGAAATTTCAAGTCCCCCCATGTCCTGAAGCTTAAGTAAAATTTGGTGGCGAATTTCGTCATTTTCCGTATTATAACCGAATTTGAGCCATTCCTGTGTGTCCAATGTATCCGGCCAACGATCTCTGTTATATAATTCCTCCGTTGAGTAAGCCCAGAACCAAGAGCCTGTTTCTACGGCAATCTGGTGCATCTTACGAACGAGCTCCTTATCAAGTAAATAACGGCGCCACAACTCGTGGGGTGATTTCCACACCTCACTGCCGTTTACAGTTACCATTGGCGTCTCCAGGCCGAGTTGCTGACCGTAAGGCAGAGCATGCATCGCTGCACGTCCAGTAGACAAGCATACATGAATCCCTTCCTGAATCGCCTTGTTAATCCAGTTAATCGTTTCCAAGGAAATTTCATGATTATCATTCAGTAAAGTTCCGTCCATGTCGAGCGCAAGCAGTTTGTATTTATATTGGTTTTCTCCCATAGTCTCTCTTCCTCCTGTATGTCCCTTATGTCCAACGACATTTTACCATGAAAAAGAGATGCCCACAAAAGAATTCAAGTCCTTATTTCGCTGCCAGAGGCTTTTTAGGAGTACCATCTAGCCCGTATACTTCGTCATACGCATCAAATATTTTACGTGCAACTGGCCCCGCGCTCGTCGCACCAAAGCCCCCTTCAGGAATGATGACCGCTACCGCCAGCTTCGGATTTTGACGCGGAGCAAAAGCGATGAACACCCCATTATCTTTAACCGTACGCCCCACCACCTGCTGAGAAGTTCCCGTTTTGCGGGCATAATCATAAGGAAATCCGTTAAAGGCTTTAACATCCGTAGCCATACCCCGAATCACTGTATTCCAGTACGTATCTGAAAAGGCGACCTCATTCAGCACCTGCGGCTTAAACTCACGTACAAGATTCCCCTGATCATCTACAATTTTGCTGACCAAATGAGGCTGCATACGTTTGCCCTTTGTTGCCAGCACAGTTGTATACTGGGCTAACTGCATGGCTGTATATTTTCCCTGCTGACCAAAGGATGCCTGCACCAATCGTGTCAGCGCACTTTCATGCTTGCTCGTATACTCAAGTCTCCCCGCCCATTCACCCGGCAGATCTACTTCTGTCGGTACGCCTAATCCAAATTCCTTCATATACTTGTCCCATACGTCAATTCCCTGATGCACCCCTGCATTACTTCCGTATTTGTCATACATTGGCTTGCCGATCATATCTACCATAAACGTATTCGACGAGACCTCAATTGCCCTGCTAGGTGTCAAAGAACCATACACATGTCCGCTAGAATTCCCAACCCGGCTGGAGCGATTTTTGCCGTAGTACGCACTTCCCGTATCCAGATAAGTTTGTCCGGGAGAAAACAGGTTTTCCTTCAACCCGATCAGCACGGTTAGCGGTTTAATGGTTGAACCCAGAAGCACCGAAGATTCTGGATGTGGACCCGCTTTTCCGCTAGGCACGGATTTAATTGTTCCATTTCCCATTTTATGCTGAATTTCATCATATACCGAAGGCGAGGTACTTCCACTTTTCCATACATTAGAGTCATAATCCGGCATACTGGCCATTGCCACGATATTTCCGGTCTCTACCTCCATCGCTACAGCGAAGCCAGTGGTAGCGTCTTGATGAAGCTTCCCCGATACGGCATGAGTATGAAGCCAGCGAAGCTGATCCATAATGGCCTGTTCGGTTTTCTGCTGAATTTCCTTGTTGAGGGTGGAATATAAATGATGTCCTTTTTCAGGAGGAGTAATGGATTCAATGCCCTCCGGCATGCTGCGAGGATTGACCTCTACCGTTTTATATCCGTTTTTTCCTCTCAACTCGTCCTGGTATTGCAGCTCCAGGCCATCATATCCGACCGTTTCACTTTCCGAATAAACCTGTGTCGGTCTTAGGACCTCCGAATTAGCTTCATAGAGCTCTTTATATTTGGGTCGGTTCGTTCGAGCTCCTTTGAACTTGTACATATATCCAATCGTTTGTACCGCCACCCGATCCGGGTCATAATGGCGTACACTTTCTTCTACAACCTCTACACCAGGGAACTCTATCCGATGCTCCAGAAAATAAGCGATTTCCTCACGACTCAGGTC
Organism: Paenibacillus polymyxa; assembly: GCF_001719045.1. Classification (NCBI taxonomy): domain Bacteria; kingdom Bacillati; phylum Bacillota; class Bacilli; order Caryophanales; family Paenibacillaceae; genus Paenibacillus; species Paenibacillus polymyxa. The sequence continues at coordinate 1,739,771 of NZ_CP015423.1, forward strand.
GGATTTGACCAAACGTGGGGTAAATCCCCTATATTGATTATAGTCCGGGTCCAGTCGCTTTTTTATTTCCTCTGCATTAAGCTGCTCTCCTTCGTTACGACCCAGTTCGTTTAATTTGGCAGCAAGCTTGGCAGCAAAAGCATTGAGCTCAGGGAGCAGCTTTTCCCCCGGCTTGCGATCTTTCTCCGTACGCTTGCTATAATCCTTAGATAAAGTTACATACAAGGACTGTACTGAAGTCGAATACGCCAGCTTAACCGTACCTGTAGAATCATAAATCGTGCCGCGACTCGGGGCTAACGGGACATTTTTCGTATTTACGGATTGCTGCTGGCCCTTCAGCTCCTCCGATTGTACAAACTGCAATACAGCTAGTCTGGTAATGATCAGGGCAAACAGCACAAAAGCACTAAAAAACAGTAGGTTGGTTCGTAAAACCGTCCGTTTTTTTCGTGACTCTTCATCCTCTTCATGATTTTTCTTTTTGAATGAAAACTTTTTATCCAAACTTCTTCTGTCCATATTAGCTGCATTACTCCTTCCAATAGGTTTCATATTCCCTGATCCTACCATATCTAAAACAATAAACGATGAATTCTAAGATGACAATTTTGTAAGAAAACGTAGAAAAAAAATAAAAAAAGCTTCCCTCAGCCCAAAGGCTAAGGGAAGCTTTCATGAAATGACATCGTATAAAAGGATTATGGCTGTTTGATTGCATTAGGATCGGTTGCTGTTTCATCCTTTTTCTTTGGAACACCGTCCAGACCGTACACTTCGTCGTAAGCATCAAAGATTTTGCGTGCTACAGGTCCAGCACTCCAGGCCCCAAAGCCCCCTTCAGGAATAACAACCGCTACTGCAAGTTTGGGATTCTGACGTGGCGCAAAGGCAATAAATACCCCGTTATCCTTCAGTTTACCGCCTACGCTTTGCTGCGATGTCCCCGTTTTACGAGCATAGTCGTAAGGGAAACCATTAAATGCGCTGACGTCTGTTGCCATTCCGCGTATGACCTCATTCCAGTATGCATCCGGGAATTTCACTTCATTCAGCACCTTCGGCTTAATCGTTTGAACTACATTGCCGTTAGTATCTTTAATCTGACTGACCAAATGCGGCTCCATCCGTTTGCCCTTGGTAGCCAGTACAGTGGTATATTGTGCAAGCTGGAGCGTTGTATACTTACCCTGCTGTCCAAAAGAAGCATACGCTAATTTGGACAAGGCCGATTCCTTACTTTTAGGTCCATACTCTCTCAAACCAGGATATTCCGTAGGTAAATCTACACCCGTAGACACCCCTAGCCCAAATTCCTTCATGTAGCGGTCCCATACATTCACACCTTGATCTTCCTTGGCATTATTAATGTACTTGTTGTACAATCTTTTGCCCACCATATCGACCATAAATGCATTGGAGGAATGCCGAATGGCAGAAGCCGGGTCTAACCCCCCGTACACATGACCGGAAGAGTTTCGAACTCGTGACGAATTGTTACGCCCAAAATAAGCCGCTCCTGTATCCTGATAGTAGGATGAGGTACTGAATAGATTTTCCTCCAGACCTATCAACACAGAAAGGGGTTTAATTGTGGAGCCCAGAAGAACAACTGACTCTGGATGTTGACCCGATTGGCCCGATCCGAACGAACGAATAGTACCATTCAAGTATACATTTTGTATTTTTTTGTAATTATCACTGGATATATTTCCAGTCTGCCAGTAATTTGCATCATAATCTGGCATACTGGCCATCGCTACCACATTTCCTGTGTCCACTTCCATAGCCACAGCGAAGCCTGTTTTGGCATAAGGATGTGTCTTGCCAGATACAGCGTGTGAATGGAGCCATCTCAATTGATCCATAATGGCTTCTTCAGTCTTCACCTGAATTTCTTTGTTAATCGTAGAATAGACATTATTTCCTTTTTGCGGAGGAGTAACAGAATCTACACCTTCCGGCATATTACGCGGATCTATCGGAACGGTTTTATAGCCATTTTTCCCCCGTAATTGTTCCTGATATTGGAATTCCAGTCCATCAAAGCCAACCGATTCGTTATCCATATAAATGAGGCCCGGATCATTTTCAGCTGACATAGATTTTTGAATATTCTTATATTTAGTCAACGTTTCACGCGCACTTTTATAGCTTTTAATGTAGCCAACCGTTTGAACAGCTACCGTATCTGGATCATAATGACGTACCGTTTCCTCTACGACATCTAAGCCTGGAAACTCACTTTTATGCTGCATAAAATAGGCAACTTCATCTTTATTAAGATTCGTTTTAATCAGACGCGGCGTAAAACCGCTAAATCGCTGATAGTTCCGATCCATAGCGTCCATAATTTGTTCTGCCGTCATTTTCGGCTCATCTTTATTACCATATTGGGCAAATCGATTTGCCAGCTTTTGTGTCATGTTTTCCAGCTCAGGCAACAGCTTTTTATCTGGATTACGCTTTTCCTCCACGCTGTCACTATAGTTCTTGGAGAGTGTGATATACAGCGATTGTACAGGTGTAGAATACGCCAGTCTATTCTGCCCGGTAGAATCATAAATTGTTCCGCGAATCGGCGTAAGCGGTACATTTTTGGTAACATTACTGGCCTCCTGCTGCTTAAGCTGAGGTCCATCTACAAATTGAAGTATCGCCAGTCTTACAATAATGACCGTAAATATAATGAACGAGCTGAAAAAGAACAGATTGATCCGAAAGCTGAATCTTTTTCGATCAGACGTCTCGTTGTCTTTTCCCTGCTCGTTGTCTATCTTTCTCATGTGCCCTTTTCCACTCCTTATTAAATCACTTTATCCTTGATATGTGTTTGGGCAAAACCAGGCGGATTAAACCAGTCCCCACTTTGCGCCCAGGTTGGGTCTAGCGGTACCCACTGATCCTGCGCGCTCAAATACACTTCATTCCATGCATGGGAACCGTAGCCTCCCTGTCCGTTATATCCAAGCCCTGTCACCACCTTGACCTGTAGTCCCTGCGACCGAGCCATCATCGCATACAGGCGGGCATAATCAATGCACACTCCTTTACGTGTATCAAACGTATCTCTAGGAGTCTGTTCATGCCAGTCACCACGTTGCTCATAGGCTTCCACCTTACTGTAATCATAGCTAATACGGGTGCCTACCCATTCATACAACGCTCTAGCTTTTTGCTCGTCACCGCTAGCCCCTTCTGTAATCTTGGCCGCTGCCTGAACGATATCGCTTGGAATGTCCCGGTCGATTATTTCATATTTGCGCTGCATGATGCCATTCAGTTCCTTGGTAACAGCCTGCGTAAATACGGGCAATTTATCCTTAATCAGTGTACCGGATAACGGCTCAATGACCGATTGCGCTCCCTGCTTATAAATCGGTGAAGCTTGGACGTAGCTGCTAAACCCGCTGTCTGGGTACAGACTTACGCCGATGAATAGCAGGGCTATAACCATGATAGCGCGTGCTCCACCAATAAGAGTACCTATTCCAGCCCCTGCCACCCTGCTGAAAAAGCCTGATTTTTTTTCATGCTCATGGAAAGAAGAATCTGACTTGCCACCTACCATCAACACATAAATTGCACGTAGTACAAATTGGGCGATCGCATAACTGAGCATGAACAATACGGCGAACCGCAGCAACGGAAACCCCTCTAACCCCGCCACCAACGTATAATAAAATTGCTCAATCCCACTTAGTTCTCGCTGAGGCAAATGTTCCATGTAAGCCGCCAGCCATTGTTGTACCTTCGGTGAAAGCCACATGGCTAATCCGAGCGAGCACAAAATACCCGCCACAGTCAGTATGCCATCTACAATAAGACTGAACAGCGCCCCTACAGATCTGGAAGCTCCTCGTCTCCAGCCCTGAATCAACGACAGCAGTACAATGACAATCAAAAACACCGTCACGCCATTCCAATGAAGAATAGGCTCCAGCCAGGATGGTTTCATTGTGTTCCTCCTGTCTCTACGGCGACTGTGGCGACTGTGTTACAGCCGAGCCTTTCGCACCTTCGATATATTTCTTGACGGTATCGCCCATACTCCACTCGCCCAGCGACATCCCCTGAAACCATACCTTGACCTTGTCACCATCAAATGGACCTTTCACTTCCAGGTTGGAGCTGGTTACCGAAAACGTACCATCCGCGTTGGATGTGTATTGGGCATCTCGTCCCTCTTTGATCATCATGTTCAAAGCCTCGCTCTGAACCTTGTTAATCGCATCATCCTTTGCCTGAGTAACGACCTTGCCGACCTGTTCAAAGGAAATGCCACTGTAGATAAGCAAGCCTGCAATGACGACAATGACAATTAGCCATTTTACGAGAGTTCTTACAATCTTCAATATGACTAACAGTAGGACAAGCCCAATTAATATATACAGCCAGTTATCCTGAACGATCTGCCAATTATGTTCCAAAAACTCTGTCCAGACGCCCTTATCCATTTCGCTACACTCCCGTTTTCAACTACATCATTTAAATCACAAAATTGTCTCTGTAATTATACATGATTACGTGATGCCCTGTCAGCTTAGCTCTTTTACATACCTTGTTATTCAATTCTTGTCCATACAAAGTGGTCTATGTTCGTCCATTCCAGCGTACAACTTAGGAAGAGCCAATACGTGGTGCAACATGAAAGTTTACATTAGGGAAGGGGGTCATCCCATGAAAACAGCCCTCTGGCTGTATCTCTTTTTATTCATTGCTTTTTTCGATCTGCATGCACAATATCCTATTTTGACACCATTCGCTATCTCCCTGGGTGCAGCACCTACTTTTATTGGCTGGATGATGGGGATTTACTCTCTAACTCATCTGCCTGGTAATTTGATGGCCGGCCCCAAGGTCGACAAACACGGTAGCCGCCGATATATTATGTTCAGCCTAACAGCCGCAGGCATCATTCTTGTCATTCAATCATACATCCACACACCGTGGGAATTACTTTTTCTTCGGGCGATTAGCGGTTTTGTGTTAGCCTTTTTATCTCCGGCCTGTCTAGCCATGTTGGCACAGCTATCCGATCATCCAGTTACGCAGGGCAAATATATGTCGGGACATGGTGTCGTTCACACGCTCGCCTCTGTCCTGTCTCCAGCCGCCGGCGCATTTATCGTAGCCAGTTTCGGCTTTAGTGAGACATTTAGTTCCCTTGGCATCATTCTCGTAGTCACGGGACTTATGGCTTATTTCACCTTGCCCAAAACAGCACCCGCTCCACAGGCCCAATTATCAGATGGTCATGCGACATCTGCTCCACTATCCGGGGTACAGAAGACGCGTTTACCATTCAATTGGCGTTACCTGCTCCTGCCTTTTGTTTTGGCGTGTGCACAAGGCATTTTATTTTACGAAATTCCATTACGGAATAACGGTTCTGCGTCTATGATGTCCACCGGATTGCTCTTTTCCATCATCAGTTTGGGAGCACTTTGCACGCTCAGTCTGCTGTTTCTGAACAAATATTCACCAATGGTGCGACTACTTTGTGGCATTATTTTGATGTCTCTAAGTTTTTACGCACTCGCCACCACGCCCGAAGCGGCGATTGGTATCATACTTTTTATTTTGGGAACAGCCAAAGGCATCATTTTCCCAGCGCTGGCCTCCCTTTTCATACGAATTGGAGGTGCGCGACTGGGCAAAACCTTTGCACTACAGTCTATTGCAACATCTATCGGCTCCTTTGCCGGACCTGTACTGGCAGGTCAGCTACCCGATCACATTTCTCCTTTTTTTATCGCATTTCTGATTCTGATGGCTGGCCTGCTATTCGTTCCTATTAAGCGATTATCTCCGACGCCGCCACTGTCTGCCTCAGGACCTTATCATTCCTAGCTAGTCTGAGGGCAGTGGTATGCTAATATGCTACCTTTAAAGCCCAAAATGTCGTTTCAGAGGGCAAATGCACAGTACACTATCCCCCTATCCACATAGACTATTTTGACTGAACATTCACTAACAAAGGGAGGTGCAGCCTGTGAGCCACTGTCATCCTGTAAGCCCTTGCCCTGTTTTTGGAACTTCAACTGGCACCATTCTTGTTCTTTATATTCTGCTCGTCATCATTCTCCGTACTTGCTGGTTTTAATGTCTGAATTGCCCTAACATGTTGCCCCTTGTACCCATGCCTGCCACTTCTGGCAGGCTGTTTTGTTATTTTTTGCATGAGAACCCTATTTGGAGCTACACTATACACATATTCTTCATTTCCCGGGGAATTTCGAGCATATGTATCAGACAAGGGGTGAGCTTAAATGGCGATAACCGTGATCGTCGAAGGGAAAAATGACCGCAGCAAACTTCGCCGATTACTTGACCCGGAGGTTCACATTTTATGCACCTTCGGTACACTCAACTCTATAAAACTAGAATCCCTCCACAAGCGGGCCAAGCACGACGAAATATATTTATTTATGGACAATGACAGCTCAGGGAAAAAAATAAGGGGTGTGCTTGCAGACTCTTTTCCGGATGCCTGCCATATGTATACCCGCAAAGGATACGCTGGCGTAGAAGGCACTCCAGACGAATATGTGATCGCTCAATTGGAAAAAGCAGGGTTGGAAGAATACATTATATACCCGCCACCTGTTCTTTAGTCTTGAAAATAACAAAAAAGCTGTCCTCAGGCCGCTTGCATGCCTGTTGGACAGCTATATGGTGCACTATAAAATGCCTCTAAAATGACATTAGAACTTATGAACCGTATCGACGATCATCAGCAAGAAGCTGAGTGTCAGATGGTTAATGGAAAAGAAAAATACTTTTTTTGCCCAGGAATCCGTTTCTTCTTCCTTAATCGTAAAACCTTTAAAGGCATAAAATGCCCACAGCACGGACAGTAACACGGACACGATCATAAAAATCATACCGGCATATCCATAAGCATACATAAGGATGGGTACCGGAATCAGCAATACAATATAAGGAATCATCTGGATCTTGGTCCGATGGATACCTTTTACGACTGGCAACAACGGAAATCCTGCTGCGCGATATTCCTCAACTCTGCGAATAGCAAGTGCCCAAAAGTGAGGCGGCTGCCATAAGAACAGGAGAGCGAATAAGAGCCAAGCGCCCATATCAATACGACCCGAAGCGGCCACATAACCAATCACAGGAGGCATTGCACCAGAAATACCGCCGATGGATGTGCTCCATGTAGACGAACGTTTTAACCAAAGTGTATAAATACCGACATAGACGAACATACCAAGTAATCCCAGTAATCCTGCCTTTACACCAGAGAAGAAGAATAGAACAGCTAACCCGACAACACCCAAAATAATAGCGTATGACAACACCGTTGTAGGGGTCAGACGCCCTGTTGGCAGTGAGCGATTACGTGTACGTTCCATTTTCAAATCCAGCTCACGGTCAAAATAGTTGTTAAAAACACAAGAAGACGCCATAACCAGCATTGTACCTAAAAGTGTAAGAATTAGCTTTATATAATCAACGTCCCATTGCGATGCTAACCAAAAACCACCAAAGGCTGCAACCAGATTGGTACGAAGGATGCCTGGCTTGGTAACTGTAATAAAATCTTTCCAAGTGCCCGCTTTGCCGGGTGGTTTAGATTTTACAGAATAGGTAGCCGCATCCGAAGAAGTCTTATAACTTATATTATCCATTGTGAGTAACTCCCCCTTAGAGATGTATGAATTCGGGAGTAAGTTGAACTCCGATATAAATTTTATCATATACCTACCCCAAAAAGTTTGACAGAAAACGCACAAAACGTTCACAATTCCGATGGCAAATCGCCCCTGCTGATCGTTTACAGTAAATTTGGGTAGTAATAAGTACAGGAAACAATACAAAAGGAGCGACAGATATGGATACAGCCACACACTTTGTCATGGGAATCGGATTGGCCGGGCTGGCCTACACTGATCCTGTCGTCGCCGGAGATCCAAAGTTGGCCGCAGTCGTACTGCTCGCTACAGTCGTAGGGTCACAAGCTCCGGATTTTGACACTTTGCTTCGGTTGAAAAATAATGCAGCCTACATTCGCAATCACCGTGGACTGTCGCATTCAATTCCCTTCTGGTTGATATGGATTTTGTCCATAACAGGACTGATTTGCCTGATCTTCAGAGATGTGCCCCCTGGTCATGTAGCATTATGGGTAACGATTGCTGTCTGCCTGCATGTATTCACAGATTTATTTAATACGTACGGAACACAGGCATTCCGGCCGTTTACAAACAAGTGGATATCTTGGAATATCATCCATATTTTCGATCCCTTTATTTTTGGCACCCATGTTGCTGCGATTATGCTGTGGGTCACCGGATTGATTCCACCCGCTCCCTTGTTTATTACGCTGTACGTTATTATTGGCCTATATTACATTTGGCGAACCTGGAGTCATTTTATAACCAGAAAAGCGGTACGTGATATGGACAATGAGCGTCAGGAGGGCGACATCTATTATATCATTCCCACCGTATCATGGAACCGGTGGCATGTGGTAAAAGCTCATCAGAATGGAAGTTATGACATTGGCGGATTAAATGGCAAACATTTATTTTGGACGAAACATGCAATTCCATCCACACATCCTGCCGTAGAAGCATCCAAATCCTATCGCGATGTGCAAGCATTTCGCTATTTTTCCTCCTTTGCCGTTGCCGAGGTGGAAGAACTGGAATGGGGCTACATTGTGCGATGGGGAGACGTCAGGTATCGACACCGGAGACAATATCCATTCGTGGCTGTGGTCGCGATGGATAAGCAGTTCGGACTGATCAACAGCTATATTGGATGGCTCAGTGACGAAAAAATGCAAAAACGCCTTTCCCTGCATACGAATTAAAACCTGCCTACAAGCTAACAACAAGCCGTATGAACAACAGACAGCAAGTCTCCCTTCATCTGGAGCTTGCTGTTTTTTTGGCCATACGCGTAATAAATCACATCTCATGAAAGCGCCCTCTTGACGAAGCGGACTTGCGTGATTCACAATGGTGATAAGCCATGCGTAAAAAAATCCGGAGCATGATCGCTCCGGATTTTCTTCATCACAGTTGCTCATAATACAGCTTCCAAGATGGAGTGTTTATGTGTATTACTGCAAACGGCTGCTGCCCGACAAGGATTGTTCTGCTTGTTGGACCAGCTTTTTCGTGATATATCCCCCAAGAGAACCTGTTTCGCGGGAAACAACATTACCGAAGTAACCGTCCTGAGGAATCGTGATGCCAAGTTCTTGAGCTGCCTCATATTTTAATTGTTGTAAAGCGGCGTTGGCCTGCGGTACTTGCAGGTTGTTTGAACGACGTCTGCTCATATTTGAATCTCCTTTCAGTTCTTTGTGAGTGAGGTTCATTGCAAGCTTGCAAGATTATTATGGCTCGCTTACAACTACTTATTCCTGAAATTCAACATTCGAACACTGGAGGTTTTTACCAATGAGCAAAGGTTTATCCCTATGGTTCGCCGTTTCATCCATTGTCCTGCTGACCGCAGCCGCTATATCCATCAGTTATTCCGCATGGCTTGCCATTCTACTGGGACTATTATCTGTCGGCAATATCGGCTGGGGTTTCGTGGTCAAAGCCCGACAACGCCGCTCCTAATCCAATCCTTTAAAAGGCCTAATCCGTTTCGTCTCAATATGCTTTAGCGTACACGTGGCAGAAAGCCCATGCGCTCTTTGACCGCAGACAACGTGACTTCAGCCGCTTCTTGTGCGCGCTCTGCGGATTGGGCCAAAATACGTCCAATCTCACCGGATTCCCGGATGTCACGATAGCGTTGCTGAATCGGTTCAAGCATAGCTACAACGGTCTCTGCCAGTTCTTTTTTAAATGTTCCGTACATTTGACCTTCATAGCGATCCTGCACTTCTTGGAGTGACAAACCGGAACACTGGCTGTAGATGCCCATCAGATTACTAATTTCCGGTTTATTGGCCGGATCATATCTAACCTCACTGCCGGAATCAGTAGTAGCGCGGCTGATTTTCTTGCGTATGACTTTCGGTTCGTCTAGTAGCGCAATAAAGCTGCCTGCATTCGGATTGCTCTTGCTCATTTTTTTGGACACATCATCCAGGGACATAATTCTCGCCCCTACTTCAGGGATATACGGTTCAGGAACAGTAAAATAATCTCCATAACGGTGATTAAAGCGACCCGCCAAATCGCGTGTCAGCTCCAGATGCTGTTTCTGATCGTCGCCTACCGGGACGAGATCCGCGTTGTAGAGCAAAATGTCAGCTGCCATCAACGATGGATATACGAACAGCCCTGCTCCTACAGAGTCCTTGCCTGCTGCTTTGTCCTTAAACTGAGTCATCCGTTCCAACTCGCCCATATTCGTCAGTGTTGTCATCAACCATCCCAACTCAGCGTGCTGGGGAACATGGGATTGTAAAAAGACATTGGATTTTTCCGGGTTAATACCTGCTGCGATAAATAATGCTGCTACCGCCTCCGACTGCTCACGTAATTGAGCCGGTTCCTGCGGTACGGTAATTGCATGAAGGTCTACGACCATAAAGTAACATTGATGATCCTCTTGCAATTTGACAAAGTTTTTCATGGCACCAATGTAATTGCCCAAAGTAAGTTGTCCGCTAGGCTGAATACCTGAAAGTACAGTTTTCATATTCTTCCTCCTCAGTATTTCAAAATTAGAACGCAAAAAGGCCCCGCATCCTCAAGGGACGCGAGACCGTGGTACCACCCTTATTCATTGCCGTCAGCCTATTACTTGTCGGAGCTATGCTCCGTGGCTGCCTGCAATCTTAAAGCTCCGTTAACGGGGAGCAATCGGCCGTCATACTGAGGACAGTAAATTCCTGTTCTGTGCGGCACTCCAAGGTCCATTCAGCAGTGCAGGCTCACCGGTTCCCATCCACCACCGGCTTTCTGAAGAGCTTATGCGAAAGCTTACTTGTCCTCATCATCGCGTTATCCATGTCATTACTTTCTAAACTACATTAATGATAATTCCGCATAATGTTATTGTCAAATGACGATTGTGCCCTACGACCAAAAATCTGTTATCATAATGACACGAAGCTTCAACCGATTATAGTGGACAAAGGAGCATGGATATGAAACAAGTGACCAAAGAACACTGGAACGGTTACGACACGTATGTTTTACATAGTAGTGAACTGGAAGTTACGATGATCCCTCGCCTCGGGAATAATATTATTTCAGTGCGTGATCTGAAGCTCGACCGGGATATCGTACGTCGGCCCGGTGAGGAAGAATTGGCTTTCTATTTACAAAAGCCTTATCATTTTGGCTTGCCCATTTTGATTCCTCCAGGCCGAATTCGCAAGGGACAATTTGAGTTTGACGGTGTTCCTTATCAGTTCGACCGAAATACAGCCAATGACAATCATATACACGGTCTGCATCGTAATCAGTCCTGGCGCTGCAGTGATATTGAAGAGGATGAAGAAGGTTGCAGTGTTACTACCGAGCTTTTAACAGAAAGTGATCCGCACTGGATGGAACAATTCCCCATTCCCTTACGTCTGGAGATGACGTATCGCTTGCAGGGTGCTGTATTAAGTCAAACGCTGCGCGTAACGAATTTGGGCGAAAAAGCAGCCCCATTTGGCTTAGGATATCACACTTGGTTTATGGTGGACGGAGAACCTGAGCGCTGGCGTCTAAAGCTACCTGTGAACGGCGTATATGAGCAGGATGCTGAACAACTACCTACAGGTATCATTACTTCGTTAGATGACTTGGAACAGCTCTCTTCGGGACTTTCTCTGAAAGGAACAAATCTAGACACTCTGCTGCGGGCAACGGAAGGCCCTGCTGAAGCTCTTTTGACTCGTGACGACGGTTATCAAATCCGCTACACAGCAGATGAGCAATATTATAAGTATTGGGTTTTATATACCAAAGGTGAATGCGACCAGTATCTTTGCATTGAGCCTTATACATGTCTGCCTGATGCGCCCAATTCACCTGATCCTGTCGGGGAAGCCGGACTGATCCGTTTGGAGCCTCAGCAATCCATCGATCTCAAAACTCAGATTCATATCATATATCCGTAATTTTCCTCTAGTCACTTTTCTTCCTTCGGCGCATATTTTCATAACTCTGTCGCATACTAACCTCATCACAGCCGAAGGAGGTGACTACACATGAATGAAGCTAATCAAGGCAGAAGCCGTCGCAGTAACAACCTAGTTGTTCCTCAAGCCAACAACGCATTGCAACAATTGAAATATGAAGCTGCACAAGAGCTGGGCATCACCATTCCGGCAGATGGTTACTACGGTGACATGCCATCCCGTGAAGCTGGTTCTCTGGGAGGCTATATCACTAAACGCTTGGTACAGCTGGCCGAACAGCAATTATCAGGTCGTTCAGGTCAATAAGCGTCATTATTCCACATGAGCATTCCGTTCATCGTAATTTACCAAAATGTGTTATAACGGGTATATAACAAAGGCGGTCTTCCTTAGGAAGGCCGCCTTTTCTTTACTTTTTTTAATTGAATTATTCGGAATTAGCCGCTCGGTATGTAGGCTTGTTGTAGCGGATCATGAGATTCGCCATGTTGTAGTTGGATTCCAGTGTTGCATCTACCAAAATCGTTCCTTGTCTAATGGCAAAATCGAAAGCAATCTCCCCATGAGTCCAGCTACGCTTATGATTTAGCGTTTCTAGAGCCATACGCCGAAAATCCTCCCGATGCTTTGCTGATAACCCCGGTTCTACTGCTGCAAATGTGCCACCTTTACCTGCAAGCGGATTATGACGAATCCCAAATTTCCCAACTACATTGTTACGTATTTGTACAAATACGATACCTGACGACAAACCTGCGAGTTCATTATCCAGTTCTTTTAAAACGATATCCATCTGCCTTGCTAACGACAATTGACCTACTTCGTCCATTACAAAAACCCTCCTATATACCTTATCAAGAAATAATTAATAGGTCTTACGGCTCAATTATATGCGAAGATTTTTAACCTTACAATCAAAACCAACATAATTGGGTATTTATAACTATTTTCTAAGTATATCCATCATTTTAAATTTCGCCAACAGGTAATGTTAATTACACTTCGACATTTTGCGACTTTGTTCATCATCTTCTGCAAAAATCACAAAAAAGGCCTCCCTTATGGGAGACCTTTCAAAAGTGTAAATCTGTTATTTTGTCATTTGTAAAAATTGCTCAATATCCTGAACAGTAACTTGCGCAGCATTACGCCAGAAGTCAGCCTGTGTTAAATCGGTACCTAAGTGCTTGGAAGCCAATTCTTCGACTGTCATGCGACCCGTATCACGCAGCAAGGCATCATATTGGTCGGCGAAGCCGTCAGGATTTTCCTTCGCAAAAGCGTAAATTCCTGCACTGAACATATACCCGAATGTGTACGGGAAGTTGTAGAAAGGAGTGTTCGTAATATAGAAATGTAGCTTGGATGCCCAAAAATGAGGATGAGCCTCATCCAGGACACCACTAAACGCTTCACGCTGCGCTTGTTCCATCAGCTCGCTTAATTGTTGTGCTCCCACAACTCCTTTTTTCCGCAGCTCGTAAAAACGGGTTTCAAACAGGAAACGAGCATGAATGTTCATAAAGAAGGCTACACCACGCTGAATTTTATCCTCCAGCAAAGCTACCTTCTCCTGACCTTCGGCAGCTTCCAGCAAAGCATCTGATACAATTAGTTCTGCCAGCGTTGATGCCGTCTCAGCTACGTTCATGGCATAATTTTGATTCAATGGGTGCAATTCATTCATCACATGTTGATGATAACCGTGCCCGAGCTCATGGGCCAGTGTCGAAACGTTGGATGGTGATCCGGCATAGGTCATAAAAATACGGGTCTCTTTGCTCAGACGCAGAGATGTACAGAAACCACCCGGACGTTTGCCTGGACGGTCCTCTGCTTCGATCCAGCTTTTCTCAAAAGCCATTTGGGCAAAGTCAGCCATTCTCGAGCTAAATTTACCAAATTGCTCAACAATCGTTACAGCAGCATCGTCGTAAGGGATTTTAGTAGTTGACGTCCCCAGAGGAGCTTCAATGTCATGCCAGGATAGCTTCTCTAAGCCCAGCAGCTTTGCTTTCCGCTCCAAGTATTTGACTACAATAGGCTTTGTTTCATTAATAACCTGCCACATCGTATCTAGCGTTTGTGCAGACATACGGCTGATTTCCAACGGTTCCTTAAGCACATCTGTCCAGCCTCGTTTTTCATATAGCTTCAGACGAAAGCCTGCCAAATGATTCAATGTATCCGCGCAATAGTCCTCTACCTGAGTCCATGCCTCTTCCCAACGTGCAAACACGTCTTTACGTACGCTGCGATCTGCTTCATCCAGCTTATTAGCAGCCTGACCAACAGACAGGTTTACGATCTCGCCATTTTCCGGCACGGGGATCGTCATATTTTTGACAATGGTATCATAAAAGTCGCCCCAGCCATGGTAGCCATCCACTGCGAGATCCAATGCAAGGCTTTCCAGCTCAGGAGCCATTTTTTCACGTGCTTCGTTCCGATATTCAGTCAGGACAAAAGAAATCGGCTGGATAGCTTCGCGCTCCATCCATTTCTGCCAAATGTCTTCACTGGTTTGTGCCAGCAAGTTCTGGAAAGAGACTAAAGCACTTTTCCCTTGGGCATACAGCGTGTTGACACGCGCCCCCAATTGAACAGCCAGCTTGTCGTGCTGGTTTTGAGCAGTTAGACAAGAGACAAAGGAACCCGCCTGCGACGCACCATTAAACAGCTCCTGTATGCTATTCAGTACACTATCCAGACGCTCGGTATCCAATACCGTTTGTGGTACTTTGGCTGCTTTAAGCTGGGATTGCAGCTGTTGAACCTTGCTCTCCATTTCTTCCAAAAATGCATGAAATGAGGCAGAGGAAGATCCTCCGCTAAAAATAGATTCCAGATCCCATGTTTGCTTTAACGGCGTTTTCATAATAGTTCCACCTTTCTTTTTTGGCGAATTCATGTGGTTTCATATACAATAAAGCTACATCGTGATAGTAAATCACTACAATTGGGAGGAAAACAGGATGAGACCCTTACAAATTTCGCCGGAAACGGCTGTGAAATTATCCGAAAAGCTCGGCATTCCGCTGGAACACCTTATGCATACACCCCAGCACATTTTGATGCAAAAGCTGGCCGAACTGGCTAAAGAAGAAACCGCTGACCCGAACGGCGGAGAATCGAACAAATCATGATCCCTTTTCATAAAACCTGGCCTTATGACATCGTCATGGGAGACGTTTATGTACAGTCTTGTCCGTTTTGCGACCATGATAATGTTTTGCTGCCCCTGAAGCCAAAAGAACTTAAGCTCATACACGAAGGTATGAAAAAGTTACTTGTGTTTCCATGCTGCCATAACAAGGTTACTTTGGTGGATTGTGATGACGATTATTTGCTGTCAGATACCACATTGCGTCATCATTAATTCATGAGGCAGTTGTAAGATAAGATAACCCGTTTTACAAACAAGGTGTGAACCATGAGCCTAAATCGGCCATAGTGCACACCTTTATTTCTTCAAGAGGAGCTTGCGTCCTGCATTTCCTCCGGCAGTTGGAAATTTTTAGCCAACATTTGTTCTCGCAGTACAGACCACTGTTCACGGGAAGCCCGGATCATGGCTGCATCCATAATCTTTTTGTCATTAATGACACGCGAAAACCAGCGTACCGCTTCGTGAAAGTTGCCTGTACGTCGATGCAGTTCACCAATCAGATAAAGCAGTTTGGCATTATTCGCCCCGACACCCTCCAGCTCATAGACCCGAACATACGAATCCAGACTAAATTTGAGAAAGCGAAGCTCCTGCTCCTCATTTCCCTGGTATCTGTACATCCATGCGATATGCTGTAATAGACTGGCTACTACGCGTTCCTTTTCTCCGATGACCTGGGCACAGAGTAAACCCAGTTTATACGTTTCTAATGCCTCTTCCCAGCTACGATGCCCGCCATATTCGCGAGACTGCCAGCGGTTACCGATTTTATCCTTAAATATCTTGGTTTGCTGATCGCTTAACTGAACGGTAGAGTGCTCTGTCGAGGTAAATCCACAATGAGGACAGACCCTTACGACATAAAAATCCGGATTTTCATTCTTATAATAAGCACAAAAATCTGAATCCGTACGAATGGCCTTCTTTAGGCTTGGTCTGACACGGGATGTCTGAAATTCTTCTTCGCAATGTGGGCAAGCGATTTTGATCTGATATAACGGTTCAAGTTCCAATGTTTTTACAACCCTCTCCAAAATTCGGCAATCCCCGAAAGCTTACGGGGTATTTACAAAATGATGCGCAGGACCAGACAAACGGTTAAGTATGATTGAACGAAGCGGCTCCTCAATGCCCGTATCCGTTAACGCACCTGCCATACAAGACAACCATGCCTCTGCTCGCTCCTCCGTTACGGGAAACTTCATATGTCTGGCACGTAACATCGGATGACCATATGCATCAGAAAAAAGAGACGGTCCTCCAAAAAACTGGCTCAGGAACATATACTGCTTTTCCTTAACCGGTTCCATGTCTTTAGGAAACAGGGGACTTAACAACGGATCTTTATAAACTCTCGGGTAGAAGGCCTCAATAATAGCACGAACACCTTCCGCACCCCCAAGGTTGTCATAAATGCTTAGGCTAGGATTCACTTTTCTCCAACTTTCTGTGCTATGGTAATAAATATACACCCGTATTATAACAAAAAACAAAAAATGACGCTAAAAATAAGCGTCATTTTATCAATTTAACATATGAAGAGGGTGTGCTTCGTTGCACACAGCTTCGTCATTCTATAAACACAACTAATAACTCCGCCAATCCTCTTCACCGGGATGGACGAGAGAGACACGAATAACATACACAAAAGCACATACGAACAGACCGGCAACGATACTCATCCTGATCACTCCATCCTTAAGGTTATGGGATCGTTGTTTTCCTATTTTAACATACTATTTACAAAAATACAGCATTAGATGTAATCGTTTTCTTTGATTTTTTTGTACTCTTTGTCCATCCCCGACATAGGTATATTAGTACAACTCCAAAGGAGGGGCCTCTATGTCGCTATACCGTCGTTACTCGCTTCCTCTGCTCATCCTTACACTGCTATTCCTATTTATGCTTATGGCTGTATACCCGCAATCTTCTCTGAATGCCGGACTTCGGGGGCTTGCCATCTGGTGGGACGTGCTGTTTCCGTCTTTATTCCCGTTTTTCGTTATTTCCGAGCTTCTCCTCGGTTTCGGAATTGTTCATTTCATAGGTGCGCTGTTGGATCCGCTGATGCAGCCTCTATTCCGTGTACCTGGCTGTGGGGGTTTTGTCGCTGCGGTCAGCTGCGCATCCGGTTACCCGATTGGAGCTAAACTAACAGCCAAGCTGTGGGAGCAAAAATGGATCACACGCATTGAAGGAGAGCGTTTGGTCGCGTTTACCACTTCCTCTGATCCGATATTTTTGATCGGTGCGGTTTCCGTTGGCTTCTTCCATCAACCAGAAATTGCACTCGTACTGGGCGCGGCCCATTATGGTGGCGTGCTCATCATCGGGCTGCTTATGCGCTTCCACGGTTCCCGTTCAGGGGAAACAGATACTCGCAGCGACCGGCCTCAACCTACTCAAAAAGCCTGGTCGAAGTCCACGAATACAAAAGCAGCAGGTCGCAATAGGCAGCCTGGCCCCCTACGCCAAGCATTATATGCCATGCATACAGCTCGTTTGGAAGATGGTCGCCCATTGGGTGAGTTACTTCGTCAGGCGATTACTTCCTCCCTACGCCTTATTATTGTCGTAGGAGGGCTAGTTGTATTCTTCTGCGTCATTTTAGAAGCTTTGACGAACTCCGGTTTAATGAGCGGGCTTCATCTGCTTACGGCAAGCCTATTGACTGCATGTGGTCTTCCTCCTACGTTAACGGAGTCCATCGTGGGTGGTATTTTCGAAGTCACTTTAGGAGCGCAAGCCGCTGGTGAAGCCACGGCAGCAGCGTTACCATTCAAGGTAGCCGCAGCCGCTTTTGTTCTCTCCTGGGGCGGGCTGTCGGTTCATGCGCAGGTTGCAAGTATTTTAAATATGACAAATCTCCGCTATATGCCATTTTTGTTGGCCCGGGCTGCACATGGCATCATCTCAGCACTGCTAGCTCTCGTGTTATGGCGGCCTCTGATGGGACAGGGAAGCTCTCCCGTCTTTTCTCCAATATACGACATCGCGTGGTCTCCTGGCTTCTCGTCCGCCATGCTGTTGCAAAGTCTGCTAGTTCTTGCCTTTATACTGGCTGGAATGCTTAGTCTCTCATGGTTGAGTGTGGGTACAAGTCGCTTATACGTACGTTTGAGAAGAACACACAGGCAATGAACGATTGTGTTCTTGCTCATAATTGATTATGATCGATATATACCCATGACAAAGGAGCTTTTCATCTTGAGATATTATGTTCTGGATCGCGGGGATCAGCACTCCATGGACTTGAGTCAGCAATTTCACCGTCTTGCCCAAGAAAAGAATTTCAAGCTGGATGCCGAATCGCCGGAAATCGTCGTGTCTATTGGAGGCGATGGTACGATGCTTCATGCGTTTCATACCTTCATCGACCGCATTCCGGATATTGCCTTTGTTGGTGTACATACCGGTCATCTGGGCTTTTATGCTGATTGGCGTGCGGACGAGCTGGAGGAGCTAATCCACCTGATGAGCCAAAGCGGATCTGAGGGACCGCTTAACCCGAGAATCGTTAAGTATCCACTGATTGAGTTGGAAATTCACAAGAAGTCAGGCAATGCTTCTTTTATTGCCTTGAATGAGTTTACGTTAAAAGGGGTGGATGGCACTGTCGTTGCCCAAGTAGATATTAACGATATCACCTTTGAAATGTTTCGCGGTGACGGTATATGTGTTTCTACCCCCTCAGGAACGACCGCCTATAATAAAGCACTTGGCGGAGCTATGGTTCACCCCACCATTGAAGCATTGCAATTGACTGAGATCGCTTCCATTAATAACCGCGTCTATCGGACACTGGGATCGCCATTGCTACTGCCCAAACACCATCATTGTGATATTTTTTCACGGAAAGATCAGCGTCTTTTATTGACAGTAGATCACCTGAACTTTCCTGTCGATGACTTAATCTCTGTTCGATGTCAGGTCGCAAGTCAGAAGATCAGCTTCGCTCGTTACCGTCCTTTCCCATTTTGGGATCGAGTACGCAACGCTTTTCTTAATTAGAACCTATAAAAGAGCCGACTCTGGCTCTTTTTTTACAAACAAAACGGTTCCTGAAAATTCAGGAACCGTTTTGTTGTGGAGCTGTAAATGTTTTATTCTTTTTACTACCCTCAGCTCTTTCGGCTTTAGCAGCTGGCTGGGTCTGACGCTGGCCCTCAGGCTCACGAGAGACACGAACTTGCCGTCCCTCCCGATTTTCCTTTGATTGGCGCTCATAGCGTGGTCCACGCGATTCCTTTTTATCGAAACTTCCCTGCTGATTGCGCTGTCTACGTGGTTCACGGGTTTGCTGCCCTTCACCCGGATTCCGTCCATCTTTTGCTTCACGTCTTTCT
The DNA here is from genome assembly GCF_001719045.1 of Paenibacillus polymyxa. Classification (NCBI taxonomy): domain Bacteria; kingdom Bacillati; phylum Bacillota; class Bacilli; order Caryophanales; family Paenibacillaceae; genus Paenibacillus; species Paenibacillus polymyxa. The sequence continues at coordinate 1,759,362 of NZ_CP015423.1, forward strand.
CTGGATGGACGACTTTCGCGAGCTTCACGTGGCTGTCGTTCACGTACTTCCTGGGCATCCTTCGGTTCCCGACGTTGCAACTCACGTGGTTCTCGGGATTCTCGAGGCTGCTCCACTCGCGATTCCTCTGTAGCTGAGGAGTCCTGCTGTGGTTGCGGCCACTCCTGTTCTCCAGCTGTATGTTGCAATACTTCTTGCTGCTCTTCGGGTTCTAACGTTCCCGCTTGTTCCCTTTGAGCATCTACCAACTGCTGAATATCTGGAGCAATGATTTCATCATTGACGCCGTTTTTATTAACCACTTCACGGCTTTTTTGCAACACAAAATAGGCACAGCCAAAATTGCAGTATTCATTAATGTAATCGTCCAGTACCACTATAGATGTATCCTTATTTGCTTTGGGATGACCGTCTCGATAAAAGCCCTTCAGACGTAGCTGATTGTAACCCCAATCACCAATAATGTAATCATAGCGATCCAGCACTTCACTATACCGATCACGAAACGCTTCGGGATTCCACCCGTTCTTGTGATCCTGCAACAATTCATAGTTTTTACCACCGATTTGAAACAAGCTATTCTGACCGCCTTTCCCGGATCAAGCCTGCGAAAGGGCGCCTTCTTCCTTATGCTGAGCGGCTGACTTCACCTGCTCATGCGCTTGGTAGGAGCTGCGGACCAACGGTCCAGATTCAACGTGGCTGAATCCCCGCTGTAATCCCTCTTCCTTTAACTTCGCAAAATCTTCCGGTGGATAATATTTTTGCACATATAAATGTTTCTCGGACGGCTGCAAATATTGACCAATTGTCAGAATGTCACAATCGACTTTACGCAGATCATCCATGGCTTGTAAGATCTCGTCCCACTCTTCTCCGACACCTAGCATGATGCTTGATTTCGTTGGAATAGCCGGATTTAATTGCTTCGCATGTTGAAGCAGCTCCAGAGAGCGACGGTATTTCGCTTTAGCCCGAACCTTGTCGGACATACGCTCCACCGTTTCAATATTATGATTCAGAATATCTGGTTTGGCATCCATGACGATTCGCAGCGATTCAATATCGCCCATAAAATCGGGAATCAATACTTCTACACTGCAAAGAGGTAATCGGCGGCGAATCGCACGAACCGTTTCTGCAAATATAGTAGCGCCCCCATCTTTCAAATCGTCGCGAGCCACACTGGTAACGACACAGTGCTTCAAATTCATGTTTTCAGCCGCTTCCGCGACGCGTTCAGGCTCCTGCAAGTCCAGTTCCGTAGGCATTCCCGTATTTACTGCGCAAAAACGACACGCACGCGTACAAATATCACCCAAAATCATAAATGTAGCTGTCCTATTGGCCCAGCATTCATATATATTAGGGCATCGTGCCTCCTCACATACGGTATGTAATGTCTTGGAACGCATCATGCTCTTGATTTCCTGATAGTTATCGCCTGTCGTAAGTTTAATACGAATCCAGTCGGGCTTAGCTTCCTTTACTTTTCTAGACAATGGCATAGACCTTCTTTCTGATAAGCTTAAGCTGTCATTGCCATACATTATAACATGAAAGCCATGGAAAAACCTCCATTCATTGTTCCCTTTTTGATATGACATTGATGCCGGAAAAAGTAAACTCTTTACATGGATAAAAGCGGCGGATATGGCTCAATCTAAACAAAAGCGCCCTATTCACGCTATTGTATACGGGCCTAGAATTTATCGGGCGATTAAGCCCTTCTATAGGAGGTCGGTTCACGTGCCTTACCCTACGCGGACAGCCCGAGCTGTTCGTCTGTTATCGCTGCTGTTATGTGCTACTACACTGACAGCGGCCTGTCCGCTTCCTGCCCATGCCTTTGCCAATCACTTACAGTCCTCGTCCGCCGAAAGCAGCCTGACCGCAAATGTAGATGCTTCACATGCTCAGTCTTCGTTGTATACGTCCAGGCTGGCTTTATATCATTCCATCGAAGCCCTGACTGGAGTTCCTTGGTACAGACTGGCCGCTATCGACCAGTATGAACGCACACTTACGGTGGCCCATCCCAAGGATCGGAAGCATGCGGAACGAATCATAGGTATTTTCATCACGGGACCAGTCTGGTCCGGCATGATGAACCCTGATTCGGAGGATCAAAATCCGCGTTCCATTGAACTATTTTCCGGGCTGGGACAAGACGGTTCGGGTGATGGAATCGCTGACCGTAATAATGACAAGGATCTGCTGTTCAGCATCGCATCTTATCTCGGAAAGTATGGAAACAACGAGGATGAATTTGGTATTGCCGTTTGGGAATATTACCATAACAGCCGCGCAGTTCAAAGAGTTCAGCAGTTTGCTAAGCTGTATCGGACGTATGGCAAGCTGGATCTGGTCAGTCAAGCTTTCCCCCTTCCTTTAGGCAGCATTTATAGCTACCGCAGCACATGGGGAAGCCGTCGCAGCTGGGGCGGCTACCGGATACATGAAGGAACTGATCTGTTTGCTGGCTATGGAGTTCCAGTTCGCAGTACCTGCTACGGTGTAGTTGAAATGAAGGGCTGGAATCCCTTCGGCGGATGGCGAATCGGAATCCGAGATCTCAACAACCGCTATCACTACTATGCGCATCTTTCCGGCTTTGACAAAACCGTCCACAACGGAGACATCGTTACACCCGGCCAGACGGTTGGCTGGGTCGGAAGCTCGGGCTATGGAAAACCCGGTACCCAAGGCAAGTTTCCACCGCATCTGCACTATGGTATATATCGGGACAATGGTTGGGCAGATTGGTCCTTTGACCCGTATCCGTTATTAAGACAGTGGGAGCAGTCCGAACGCAAAGCGCTCAAAACAGGAAAAACAAAAGGGACCTCCTCATAGGGGCCCTTTTGTTTTTCCTAGGCAGCTCGCGTCATTCCCTCCGCTCTATGGCGTTGGGGACTGGCTAGAGGTGTTTTGGTTTTCCTGTGCCTCTGGAACACTTACTGTGCTGGGATCTATAGCGCCGCTACTCTCTATGGAATGGGGAGGCAACGCCAACTGCGGAGCGGCTGCACCATTTTTACCCACTGGTTTACCCTGATTGTCATAGTAGTACATCGGAACGTTGCCTACCACTAATAAATAAGAAACCGGAATTTCCGTCTCCACAATCTGAGGTTGCATCTCAAACGGTATAACCACGGACACTTCCGTCGTAATCCGAATGTACACTTCCACCAAGATCATGTTTATGCCCGCATCCTGTTGACGGGTATTTAAATCCACCTTGATTGCTCCATGCGGCTCTACCTTTAGGGGGACCGTTGGTCCATAAGCTGCCAACAGTGGACTGCCCAATGCCTGACCAATCGGAACACTCTCATCAAAATGGCTCATGCTGTCCATCGTTGCCTTGACTGCTTTGAGCGTGTCTGACGTAATTCTCATATGCTCCGCATAATTCAGAACAAAACCGGAGGTTCTCCCTTGTGCATCCGTTCTCCATTCGATCAAATTATCAGCTGTCTTCCCCTGCTCTACCTGTGCTGTAATTGCTGAATTAATAGCCTCCGTCGCCATTTGTTTAACCCGCACTTTTGCCAGGTGCATCATGGGCGGCTTCAAATGCTGCTCCACATAAGCAGCCATCTGTATGATCCCTACCAGCAGCGCCAGTGTCACAATAAAAAAAAACCTACGTCTGCCGCGTCGCCTTCTGTTAGGTGCGCTGTGCCATTGCGGTCTTCTCATCATCCGATCCCCCCGCAGCGTTGAACTTACCCTACAAGGATATGCGAGTTGTACACGAAAAAGAAGCCGCCCGTCCGGCAGCCTCTCTAGGTGGAACAAATATATAATTGCAAATATAAGGTGCACTCATTATTTGAAAATATGGTCAATCTTTTCGATATCAGCCTGACTCAATTGGACATTTAGCGTCTTCAGATTCGCCAGCACCTGCTCCGGCCCCTTCGCCCCTGGAATGAGGGCATCAATCGAATCACGGGTCAAATACCATGCGAGTACAACATGAGCAACCTCTGCATTCAACGCATTGGCAATCTCCCGTACCTGCTCCACTTTGACCAAATTACGAGCAAATGCATCGCCCTGAAACAATGGATTTTTCGCTCTGATGTCCGAGAAGGTCATGTCTTTCGTATACTTACCCCCCAGCAATCCCGAAGCTAGCGGAAAATAAGGCACAAACGAAATGCCATTTTCCTTGGTATAAGGCAGCAGATCCTTCTCGGCTTCCCGTTGAAACAAATTATATTGGGATTGAAGCACATCTACATAACCGTCACTATTCGCATCCTTAAGTTGTTCAATGGAGAAGTTAGATACACCAATGGCCTTGATTTTGCCTTCGTCCTTGAGCTTCTTCAGTTCTCCTACTGCTTCTGCCTTCGGTGTAGCTTCGTCCGGGAAATGGATATAGAACAGATCAATATAATCGGTCTGCAATCTTCTCAGGCTGGATTCGACGGATTCACGTAAAAAAGCAGGCGAGTTGTCAAAAACGACCTCTCCGTTTACAAATTTGTGTGCACCCTTCGTGGCAATAACAGCTTTATCACGCTGACCACGCTCTTTCAATACCTCACCAATCAACCGTTCCGAGTGCTCAGGTCCATAAATAAAAGCCGTATCCAGAAAATTGATGCCGTTATCCAAAGCTGTGCGAACGACTTCTTTGCCCGTTTCATCATTCAAACCGGAAAAGAGATTATGTCCTCCCACTTTATTTGCACCCAAACCGATTGGTTTTACATATAAATCTGTTTTACCAAGACGCACTTGCTCTGCCAATTCACGTCATCTCCTTTTCGAAAGTTACTTCCATTTTATTATTAGATTCCAAAAAAAGCAAAGTGCGTACCTGGCAGTTGTCCTCATCCTTTAATCCCCGTCAAGGCAATCCCTTCCATAAAATACTTCTGTCCTATGGCAAACAGAATAATAGCAGGCAAGACTACAATTAAAGATGCGGCCATCAAAACGCCCCATTGAGCCGAATATATTCCCTGAAACTGCTGTAGCCCAATCGCCAACGTAAATTTGCTCTCATCATTAAGGTAAACCAGCGGCCCCATAAAATCATTCCATGTGTTCAAAAACGTAAACAATCCAATGACCAAAATTGCCGACCTCGACAAAGGCAAAATAATACGGGTAAAAATTGTAAAATGATTACCTCCATCCACAAATACAGCTTCATCCAGTTCTCGCGGTAGAGTCATGTAAAATTGTCTTAGCAAAAAAATATTAAAAACGCCTCCACCAAAAAACGAAGGTAATACCAATGGAACGTACGAATTAACCATGCCTAATGCCTGCCAACCAATAAACGACGGAATCAGCGTGACTGCAAACGGCAGCATCATGCTGCTTAACAATAGAGCAAATACCTTATCTCTTCCCTTCCATCTCATTCGCGCAAAGCTATAGGCAGAAATGGTACTCGACAGAAGTACACCCGCCAAAGTACCCGCAACGACGATAAATGTATTCACAAAATAGCGTCCAAACGATAACTCTTCAAACGGCTGAAAAAAATTCTCGAGTACAAAAGGCTCTGGAATCCATTTCGGCGGGATCAAAAAAATCTGACTTAAATCCATCATGGAGCTTCGCACCAGCCAATAAAAAGGAAACATACAAAACAGGGAGCCCACTATGAGAACTGTGTAGAGTAACACCCTGCTCCCACTCCAACCGTGTTTTTTCATCTTCATGCCCCCCCGCCTTCGTAATACACCCATTTTCGGGCTGTCTTGAACAGAAAGGCAGTGAATACCAAAACGACAATAAAGAGCACCCAAGCAATAGCACAGGCATAACCCATATTCGAAAAGGTAAATGCCTCGCGGAACAAATAAAAGGTATAAAACAAGCTGGAGTTATTGGGTCCGCCCTGAGTCATGACGTAAGGCTGAACAAACACTTGAAACCCACCGATGAAGCCCATAATCGTATTAAAAAAAATAGTGGGCGATGTCAATGGAATTGTAATATACATAAGCTTATGAAGAGCATTTCCACCGTCAATTTCAATGGCTTCATAATAATGTCTAGGTATATCTTGCAGGCCTGCCAGAAAAATAATCATGGTTCCTCCAACGGTCCACAAACTCATTAAAACCAGCGTAGGAACTACCGACCCTTCGCTATAGATCCACTGACTTTCGGGCAAATGCAACGCACGCAGCACCACATTTAGCAAGCCAAGATCCGGATCAAACAGCCACATCCAGATCATAGACGATGCTATGAGTGGCACAATGGTAGGGAGATAAAAAACAGTCCTGAAAAAAGCCAGACCCTTTACCTTTTGATTAAGTAATATCGCTAAAAAGAAAGCTACAATAATTTGCAGGGGCACACTTAGAAACACATAATAAAACGTAACCCCGAGTGATTTATAAAAAAATTGATCCGTACCGTCAAATAAGTGGACGTAATTATCCAGACCGATAAAATGGGCTTGTGAAGCAACCTTATAATCGGTAAGACTGAACCAGAGACTAGCGATCATCGGTCCCAGAACAAAAATGACAAAGCCGAGAATAGCAGGGGCGGCAAAAAGCCACCCCAACCCATTTTCCTTCTTACGAATAGAAGATAATGATTGCATTCTATCCCTCTCTTTCTGTCAAAACACTCACCCTATTCTTTTGGATACGTCCCCTTAAATTCCGCGTTGGCCTTTGCGGAAACCTCCCTAAATGCTTGCTCCACCGTTTTCTTGCCTAGCCATACCTGATCCAGCGCCGGGTTAATGATGGCATTGATTTTTTCCGAGTTTTTCAGATAATAGTCGTAAGAATTAACACCGTTATGCAGCGTTTGGTTCATGACAGCATCACGGTAACCATCGGCATGACCTGGTTTGACATCGGCCCATTTGCTAATCAAGTCTGGTTCGGTGTACCACTTTTTCATGACAGGCATCCACAATCCGCTGGAATGCATGTCAAGTCCGCTTTCAGCATCCAGCAAGAATTTATAAAACATCCATGCTTCTTTAGGATGTTTGGTTTTGGCAGAAATCACTTCCGGTTCGCCAAACAGGATCGTTTTGCTGCTCTTCAGTTTAGGTAACACGCCTACACCAAAATTCACCTTCGATTCTCCAAGATCCAATTGAACCCACTGTCCATCCAGATCCATCGCTACACGTTTACTTTGCAGTGCTACGGCCGGGGAAGGTATATTTTTGGACTGCGTCGGCGACGGTGCCACATGATAAACATTGATCAGATCAGCCATTTTCTGAACAGCTTCAATCACATCAGGGCTCTCAAGATTAAGCGAGTCCCCTTTGTCTGAAATGACACTTGCGTTATTGGAAGGCACAAGCAAATGCCACATCCATGTATCAAACCGAACTCCATACTGTTTAATGTTACTTGCATCGAAATTGGGACTGAGCGCATTATTTCCCGCTTTATCAATGGTGAGCTTTTGTGCTGTCTCTAAAAACTGCTCCCATGTCCAAGCCTCTTCAGCCTTTACTGGTGGCAAAGCAACACCAGCCTCATCAAACAAATCTTTATTGTAATAGAGGGCGAAAGCTTCCTCAGTTACCTTGACCCCTGCCACTTTGTCCTTATCCCAATAGATGACTGAATTAGGAATAAGACTTTCCTTCGTTAGCTCCTTATCCTCCTTCAAAAATTCATTTAAATTATATAGTTTGCCTTGTTCAGCCCATTGCAGAGCCTGTGCTTTATAAATGGGAAATACATCGGGTGCCTGATTGGCAGCAAACATCGTCGTTAATTTGGTTACGTAATCTCCGGGGATATGCATATAGTTGATTTTGATCCACGGATATTTCTCTGTAAATTTTTTAGCGATTTCCTGCTGAACCTTCTTTTCATTGGTGCTCCCCCAACTGGCATAGGTCAGTGTCACTTGCTCGTGACCCTGCAAATCAACTGGTTTGCTGCTGCTCTCATTTGAACTACAGGCTGACATAAGCCCAACGATCAAGCACATGCAGACGATCCATAATTTTCGTTTTAACATGAGTAACGCCCCCAAACCGGTTATTTTTTTATCTTTTCGTTTGTTGCTTCGTCACTAAATTTATTTTAGCAAACGCTTACATTTTTAAAAGTCGTACTCTCATTGGATTGGTGTCATTTGATTAGATCTATGAATTTCCCCGATGCGAATCTGGACGAATGCCCCCTTACCTGCTGGCGAGTGGAGCGTAACGCCATATTCCATTCCATATAATAGCCGTACTCTTCTGTCTACATTTTTAATGCCCGTTGATCTGATTTCTCCAGCTTGAATTCGGCGTATATGATCTTCCTGAATTCCTAATCCGTTATCCTCCACTTTAAAACACACCAATTGCTTCTCAATCCAGGCTGTGATTCTAATCAGACCTCCTGATTCCATTTCCGCGAAGCCGTGAATAATTGAATTCTCCACAAAAGGCTGCAAGAAAAGTTTGGGAACTTCCATTTGAAGCAAAATGGGATCAATATCATATTCCACCTTGAACTTGTCCTCAAAGCGATTCTGCATAATATAAATGTATTTTTCCAGCCAATTCAGATCGGTTTCCAAGCTCCATGTATCGTTTTTGTTTCGAGTAGTAATTTGCAGCATTTCCGCCAGACTAATGATCAATTGGCCCAGCTCCTGCTGTTGATGTTCTAACGCGATCCAATACATGGTCGTTAAGGTGTTATACAAAAAATGGGGATTAAGCTGTAAATTAAGTGCCATTAACTCCGACTCTTTGGCTCGTAGACGTGACTTGTAATTTTCCTCAATTAAATCTTTAATTTTTTCATTCATTTGATTAAATCGAATCACCAGATCTCCCAATTCATCATAGCCACGTACAGGAATTCGAATATCAAAATGTCCCTTCTCCATTACTTTCATCGCCTGTTTCATATCCGTGATGGGCTTACTGATATAAACAGACAGTAAATAAGCAAGAATAACAGCAACGAGCATCATAAAACCTAAAAAAAACACCGTGTAGGTGCGAATCGTTGACAGATGTCCCAATACATCTTCCATAGGTATGGCTATATAAGATACCCAGCCCGTCGTCTTCATGACTTCGTAAACCAGTAATATGCTTTGACCTTTAACGTTTACCATTTTCATCCCTTGTTCCGAAGTAATGGCATCCTTAAGCCAATCCGCCACGGGTTCCCCTACTTGTTGCTGTCTATCTGAACTCATGACCATCCCGTTTTTATCATGAATCATGCCATAGGATAGATGTGCAAATCCGCTACGGGCTGCGTAATCTTCAAAACCCCCTTTTAACAAGTCAGGACGAAAATTCAATATAAGTATAGGTTTTTCCTTTCCCTCCGGAAGCGTATGGAAGGTTCCTGCATCATCTAATGCAGTCAAATGGAGCTGCTTTACCACAGCAAATAAAGAACTAAACTCATAAGAGCCTCGTTTTAAATCCTGCTGATGGAATGTATCGGCATACGAATAAGCGGGAATCCATTGGGTAGCCCCCTCTGCTTCCACCGCCGTTGTTGCCAACGGAGAAGAATAGAACGGCTGAACAGGAATATACATCCGATCAGTGCTTCCATATGCATAATTTTGTGTCATAATTTGGGAAGCGTATACTTCCTCCATATTGCCAAAATATCTGTACAAAATTTTTGTAATGCTGCGATCAGCTCGTAACAGTGATGAAGAATCCGAAGTATCCACGTTCGTAATAGTTTGAAGAAGGTCATGATCGATTGGAATCATATCTACGGTTTTTTGAATAGCTGTCAGCTTGTTATCCAGCAACTGGTTATTACTACGCAGAACGCTTGTAACGCTATCTGTTACATTTGTAGTGATATTCCGTGCGCTCGTTTCAAAGTAAACGAAACCTAGGAGCAAAACGATAAAACCAGACAACAAAAAATAGGACAGCATCAATTTCGTACGAAAGCTACTGTCCAAAAATTTTTGATACATATATTTAACTTGGCGCATCGTATCTTCCTTTCACCTAACAATCAGTTGAATTTCCTACGGAATTCTTCCGGTGTGTGCAACGTTTTTTTTGAACACTTTAAAAAAGTACTTGATATCTTTATAACCAACTTGTCTGCTAATTTCTGCGACCTTGGCGTCTGTATGCAGCAGTAAGTGCTGAGCCTTTTGCATTCTGAGCTTCACCATATATTCCGTGAACGAGAGCCCAAAATAATTTTTGAACAGAATGCTAAAATAGGACGCATTATAGTGAAAGCGCCGGGCCACGATCTCCAGACTAAGGTCTTCATGTAGATGTGCATCTAGAAATTCCTTGCACTTTCTCATAATGGGATCGCCTTTGGAGCCGCTATGAAGCTCAAGAACCAGCTCTTTTAACCATGTTGCAACACCATCCTCAAGATTCCGAAGACAGGTGGCCTCTTCGACAGCTTTGTTCAAACGTTCCGAGAAACGTGAGTAGACTTCCTCACTCCACCCTATATTTAACCGTTGTAAACTAACCAACAGAAGGTGTACCAATTTTGCTTTAAGCGCTTCAGGTGCAGGATACCCTTGCGTCATTTGTCCAATGAAATTCTGCACCCGATCCAATAGCTGATCTGGCTCTCCATTAGAGATAGCGCTTTCAATAAATTTAATAAAGGCCATTTGTTCGTATGCGCTCATTTCTTGTACTGGCTGCTCATCATCTGAAATGACAAGGTTCAGACATCTGATGTGAGGTGTATAAAAGCGCATGGAGATTAGGCCGACGGCCTTTTCGTGAGATCGACTTATTTGCATTTCATCAAAATTAAAAGGCTGACCCCAAGCAAACCAGATTGAAATCGCTTGCTGTTGCTCCAAATTTTTCAGCCCAGCTTGAAGTGTTCTTTTGGCCTCCTTGCCTTCAGCCCTATCCTTCCAATTCACCACTGCAACCACATGGTCTTTATGGGTTTCAAGTGGAAACACGACAGAAGACGCCCAAGGCCGCAATATTTCAACAACCGTATTACGGAGCTGAGAATACCACATATGTATATCCTCCGGGTGCGCTGCCGATGCTCCCAACGCGAGAACTTCTCCTACCCCATGCCATCCAAAGTGACTCTTTAATAGGCTTTTCTCGTTAGGCTGTAATTTGTCTGTCACACATCTGCTAAACAAATGCTCCACAAATGCAGGCATACTCTGCTCGATCTGATTCAACGCTGTTTGATTCCCACTCAGTGTTTCCTGTTCCTCTACAATGATCTTCTCCATATGTTGAATTACTTCAATGAGTTGCTGTGATTGCACCGGTTTCACCAAATAATCATTCGCCCCATACCTCACCGCCTGCTGTGCATAGCTAAATTCCTGGTAGACTGTCACTAAAATAACTTTGGTCTCATGCTGACCGAATGTTCTCAATTGTTGAAGATATTCAAGTCCATTCATGATCGGCATTTGAATATCTGTAAAAACGATTTGGATCGGTTTGGATAACGAAATGGTCAGAGCATCTTTCCCGTTCTTGGCTTCCCATACCTCGTATTCGGGACGTAGATCCCTGACCATGGCAGCCAGACCTCGACGCTGTCTAGTTTCATCATCCACAACAAGTACTCCCAGCGGGATCGAATTCACTGACTCCCCTCCTGTCGTTTTCATACACGCATTTTTTTTCAGTATAACACTTACAGGTGGGAGCCGATCCTATTTTCTTTTTCGCTTCATACTGCGGATGGTCGTTTTTGTGGCCTGATCCACCCGATATGATTCCGTGATTTTTTGCAGTGCTTTGTTGAAGGTAAAATCATCTAATGTATTATGACTTAAATACGCCATGGTTACCTCAGGTAGCTTGATATAACAGATCGATATCGCCCATGCTACCGCCATTTGTACATAATAATCCTCGCGATGGGTCTGATTCAGTAAAGTAAACACCCGCTTCATATACTGTTCCTCAATATAAAAATTAAGAAGCATAACCACACCAAACCGAATTTCATATTCTTTCTTGGAGAATAGATAGGGCTGAATAAACTCCCACACCCGTTCTTTATGATGTTTCGTGATTTTCAATCCGGCACAGAAACTATCACATACGGACCAATTATCAATTTTAGGAACAAACTTGGCGGTATAACTCAAAACTTCCTCTATATCTGTTTTTACAGAACCAATCACCATACCTTGCAGCATTACTTCTTCGAAGTGTTCACTTTCAGCGGTCTCCAGGTAGAGGCGCCAATCCCCTTTGGCAATATCTTGAGCAAGCTTACGCAGCACTGGCAGACGTACACCCAGCACATTATTAATCGTCGGAAGCAATGCAGCCGTAAATTTCTGAAAATCTGCATCCACATATGACAGTATCTGTTCTCTAATTGTTTTCTCCATCATTTCCACTCCCTGATTCTTAACGAAATGAAATACTCCACAAATAAATGGAGGCCACCGAACCATAAGGCGAATAGACTCGGCGGTACTCCTCAAATTGCTGCTTGGTCAAGGTATCTAGATGGTACAACTTCATCATTCCCCGTCGAATAGCCATATCGCCCCAACTGACCACATCTGGACGCTCCATACAATTAATCAGCATCATTTCAGCCGTCCAAGGTCCTATCCCTTGCAGCGAGGACAATTTCTGAATCACCTGTGCATCGGAAAGCTCATATAATTCCTGTAAATCCAACAGGCCCTGCTCGATCGTTTGGGCTATATTAAGAATACATGTGGCCTTTTTCATGGTGATGCCACAGCTTTGAATATCTAAAGCCGACTGAACAGCTATATTTTGTGGAGTGATCACGCCTAACTTCTCCTGCATCCTTGCCCATATGGTCTGAACCGCCTTGGCCGATATAAGCTGTCCCACAATCGCATGAACGAGCGCCGCAAACAGGTCGGGAATGATCACACGTTCTACCTTGCCCATTTGCGTCATCGCTGCACCAAGTACGGTGTCTACGTTTTTTAGATAATTGATTTCCTTTTCCCCATAGTCAAAGTTTTTGGTCATTACGGTTTGCATTCGTTCTCCCGCTGCCCCCTTATATGGTTCACTCTTGATTCAATGGCATGGACTGCTTTTACATCAAGGTTCGAAACCTTCTTTGCTCACGTAGAGCTGTTCCTTCGGAAAAACATGAAGAAAACGCTCATAAACCGCCTTATAGGCAGCAGGATGATACCATTCTTCCAGCCCCAATGACTCGTACAGCACACCAATTTTCAAGCTACGCGTTCGTCTCCCCCCACTGCCATCTCCCATAAAATAATCATCAATACAGACACGGTTGACCAGAGGCAAAAGCTTGTCTGCAAAATGTTCACTGCTTGGAAGCATCGGAGCAATCGTAGCTTGCGTAGGTACACCTGCCTCCTTTAAGAGATGTAGCGTTTGGAGACGAGCCTGGATGGGAGGAGCCTCCGGGGTAAAATGTTTGCGTATATCTTCACGATCTGTTTCTATAGTCATACTCACACGTACACGATCCCCCAATCGGAGCAGTAAATCAGTATCCCGCCGTACCAGTGGACTGCGCGTCTGTAAAAAGAGAAAATCCGGGGGATCCTCCACCATCACCTCCAGCAGAGACCGGGTCACCTCTTCCTTGTACTCGGCAGGCTGATAAGGATCTGTGCTTGACGACATGAAAATCGTGACTTTACCTTTAGATTTGGCTCTACGAAGCTCCTTGCGAAGAATATCTGCAGCCTGATTTTTAATATCAACCCATGTCCCCCACGCCTCCTTCCGAAATGTGGAGACTGGCAATTGGCGTACATAGCAATACGAGCAACCAAAGGTACAACCTGTATACGGGTTCAACGAATGTGTATATCCTGACAAGAAGCCGGTCCCTTTATTCAAAAGAGTCTTGGGGGATTTGTAATACTCATTTTTCATACTGAACCGATGCCACACTTTCCTTTTCGAGCTGCAAAAGCTTCACCTTCATGTCCAAACCACCACGATATCCGGTCATAGCTCCATTTTTACCGATGACCCGATGACAAGGGACTGTGACCAAAATCGGATTAGCACCGATGGCAGCCCCCACCGCACGAACAGAGGCTGGCTTTTGAATAGCGTTGGCAATGTCTGAATAGGATAGTGTTTCCCCATACGGAATATCACACAACGCATTCCAAACCGCCATCTGGAACGCAGTCCCATGAAAATCAAAGGGCAATGTAAATTGGGCGCGCTTCCCTTGGAGATATTCAATCAGCTCCTTGGCATAGGGCTGTAAAGCAGCATCCTCTTCAACTAAAGGACTGCCGGGAAATCGTCTTCCCGCCCATGAAAACAATTCCTCTACAGGTTGATTGGGGGAACCTACATAACATAGTCCTTCCGATGTAGCTGCAATATATAAATTCCAATCCTCATGTGTCAACAATGACCAATAGATCGTTTTATTTATTTGCTGTGCCATGCTGTGTACCTCCATTTTGTGTTGCTTCCAATTTGAGTTGGCGATATTGCAATGGGGTGTAGCCTGAATTCTTTTTAAATAACGTAATAAAGTAAGGTGCATTGCACAGACCTACGTTCTCCCCTACTTCCGCAACAGATATATCTGAGCAAATGAGTAGCTTCTTCGCTTGTTTCAACCTGGTCTGCTGTATATATTCCATTGGCGTTATATGCATGATCCGCTTGAAGGTACGATGTAAATGATACGGACTTCCATGGCTTATTTCAGCTAGGATGTGCAATGTTAAGCCCTTCATATAGTTAGAATTCACGTATTCTGTAACCAGTGCGATCCATTCATGATCAGGCAATCGTTGTCCTGTCGGTTTACATCTTTTGCATGGACGGAAATGCTCGACCAATGCCTGCTCTACTGTTTTAAATATACGGATGTTCTCTCTTTTGGGAGGTCGGGATTTGCAGGAGGGACGACAAAATATTCCCGTTGTCTTCACAGCGTACAAAAATACCCCATCATATGACTTGTCGTTTTCTACAATAGCGCTCCACTCGTCGTCAGTTATGGATAAATCGGATGTACTCATTCAAATCACCTCTCTAATGCAAATGTGGCCTCCCCACATATCCATGGCAGGATTATTCAAAATCCTTCTGTCTAAATTATAGACTAAATAGTGAACATATGTACCCTTCTTGGGATGTAAAGGCAAGATAACGAAAAAAAGATGACTCCCCGCGGAGCCACCTTTGATCTTACTTATCTATCTTATTATTTAGGCTTGAAGCTTGCTCGGTTTGGCGGTGATCGTCAACTCATCTGAAGGAGGCTGATATTCCTTTGACCAGTACTCGGCATTTGAAATACCTGCCTTCTTCGGGTCAAACACCGGGTCTAGCCCTTGCCTCCGCTGCTGTTCGTAATCCTTGAGCACGCGGAAAGCAGGTTTGGCCAGCAGAATCATAGCAATCAGATTCACCCAAAGCATAATGCCGACACCCATATCCCCCAGTGTCCACGCCAGAGCTGATTCCTTGACGACCGTTCCATAAAACGTCGAACCCAGAATAACCAGCTTTAGGACGAACATAGGCCATTTGGCTTTACGGTCGGCAACCAGGTAGGCCATATTTGTTTCTGCGATGTAATAATAAGAGATAATGGTTGTAAACGCGAAAAAGAACAAGATAATTGCCAGCAGACTGGAGCCGAAGCCCGGAAATACCGACTCAATAGCAGCCTGTGTATACTGGGTCCCCTCTTCAACACCGGGAAGATTGTGCACAATAAAATCGCCACCGGGTCCCTTCACGTTATACATACCTGTGAACAGAACCATAAAAGCCGTGGACGTACAGACCAAAAAGGTATCTACATACACGGAAAATGCCTGGACCAGCCCTTGCTTCGCCGGATGAGATACTTCCGCAGCGGCTGCCGGGTGCGCACCAGAGCCTTGTCCGGCTTCGTTGGAATAAATCCCCCGCTTTACACCCCAAGCAATCGCCGTCCCTGCTATACCGCCGAACACAGAATCCACGCCAAAGGCACTACGAAAGATCAGCGAAAATACATCGGGAAGTGCAGTAATGTTCGTCATCATAATGTAGAAAGAGACGAGGATGTAACCGAGTGCCATGAACGGAATGACAACCTGAGCCACATTGGCAATCCTTTTTACACCACCAAAAATGATAAGCGCCAGCAACACGACTACTAAAATCCCCGAAACCTTCATATCTATGCCAAACGAACTGTGAAAAGCTACAGCAATGGAGTTCGATTGAGTTCCCGGCATTAGTAAACACATCGCGACCAACGCAGTAACCGCAAAAATGACGGCAAACCATTTTAAGCCTGTCCCTTTTTCAATATAAAAGGCTGGACCGCCTCGGTACTGACCATCGCGCTTTACCTTATACACCTGAGCCAGTGTGGATTCTACAAAAGCTGTAGCCGACCCGATAAAGGCCATGACCCACATCCAAAATATCGCCCCAGGTCCACCCATACCAACCGCCAAAGCAATCCCAGCAATATTCCCCGTCCCTACACGCCCCGATAGTGCCATCGTAAAGGCCTGAAAGGAGGATACACCTGCCTCGGAACTTTTCCCTTTAAATACTAGGCGGATCATCTCTTTGAAATGCCTGATTTGCAGGAATCGAGTCATGATCGAAAATAATAGTCCCACACCCAAACAGACATATACCACAGGATTGCTCCAAATGACGCCGTTTACTGCCTCTGCCCACTGCTCTAACATTCCTTGTATTTCCCCCTGATCAATCCATTGATTTTCTAGTCTATGTTTTCAGAAAATTTGCATAATTACAAAAAATTATAGATTAGTTTTTACCCCCATACAAGTTAATTTAATTGACATATTGTCAATTACAAGTGGGCTTACCAGCTACATAAAATAACGACAAAAAAGCTCTGATGATCCGAGAATATGGATCATCAGAGCCTTGTCCTTAAGACATTTAGGCAATGCTTTCTTTCTCATTCAGAGCACTAGACAGTTTCAACAGTGGAGCCTGCTCCGTTACCTCTCCTTGAGCAATTGGAAGGACTTCAGTATATTCGGAAGAATTCGTAATGATAACTGGCGTAATCGTAGGATAACCCTCTGCCCTGATTTGCTCAACATCAAACTCAAGCAGTAGGTCCCCAGCTTTCACCTGATCGCCTTCTTTGATATGGGACGTAAAATGTTTACCGTCCAGCTTGACCGTATCTACTCCGACGTGAATCAGAACTTCTGCGCCATGATGCGAAACAACTGCAAGCGCATGTTTTTTCTTGAACGCCACGGTGATGGTTCCATCGAACGGGGCCACGACTCTGCCCGTTGTCGGTTGGATGGCGATCCCTTTGCCCATAGCTTCCGAAGCAAATGCAGGATCGGGAACCTCCGACAAAGCGACCACAGTTCCTTCAATTGGGCTGAGTACCTCTTCATTAGAAACAACAACTGTAGAGGTCGATTCTTTAGCCGAATTGTTAGTAGTTTCCTCTTCTTCAACTGGATCTTCAAAACCTAAAATATAAGTCAAGATGGCTGACACCAGGAATGAAACGGTAATCCCTAAAATCAATCCCGGGAATCCTTGTCCACCAGGGCCGTAAAAGATCGGCAAGGTCAGCAATCCAGGTGCGCCGGAGGCAAATGCTTGCGTTCCCGCTTGACCGATAATGGCACCACCAACGGCGCCGCCGATAATACCTGCAATAAACGGACGTTTCAGTGGCAGCGTAACCCCATAGACGGCTGGCTCCGTGATGCCGAATAAAGCGGTAAGTGTAGCGGAACCCGCCAGCGTTTTCAACTTCTTATTTTTGGTTTTCAGCATAACACCGAACGCAGCGCCGGTTTGAGCAAAGATGGAAGCCGCAGCGGAAGGCTTGATTCCGTCTCTGCCATTAACAGCAATATTATTAATGAATACAGGTACAAGACCCCAGTGAACACCGAAAATAACGAGCAACTGCCAGCAAGCACCAAGGATTGCTCCAGCTAGCAATGGACTAAAGCTAAATGCAGCAACGAGTGCAGTAGCGATCGCGTTGCCCACATACACCCCGACTGGACCAAACACGATCAGGGTTAGAGGAAGCATAATTACAAGTAGAATCAAAGGTGTAATAAAGTTTTTGACGCTCTCGTGGATCACTCGATTGCACCATTTTTCCAGCTTACTCATGACGATGACGGCTAAAATGATCGGAATAACGGTAGATGAATAACTCATCATAACAATAGGAATACCGAAAAAGTCCGTAGGTGTACCTTCCGTTTTTAGCGTGACAATGGTCGGGTAAAGCAACCCTCCGGCAATGGTCAGGGCAACGAAGATATTACCTCCAAATTTCCGTGCCGTTGTAACCGCTAACAAGAGAGGGAGGAAATAAAACAAGCTGTCGGCCGCAGCATACAAAATCATATAGGTAGTGTCTTTCGGTAGCAACCAACCAAGGTTACTCGCAATCAGCAGCAGACCTTTTAGAATACCGGACCCCGCCATAACTCCGAGCAAAGGTGCAAAAATGCTGGAAATTACGTCGATTACGGCACCAAATCCTTTGTTGCCTTTAGCTGAATGATCTTCTTTTCCAGTTTCATTCAAGATATTGGATACATTGCCGATTGCATTATATACCTCTGGTACTTTGTTGCCGACTACAACCTGGAACTGACCACCGCTCTGCTTCACAGTGATAATTCCGTCGGTTTTTTCCAACTTTCCCTTGTCCGCTTTTGCCTCATCTTTTAGCACAAAACGCAGGCGTGTGGCGCAGTGAACGAGCGATACTACATTTTTTTCGCCACCTACCAGGTGTACAATTTCCTTAGCCAGTTTTTCATAACTCATGATGGACACCTCCATGTTCTAAGGGGCTTTTTACATATTTAGGCACACAAAAAACCTAAGCCTTGAAAAATGGTGGGCACTTTAGTCCCGCGATTTTTCATGACTTAGGTTTTGCCTGCATAACCAGTAACAATCCCAGTTAAAACTTATTAAATTCCTGTTACTCTCATAATATAACCAATATACCATATTTGTCAACAAAAACTTTTAATCGTCTATTCTTGATCCTTTTTCGTTGAAAACGTTCGACTTATCTGTTCACCACCCGTTCAATATGCACGGTTAGATACAATTTTTCTTCGTTCGTCAATTCGTGATTGTATTCTTTTTGCACAAAAGCTCCGATTTTCTCTGTACAAGCAGCCGCTTCCTTATGCTTTTCCTTAATCATGTCATACAAATGATCATAGTTATTTTCGTAGTGATTTCCCTTAAATACGCGCTGGGCGAAAAATTTCAGATGCGTAATAAAACGGAAATAGCTCAGAGAGTCCTCGTCGAACTCCACCTTAAAATGATATTTTGCGATATTGATAATTTGCTGGATAAACTTCGTGATACTCATGGTCGTAATGACTTCCTCGTTCATTTCAGCATTCACGATGTGAATCGCAATATAAGCCGCTTCGTCCACAGGCAGTTCAATACCGAGCCTTTGTTTAATTTGTTCCAACGTTTTCAGACCCATCGCGAATTCTTCTTTGTACAGCTGCTTGACTTCCCACAATAACGCGTTTTTGATTTCCAATCCTTCCCGGTATCTTTCAACAGCGAAATTGATATGATCAGTCAGCGAAACATAAATATTTTCGTTCAGCTTTCTATTCAGATTATGCTTGGCGTCATTAATGACTTCCTCCACAATCACAATCAAATCAAGCGGTACCTCACGTAACAGCATTTTAAAGTTATCGGACGTCTGCTTGTTTTTCAGAGCAAATACCTTCTGAATTCTGGTTTCGTCTACTTTGTCTCCAGGCTTTTTCTTAAAAGCAATCCCCCGACCCATCACCACGAGTTCGGTGCCGTCCGTCTGGTAGACGCTGATTACATTGTTGTTAATGACCTTTGCTATGTTCATCTCGATCCCCCGTTCCATATGCCAGCAAGAGCCACACATGCTCCATCCTCTTTATTGTAAACAGAAAAAAACCGAAGCACGCCAAATAAACAAGACTGTAACATCTGCTTATTCGTGGCTTAGGTTTTGCCTGCTACGCAGTAACAATCCTAAAAATGATGGAATTGCGTCAAGTATAGCCCGAAGAGGAACGATTGTCAACGCTTTCAATGAAGAAACGGAGATCGGAAATCCCCGTGGGCCCGGGACGTCCGATCCTATTTACTTGTGGTACGATTATTCGCCCAGATTTTCGCCGTCGGAATGAATTACATTTTTGTACCAGTGGAAGCTTTTCTTTTTAATACGTTTCAACGAACCGTTGCCTTCGTTGTCACGGTCCACATAAATATAACCATAGCGCTTTTTCATCTCTCCTGAGGAAGCGCTGACAATGTCAATAGGTCCCCAACTTGTGTAACCGATAATTTCGACTCCGTCTTGAAGAGCCTCACCCATTTCGGCAATATGCCGCTTGAGATAGTCGATCCGGTAATCGTCGTTAACTTCTCCTTCAGGCGAAACCACATCATTGGCACCAAAACCGTTTTCCACTACGAACAGTGGTTTTTGGTAACGGTCATGCAATTGGTTGGCTGTGATGCGGAAACCTTTGGGATCGATCGTCCAGCCCCATTCGGACTTGTCCAGATATGGATTGGCTACGGAGCCAAATACATTACCACTGGTCATGTTCTTGACGATTTCCGGGTCTGTGCTGGTCGTCCGGCTCGAATAATAGCTGAATCCGATATAGTCAACAGTATGATCTTTCAGAATGGCTGCGTCGCCTGATTCCATCTCAATGTTTAATCCATGGTCCTTGAAGAAGCGCTTCGCATAACCAGGATATTCGCCGCGTGACTGTACATCAATAAAGAAGTAGGACTCGCGGTCTTTTTCCATGCCCTGATATACATCTTCGGGATTACATGTATACGGATAGAAGCTGCCGGCAGCAAGCATACAACCAATCTGGGCATCCGGGATAATCTCGTGACACGCTTTAACAGCCAGCGCACTTGCGACAAGCTGATGATGTGCAGCCTGGTACTGAATTTGTTTAACGTTTTCACCTTCTTGAAAAACAAGCCCGGCACCGAGAAACGGCAAATGGAGAAGCATGTTAATCTCGTTGAATGTCATCCAGTATTTCACTTTATCCTTATAGCGGGTGAATACTGTTTTGGCATAGGTTTCAAACAGGCCTACCAGCTTCCGGCTCCGCCAGCTTCCATATTTCTCGACCAGATCTACCGGCACGTCAAAATGAGCGAGGGTAACGACTGGCTGAATGCCATGTTTATGCAACTCGTCGAACAAATCATCGTAGAATTGCAAACCTGCTTCATTAGGAGTAGCGTCTTCTCCCGTTGGAAAAATACGAGCCCAGGCAATGGAAACACGCAGCGCCTTGAAGCCCATTTCTGCAAATAGCGCAATATCCTCGCGATAGTGATGATAGAAATCAATGGCTTCGTGGGAAGGATAGAATTCGCTTTCAAGTGGAGTCAGCGAGGGAACATTTCCTTTCATTATGCTTCTTCTCTTCTCTCCGGTAGGCAGCAGATCCACCAGACTCAATCCTTTACCGTCTTCCAAATAAGCACCCTCGGCCTGATTGGCAGCAAGAGCACCTCCCCATAAAAAGTCTTTAGGGAAAATATAACTGGACATAAACATTCTCCTTCCAAATGTGTGATAAAAGGGGTAGCTAAGGGTGATAGACAATAAAAAAACCCAAACCAGCCTGTATACACTTACAGTGTAAACAAGCCAATTCAGGTTATGCCCTATCGGTAACATCCCATGAAAAGGTTATACGTATTTGATTGAAACTCTAACAAAGATTTGGGAACCTGTCAAATTCATTTGATATAATAACACGCAATTAACAAACCAACAACATTATTTTAATCGCCTATTGGGTAATGAAAAGAACCATGAAAGATACCTCAGATAAACGACTTTGCGAAATCTACTCAGTCGCTAATTAAAATATTTTGTTGCAAGAAATTTAGAAAATCCCTTTGCATAGAGCCAAGAGGTATAATTTTTTTGATTATCTTGAACCTCCAATGCTGTCCTTTACTGTTAAATGACCATATTGCAGAAGACAGATATATGGAATGATATTTTTGTTCTTGTAAATCAGCTACTTCAAATTCAACTTTTTGTACTACTTTAGTGGAAAATAGATTCAGGAAAAGGATAATAATTTTATCATTATTTAGGAGTAATATAGCTCGACTTGTCCAAGCCGAAAGGCTTTGAGGAGTTGAATAGCAGATAAGCATGTTAGGTTCTCTATGCGATTCAGTTAGCTTATTAATAGTTTTTTTGTTAATGAATATCATAATCAAATACCTTTCTATTTGGATGTTCAAATAAAATAGCATTTTAAAGAATATCTTTCAAAATTCCAATTGTTTATGATAAGAGCAAATATATTATATACTCCCATAAGTAAACTATTTATATTATATAATACCACAAGTAAACTATTCCAAGAAAGGCTACATACTCTATTAAGATGGTTACTATATAAACCGCAATTTAAGATCATAACCTAAACCAGTAGATGACCAATTTTTCCCAGTAGTTGTTTATGGGATGCAAGAGCAGGTATTAAACTTTTTTATATGCTTTTAGCCTCAGCTACGAATTCGTGAGTAATGAAACCGACTAGAAAGGTTAACAACGCATAAAAGACCGCTATTCTCGAGTATCGTTTGTCCTTTCCCTTTGCCTACGATTTGCAGAACGTATGGGATCGGCACGTTGATCGCCGAAGTCCGCAAACTGAACAGGCACCTGGCATTTTCGCCACCTCACATAATGGACGCCTCATTGCCGTCCGTAAGTCGGATCGGCATGGAGCGTGCGTGCTCCGGTCAGCCGCCTTGACAATCCTCATCCTATATAAGTTTCTCCAACTACCAGTTTCGTTCTTTCGTTAACTTGACTCCCATCACCCTTTATTTACAATAACCTTCTTTATGGTGATAATTCCAGCTCACCCTACTAGTCATTGAAAGATAATACCCTTTAACGGCATACAGTGGCGAAACCCGCCACACGCCAAAATTCGAGCAGCTTTTCCTTTGAACCAAGCTACTGGAAAATATGATCACTTTATCATTCGGTGCAAGATTCTTGCTCCATACTAACGGGAGTCTGTCAAAGGAAATATTTAATGAACTCGGAATATGTCCAGTCGAATATTTACTGACATCCCTGACATCTAGAATCTTCACATTTGCAAGCGGTGATGAGATAGGTCCCAATCTTCAAAACTCACATTAGTAAGGGATCGTAGAGGCCACGATTGTATTATTAACCATAAACTAAACAGTCCAATTGAAATGACGAATCACTGTCATCATACTATACTTCCTCCATCCTAAGCTCAGCAGATATTAAGATATATGCGCAAGCTCATTTATTGGAATTATTCGAGATCCTATTATTTCGAGACGTACTACATTCAATTTAGATGACCATAATAACTCCATTCGCCATGCTCAGGACGGGAAAAAATCTATTGACTTGTTTAACCATCGATAGAGAGAAAGTAACAAGCAGCGAAATGAGCAAGAATGGAATTCCAAGACCCAACGTATATACCGCTAACTGCCCTATCCCTTGGTACAATGATTCGGACGACCCTGCCAAAACAAGTATCGAGGAAAGTGCGAGCCCCACACATGGCGTCCAGCCCGCCCCAATTTCCAATCCAAGGATAAATGAACCAAGCCAGCCACCGTATTTTTTTTCCGTTTCCCAACTGCTTAGAACTCATTAAAAACTTGAGTTTGAGTATCCCCATCATTTGTAGGCCAAACACCACAATCAATAGTCCGCCAACCTTCTCAATCAGATCCTTGCGTAAGGAGACAAAATTACCTATAGCGGAGGCAGTAGCCCCATGATCACAAAGATAACACTAAATCACAAGGATGAAGCCCAATGAACGTACGACCAGAATTTTACGATTCACGACAAAGCGACCCCTGCAATCATCGTATCGGATATATGTGAAACATACGCCGGCCGGAGAGGGAATACGTAAGGCGACAAAAACGAGAGTACGCCTGCTGCAAATACTACTAATAACGTTATCTCCTCCAACTTCTCCCCTCCTCATTAAATCAGAGTATCGCTCGCAAACAGTATTGCAATTTTATCTTATTATTTTTATCAGAATAATGGACTAAACTTGACTTCGTCTCTACACATGTTAAAATTCTATTCATCAATTGATATAGTACTTATTATGAAAGATTGTTGGTTTCATAGTTTTTTTCAGTGTATGGAGAAGCATTTTTGATTTGCTATATTGGTCAAAACATATAGTGTAGGATCCTTAACATATTTCACCAAGTTGAAGTGAGGTTATAAATGAATGGAAGAGATGCTAAAGTGTGCAAAGCTTTTCAAGGAAGATCTATATAAGCAACTGGCTAGAATAGGTAAATGTCTATCAAGTGACAAACGTCTTGAAATCTTGAATGTACTATCACAAAGTCCCAGAACAGTGGAGAAATTAGCCGCATGTACAGAAATGAATATAGCTAATGTTTCTCGTCATCTACAGGTCTTACTGGACGCTAAGCTTGTTAAGTTCACAAAGAAAGGAACTTACGCCATATACTCACTAGCAGATCCTGAGATCACTGACTTCCTCTCTTCACTATGGAAGATTAGTGAGAAGCAAATTCCTGATATCAGGAGAATGAAAGATGACTTTTTAAACAACTTGAATGACATCCATACCCTATCCATGGATGAAGTAAAGAAAAAACTAGATGAAAACTCCATTATCTTAGTTGACTTACGCCCCAAAGAAGAGTTTGAAACAGGACATATTCAAGGAGCAATTTCAATGCCGATGGAAGATCTAGACGTATTAATGGGAGAGTTACCGGAGGAAGCTGAAGTGGTCGCTTATTGTAGAGGGCCATTATGCGTTTATTCGGCACTTGCTACGCAAAAATTGCAAGTTGAGGGATTCAAGGCGTATCGTATGGAAGACGGAGTGAATGAGTGGCAGGAACATTTTCATATACATTAACCAATCTAAGCCTCATCTAAAAAAGACTTCGAAGCCCACATATTTGTGACTTTGAAGTCTTTTTGTGAATAATGCAAACCTGGACATTATACGACTTGATTAGAGCGAATAATACTCATTGACATTTAGCTTTACTATTCCAATCCGTGTGCTGCAATATAGCTACTTGTAAGATCCTCTCCAGAATCGATAGTTACTTTTCCTTGAGTTCCTACGGGAATGCCGGCCTTTATCAGTAATTGACCAATATGGCAATTTTCTTCTGCTTTTTGCATCAAAGCTTCTGTCATGCTTATGTCTTCATTGGTCGCTCCTGGATTCAGAACAACATGCGGGCGATGGGTAATACTTAATTGATCACCTTGAGTTATATTACCTTCTGTATCCATAAAGAATCCTGTCACAGGAAGTTTATTTTTATCTAACATATATGCTAAGGTCATCGTGTAACAAGCTACTGCAGAAGAGATAAGAAGTTGTTGTGGGTTAGCCCCTTTACCACTTCCCCCTTTGGGGACTGGAATTGCAATTTGAGTTTGTAGATTGTCACTTTTAATGCGTCCATCACCCTTTGCATCTTTGTACCAAACCGTATTCATGTTAATTGTTTTTTCTGCCATATTAACATCCCCTTTTAGATATTGTAAGTCCAAAACTTCGTTAAGGTTAAGATTCATTACTCTATGAGATTTGACAAATTTCTCACTAAGGAACAGCTCTTTTATAAGTTGTATAAAACCTTTACAGCCGCCTCACGTTCTGGTGCATTAATTTTCAATGTAATTTGAAGCTATGCTTTTGCCATAGAAATCAAACCTCCAATTAAATTATGTATCGCTCGATTAATACATCAATTATTCAATCGATCAATTGAATTTTATTATATAATTTTACTAACGTCAAGTATACAACTAACGTACAAAGTGAAAAATTATAAATATTATTCATGTATTTGTAATTGAACTCCCACCAATAGTTACCGCTTTCAGACCTTATTTCATATTGAAGCCCTCATTGATATAACACTGTAATTTATGTAATGCTTCACATGTCAAACGGGGTAGTACCAGCGTCGCTGTCACTATGGGCAAAGACAGAGCTAGGCTGCCGACATTGATCGGCAGCCTAGTCTTAGTTAGAGATTGAACTATCGTTTCCCGTTAGTTTAATGATCTGACTTTTTTCTTCATCATGACATCAAGAAAATATAGTAAAGTGTGCATATTAGCTTTTACCCCAATATGCACACGCCATCAACATATTTACAGTTAGATACCGTTCTTTTGATAATTTTTCTTGCTACCCGTCCGTGTTATTCACAGTCTATCTTAGCTTTTTAAAATAATCGAATAACGCATGAATTTCTTTATAGGATACATCCCCATATATTGACATCGTTTCGAAAGTTACGCCTTCATAATTTGAAAACAAGTAATCCTGAGACTCAAAACCTAAGAGTTGATAAAAACTTTTCCTTTTAATTCTTTGATTATTATTAAGAAATTTAGGGTTAACTTCTTCAATATTCAGGCAAATCCGATAGTTAGAGTATTTATTTATTATCTCATTAACAACTGCTTTCCCGTACCCTTTATTTTGATATGCTTTACTAATTGCCAAATAGAATATGTAAAGCATATCGTTTTTTACGATTAGATAATTCATTCCTACCAGCGTGTAATCATCATATATTCCATAAAACAAATGGTCGGTATCATTGCTTATCTCTACCAATTTATTATATGGGACCATCTCTTCTTTAGGAAACGAATCATCATAGATTTTTTTTATCTCATCAATATTCTCGTTATTAACTCTTTTTAATACTACAGTCATAAATTTCTCCTCGCTCTATTTTTTAAGAAGATTTCGTACTTATGCCAATCGCTTTGATATGAAAAAAAAAATATATATGTCTATCTCTTACAGGTCACAGTTCAAATTCTCAGGATCCTCTCTTTAAGTGCTCTTTAGTTTACCACTTGATTTTGAATTTTACCTTCTTTCTTTCCATACAACATGTAATATAGAAAAAGTGTAGCTAATACAATTAATCCGAGTATTACATACAAACCACTATATCCTGTAGCTGGAATTATCAAACCGATAATCGATGGGCCAAATCCGTTCCCTAGATCATAGAATATAAAGAACGTCGCAGTTGCTAAGCCAACTCGGTGAGGTTCGGCTAAATTGATGGCTATGGCTTGAGTTATGGAAGAAATATTACCAAATCCCAGAGCAACTAATGCTCCTACCAATAACAATGTAAAGCTACTGTTAACTGAGCTTAAAAGAAGCATCCCTACTCCATATATAATAAGAGCCGGATATATGATAATGTTAGCACCTTTTTTGTCCATTATTCGTCCTGTAAAAGGTCGTGATATTAAGACAAAAACAGTATATACCATAAAGAAGAAACTTGCTGTGTCTATTAACCCTAACTCCAAAGCATAAATATTTAAATATGAAACTATGCCGGAAAAACAAAAAGTCATGAAAAAAATAATAATTGCTATCGGCATTACTTTTGGCTCAACAAAGTCAGAGATTTTTATTCCCTTTTTATTGTTCTTCTCAGTCTTGTACGTTGCGGGAAACTTCAGAAAAAATGCGATTACTAAGCTAAAAATTCCAAGCAATAGACTTAAAGAAAAAATCATTTCAAAGTTTGAGTTTTGACTCAAAACTAAACCAATAAATGGACCGATTCCTGTGGCCAAGGCCGTACTAATTGCAAAATAACTTATCCCTTCACCTTTTCGTGGTGCAGGAAGGCTAAATACAACAACCGTACTCACAATTGTAGATATAATACCCACTGTGATACCGTTTAAAAGCCGATTTAATATGAGAAAGTTAACATTAAGATGAACGAAATAAAGTAATGTTGTTAAAATTAATAAAAACAAGCTGGTCATCAAGATTTTTTTGGAATGTATAAGACGTCCTGTAGACAAACGCCCTAATAATGAACCGATAATAAAAATACCTGCGACGATACCAGCTTGGCCGGTTGATGCATCAAATTCATTAATTGCATAAAGAGTGATTGTCGCGTTTAATAAAAAGAAAATTAATGTCATAATGAAATTGACAGACGAAAGAATAATAAAGTTTTTCGTCCACAATTTAGGATTCGTTTGGTTCACAGCATATTCTCCTGTCTGTAGATTTTGGTAAATACTTGATATGCAAGTGAGCTAATATTCTGCATTAAAGGAATAAATAACTTGTTATAAAAATTCATAATAAAATGAGACCCATATGAAGGTCTCATATTATTTGAACAACACAATCTCCAATGCGACTCATATTCCAACCTTTCGCAGTGCACATTAAAAAGTGTACGATTCGCCGTCTTCGGGAACTAATAAATTAGAGGTGAATCCCTTTTCTTCTCCAAAGCTTTTTAGTTCTTTTCTAGATAATGTCCAATGATTAACTGCTTCCATATGGACTGAGATAATTTTGGCGTTAGGAGCCGCCTTATGCACCTCGTAAACATCTTCTTTGCCCATTATAAGTGAGCCCAAATCATGCCAACTATTATTTCCAGCGTTCAACACGATAATCTCAGGAGTGTGGGAAATGATTTCTTTTTCGACACCTTCATACCATACTGTATCTCCGGCTAGGTATAACGTCTTCTCGTTGGCATGTTTGAAGACAACACCACATACCTGACCCATCATTTTTAATAAATCTTTCCCTCTGCCGTGCTCGCCTTTTGTTTTAATTAACTGAATACCTTCAAAAAGCGTATCTTCAGCAAGTACTTCTACTTGTTGAAAACCGTCACTTTCAACTTGTTTAGCATCTTCTTCGTTTTGTACAAAAACTTTAGTGCCTTTTGGAAGCACTGCTTTTGCTATATCATCGTAGTGATCTAGATGCAAATGAGTCAGAATAACAGCATCGACATCCTTAATGATGTCGTTAACGGACATTGGCAAATCAATTATAGGATTTCTCAAATCCTCTCTGATCCCCGCCGGGAATGGACCATACAGACCTTTGTACGCAAGTAATGGATCGACTAGGAACTTTTTACCTGCATAGTGAACAATGATTGTTGCATTTCGAACTTGTTGAATGTGCATATTTATATATAATTCTCCTTCTGTTTTTTTAATTTTGTTTCTTGACAATGATAAGTTTATACTAGATGTAACCTTCAAATACACAGATTAAATAAAGTGTATTGGTCTTTTTACTTTATTTTTTAAAGGAGATGCGTTTTATTTGGATCAAACAGATAAACGAATTATTGAAGAGCTGAGTCAAAATAGTCGAATTACCATGAAAGAATTAGGGGAAAGAGTGCACCTAACTGGACCTGCAGCAGCAGCCCGGGTAGAAAAACTTGAGGATACTGGAGTTATAGAGGGATACAGCATTAAAGTTAATCACGCAAAATTAGGATGTTTTACGTATGCATTTCTAAATATTTATATTAAAGATACACACCATCAACCATTTCTTTCATTCATTCATTCTAAAGAGGATCACATCCTAAATAATTACAAAATAAGCGGTGATGGATGCTATCTGCTTGAATGTAGGTTTCCAAGTAATGAAGCGTTAAACCAATTTTTATTAGAGTTAAACAATTACGCTAACTACAAATTATCCATTGTAATCGAGAAAACCTTGTAAAAAAGAACGTACAAAGAAACTTTTATTTCTGAGAAACGAACCCATCAGAAAAAGATCCACCCTTAAAAAGAGTATATTAAGAAGGTTTTTAAACTAACCTGCCCGTTAGCCTAGTCCCCATGAATAAATAAAAGTTCCGAATTATTTATTTTTGTATATGGAACTTCGAGTTATTTGAGACACATATTGTCTAACATATACAGCTTGGATATACTTATTTCAAGCGCTAAGTTCCGTTACTCACAGTAATAGGAACTTTATTCGGAAGGGATTACATGAAGCGAAATTGGGAACTGGACGAGCTGATTGAGCATTTTACCTTTCTCCCGAACGAAATGCAGCAAATGGGGAATAAGAGCAGTGAGACGAGGATCGGTTTCGCGGTCATGTTTAAGTTCTTCCAATACGAGGCACGATTTCCGTTCCATAAATTTGAAGTACCTAAGACCGTCATTTCATACATCGCCAAGCAAATCGAAGTGCCGGCAGAACTGTATGCACAATACGATTGGAACGGTCGGATGATCAAATATCACCGCGCTCAAATCCGAGAATTTTTTGGCTTTCGAGAAAATACCGTTCAAGATTCACAAGAGATGCCGGAATGGCTATGCCAGCATGTCCTGCATGTAGCCAGGAGTGGGAACATATAAAGGAATCGGTTTACGGACGGGGCATTATGGGGTTTAATAATTCTGCACTCGCTCCTTTGCTGGATCTGACAACGATTAACTATCCTGTTGACTTTCAGGCCGACAATGCCTTTATTATTATTCATAATAAGCTTAACCAGACGAAAAACGCACTAAATTCACTAGAGTTTACTTTGGTGGAACGAAAATCAACATAAAAGAACATATAACGCATGTTTTGTTGTTAGAAAAACCACCTTTTACTTGGTAAAGGTGGTTTTTCTAACAACAGAATTGGCCATTACTTGAAATACACCTTCAATAAAAAGCCTAAGAAAGGACATAATACTGAAGGTGTGCCTTTTGTTTTTAATCGAAGATTTAAACTTCATCGGACAATAACTGTAATTGTTTTTTCAATTGTTCAAATTGAACAAAACGACCTTCGCGTAGATATTCTCTCCCATCAAGAAAAACCAAGATCGTCGGCACAGAAAAAATTAAAAACCTTCCTGTGATCTCCTCCACTTGACTAGCATCAACATGAGCAAGTGCCAATTTAGGGTATAGATTAAGCATTGTTTTGAGCTTAGAGTAAATGGCATAGCATACATTACAATCATCTTGAGATACGTATAACATACTCAAAGGATTACTTCCGATGAAGGATTCTATTTCTTGTATTGAGGTTAAGTCCACTAAACGCACGCTCAAACTTCTCCTCTCTTAAAATGACCATTCATATTCATTGTTTAAATCCTTTTTCCAGACAAAAAATATGCCCTCCAATTGTTCCAACACAAGTTACATGAGTTTATCTTCTCCCAAAGTCTGCCGCTCCTTTACTGGTAAACCAAAAATCCAAAAAGGGCACCTGTCCCTGTACCTGGTGAAGCATCGTGAATTTCTTGTAGAGATCCCACCCAACTCGATGTAAAACCGCAGAGTCCAACTTCACGTCAAAATGGTCGTCGTAAATGGCAATAACTTTAGCTTGACCGGCCATCCATGTTGGTTTACCAACTAAATATGACTGCAGATCATAAGGAAGCTTTGGCTCAAATTTAATATTCTTTCAGCTAGCCGTGGTTGAATAGCAATAGTAACTACAGTTGTCTAAAATTGTTTTCCGTTGGCTTCTAAGCAGATTGTACCGTCTTCTTCTTGATGAATCAAAGTTACACGTGTGTTAAGCTGGATTGCTCCTTATGGCAAAGTAGCACTTATCGCCTCAATCATAG
The DNA here is from genome assembly GCF_001719045.1 of Paenibacillus polymyxa. Classification (NCBI taxonomy): domain Bacteria; kingdom Bacillati; phylum Bacillota; class Bacilli; order Caryophanales; family Paenibacillaceae; genus Paenibacillus; species Paenibacillus polymyxa. The sequence goes on from NZ_CP015423.1 coordinate 1,790,839, forward strand.
ACTTACTCCACTAACAAATCTTAGTGAGGGCTCCATTGCCTCATGTGGTAAAAGATGTTGTTGTGGTGTTTCATGTTGGGAACGTTCTAAGAGCATTCGTCCTTTGTTATTTGTTAAATTGATTAAATGTCTCCAAACCCAGTTCTTTTGTGAGTTGAGTATTAATTTTCTCATAGTGTGGCAGAACCATGTAGGTCCAAGATCGAATTTTCCGAGTTCCAACGATTATCACCGGAGCATTTTTTTCAACTTGGTTTCTCATTGTTTCTCTCCTTCATCCATGTTTCATCAGGGAGTCACATATGTTAAAAGATTATCTTCTCTATATGATGATATTGAGTCACTCTCAAACTGCATCCGCTACGTTGAAGGGAGCGCTCTCAGAAACAAAAAAAGAATCGACAACATTATTTCATTATAATGTTGTCGATTTTCACATCAATTAACCAATTTAAGAATTTTGTCTTTAAGGACATTTTTTTGATTTACACCAACCATAGTATCAACGAGCTTACCATCTTTAAAAAGCAACAAAGTTGGAATACTTCGAATACCAAATTGTGAAGCTAATTCGGTTTCCTCGTCGACATTAACTTTTGCCAACGTTGCCTGTCCTTTCAGCTCATCAGCTAATTCTTCCACAATAGGAAGCTGAATTTTACAAGGTCCACACCATGGAGCCCAAAAGTCTACCAAGGTCACGCCAGACTGGATTTGATTTGAAAACGTATTTTTTGTCAATGCAGTTGCTCCCACTGGAGATCCCCCCACTAAATATAATTTATCATTAACAATTATTCAATTGATTAGTTGAATTATAAATCTATACTCTCCTTCTGTCAAGAGTGAATCACATTTCTCTGAAGGTTCTCTCCTGGTGAAGCACCTCTGTTAGTTTCAAGCACATGGTTATATATCCCTTCATTGTGACTTGTGATTTGATCTGAACTAAAATTTAAATGAGCTTTGTTTACATAAGCGTTTCTCATTTCTAGGTATTTCTGTTCGTTACTTAACAGACTAATTGTTTTTCTGGCCATCTCATTTTTATTACCTACAGCAGCCAGGTAGCTAGTTTTCCCGTTGATAATAAGCTCAGATATATCATCCAACGTACGAACCTATCGTTTTCGCAAAATAAAGGACCTCAAAGCCAATACAGGCTTAAGGTCCATAACGTTTAAATCGTCAAAGTTGGGAATGAGTTATCATTTAGTCATACTCAATACGGCACGGAATCGTGTCTTAGCTGACATCATTTTCTCGTATGATTCACTAGCTTGTTCCAACGGGAAAACTTCGTTCATAGGTCCTACATCGGTCAGTACACTAAATCGAACCGCCGCTTCAACTTCCATCGATTGTCCTGTAAACGATCCCCAAACAGTATGGGGTCCCTTCAAAAAGTCTATGGCAGACAGTTCATTGGAGAGTGTTTATCTTACAACAACTTATAGAAATTCCACTACTTTTTTTACTATAAAAACAACAAATCTTAGATTGATCAGTAAACAACAAGTACTTGGTTTGTTATTAGAAAACTTCCCCCGTCTTTACTGGCTTTACGGGCACTTATATTGTCTCACTTTGATGTTATAAGTTGTCTCAATTGATAATATAATCAGTCTCATTTGATAATATAAACCACATGCACCCGTGTTCTTCTCTTAGTTTCGTTGTCTCATCGCCTCAAATAATAGCACTGTAGAAGCCATCGCTGCGTTTAGTGATTCCGCTTGCCCCTGCATCGGAATGAATACCGACTCATCCACCATGCGCGCGGTAGCAGCAGAAATACCTTGGCCTTCGTTTCCGATCACAAGCCAAGTGGAAGCGCGCAAATCTATGGTATAGCATGACAAGCTCGCATCCAGCGAGGTGCTGAGCAAGCGGGCACCTTTACTTTTGGCCTGCGGTAAAAGCTCCTCCAGGCTGCCTTCAATCACCGGCAGGTGAAACAACGATCCCATTGTGGAGCGGATCGTTTTGGGATTGTACAGGTCGGCGCAGCCATGACCCAATATTACGCCTGCGGCTCCAGCAGCGTCCGCGCTGCGGATGATGGTGCCTACATTGCCGGGGTCCTGCACCCCGTCCAGCACCATCACCAGTGCATCCGGCTCCTCCAGCAATGCCGGGAATGCACTGCGCTCCTCCTTACGCACGATGGCAAAGACCGACTGCGGCGTCTTCGTATCGGTGCATTTTGCAATGACCGCCGCTGACACGGGAACCCATTCCACCGGCTGGTCGGCTTGATCTAGGCCATTCAGCTCGTCGGGAATGCCCTTGTCCAAATCATAGGCGACGGTTTCGACAGCCACGTCCGAACGCAGCGCTTCCTGCACCAGATGAATACCTTCGACAATATATTTATGCTTCCGCGTGCGATGCTTTTTCTCCAGCAGTTGCGCCCACTCTTTTACACGCGCATTATTCGGTGAAATGATTTCCATTCGTTTAACCTACCGTTTCTTTGGTCCTTTTCTTTAAACATAAATGATGTATCACTTTTGCTTTAACACCAAGCCTCATTAGGCTGCAAAAGCCAGCTCCAGCTTGGTCAGATCATCCTTGTGGCCTACAATGACCAGCACATCACCCGACTCCAGACGATCTTCGGCATAAGGTGAAATGTTCATTTCCTGATTTCTGCGAATCGCCATCACATTACAGCCGAAGCGTGCGCGTATGTCTAGCTCCTTCAGGTTTTTGCCAATCATGGAATCGGCGGCTCTCATCTCCAAAATACTGTAGTCCTTGGACAGCTCGATATAATCCAAAATGTTGGGAGATGTCAAATGATGGGCTACCCGCAACCCCATATCCCGTTCAGGATAAACGACTTTATCCGCACCTATTTTTTGCAGCACTTTCCCATGCAGTTCATTTTGTGCCTTGACCACAAGAGCGGGTACGCCCATGTCCTTGAGAATCAATGTCGTCAGAATACTGGCCTGTATATCTTCACCAATCGCAACTACGATTACGTCAAAATTACGGATACCCAGCGCTCGCAGCGCTTCCTCATCCGTCGAGTCGGCAGACACCGCGTGCGTCACAATATTCGACATTTCCTGTGTACGCTGCTCGTCCGAGTCAATAGCCAGCACATCAAAACCCATCTCACTCAGCGCACTGGCAACACTGGAACCAAAACGGCCCATACCAATGACCGCATACTGTTTTTTTGCCATTCCTTCTTACCTCCCGATCACCATACTGTCCGTCATAGTATAGCATATCATGCTACAAACATAAATTTTGACATACTTATACCAAATGCTCCTCCATGTATACTGGACAACAGCCCAAGCCATAATACATTCGACCACTACTACAACATACGGGAGGTACACATGCCCATTACAATGGATTTACGACAAGCAATTGTTCACAAAGTACACGGCAAATCAGAAGCTGATCTTACGGACATGATTATTGGGTCAGTGGACGGACCGGAGGCCGCTTTGCCTGGGTTGGGTGTTATTCTTGAAATTGCTTGGAAGCATATGAGTCCAAACCAGCAGCACGATTTCGTCCATTTGGCACATGAACAAATCGATAAAATCAAACCCGTACCCTTAACCTAGCTCTAGCTATTTAACATTTGGTTCCGATTTAATTATGCTCATTATTTTACCCGTATTCGAAAATGAGAATAGTCCACTCGCATTAACATCGAGTGGACTATTCGTTGTATACACTAAATGACTGAGATCAAACTGTTCTGCTTATTCAATCTTATGGAGCCATTTCTAAGAACTTAGCTGTCGGATTTTTCTCCATAGCCGTACGCATGGCATACTCGTTTTCGAACAAGGCGACATAATTGCCCTTCTTATCCTTTACCAGCGTAGAGTTAATACGGAACTTGCTCGGATCAATCTGATCATCCACAATCCAACGTGCAAATTGGAATGGCATACGCTGAAGCTGTACATCAACGCCATATTCACCCTTCATGCGGTACTCAAATACTTCAAATTGCAGTTGGCCGACAACACCTAGTAGCGTATCGTCAAAGCTTACCGTACGGAACACCTGAATCATACCTTCCTCGGTCAACTGATCAATACCCTTCAGATACTGTTTGTGCTTCAAGGCATTTTTCACCGTTACCTTGGCAAAAATCTCAGGCGAGAAGGTCGGCAATTCATCAAACACAACCTCGCTACCTTGGCTGAGTGAATCACCAATACGGAAAATACCCGGGTCAAATAATCCTATAATATCGCCAGGAAAAGCCTCCTCGACAATATCACGGTCCTGTGCCAGGAACTGCTGTGGCTGAGACAACTTAATCTCCTTACCCATCCGTACATGCTTAACACTCATCCCGCGTTGAAACTTACCGGAGACAATACGCAAAAATGCAATACGGTCACGGTGAGCCGGGTTCATGTTCGCTTGGATTTTAAATACATAGCCGGTAAACTTTTCGTTTGTTGGCTCAATTTCCCCAGCTGTACTACGGCGCGGCTCCGGTTTAGGAGCAAGCTGAAGGAAGTTTTCCAAAAACGTTTGTACACCAAAATTATTAATCGCACTGCCGAAGAATACAGGTGTTAATTCTCCGCGCTGTACTTTCTCCATGTCAAAAGGGTCACCCGCGACGTCAAGCAACTCCAAGTCTTGGCATAATTGGTCATGCAAATATTCGCCCGCCATCTCACGAATGATCGGATCATTGTAATCTTCCACTTTCTGTACTTTGATCGTGGAATGATCATCTCCCTGAAACAGCTCGACCTGATTTTTGACACGGTCATAGACACCGCACAGCTCGCGTCCTGTACCAATCGGCCAATTCATAGGCACCGAACGGATGCCAAGCACCTGCTCCAGCTCCTCCATCAAATCAAAAGGACTGCGTCCCTCACGATCCAGTTTGTTAATGAAGGTGAAAATCGGAATTCCACGCTTCGCACAAACTTGAAACAGCTTAATCGTTTGCGCTTCCACACCTTTCGCTACGTCAATCAGCATGACTGCACTATCTGCTGCTGTTAATGTACGATACGTGTCTTCACTGAAATCCTGGTGACCTGGGGTGTCCAGAATGTTGATGCGGTGACCATTATAATCAAATTGCATTACTGAGGATGTTACAGAGATCCCCCGCTGTTTTTCAATCTCCATCCAGTCACTCGTAGCGTGTTTGCTTGCTTTACGCGCTTTAACTGAACCCGCAAGACGAATCGCGCCCCCGAACAGCAGCAGCTTTTCCGTCAGTGTCGTTTTACCCGCATCCGGGTGAGAAATAATCGCAAACGTACGCCGTTTGTCGACTTCCTGTTGAAGTATATCTGTTGTTTTACTCATTTCACATATCCCTTCATGATCAAATCCATTGCATTACTGCTCAAGCTATTCATAAAAAGGCCATGATGCACGCCTGTTTTCATAAGTTCATCGGCTCTATCGGCTATATTGCCGTTAGCTCCAGTATTCGGCGTACTCCGTTACCATATTCATTATAAATACGATCTATTTACATGTTTTAGCCTGCCTTTAACTTATAATCAGTTGCAAACTGAAAACCTGAGACTAAGCTATTATAGCACACTCCGAACGCAAAGCATCCCCTTACGTCCTGAACAGGACATAGGGGGATGCAGGACAAATCGGGATTACTGAACGCCGCCTACTCGCCAGATGACATTATCTTCATCCTGACCGCTAACCGGCCACCACTTGAAGCCATCCTGCTCCAATAGCTTGTGAGCACCTTCCGGTCCCCATGAGCCTGCAGCATAGGTTTCCAGCGTATCCGGGGTCTGCTGCCATGCTTTGGCGATTCGATCGACGAATCCCCATGCCGTGGCAACCTCATCCCAACGTGTGAAGTACGTCGAATCACCCTCAATTGCATCCATCAGCAACCGTTCATAAGCCTCCGGCGAGTTGATACCCACCATACAGCTTTGGCAAAAATCCATAGCCAGTGGCTCAATATCTGATTCGGAACCAGGTTTCTTGGCATTGATTTTAATGTAAATGCCCTCCATTGGATTGACCCGAATCACGAGCAAGTTCGGTTCCAGCTTATGCTTTTGACCGAGGTACACGTTCGTTGGCATGCTCTTAAATTCCACAACAATCTCCGTTGTTTTTACAGGGAGACGTTTGCCCGTACGGATATAGAACGGTACGCCAGACCAACGGAAATTATCAACAAACACGCGTGAAGCAAAATAAGTCTCTGTGTTCGACTGTGGATCAACCTTGTCTTCTTGGCGATACCCCGGCAACTGCTGACCGCGATAACTGCCTTCGGTGTATTGACCACGCACCACATTGGTTTTCACATCCTCAGACGTTTCAAAAGGGCGCAGCGAACGCAGCACTTTTACCTTTTCATCACGGATATCCTCAGGCAACAAGCGACTAGGTGGCTCCATCGCAATCATCGTTAGCATTTGCAACATATGGTTCTGTCCCATATCCCGCAAGGCGCCGGAATGATCGTAGTAACCTCCGCGTTCCTCCACCCCTACCGTTTCACTAAGCGTAATTTGCACATTGGCAATATGCTTATTATTCCACAGTGGTTCAAAGAAGGCATTCGCGAAGCGGATCACCTCAATATTTTGTACCATTTCCTTGCCAAGATAGTGATCAATCCGATAAATTTCTTCTTCGGCAAATACTTCTCGTATTTCAACGTTCAATTCTTGTGCAGATTCGAGGTTATAACCGAATGGCTTCTCAATCACCAGGCGATTCCAGCCCTTGCCATCCATCATGCCGCCATCTTTCAAACTCTTCGACACGCTTCCAAATAACTCAGGAGCCAAGGCCAAATAAAACAACCGATTTCCCGGTATGTTAAACTTGCTTTCTATAGACTCCGTCTGCTGTCTCAGCTCATGGAACCCTTCGACATTGTTGATATCCAGCGATTTATATTCAAAATGCTCGGCAAATGCCTGCCATTCTTGATCATTTTCTGCTTTGTAGCGACTAAACTCCTGTATGGAGGCATACAGGTCATTACGGAATTCTTCCTCTGTGCGAGGACGCCTTGCTACACCAATAACGGCAAAATCGTCAGCAAGCTTGCCTTCGCGGTACAAGCTGTAAATAGCAGGAAAAAGCTTGCGACGAGCCAAATCGCCCGTAGCGCCAAAAATAAACAGAACTGCGCCTTGCGTCACAACAGATTCTTTAACAGGTATGTCAGCCATGAAGTACCTCATTCTTCCCATGTCAAGATTCCGCAATCCACAATCCCCGAAATCTGCATGTAGTATTGTGTATATTTATACAAGATCATACTTGATTTTCGAAAAACATGGAACTAAAGATTTGTTGATATTTTATCATATCCTACATGGATAAGCTATCCGATGAATCATAAATTTACCTTATAAGTCAGTATTCAATCGTGATAAGCGGGAAACCGAGTGTTATACGTGTATCCTGCTGCTCCCTATCTTCATGTACAGCCATCTGCATCTGGACCTGATGCTCACCGCTTTGAACCATTAACGGCAGCTCTGGAGCTTCATAGGATATAGCCACAGTAGTCGCATCCGTATATCTTTCTTTGGCCTGCATGGAGATGTTCCCTGCTAAGCTCGCCTCTGTCAGTTTCAACAGTTGATCTTTGGATTCCTTTGTATGCAGCAAACGCTGAAGGGCCGTGTTCCACTGTGCTTGAATTCCCATAGACTTTAATTGCTCAGCACAAAGCTTATGAAGCTGAATCAACCGCTCACGTCCTGCATCATTGCTCTCCAGTTGAACAACTACATACCATTGTCCAGTTTGACGTTCCATCACATTTAAGCGGATTCTTAGATCCTCACTATCACGAACAGAACGATAAACCGTGTGTCCATTTTCTACGAGTTTGTTTACTGTGGGTATATTCAGCTGATCAGCTATCTGTGCCGCCACATCTGCTGGCTCTTCATGGTTAGAAATCCAATCGCCTTGCCACTTCACAACCAGCTTATCCAACGTACCCGGGGTCTGATCCGAGATGATTAACAATGAGCGTAAAGCCATTTCTGCCTCGCGGGAGTCATTTCGGTTTGTCTGAAGGGTCCCGTAACGCCAGCCAGCTAGTACCAGCACCGTTCCTAATACCAAAATTGCAATAATCCCCTTTTTAATCAGCTCTGCTTTTAACATTATCGTTCCTCCCGCTCCACAACCATCCGATTCCCACACCTACGCTCTGGATACTTTCTTTTTCGGCTGGATTGAATCTATGAATCTATCAATAGCATTCCCATTGTCAGAGGTTTTATACACACAGCACTCCGGCCAAGCCCTTCTAAAATATTCATCTGCCTACTGGGTGTTCGACCATACATCGTAGGCACCGTAAGAATAGACTATGATCACAATGCATCTTACACCAAAAGAGGTGAAATCATGTTTCCGATTTATCCTGTAAATGAAGCCAATGTGGCACCTCATGGTGGACGTCTGGTCTGTGCCGTTATGCGTGATGGTACACGACACATCGGCATCTTAAGTGGGTGTAGCAAAGGCAAGCTGATGTTGAACGGATATCCACCTTCTTTTCCTGGGAGTCTTTATGCCGGGAGCTCCAGTAACAAAGGAAAACAAACCCCGAAAAAGATTTCCTCTAAAAAGAAAAAAAAGAATCCTAAAAACAAAGCTCGTACCTCGGCCAAACTAAATGCCTTAATTAAGTCGCCCAACGCACCTCTGAGCCCATCCTTTCCTTATGACGCAGGCGGATTTGCTGGAAATGGCAGAACAGGCTATCGCGGTGGGTACGGCGGATATGGATACGGGGCAGGGCTTGCATTAGATCTGGCTTTAATCGCCTTTTTATTCCTCCTGATCTAAACAACTTGTTATGGAACACAAAAAAACCGGAGGACTATTGTCGTCTCCGGTTCTTTGTATTCGTTTATTCTACTTCTACTCTGCTAATCCGTTCTTATAGGCATAGATCGCCGCCTGTGTACGGTCTTCCACTCCTAATTTAGCGAGAAGGTTCGTGACATGGAATTTTACCGTCTTAATCCCGATAATCAGCTCATCTGCGATATCCTGGTTAGACTTCCCTTGTGCCAACAGGCGAAGCACCTCCATCTCACGATCAGTCAGCTCCGTATGCGCGGGTGCCTCAGCCTGTGGCTGGCGGAATCGATTCATCATCTTGGAGGCCACCTGTGACTCTAGTACGGACTGTCCGCGTGCAGCTGCACGGATCGCATCCGCTATCTCGGAAGCACGAGACGTTTTGAGCAAGTAGCTGAATGCCCCTGCCTCAATGACCGGATACATTTTCTCATCGTCCAAATAACTCGTCAGCACAATCACCTTGGTCTCTGGAAGCAGGCGAGTTACTTGGCGTGTCGTTTCTATGCCATCCATGCCATCCATGACCAGATCCATCAAAATCACATTTGGCTTGTATTCGGAAGCCAACCGTATGCCTTCTTCTCCGCTTCCGGCCTCGCCGACCACTTCAATACCTTCTTCCGTCCCCAGCACCGCCGCAAGACCAATCCGTACCATTTCATGGTCGTCTACCAGCAGTACGCTAATCGGTAATTCCGTTTCCATGATCATCGTTCCTTCCGCTTTCATCATTAATAACTGGCACGGACACCTCGATCCGTGTTCCTTTTCCCGGAGCCGTTATATACTGAATAGCTCCTCCAATCTCACTGACCCGCTCCTGCATTGTGGATAATCCATATGAAGTCTGCTTTTTCTCATCTAGTTCAAAACCAATACCGTTATCCCGAATCGTCAGCCTGATAGAATCCGGGCGTTGCACGATACGAATTTCCATGCGGGTTGCTTTGGCATGGCGCAATGTATTAGACATCGCTTCCTGAACAATGCGAAACAAGTGGTTCTCAATGCCTTTAACCAACTGTACTCCGCTTTCAATCTCAAAATCAATCTCCATCGGTACCTTTGCCTGCAACTCTTGTACCAAATCACGCAAACCCTGCTCAAGCCGTTTCCCTTCCAGATAGACAGGCCGCAGATGAAGTAGTAACGCCCGCATTTCGGATTGTGCCACGGAAGACATTTCTTCAATTAGCGCAACTTGCCGCTGCGCTTTATCAAAATCCTTATCCAGCGTCCTCCCCACAGCCGTCGCCGTCATTGAAATAGCAAATAATTGCTGTGATACGGCGTCATGCAACTCTCTGGCCAGCCGCTGCCGCTCCTCCACAATCGCAGTCATCCGTGCCTGTTCTGCCAGCTGAGCATTATCCGTGGATAAGCGTTGTAAAGACGTAACTTGTTCCTGCCATTTACGTCCAATTCGTTCCAGCTGCTCTCCCAGCCTGCCAAGCTCATCATGCCCTAGGGGCGGCAACTCACGTGCTGGCGTTCCCTTTTCCCACATCAGCAACGTCTCTCTCAACATTTCCAGTCTGCTTTTAAAGCGGTAACTTTCATAAAATCCGTACATTGCCCCTGTACCAATCAACACCAATATAACGGCTCCTGCAACTTTCAATATCATTCCCCAGGTTGGGAACGACTTCACATATCCATATGTATACAGCATATAAAAGACAACTACGCCCACAACAACACACAGGAGGATACCTTCACCCATACTGCGGGTTACCATGTTGGACGTTTTTTTATGATTCATCCCGGCTCCTCCTGATTCAATAAAATCGGACGCGGACATCGCCCGCCAAGTACGAAACGACAAACTTCACTTTATACTCACTCTGCTCAAAATGGGGAGACTTCCAAACCAGTCGATTGAGCATCCCCGCCTCATGATCCCGGTCAAACTGAATCTGTCCGAACAATATGAACATCTCCACCTCTACACCGTAATTATCCGGTAGGGTGATGTCAATGTCACCGAAGATCCCCTGCAAAAATATGACGGGCTCACGTTCCTCTGGGAGAGCCAACGTCAGGTCGGCATCCACGTCCCCAACCACATGCCATATGCTTGTGCTGCGCAGGCTCCAAGGCACTTCATCCCATTTATGATTGGATATAAAATTGTGCTTGAATATGGAGCTTTGACCTTTATGCAGCTTCCTTGAACGTGAATAGAATACAGCTAATGATGCTAGTGTAACTACCACAAACAGGAACAAATGATCCAGTACTAACAGTCCAGCACCAATCGCAAGCATCGTGTAGCCCTTTTTGATTTTGGAATTGCGGATCTTATATATTCCGGCCAACATTAGGATCAGTGCAACCACGGAGAGGAACCCAATCCACTGACCGAATAAAATGATAATCCCGATGCCAATCCCTGCCAGTGCCAAGGCTGATTTTCTTCTCTCCATGCTGCACCCCCTTTTTGTTTATACAGGACGGAAAAGCCATAGTGGCGCAACATTCCGCCATATGGCTTTCCTGAACCATACAGATTAGGCACGATCATCGACCAATGTCCATTCCATACAGCATATCATAATGTCTTGTTTCCGAGTAGTCAGTCCTTCTTCATATCGACTGGTTTAGCACCTGTCTGAATTTTGGACTTAAGCTGTTGAAGCTGCTCATCCACTTTAAACTGTTTTTCAGCCTCAGCCGGATTAACATATGCTTCTCCTGGAGCTTGACGGTAAGGAGCACGCAGTACGTCAGCTTCAGCTTCCATTTGCATGATTTTTTCTTCCATACGGTGGAAGCCCAGTGAAGCAGACCCACTTTCAATCGTGTGCAAACTATTGATTTGAGACATTTGCTTTTTGGCTTTCGCCATTTGAGCACGGGATACCAACTCATTGCGCTTGTTGCGCATTTTATAGAATTCATCTTTCATGTCGTGAAGCTGCTGTACCAATTCTTTTGCTTGAAGCTCAGCTTGTGTATGCAAGTCGCGGTATTCGTCCTGCTTCTGCACAAAATAAATCTTCTCTCCCAACAACTTGCGCGCTACTTCTTCCTGACCATTTCGCAATGCGGATTCAGCTTGTTTCTCACGCTCATTGGATACACGTACCGCTTCCTCCAAACGCTGTTTCATACGTCGTTCATTCGCCATTTGCTTGGCAACCGTTACCTCAGCCTCGTGAATTTCCGCCTCCATATCGCGCAGATATTGATTCAACATAATAATCGGATCTTCCACTTTATCCAACACTTCATTCACCGATGCTCTTGTCATATCCTTCATTCTTTTAAAGATCCCCATTATTTACGATCTCCCTTCTCAAATTGCTCTACTTTTTTGCGTAACTCTGCCAATTCTTTTTTCATTGCCTTTTTTTCGATATCTTCCATCATGGAATCCAGGTCACTGTTCTGACCTGTGTTAAATTTAGATGAGTTGCGGGCATCTTGACCAAAAAACGGATTCGAATTGCCATATGCACCACCCTGGTTGTAACCAGTTCCCTGCCCATACTGTGATCTTGTATTGTTACTGCCATAATAGCGTGGATCCTGTTGATTGTAGGGACCGCTGTCAGGGCCAAATCCTCCATCGAAAGGAGATCTCGGCTCCTTGGAGATAACTAGGGCCGCAATCACATAAATCATAAATGTGGTTCCTGCTGTAATAAAGAAACTGATCACAACCAGAATACGAATCCATGTTGAGTCCATTCCTGTTGCGTCAGAAAGACCGCCACATACACCTGTTATTACTCTATCCCGGCTTGATCTGTAAATTCGGGTCATTATCAAATTACTCCTTCCCGCTGTTGTTCAGCTTGCTTTTCAGTCTCGCCCACTCTTGTTCGAGCAGCGATCCACCGCCTTGGGCATCCTGTGCATGGTCGCCCTCACCCCGACGTAAATCACGCAGACTCATCGTTTCTGCTTCCATATCGGCTACCCGGTCTTCCAAGCGGTTGAACATTCGGGGAACATTCCGTCCACCGTATGTACCAGCCCGTTCGTTCATTTGCTGCTGGAGTCTCAACGTCTGTACACGTGCCGCATAATACTGACGCTTGCTGTGTACCGTTTGATATTCTGTCTTTAATGTATCTAGCTGTTGTTCTAGCTCACGTAGTGATTCACGGCTCTGCTCCCACAGTTCTCTATACTGCTCTTCTTTTTCTGCATATAGCATTTTCTCCTGAAGGGCCAGCTTCGCGATATGTTCTTCATCAGCCTTCAAAGCCAGTAGCGCCTGTTCCTCCCGTTTGGTCTGCATGGACAATGCATGATCCAACTGCTGCTTCATCTGTCTTGTATGCATCGCATACTGTTGATGGAGTTTTTCCGCTTCGGCAATTTCCTGGCGGGTATTATACAAGAACTGGTCAATCAGTTGCACTGGGTCTTGACTTTGTTCCAAATGCTCATTAAAGGTCGCTACCGTGATATCGCGCATTCTTCGAAAAACACTCATTTGCGTCTGCTCCTTTCACAATTCGTATCCCATAATTCAACACTTCGTTACTGCAATCTTTCTTCATTCGCCAAACTGCTAAAATCAGTAACGTCTTCTGCGGTCACTCAGCAGGGAAACACCAAATATGATTAACCCGATTGCCAGTAGCGGTCCCAGAAGCCAGGACAGTTTGCCAAGCAAAATCAGTACCCCAAGTACAAGTACGATCCAGCCGAAGAGCGCATTTCCTTTTTTCACACCGTAGTAGCCTAGCATGACCATAGCTATCGGAATTAAGTAACCAATCAGATGTCCTAAAAAGTGACCGAAAAACGGAGTAAACTTACCGAGCAGCATAATCGAACCCAACACGATCAGTACAATGGCTAACCCATTCCCTTTGTTAACTCTCATCATCTCTCACCGCCTTTCACTGTGTCTTGCTTATGTCCTTATTGTACGCTGAACAAGCGTTTGACAAAACGGACCCCAGACGGTTTTTGAACCTAGACCTAAGTCGGGGATGAGTATAGACCTGCGGCTATCCTCCTCTATGCTGTTCTGCTGCATGGGTTATCGAGTGTTGCTCACCCGCTTGCTTGGAACGTAGTGAAAGGACGAGACAAGCCAGTAACGCTATAGCTGCAACCATATAAGGCAGATTAATATGAACATCGAACAGCAATCCCGCAACAAGCGGTCCAATCACATTACCCAAGCTGGTATAGGACGAGTTCATGCCTGCCACAAAGCCTTGCTCATCTCCAGCCTGTCGCGATAGAGAAGTGCTTACTGCCGGACGAAGGATATCCATAGCCAGAAAAATGATGAAGGTGGTCAGCATAATCATCACGTACTGTTCAGCAAATAGGGTTAGAAAAATGAACAGGCCCCCAATAGCCAAACAGAGGTGAATTATTTTTTTCTCTCCAAAACGATTAATGATCCATCCAAAAATAGTCGCTTGGACAACTGCTCCCAAAATGGAGCCTGTCGTTATGATGATGGCAATATCCATCGGTGTAAAACCATATTTATGGTCAACAAACAGTCCAAATACTGTTTCAAAGTTCGCTAACCCAAAAGCAACGACAAATACAATGAGTAAACCCATGAAATATGGAGATTGATATGACTTGGCAAATTGCTGCAAAAGATTTTCTTTTTGACGTGGAAGCTCTCTATTATATTGTTGCTTTTCCTTGCTTAAAGACTCAGGCAGTACTAACAGAGACAAGATAGCTGCTATTCCCGCAGCTCCTGCTGCCGCAAAAAAGGGAATGCGTATTCCATATGTGGCAAGCAATCCGCCAATCCCTGGCCCGATTATGAAGCCTGTGTTGATCGCTGCATTGATCATTCCCATTCCCTTGCCTCTTTCCTCAAACGAGGTCACGTCAGCAACATAGGCCATAATAGAAGGAGTAAGCAACGCTGCCCCTGCTCCACCCATGATTCGTGCTATGAACAGGGTAGGAATGGAATTCGCCAGTCCAAAAACAAGCTCTGATAACATGAAGATGAACATCCCAGAAACAATCAACTTTTTACGTCCATAACGATCAGACAACTTTCCTGACAATGGTGATAACAAAAGCTGTGTCAACGCAAAAGCTGCAACCATCAGTCCCATCGAGGAACCATTCATCCCTAGCTCACTTATAAACTTAGGTAACACAGGGACAACCAATCCAATCCCCATGAATGCCAAAAAAATGTTAAGCATCAATAACAGCATTGCTCCTCGATTTCTTGTGAGTATAGACATATTTCCACCCTTCCTTTTCCGTATCTCTTTATTCAACATCAGGTAAACTTCATTATTCTTTTTCAAAAACAATTGAAACTAAAATTGTTTTATTAGTTTTCATATAAAAAATGGCCTCTTCAACTATGCAGCATATTGTTGAGGCTATTTTTTTATTTTTCGACCAATCCAAACAACAAAATATCTACAATAGAATAAGTTGCTTCCTCTACCGTCACACTGTTATCCAGAAAGAAACGCTGATCAAGCGTTAAATTTACAGATTCAATAATAAGCTTCATGATCAGAGCCTCATTTTTGTTCACAATAATTCCTTCTCGGATGCCTTCCTGAATTAATGTTCTAATCGGAGACCAGTCATTTAAATCGGCATGTACCCTTTTCCATTGCTCAGGATAATACTTTTTCATCTGGTCCAATATTCTTAAATCGTAAAACTTATAATACAGAGGCATGACCCTAATCGACTGCTTAATCTTGTCTAACAAAGATAACTCATTATTTTCGATAATCTGCTCAGTTTTTCGAATCATATCATCATTTGTACGCTTAATAAGTGTTTCTAAAATAAGCGTCTTAGACGAAAAATTTTCATACAATGTACGCTTACTAATAGCGAGTCTTTTCGCAAGATCATCCATCGTAAATTTCAATCCATTTTCATGAACTTCATCTACAAAAGCCTCCAAAATTCTTTCCTGCATATTCGTCCTCATTTCTCTCGTACTTAATAAACTGAAAATGTTTTTTCAGTACCACCATCTTACTATAAGATCAAAGACCGGGTCAAATTTAAATCTATTGAGAAAACCTAAGCAAAGTTCTTCCCTCAACTAATCTAAATCCAAGTTAGTTTTGTTCCTTAAATCATGAGTATGAATAATAAAAAGGATGATAAAATGCTTTTAAGCATTTTATCATCCTTTGTGTATACCGGCGAGAGGACTCGAACCTCCATGGTTTCCCACTCGATACCGAATACATTCTTGATAATACCTTGTTTGATGAAGTGAAAATTTTAGAATACTTGTACAACTTCTTTAATATCATCAATTTCCTCAAGAATTGCGCGCTCAATAGCAACCTTTAACGTAATCGTAGCACTTGGGCAACCATTGCAAGCTCCCAAAAATCTTAATTTTGCTATACCGTTCTCAACCTCGACCAGTTCAGCATCTCCACCGTCACGCAGTAAGAAAGGACGTAGTTTGAGAAGAACTTCCGATACTTCATCGAATAAAACTCCATTTTCATCCATTATGTCAACTCCTCCCATTGTTTTACCAACCGTCAATTCAGACCTTTTTTCACCCTAGATCGTCTGAGTGATCCTTTGCTTTTTGCCTAAGAGTGGCCTCTTGATCCGAAAGTTCCCTTATAAGCGTATAAATAGAGTCTAAAGGTATCATCACACCACAACTTGCGCTCAATCCTGACAGCATATAGAAGCAGAACTGAAGTTTTCGTATCTCTCGGGTAATTTGAGCTAGTTCTGAATCGTCCGAATTATTTTTCTTCATTACTAGCACCTCGCACTTCTTTAAAGAATGATAAAGGTTTGATCTATTAAATTAATGAATCAACCGATGCTTCCTTCCATCTCAAATTGAATCAACCGATTCATTTCAACGGCATATTCCATTGGCAATTCTTTGGTAAACGGTTCAATAAAGCCCATTACAATCATTTGTGTAGCATCTTGTTCTGTAAGCCCGCGGCTCATTAAGTAAAACAATTGTTCCTCGGACACTTTGGATACTGTTGCCTCGTGCTCCAAAGTAATCTGATCGTTTTTAATTTCATTGTACGGAATCGTATCTGAGGTTGACATGTTGTCCAATATCAACGTATCGCACTTAATATTGGACTTGGACCCTGCGGAATCGCGGCTGAAGCTGGACAACCCTCGGTAGTTTACTTTTCCGCCCTGCTTGCTGATGGATTTGGATATAATCGTAGATGTTGTCTCGGGAGCAAGGTGAATTACCTTCGCGCCAGCATCTTGATGCTGATCTTTACCGGCTACGGCAATAGACAGGATGGACCCCTTGGCTCCCCGTCCTTTCAATAATACTGCCGGATACTTCATTGTTACCTTGGAGCCGATGTTGCCGTCCACCCATTCCATTGTGGCATTTTCTTCTGCCACAGCCCTTTGGGTTACCAAGTTGTAGATATTAGGAGCCCAATTCTGAATGGTCGTGTAACGGACACGGGAATCTTTCCGGCAAATAATTTCAATAACTCCACTATGCAGAGAACTGGTACTATAAATAGGTGCTGTACATCCTTCAACATAATGGACAAAGCTGCCCTCTTCGGCAATAATTAATGTCCGCTCGAATTGACCCATATTTTCAGAATTAATACGGAAATAACCTTGTATAGGAACCTCGCACTGAACACCCTTCGGAATGTATACAAAGCTACCGCCTGACCAAACCGCACTATTAAGCGCCGCAAATTTATTGTCGGCGGGAGGGATGATCGTCCCAAAATGTTGCTTAAACACTTCGGGGTATTGCTTTAATGCACTATCCGTATCAAGAAAAATAACGCCCTGATCCTCCAGTTCTTTCCGCATGCTGTGATAAACTACTTCCGACTCATATTGAGCGGATACGCCCGCCAGGAACTTTTGCTCCGCTTCAGGGATTCCCAGCTTGTCAAAGGTTGCTTTGATCTCGGAAGGAACCTCCTCCCAGGTCTTTCCCTGTTTTTCAGAAGGGCGAACGTAATACTGGATGTCATCAAGATTTAGCCCGGTCAAATCCGCTCCCCATTCAGGCATCGGCATTTTGTAGAATTGATTCAAAGCTTTCAACCGAAAATTGAGCATCCACTCCGGCTCTTCCTTGATCCGGGAAATTTCCCGGACAATCTCTTCCGTCAGACCTTTTCCAGATTGAAAAATAGACTGGTGCTTGTCGCGAAACCCATATTTATATTCGCCCATATCTGGTGCTTTTTTAGCCATTAGTATCACTCCTTTTTAACCTTTCAAGATTCATTTTGATTTGCTATGATCTGCCGAGCTTGCTTTCCACTAAATCTTTTAGGCGACTGCGAACACCTTCCAGCGGGATCTCCGAAATGACAGGAGCGAGAAATCCGAAAATAACAAGATGTTCGGCTTCACTCCGTGATATCCCGCGCGACATCAGATAATAGATTTGCTCTGCATTTACTTGCCCCACGGATGCAGCATGACCCGCGGTTACATCATCCTCATCTATCAGCAGGATCGGATTGGCATCGCCGCGAGCTTTAGGACTTAGCATAAGCACGCGTTCTGTTTGCTGACCATCACAATGGGTTGCACCTTTTTCAATCTTTGTAAGGCCGTTGATAATGGCCGTAGCTTCTTCAAGCATGACTGCACGCGTAATCATCTGGCTTACCGAGCTTCTGCCAAAATGCTGAGCTTGAGTTGTATAGCTCGATTTTTGATTGCCCGTGCCAATAGCAATCACCTTATTGTCGGAGACCGCCCCGTTGCCTTGTAGCAAAGTCTTGGTATCGCTGGCGGTATAACCATTGTTCATCTCACCGATAATCCATTCCACACCCCCATCAGCAAGAACGACCGCCCGTCGCTGGGTGAAATCTGTTGTAGTTGCAGCAAGCTGATGAACCGAAGCTACTTGCACCTTTGAGCCCGCCCCCGCGAAAACCTCCGTCACACCGTTATGCAATACCTTGACATCATCACCACTCGATACACAATTATCCACATAAGTGATCTTGCTGTTGCTCCCTGCCACAATTAAGACGTGAGGAGCAAAACACACACCGCTTGTATCGTTAAGAAAGATCGCTTGAATAGGTGCTTCAACCTCTACACCGTCTGGGACATATAGAAAAACGCCACCACTCCATAAGGCACTGTGTGCAGCAGATAAACGATGTTCTTCTGGCTTTACTGCCTGAAAGAGATAACGTTGAACCAGCTCCTCATGCTCTTTTGCCGCAGTATGCAGATCCGTTAAAATGACTCCCTGGGCGGCTAAGCTCTCGGACAATTTCGTATACACTACATCCGAGTTGAACTGAACGATTAGTCCGCCTTTCACCGGAGAAGTAACCAAACCTCGAACAACCTCCGGCGCTTCCTCCAAACTAGACCACGCATTCTCAGCTTTGTAATCTCCACTTTCGTAGATATCCCATTTTTCGAGATTGATTTTCTCCACTTTAGGCAACTCCAGCGTCCCTGCCAGTTCGAGTGCGTGAACGCGGCGTTCAATCAGCCAACGAGGTTCATCCTTAGCGCTTGACCATGCGCGTAAATCGTCCACATTCATTGAAACTCTAGCTTGTATATCCACGTGCTGTTCCTCCTCTCCGGCTTTTAAGCTTCCCTTACCGTCTCATCCGTAATCCCAAGTTCCTCCTTCACCCAATCGTACCCTTCAGCCTCCAAACGGTGGGCAAGCTCCGGACCGCCAGATTTAACTATCCGGCCTTGCATCATGACATGCACAAAATCCGGGGTAATATAATTCAACAGTCGTTGATAATGGGTGATGATTAAAAAGCCTCTATCCGGGCTGCGCATCTCATTTACGCCATTGGCCACAATACGCAGTGCATCAATATCAAGCCCTGAGTCCACTTCATCCAGGATCACAAACTTGGGTTCAAGTAGCATCATTTGCAAAATCTCATTCCGCTTTTTTTCACCGCCAGAGAATCCCTCATTCAAATAACGATGCACAAATTCCGGGTTCATCTCCAGCCCCTTCATTTTGCTCTCCATTTCACGGATAAAACGGATTAAGGATATCTCATCGCCTTCTTCACGCCGTGCATTGATGGCACTTCTGAGAAAGTCCGAGTTGGTCACGCCAGCAATTTCACTTGGGTATTGCATAGCGAGGAACAAGCCTGCCTGGGCACGCTCATCCACCTCCATCTCCAGAAGGTCTTCATTGTCCAATGTCACCTTACCGCCAGTAACCTCATATTTGGGATGGCCCATTAATGCTGAAGCCAATGTACTTTTTCCCGTCCCATTAGGCCCCATAATCGCATGAATCTCTCCGCCATGAATCTCCAGTGTGAGCCCTTTTAAAATTTCTTTCCCTTCAATCTTGGATCTTAATTCCTCAATCTTTAATGTCGTCATTTATCGTAAACTTCCCTTCGGAGTATTCTTCGGCACGCGCCACCAAATCACTCATAAATTTTCCAATAGTCTGCAGCTCAACCTCTGAATAGGATTCAATGAATTGGTAAAACCTTTCTTCTTTTTCTTTGTGCAGTTCTTTATGCAAATGATAAACGTGTCTTCCCTTATCCGTTAAACTAAAGTAAATCTCCTTACGATTGCTGTTCAGTTGACTTCTCATAATGAAGCCCATTTCCAGCAGCTTTGCACTAATTTTAGTAATGCTAGCTTTGGACAACCCCATCTTCTCCACAATCCCGGTATGATTTATCGGTTCATAATCACCAATGCAATCAATAACGTGTACACTAGTAATATTGTTAGAGAGCATGTCAATCTGGTACTTTCTGGCCTGTTGCCGAAACGAGTTAAATTCTTGTTCAGTATACAGCTCATTCAGATGTAGCATTTTAATATATTGCTCGTAAAGATGACCTTTAAAATGATTTTGAAACTCCAATTTCCCAATCTCCCCTCTCTTGTAGTAGTTGCAGACCAAGATCAGTGTCACCATTAGATTATTTTTTGTTCACTAGTAAACAAAATCATATTAACACAATTGATATTGATAATCAATATCAATTGTGTTAAATGTGACGCAATTTTGGAGGCGCTTTTCATGGGTTTGTTGTCATTGTCATCGGCCTCATGCTGTGTTTTGACTAGGGCACGTCCCGGAAATGGTTTTGCCTACCTCTGATCAATCCTGCTTTGCGGGGGGTTGAACAATGGAACCAATTGGTTGAGTACGCTATCGTGAGCATATATGGCAGTGAATAATCCGTTAGTTACCTGTGTCTGGATATGTTATGGGGCCAAAGAAGTATACCAAAAACTGTGGTTTTTGCTGGTGAATCCGAACAGGCGATGCTCCATTCTAGCCAGCACCGATCTGACACTGGAGGCGACCTAGATCATCGAACTTTATACCGCCCGGTTCAAAATCAAATGCACCTTCTGGGCGCTAAAGCAATCCATCGGCGGATTCAGCTACCACTTTTGTAGCAAATCCATTCGGAATCCCAACCGGTATTTGAAAAAGGATCGGGTTCACCCTCTGGAGTTGTTGGAAGAGGAGAAAGCGCAACGGGACATCCGCCTAACTGTAAAGATGAGAATGGTAAACGATAACCAAAATGGATCCCTACGGGGCTTAAGATAAAAGAAACCAAGAAAAGAGCCGAAATCTTGCTTCAGGAAGCCAGGAAGAATTATCATATGTAAGGACAAACACTCGCGGTTGAAAACGAAGATATGCTGTAAGAGTAAAAGCGGCTACTCCATCCGTTAATAGCAAAAAGCTGTTCGCAGACTTTATGCTTCAATGGTTAGAGATGATGAAAAACAGTATCGGGCTTATCTCCTATATCTCCTATTCCGACACTGTAAAAGGCCGCGTAGATCCTTTTTCCGAGAGAAAGGGATGTATTGCTTGATGATTTAACTACAGAGGATTTTCAGACCTTGTATACCCATGAAATGAATGTGCAAGGTGTCAGCGCCAATACCGTTATTCATTACCACGCGAACATTTGCAGAGCCCTTCAGTATGCCGTGAAAATAAAGCCGATTGTGGCGAATCTCGCTGACTTAGTTGAAAGCCCAAAAAAGAACAATTACGACGTGAACTTCTACAATGCCGAGGAGCTGAATCAACTCCTCGCAGTAATCCGAGGCGAAAGAATTGAGCTTTCCGTTATCCTGGCTGCCTTTTATGGGCTAAGCCGAAGCGAGGTCGTAGGATTAAACTGGTCGGCTATTGATTTATTGAATTGGACTATTAATATTAAACATACCGTCACATCGGGCAATTTGAATGATAGATATATTGAAATTGAAAAGGACCGAATCAAGAATAAAGCCAGTCGCCGTATACTGCTACTGGTGGACACGTTCTATGAGCTTCTGATTCGTATGAAGGAATAACAGGAATCCTATCGCTTGTCTTCTGACAATTCTTATTGTCTTGAATACCTGGAGTATATTTATGTAGATGTATTAGGGGTAAGCATGAAAGAAGTTCAGGAATGGCTGGGTCACAGTGATTACGCAATAATAGCCAATGTTTATTCGCATTTGGAGTACAACTCGAAAGTATCTTCAGCTCAAACAATGAGTGAGGTACTAAAACTCAAATAAAAAAAGCTCACTAGAGAATGTCTCTAATGAACTCTTTTAGTTAATACCGGCGAGAGGACTCGAACCTCCACGGTTTCCCACTCGATTTTGAGTCGAGCGCGTCTGCCATTCCGCCACGCCGGCGTATTCAATTATGGAGGCGCCACCCAGATTTGAACTGGGGAATAAAGCTTTTGCAGAGCTTTGCCTTACCACTTGGCTATGGCGCCAGAGTGTAACAAAGCGGACGACGGGAATCGAACCCGCGACCCTCGCCTTGGCAAGGCGATGCTCTACCGCTGAGCCACGTCCGCATAAATATGGCTGGGGATATAGGATTTGAACCTATGCATGACGGAGTCAAAGTCCGTTGCCTTACCGCTTGGCTAATCCCCAATAAGTAAAGGGCGGCCGATGGGGCTTGAACCCACGAATGCCGGAGTCACAGTCCGGTGCGTTAACCACTTCGCCACGACCGCCGCAAGTAATGAATAATTGGCAGGGGCAGCAGGAATTGAACCCACACCAACGGTTTTGGAGACCGTTGTTCTACCTTTAAACTATGCCCCTATAAAACTGGTGGAGGATGATGGATTCGAACCACCGAACCCGTAAGGGAGCAGATTTACAGTCTGATGCGTTTGGCCACTTCGCTAATCCTCCAAAAATGGTGCCGGCGAGAGGACTTGAACCCCCAACCTACTGATTACAAGTCAGTTGCTCTACCAGTTGAGCTACACCGGCACATAAAATATTCAATTAAAAGTGGCTCGGGACGGAATCGAACCGCCGACACGAGGATTTTCAGTCCTCTGCTCTACCGACTGAGCTACCGAGCCTTAGAATAAGGCTCTTCATTACACGTTATAATACTAATGGCGGAACTGACGGGATTCGAACCCGCGATCTCCTGCGTGACAGGCAGGCATGTTAGGCCTCTACACCACAGTTCCATAATAATTTTAATTGGTTGCGGGGGCAGGATTTGAACCTGCGACCTTCGGGTTATGAGCCCGACGAGCTACCGAACTGCTCCACCCCGCGACAATAATAAATATTAATTTTTCAAATGGTGGAGGCTGAGGGGCTCGAACCCCCGACCCTCTGCTTGTAAGGCAGATGCTCTCCCAGCTGAGCTAAGCCTCCACAATTAATCACTTCTCATATTATACCATAATGAACTTTTTATTGCAAGCCCTTTTATGATATTTTTATGACCCGTAGGGGATTCGAACCCCTGTTACCTCCGTGAAAGGGAGGTGTCTTAACCCCTTGACCAACGGGCCATGCAATAAAATAATTCTGGCGGAGAGAGAGGGATTCGAACCCTCGAGACGCTTTTGGCGCCTACACGATTTCCAATCGTGCTCCTTCGGCCAACTCGGACACCTCTCCATATGGCTCCCCGAACAGGACTCGAACCTGTGACAACTCGATTAACAGTCGAGTGCTCTACCAACTGAGCTATCAGGGAATATTAAGTATTTGTTTCAAGGTTACACCCTGAAAACTGGATCCGAAACTCATTGCGTTTTATTCTTAGGATAAGCCCTCGACCGATTAGTATTGGTCAGCTCCATGCATTACTGCACTTCCACCCCCAACCTATCTACCTCGTCGTCTTCAAGGGGTCTTACTAATTGGGAAATCTCATCTTGAGGGGGGCTTCACGCTTAGATGCTTTCAGCGCTTATCCCTTCCGTACATAGCTACCCAGCGGTGCTCCTGGCGGAACAACTGGTACACCAGCGGTACGTCCATCCCGGTCCTCTCGTACTAAGGACAGCTCCTCTCAAATTTCCTACGCCCACGACAGATAGGGACCGAACTGTCTCACGACGTTCTGAACCCAGCTCGCGTACCGCTTTAATGGGCGAACAGCCCAACCCTTGGGACCTACTTCAGCCCCAGGATGCGATGAGCCGACATCGAGGTGCCAAACCTCCCCGTCGATGTGGACTCTTGGGGAGATAAGCCTGTTATCCCCAGGGTAGCTTTTATCCGTTGAGCGATGGCCCTTCCATGCGGTACCACCGGATCACTAAGCCCGACTTTCGTCCCTGCTCGACTTGTAGGTCTCGCAGTCAAGCTCCCTTCTGCCTTTGCACTCTTCGAATGATTTCCAACCATTCTGAGGGAACCTTGGGCGCCTCCGTTACTCTTTAGGAGGCGACCGCCCCAGTCAAACTGCCCACCTGACACTGTCCTCGTACCGGGTCACGGTACCAAGTTAGAACCTAGATACGATCAGGGTGGTATCCCAAGGATGCCTCCTCTCAAGCTGGCGCTCAAGATTCAACGGCTCCCACCTATCCTGTACAGATCGTACCCAAATTCAATATCAAGCTGCAGTAAAGCTCCATGGGGTCTTTCCGTCTTGTCGCGGGTAACCTGCATCTTCACAGGTATTAAAATTTCACCGGATCTCTCGTTGAGACAGCGCCCAAGTCGTTACGCCATTCGTGCGGGTCAGAATTTACCTGACAAGGAATTTCGCTACCTTAGGACCGTTATAGTTACGGCCGCCGTTTACTGGGGCTTCGGTTCATAGCTTCGCCCCGAAGGGCTTACCACTCCCCTTAACCTTCCAGCACCGGGCAGGCGTCAGCCCGTATACTTCGCCTTGCGGCTTCGCACAGACCTGTGTTTTTGCTAAACAGTCGCTTGGGCCTTTTCACTGCGGCCCCCTCGGGCTATTCACCCTACCGAGGCACCCCTTCTCCCGAAGTTACGGGGTCATTTTGCCGAGTTCCTTAACGAGAGTTCTTCCGCGCGCCTTAGAATTCTCTTCTCGCCTACCTGTGTCGGTTTGCGGTACGGGCACCTTCTCCTGGCTAGAGGCTTTTCTTGGCAGTCTGAGATCATGACCTTCGCTACTACAATTTTCGCTCCCCATCACAGCCCAGCCTTACGATGTGCGGATTTGCCTACACATCAGCCTCACTGCTTAGACGGACATCCATCAGTCCGCGTCACTACCCTACTGCGTCACCCCATTGCTCATAACGGATTACGGTGGTACAGGAATTTCGACCTGTTGTCCTTCGACTACGCCTATCGGCCTCGCCTTAGGTCCCGACTTACCCTGAGCGGACGAACCTTCCTCAGGAACCCTTAGGCTTTCGGCGGATCTGATTCTCACAGATCTTTTCGTTACTCATACCGGCATTCTCACTTGAATGCAGTCCAGCGCTCCTTACGGTACACCTTCAACCCGCATTCAACGCTCCCCTACCCCTGATGCATTGCATCAAGCCATAGCTTCGGTGGTGTGTTTAGCCCCGTTACATTTTCGGCGCAGAGTCACTCGACCAGTGAGCTATTACGCACTCTTTCAATGGTGGCTGCTTCTAAGCCAACATCCTGGTTGTCTGTGCAACTCCACATCCTTTCCCACTTAACACACACTTGGGGACCTTAGCTGATGGTCTGGGCTGTTTCCCTTTCGACAATGGATCTTAGCACTCACTGTCTGACTCCCGGAACTAAATCTATGGCATTCGGAGTTTGACTGAGCTTGGTAACCCTTGCGGGCCCCGCACCCAATCAGTGCTCTACCTCCACGATTCTTCTTTCCGAGGCTAGCCCTAAAGCTATTTCGGGGAGAACCAGCTATCTCCGGGTTCGATTGGAATTTCTCCGCTACCCCCACCTCATCCCCGCATTTTTCAACATGCGTGGGTTCGGGCCTCCAGTGCGTGTTACCGCACCTTCACCCTGGACAGGGGTAGATCACCCGGTTTCGGGTCTACGTCCACGTACTCATTCGCCCTATTCAGACTCGCTTTCGCTGCGGCTTCAGCTCTTCACCTTAACCTTGCACGGGAACGTAACTCGCCGGTTCATTCTACAAAAGGCACGCCATCACCCATAGATCGGACTCTGACTTCTTGTAAGCACACGGTTTCAGGATCTATTTCACTCCCCTTCCGGGGTCCTTTTCACCTTTCCCTCACGGTACTGCTTCACTATCGGTCGCCAGGGAGTATTTAGCCTTGGCAGATGGTCCTGCCGGATTCATACGGGGTTTCACGTGCCCCGCACTACTCGGGATCCGTCTCGGAGAGAACAAGTTTTGAACTACAGGGCTTTTACCTTCTCTGGCGGGCCTTTCCAGACCTCTTCATCTAACCGGTTCCTTTGTAACTCCATGTGAGACGTCCCACAACCCCAAGGAGCAAGCTCCTTGGTTTGGGCTAATCCGCGTTCGCTCGCCGCTACTGACGGAATCACTATTGTTTTCTCTTCCTCAGGGTACTTAGATGTTTCAGTTCCCCTGGTCTGCCTCTATTCTGCCTATGTATTCAGCAGAAAGTGACTGTCG